>PKWW01000035.1 GCA_003132165.1 Acidimicrobiaceae bacterium | reverse complement strand
AGGCCAATCGTGTACGCGAGATGGTAGGTACCGAGTCGCGCGTTCGGATGACCGACCAGCATCGCCTCCAGGAGAATCCCCGACACGAACATTCCCAAAACGACAAAGGGGGCCAACCGCGATCGACGAGGTGATGGTGGCGTGAAGAAGTAGACCATCAAAGGAACGAGCGTTGGCAGTACCACGAGAGCGAAGAGGAGATAGATCCACATTGCCACTTCGCCGACGCCGCGCCCCACGTGCCCCTGGAGCCACCACCACACGAACGTCTCGTCAATCTGATGCAGACCGAGGGCGATGGGCAGCGCGGCGATTGCCACGTACTCGAATCGGTGCTTGAGGTGCAGGCACGCATCGATTCCGATCCCGACGACGACCGCGCCGCCAACAAGATCACCCGTTGGAGAAAAGCACATGCTCCCCCTCTGACTCGTTCAGTCGCCTTCACGTTTCGAACTGGCGCGCCTCCGTCTCGAATGAAGGCGGTCGGGACTCTCCAACCACCCTAATCTGGCGTCCTCAGCGATAATCCGATGAAACTCCATTGACTGAATCGCAGACCCCAGGCACATATCGTGTTGATCTTGGCTTGTGCATCGGGACGGGTTTGCGAAGTTACTTTCGCGCGGCCGCGAATTGGAGGGTTTAGGTTCTGCGCTTCGAGAACAAGATGAGGACGACGAAAACCACCTTTTTCACAGTGCGGTGCCAACCTGCGGCGCTCCGTCCACACCGCACCCGTATACTCGACGCGTCGAGAAAACGAGCTCATCGCCTCGATTTCGTTGGCACTCAACGGATGATGGTTCGCGGCAGATCTCACGCGAATGAATCGATAACCAAGTTGATCAGGGATGGAAGAGCCATCTTCAAAGAATCAAGTCCCCTATTTCGTGAAACACATCATTCAATCGTGGATTATCAGATTTCGGCCCTAAGGTTCTCCCTCAATGGATGACACGACCCAAACCAGCCGTGCCCTACCCCAGAATCGGAGTTGGCTGGCGCGTAAAGCTCTTGCTCCGCGCCTTTCGCTCGCGGTGGTGTTGATCGCCTCGATTTCGTTGGTCCAAATCCAAATGACGTCTAACAGTTCCACTAGAGGCTCCGCCGTGCGGTCTGAGAGTGCGTGTACAACCCTCGCTGCGCTAGGCGGTGGGTGCGCTGCCCAGTGGCTAGTGGACACCAAAACGGGTGGACCCGTCACCTTCGCTGTCAACAAGATGGCGACGACGGCGCCTGCAATTGAACCCTCCGTAACTTCATCGACGATAACTGAGCCACCTGCATTGTTCGGCACGCCTCAGTTCATCCAGAGAAGCTACGACCTCACTGCATTGTCGGCAGTCGCGGGCGTTGGCGACACAGTGGGCATTGTCGTCATTGGTGCTGGGTACCAACAGCTCAACTCGGATCTCGCTCAGTATCGCCTTCGATTCGGTCTACCCCCGTGCACCACCACGAGCGGATGCCTACGCGTCGTCAATCAGGACGGCCACAGTGCCGTCGTCGCGAACAAGAATGGACAGGACTCTGGTTGGGCATTTGAAACCGCGATGGACGTCGACGCCGTGTCGACGACATGTCCCAACTGTCACCTCCTCGTGGTTCAAGCTAGTGCCCAAGACGTCCGCGACTACCAAGTTGCCGAGTTGGCGGCTCATCGTCTCGGAGCCAATCAAATTAGCAACTCGTGGACAGAATTCTGGTCCTTTAAGCAACATGATTTCAACTTCCCGGGCGTGGCTGTATTAGCCGCCACGGGTGACTATGGATTTCTCGCAGGCGCCTATTCGACGCCCGAGCCCGCCTCCTTTCCCAGCGTGACCGCCGTCGGGGGCACCAGCCTGATGCAGGCTCCGTCTCTAGATCCAAACGCGCGTGGCGTTATAGAGACTGGGTGGATAAGCGGTAGCAGCGCCTGTACCACTCAACCTCAGCCAGCGTGGCAAATCGGAGACGGCAGTGGATGCAAGACGAGATCCGTCGCCGACATCAGCGCCGATGCCAACCCCGCGACGGGACTCTACGTCTTCTGTTCTTGCTCTGGCGCGCTCACGGGCTACACCGGCGGCGGAACAAGCTTGGCCACTGCATTGACGGCCGGCTACTACGGCCTCTTACACAGTTTAGGAGTGGACGCGGGCATCGGCGGGGGGGCGTGGGCTTACAGTGACTCGACGAAACTTAACGCCATCACGAGTGGTACTAACTCCTCATCGAATGGGCAATGCGCGATCGCCTCGCTATGCGCTAACAGTTCAGGCGGCGGCTACTCCGACCTCACGGGCGTCGGTTCGATTAGCGGAGCCGTTATCGCTGGACTTCCAGGAGTCGCTGGAGGCAGTGGCTGCAGTTGCGCCAACGGTACGACCGACTACGTCATCGCCACGCCCACGCCCACGTCAGTCACACTCTCAGGCGGCGTGTATCCAAACGGGCAAGACACTCACTACTGGTGGGAGTACGGACCGACGAGCGAGCTCGGTCAGGCCACGACGCCGATCGACATCGGAGCGGGCACGCAGGTGGTAGCTGTCTCCAACACGATTACTGGCTTGACCGACGGTGTGAACTACCATTTTGCGCTCTTTGCCAGCAACACCTCGGGCGCCATAGCTGACAGTGATGACGGCGTCACCATCTACCCTGGGTATAGCGATGGCGCGATATTGAGCGTTCGCCAACGAACATCCCGACCGATTCGTGACCAAAGTCCCTAACTAATGCAAAAACGAGTGTTTAGGGTGAGGAGGGGAAGTTTGAATCGCATCACACGTTGAGCGTTCGAATGGAGACTAATGAAGTTGCCCTCGCATAAGTCGCTGATCGTATACGTGTCAGTCGCCGCTGTTTTGATACTGGGGGTGATTGGCTCGACCCTTCTTGTCTCGAGTACCTCGGCCACGTCGTACATTGCGTGCTCGAATAAGAAGCTGCTATTGACGGAACTGCTTCCCAACGGGAGGTGTCCGCCCCATACCAAAAAAGTCAGAATCGGTGTGAGGGGTCCCGCTGGTCCTCAGGGTGCTGCGGGCCTTTCGGGCGCGTCAGGCATATCGGGCCAAGTGGGCGCAACCGGATCACAAGGTCCTGTCGGCGCGACGGGTCCGCAAGGTCCTGCCGGAGCGACGGGTCCCGCTGGTCCTCAGGGCGTTGTCGTCCTCTACAACAGCATGGTTCCAGGTGGAATCTGGCAGCAAGACTTCACGGCACCGGAGATGACCGAGTTTGGCAATGCGATCAACTTGAGCTCGAACCCGACGAATGCGGATCTTGATAGCGCGACTATAGGTTTGGCTATCTGTTCTCCAGGTTGTTTCGGGGGTTCGGAAGTACCAGCGTCCACGGCGTCCATCACCTTTAGCATCTACAACATTTTGCGCGGCGGTACCGTCGGTAGTTTGATTACCTCGGACACGGAATTAATCAATGTTCCCGACGTACCCGACGGTCAGATTGCAACAGTCTTCAACGCCACGTTTAAC
>PKWW01000033.1 GCA_003132165.1 Acidimicrobiaceae bacterium | reverse complement strand
CTAGTCCGGAAATTGTTCGCTACAACTGAGGACAGTTCGCACCGTCAGAGGAGTCGAGAGGGCGTTGAATCAGGCGGCGGCGCTGGCTCTCGCATGTTGGTCTTGTTCAATCTTCTGATCTTCGCTGGGTCTTGATCTTCATGGCCATAGAAAACGGCCTCATTCCGATGGCAAATGACATCATGCCCAGTGGTGCGAGAATCCCAGTCAGAACAAGGACCGCAGCTAAAGGGATGAAGATGATGGTCGAAGGCACCTGGAGACACAGTAAACCGACTATCAACCACTTCTCTTTGCCAGACAATTTCACCTTTGGTATGTCTTGAGCCAATATCGCCATAAAGTTCACCTCCCAGTTACTGTATATCGCTGAAGATTCAGTTGCTGCTAGATTTCTGATTTGCAAGACGCCGAGGAGGAAGCGTTTACTCCCACCATTTGCATCGTTCAAGTTCAATGCGAAGAGTCGAAGATTGTCGGTGTCGGAGGCCCGACGCAACAGGTCTGCAACCCTGCATTGGAGGTTCTAGACGTCATTGCTCTGATTGGCATTGGCGGCCCCCGCCGCAGGAATGTCACTATTCGCACACTTGAGACGTCGGCGGCCCGACACAACAGGAATGCAACTTTGCATTGGCGACTTCGATCTTTGTGATTCACCGAAGCACCGAAATCTGCGTCTATGGCACTTCACCCGGCCCTCTTGAAAGTAGTCTCCTGCCATGCACGCTCCGGGTAACTTGATCGCAGCGGGCCGTGACGCGGACATCTTCGAATATGGCAAGGGAACTGTCCTGCGGCGCTCGCGCAATGGCCGCTCTCAGGTGCTGGAAGCTAAGGCCATGGATTTCGTTCGCTCCAAGGGTTACCCCGTCCCAGAAGTCATCGAGGTGAGCGTTGACGGAATCGATTTGGTCATGGAGAGGATCACAGGCCCGACGATGATTGAGGTGGCTTCAACTCAACCATGGAAACTAAGAGGTTTTGGCCGAGACTTGGCTGAGTTGCACGAATCCCTCCACCTCTTGTCGGCCCCAGATTGGGTGCCGACCGCTCCGTGCGATCCTGGGGAGCGTTTCCTCCATATGGACCTGCACCCGTTGAACATCATCCTTTCGAGCAAAGGTCCAGTCGTCATTGATTGGACAAATGCAGCCCGTGGAAATCCGATGGTCGACGTCGCTGCAACTTGGGTGTTACTGGCCTCCGCAGATGTCCCAGGTGGTCGTCTTCAGACAGCGATGGCAAAGGTCGGGCGCGGAATTCTCTTGAGAGCCTTTCTTAGTCCGTTCTCGAAGATGGACCTCTCTTCAGTGCTGAACAGTGTCGTGGAGTGGAAGTGCAAGGACGCCAACATGACCGGAACAGAGATCGAACGAATGCGCTCACTGCTCTGAGAGGATTGCCCGCCAAGAGGGCAAAATTTCAGGTGTCGGTCACCCGACGCAACAGGAGTGTCACCTTGCACTGGCGGCTTGACCTGGCCAAGGCCTGATTGGTGTCGGAGGGCCGACGTGACAGTTCTGCCACCTCGCAATGGCGACTGACTGGACCAGGCGATGTCGAAATTGACTAAGGGAATCGCACGAAGTGCCAGGCACCATCTGCGGCCGAGAGAACTTGCCGTTCGTCGCCAAGTTCCGACTGAACCGCCTCAGCCAGCAGTCGTCCATCACGGAAGAAAGTCTCCCAATCAGAGTCATTCAATTGATTCGCCAGGGAAGCTCTCGATAGTGAACAGCCCAAATCGTTCCAACGCTGCAATCCGTCCGAGAGAGTAACTGTCAAAAGGTCACTCCAAGGTCGGATTCGCTGAGAGTCATGGCGAGGTTCATTACCCCATTGCCCGCGATGACCCTCCGCTTGTGTGGGAGCCTCATTACTTGGAGAGTTAATGATCCAGATACCGTGAGCGGCAAAGTCCCAGTCAATGAGTACGCGTTTCACAGCACAATCTTCCCACTCAATCGAAAGATGTTGATTCATGTCCCTTCAGAGGCCAGTCGCGCCAGAGACGCCACATTGCCATGGACACTGCCTGCACACGAACTACTGATATACCTCGCGACGATGCCCAATTGTCACCACCACGACGAGCAGGACCCCGTCATTGATTGTGTAGATGATTCGGTAATCGCCGACCCGGAGCCGATAGCCATCTCGTCCACGAAGTTGGCGCGACGCAGGCGGACGAGGATCGTGAGCAAGCAGAGCAATCGCACCGTGAATGCGGGGTTGTATCGCTCGATCTAACTTACGTAACTCGCGCAACGCAGCGGGACGAAACACAATGCGATAGTCGCTCACATCCAGCCAAGGTCAGCTTTGACTAGATCCCACGGAATATTGTCCCCCTCTTCAGCCATCGCCGCATCAAACGCAGCAACGTCCTGGGACTCTTCAAGCGCTTCGAGCATCTCGTCATACTGGTCCGGGCTGATCATCACCGCCGCGCGTCGACCGTAGTGCTCGAGTACCACGGGTTCAGAC
Organism: Acidimicrobiaceae bacterium; assembly: GCA_003132165.1. Lineage (GTDB taxonomy): Bacteria > Actinomycetota > Acidimicrobiia > Acidimicrobiales > RAAP-2 > RAAP-2. The sequence continues at coordinate 170,443 of PKWW01000033.1, read as the reverse complement.
TGTGAAAGTTCAACGACCTCAGATAACTTCTCGCGAGCCTTGCTGACAGATATTTTCACCATGTCAATATTGTACAACATGTGCCGTCATTTTGTACAACTGGTGTCGGAGGCGGGACTTGAACCCGCACGCCCCTAAGGGCACCAGCCCCTCAAGCTGGCGCGTCTGCCTATTCCGCCACTCCGACGCGAAGTCCCACTTTAGCCGGTGTTCACACCCTCAAATGCTCAACTACCAACATACGAATTCGTTGCCAGTTGCCATCCGGTGACCTGATCGACGAGACCTTGGACCGAAAGACTTCCGTATACGGTTGCAATCGAATTGGACCATTCGACTAGTGACGGTGCAGTGAAGAGCGGGCGCACCCAGAAATCGTTCAATAGAACTTGATCCAACTTCAGCCACGTGGCCTGTGCGGTCACCGGGTTGAAGTTGGAGACGCCGGCGGCGTACAGCTCGCTGATGGTGGTGGTTCTCACGCCACTCGGGTAAGAGTCCGGATAGGCGGCCCCGCTCCACGATCTCGCCGAATACGACGCAGTCGTGGTCGTCGGCCTGGTGAGCACCGCGACGTCGACGTTACCAACAGCGGCGTCCTCGGCGGCCGCGATATCGGTAAAGGCATTAATCTCGGTCACACCGATGTCTTCAGCGCGCCACTGCGTCGCCACCTGACGTGCGGCCGCCCGGTCCAGACTCGACGGCCCGACGGCCATTCGAACCGAGAGCAACACGCCACTGGGCTCACGCCATCCTTGGGCGGTCTTGACGAAACCGGCTTTCTTCAACACGTCAATCGCACACAGCCGGCAGTCCGCGAGCGACGTGCCCGTGCCCGTGCCAGTCGAGGCGATAGTCGTCGTTGACTGTCCCGAGGGACCAATGCCATTGCCTCCGGGGTAGGCGCTCTGGCCCTGGGAGTAGAGGGCGGACTGTCCCAGCGATGGGGAAAAAGTGACCGCGCCAAAAATCCGGTTGATCAGCGTCTGGCGGTTTATGAACCAACTCAGTGCCTCGCGCGTAACGAGCAGATTCGTGACGTGACTATGCCGTGAATAGGTGACCTCTGCGATGTTGCTCGACGTCCCGATGTGGCTGAGAACTGAAAGGTGGGTGCTTACCGCGCCCACCGTCGAGGGGTCGACGACGAGCGAGTAACTGGCGAAGAGCGCCTTCGGGCTACTCGGAAACGCGTTCGCGTCGGTGATGACGATGCGCTGGAACCTTCCTGGTTCTGTCGCCCATTTCGGATTTGTGACCAACACGATGCGCGAGGCCGATGCCACGACCACCTTGTAGAAGCCAAGCGAAGGTCGCTGCAAGAAATCTGACCACGAGCAACCGACCGGAGCGCCGGTGTCCTCGACATCACGAAAGAGCAGATTCCATTCGGCGTAAGGCTGTCTGAAGACGACCTTCAAGCTCAGTCCGTTGGTCGACTCGGTGACGTTCCTGATGTCGCGGTACCCGTCACTCTGCACACTCGCAATCGCTCGTGCGCGCTGCCACCACGCCACCAGATCGCCGGCGTCGAATACGTCGCCGTTACTCCAATGCTGGTTCGCAGCGAGGGTGTACACGACGGTCTCGGGCTTCAGCGACGTCAACTCAGCAGAGGCGATGGCGCCGCCTTCGCCGTAGAGGTTGCCCGCCTGACTCGTGAGGAACGCCGACGGACGAATCAGGTCGAGTATGGCGTTGGTGGTCGGCGTCGCTCCAGAATCGAGGATGGAGCAGCCGTTGAAGGGCCCGGGCAATGAAAGGTCAAGAGTCCGAATCGGTGTCGCTGCCGCTCGGGCGTTCGAACCTCCGGCCCAGGCCAAGGTGGCGACCAACGCGACGCCGGCGGCAAGGGCTCGCGCAAACGATCCGCGTGATATCACGCTGGCTACTGCAAACGTAGGTCGAGTGTCAACGTGGCAAACGTGAAGATCAACGCCACCGCGATCGTGATGCGGTCGAGGTTACGTTCGACGACGGTCGATCCAGCCGCCGCGGCGCCCATGCTGCCACCCATGAGGTCCGAGATGCCGCCACCGCGACCCGAGTGCAAGAGCACCAGAAAGATGAGGCCCACGGCCGACAGCGACTCAATAACTACAAATGACCAGGTGAACATCACAACCTCCGATTAGCGCTTGCCATCGTAGCAGTCGTTACAGGACTGGACAATCGACATGAATGATTCAGCCTTCAAACTCGCGCCGCCGACGAGGAATCCATCGACCTCGCCCTCATTCATAAGCGACTCCGCGTTGTCCGCGTTCACCGACCCGCCGTAGAGCACGCGGGCATCACCGAGGGACAACGTCGTGAGCACCGAACGGATTTGAGCCATCATCTCGCCCACCTGCTCCGACGATGCCGTCAGTCCCGTGCCGATAGCCCAGATTGGTTCGTAGGCGACCGTCACGAGCTCGAGGAACTTCTCATCCAGACCAATCAGCGCGCTGTGCAGCTGATCTGCGACGAAGTCATTCTGGCCACCGTCCTCTCGAACTTCAAGGTTCTCACCCACGCACAGCACGACGTTCATGCCGCTCTTCACAACCGCTCGCAGCGTCGCGGCGACGACCTCGTCGGTCATGGCGTACATCGAGCGACGCTCGGAGTGCCCGACCAGGATCCATTGGACGTTGAGGCGCTTGAGCATCGACGTGCTCACTTCGCCGGTATGCGCGCCGTTGTCGTGCGCACTGACGTGCTGGGCCCCGACGCCCACCGGGATCTTCTCGGAATCGACGATCGAAGTCACGCTTCGGATGTCGACGAATGGAGGGACCACCACGATGTCGGTGTGCTCGACCGGTTTGTTCTTCAAGAGTACGCCGAGCTGCTGGCCGAGATGCACGGCTTCGACGTAGTCGAGGTTCATCTTCCAATTACCGATGACGAGGGGCTTATGCGCTGACATTTAGTTGAACGGGCTTTCACGAAGGGCCTTCAGGCCGGGTAGATCGCCGAGTTCGACGAGTTCGAGCGATGCGCCGCCCCCGGTGGAGACGAAACTGACGTCACTCTCGAGGCCGTAGGACTGTAGGGCGGCGACCGAGTCCCCGCCGCCGACGACCGAGACCGCGGCACTCGCCGCGACTGCACGCGCCACCGCTTCGGTGCCAGCGCTGAGCCGAGCATCCTCGAAAACCCCCATCGGACCGTTCCAAAGTATGGTCTTCGCGTTGGCGATAGTCGCTGTGAAGCTGGCGCGGGCCTTAGGTCCGATGTCGAGACCCATAAAGCCGTCAGGAATATTGGCACCGAACTCGATGATCTCGTCGGTGCCGCCCTCGCGGCCGAAGTTCGCGCCGTTGGCCAGACCACATGAGTCCTCAGGGATCAGCACGTTGCCATGCTTCATCAACTCGCCGCACTCCTCGAGGTACGAGCCGTCGAAGAGCGACGAACCGATGCCGCGTCCCTGGGTTGCCTCGAAGGTGAACGCCATGCCACCGCCCACGATGACGGTGTCGGCCTTCTCGCTCAGCACCTTGACAATACCGAGCTTGTCCGCGACCTTCGCTCCCCCGACAATGGCCACGAAGGGACGCGCAGGATTATCGAGCATCGACTGGATCGTCGACACCTCTCGCTGCAGGTTGGGTCCTGCGGCGCTCGGCACGATCTGAGGAGGAATCATGATTGAAGCATGAGCGCGGTGTGATGCGCTGAAGGCCTCGTTGATGTAGTAGTCGAAGCCCGCGATTAGCGACTCGCCGAACTCGCGGTCGTTGCTCTCCTCGCCGGGATTGAAGCGTAGGTTCTCCAGTAGTTCGACGCCGGGGCATAACTCTGCGAGACGTCGGCGCACGGGCGCAACGCTGTACTTCTCGACGATTTTTCCCTTCGGTCGACCGAAGTGCGTGCACGCCACTACCGTCGCGCCGCTTGCGAGGAGTTCCTCGAACAGCGGTACGGTGGCTCGGATACGAAAGTCATCGGTGACCTCGAGCAGGCCGTCGATCTCTGCGACGGGCGTGTTGAAGTCGACACGGACAAGCACCCGCTTGCCCTGAAGACTTCCCCACCGCTCGAAGGACGGGAGTCGTGTCGACACGGGACTACTTGCCAATGAAGCTGGTCAGGTCGACGAGACGATTCGAGTAGCCCCACTCGTTGTCGTACCAGGCGATGANNAGCCCCACTCGTTGTCGTACCAACCGAAGATCTTCACGAGACTCTGCTCGTCATCGATCTTCTGGACCATGGTCATCTTCGAGTCAAAGGTGCACGAGGCCGGGGTGCCCACGATGTCCGACGAGACGATCGGGTCCTCGGTGTAGACGAGCACACCCTTCAGCGGACCTTCTGCGGCCGCTTTGAATGCGGCGTTTATCTCCGCGACGGTGGTCGAGCGCACGATGGCAGTGAAGTCCGTGATACTGCCGTCAGGAATCGGCACTCGTAGCGACGTGCCGTCGAGGCGGCCCTTCATGGCCTCGAGTACCAGGCTCGTAGCGCGCGCGGCGCCGGTCGACGACGGCACGATGTTGATCGCGGCGGCGCGGGCGCGGCGCAGGTCCGAGTGCTGCAGGTCAAGCAGGTTCTGGTCGTTGGTGTACGCGTGCACCGTTGTCATGAGGCCCGTCTTGATCCCGAAGGCGTCATCGAGGACCTTCACCATTGGCACGAAGCAGTTGGTCGTGCACGAAGCGTTGCTCACGATGTGGTGCTTGGCCGGGTCGTAGGTCTTCTCGTTGACGCCAAAGACGAACGTGGCGTCCACGTCCGAAGCCGGTGCCGAGATGATGACCTTCTTCGCGCCAGCCGTCAGATGCTGAGCGGCGGCCTCTCGAGTCGTGAATCGTCCCGTCGACTCGATGACAACGTCGATGCCGAGCTCGCCCCACGGTAGAGCCAGGGGATCGCGCTCGGCGAGAACCTTGATGGTGTCGTTGCCCACGACAATGTTGCCGTCGACCAAGGTCACGGGCAATTCCAGGCGCCCCTGGGTCGAGTCGTACTTCAAGAGGTGGGCGTTGGTTGCCGGCGGGGTCAGGTCATTGACCGCGACAACCTCGATGTCGGGGTTCGAGAGGGAGGCTCGCAGGAAACCGCGTCCGATACGCCCAAATCCGTTAATTGCCACACGTGTTGCCACTCGCGTCTCCTCATCTCTTGGTCTTCAGTCATCACATTCCCGAGACGACTGCCTGGGACAATTTTTGCACATCGTGGACCATGCCATTTCGCCCGGCCACGTCCGCGACGATCAGGGGCAACGAACAGGGCTGAGAGGCGAACACCGAGTGCGCGTCCACGAGGACTACATCAGGGTTCACGGCGTGTCGTACCAGCGCGTCCACATGGTCCTGCAGCGTGAAATCCTGCGTTTCCGGCACTTCGGGACGCAGATTCGCAACGTAGATCTTTCGCGCCCTCGTGCCCGCGAGTGCCTGGGTGATACCCGGCACCACGCACGCGGCGAGCACGCTCGTGAAGAGTGATCCGGGTCCGATCAGGATCAGACCGGCGTTCTCGATCGCCTCGACCGCCGCCATCGGTGCCGCAGCGTTCGTCGGTTCAACGGCAATCTTTCGGATTGATGACGACTGCGCGACCTCGGTCTGGCCCCTCGTCGAGCCCTCCTCGGTGGCGGCGACGAGGACGACTCCCTCAGAACTGGCGGGCACGATGGTGCCCCGCACGCCCATGACCTGGGCGACCGCGCAGACTGATTCCTCCAAGTCACCGGTCGCGTCGATGAGTCCCACGAGTAGCAGGTTCCCGACCGCGTGGCCGTTCAGTTCACCGACGCTAAAACGATGCTCGAAGGACGCCGCGAGCGGGTTCTCGGGATCCGCCAGAGCGCTCAGGCAGATTCGCAGGTCGCCCACCGCCGCGACGTTCAACATCGCACGCAGGCGGCCAGTCGAGCCCCCGTCATCGGCGACTGACACGACGCCGGTCACCTCATCGGAGACCTGGCGCAACGCACGAAGCGATACGGCGGTGCCGTGACCGCCCCCGACAGCGACCACCCTCATCGAGCAATATCGCGGTGAAAGACAGCGTTGCGGATGTTGAGCCGACGGCGGATTTCCTCGGCGATGGCGACCGAACGATGTCGACCACCGGTGCAGCCGATTGCGATCGAAAGATAGGACTTCCCCTCCTTCGCGAAGGCGGGAATCTGCCATTCCAGGAGATTTACCACGTCATGGAGGAAGTGCTGCGCCGGTTCCTGGCTCAGGACGTACTCAGCCACCGGCTCGTCCAGACCCGAAAGTGGACGAAGTTCGTCGATCCAGTGAGGATTGGGTAGGAAGCGGCAGTCAAAGACCAGGTCGACGTCGCGCGGAATCCCGTTCGAATAGCCGAACGACACCAGTGAAACGCGCAAGGAATCCATGCTGTTCGCCTCGGTGAATGTTTCGACGATGCGCGAGCGCAGTTGGTTGGTGTTGATCGAACCGGTGTCGATCACCAGGTCCGCCGCGTCGCGGATCGATTGAAGGAGCGAGCGCTCGCCTTGAATTGAGTCGGCGAGCGTTGGCGCCGGAAATGGGTGGCGGCGGCGGTTACCTTCAAATCGCCGGATGAGCACGTCGTCGGGCGCGTCGAGGAACAGTATCTTCGCGTTCTCGTGCATCTGCTGGAGTTCCATCTCGACCGCGAGCAGCGCATCGGGTTGGACCCTCCCTGAGCGTCCGACAATGAAGGCGACACCGGCGTAGTCGAGCGAACCTGCGGCCGCCAGTTCGCCGACGCGCACGATGAGCTCGATCGGCAGGTTGTCGATGACGAACCAGCCGAGGTCCTCCAGCGCCGCCGAGACCGTCGAGCGTCCAGCTCCCGACATTCCCGTTACGAGCAACACCTCACTCATCGTGTGGACTCCCTTTGGTCGGACGCGGTTCGACCGGCGCCTGTAAGTGATCGTAGAGGCTTCTCGCCACACCGTTCGGGAGCCACGCCAGCGACTCCAGCTCCCCGAGTGTGGCCCTTCGAAGGCCGTCAAGTGATCCGAACTGCAGGAGCAACCGTTCACGTCTGGCCGGGCCGAGCCCTGCGACGCCAGCCAGCGAGGAAGCGACCATCGACTTGGCTCGCTTGGAACGGTGAAAGGTGATCGCGAAGCGGTGGGCTTCGTCGCGGATGCGCTGGACGAGGTAAAGACTCTCCGAGCCCCTCTCCAAGGTAATGGGCGTCGACGACCCCGGTCGGTAGAGCAACTCCTCACGTTTGGCGAGAGCAGCGAACTCGACGCCGTCGAGAGCCAAACTCGCCGCGGCCTTTTGGGCCGCGTGCAACTGTGGTAATCCGCCGTCGATGATGATCAAGTCGGGTCGTCGGAACTTGGTACTCGCCTGGTCCTCGCCCCAGTATGAGAGCCGTCGTCGCACGACTTCCTCCATCGCACCGACATCGTCGTTGCCGAGGATCTCTTTCACGTTGAAGTGACGGTAGTCGGACTTCTTCGCGATGGCGTCCTCGAAGACGACCATTGAGCCCACGTAGTTGGTGCCCTGCAAGTGGCTCATGTCGAAGCACTCGATACGAAATGGCGGCTGGTCGAGCCCGAGCGCCCCGCCGAGCTCCTGGAGGGCCCGAGATCGGACGTTGTGGTCGCTCTGGCGGCGTAAGGAATCGCGCTCTATGACGGCCTTTGCGTCGTTCGTGGCGAGTTCGAGGACGCGACGGCGGCGTCCCCGCTGGGGTGCCACGACATCGACATTCTTCGAGCGCAGTCCGCTGAGGTAGCGCCGTAGCAGTGACAACGCGACGAGGTCGTTCGCCACCACCACCACGGGAGGCACAGATTGCGCATCAGGATACAGATCGGGCAACACTCCTTCGACGATCTCGGCGTCGTCCTCGTCCATCGACCGATCAATGAGTTGGACGCTCCTTCCGATGATGCGTCCGAAACGTACGCGAAAACGTACGACCGCGGCGCGCCCGCCGTCGGTGTCCACCGCGATGACGTCCAGGTTCGAGTGGTCGTCGAGGACCACGCTCTGGGCGCTCGCGGCGCGTTCGAGCGCCGCCAACCCGTCACGGGCCTTCGCCGCCGCCTCGTAGTGCTTGTTCTGCGACGCGATGATCATCTGCTGCTGCAGCAGCGCTCGCAGTTGGCGGACGTCGCCCTCGAAAAACCTGGCCCACGCCGCGACCAGATCCTGGTAGCCCTCGGCGTCGATGGCCTTCACGCACGGACCCGAGCATTTGCCGATGTCGTAGAGAAGGCAAGGTCGTCCGATGCGCTGGTGATAATTGAACTTGTGCGTGGTGCACGAGCGTAACGGAAACGCCTGGTGCATCTCGTCCATCGTCACGCGTAGGGCACGGACGTCGACGAAGGGTCCGAAGTAGCGCACGCCCTTGATGTGCTTGCTGCGCGTGATGAAGGGGGCGGGGAAATCCACGCGCGTGTCGATTGCGACGTAAGGGAAACTCTTGTCGTCCTTCAGACGCATGTTGTAGCGCGGCTGGTTCTGCTTGATGAGCTCGTTCTCGAGGATCAGTGCGTCGAGTTCGTTGGGCGTCACGATCCACTCGACTGACGCCGCCTCGTGCATCAGCGCCTGCGTCTTGAAGGTGAGCGCGTCGCCTCGTTGGAAGTAGCTCGACAAACGCTGCTGGAGCGATAGCGCCTTGCCGACGTAGATGATCGTGTCGTGCTCGTTGCGAAAGAGATAGCAGCCGCTTTGACGAGGGATGCCCGAAGGCTTCGAGAGCACTACCGGCCGCCGGCCGCCAACACCCCGTGGAGCACGGTCCCGGTGGCGGTCTTCAACTTGGCGATTGACTCGGGCGTCCCCTCCCCCACGATGAGCCCACCGCGACGTCCACCTTCGGGACCCAGATCGATGACCCAGTCGGCAGTCTTCACGACATCAAGGTTGTGCTCGATCACGAGCACGGTGTTGCCCTGGTCCACCAACCGGTGCAACACGTGCAGGAGACGGTTGACATCCTCGAAGTGCAGACCCGTCGTAGGTTCGTCGAGCACGTAGAACGTGTGACCGGTCGGTCGGCGAGCCAGCTCGGTCGCCAGCTTCACGCGTTGCGCCTCGCCACCCGACAGGGTAGGCGCTGGCTGACCGAGGCGGACGTAACCGAGACCCACGTCAGAGAGGCTCTGAATGTTGCGAAGTATCGACGGCTGACGATCGAAGAACTCGAGCGCCTCGGCGATCGGCATGTTGAGCACGTCACTGATTGACTTGCCGCGGTACTTGATCTCGAGGGTTTCGCGGTTGTAGCGCGCGCCGTCGCACGCCTCGCAGTTCACGTACACGTCGGGCAGGAAGTGCATCTCAATCTTGATCGTGCCGTCGCCCGCGCAGGTCTCGCAGCGCCCGCCCTTCACGTTGAAGGAGAACCGACCCTGCTGATACCCACGGATCTTGGACTCCTGGACGTCGGCGAAGAGTTTACGGATCTTGTCGAAGACGCCGGTGTACGTCGCTGGATTGGAACGCGGCGTTCGCCCAATGGGCTGCTGGTCGACCGCCACGACCTTGTCGATGTTCTTCACGCCGAGGATGGTGTCGTGCTCGGCGACAGTGGTCTTCGCGCGGTTGATCTGGCGTTCGAGCGAGCTGAGCAGGATCGAGTTTATCAGCGTCGACTTTCCCGACCCCGAGACGCCGGTCACCGCGGTGAATGTCCCGAGTGGGATCTCGACCGTGACGTCTTGCAAGTTGTTCGCTCGGGCGCCCTTGATGGTGAGTTTCTTCCCGTCGCCCTTTCGACGAGTCTTGGGGACCTCGATGGACCGGGCACCCGAAAGGTACTGCCCAGTGAGCGACCTCTTGTTCTTCAACAAGTCGGCGTAACTCCCGGCGTGCACCACTTGCCCGCCGAACTCGCCCGCGCCGGGGCCAATGTCGACAATGAAGTCAGCCGACCTTATGGTCTCCTCATCGTGCTCGACGACGATGACCGAGTTCCCGAGGTCGCGGAGCCGCTCGAGAGTAGCGATGAGGCGTTGATTGTCACGCTGGTGGAGCCCAATCGACGGCTCGTCGAGAACGTAGAGCACGCCCACGAGGTAGCTGCCAATTTGGCTCGCGAGACGTATGCGCTGCGCCTCGCCGCCGGACAATGTCGCCGATGCCCGACTGAGCGTCAAGTAGTCGAGCCCGACGTCCATAAGAAAGGTCAGTCGCGCCAGGATCTCCTTTATGACCTGGCGGGCAATGGTCTCCTCACGTTTGGTCAATTTCAACTTCTTGAACAGGTCGATTGCTTCGTCGATGGTCTTGGAGTTGACCTCGGCGATGTTCTCGCCGTGGATACGCACCGCGAGGACTTCGGGTTTCAGACGTTGGCCGGCGCACGTAGTGCATTCGACCTCGCGCATGTACTGCTCGGCCTGCTCGCGCGACCAGTCGCCGTCGGCCTCGTTGCGCTTGCGCTCCAGCCAATCGACGATGCCGTTAAACGTCGTGTCGTAGGAGCGAACCTTCCCGTAGCGGTTGCGGTACTTTATCGGCACGGACCTCTTCTCAACCCCGTACAACACCAGTTTGCGATCCTTCGCGCGTAGTTTCTTCCAGGGAGTGTTGACGTCGAACTCCCCAATAACCGCGACACCGGCGATCAGACGCTCGAAGTACTTCAGACGGGGACCGGCCCAGGGCGCGAGTACGCCCTCGGCGAGCGAAAGATTCTCGTCGGGAACGACCAGATTCGGGTCGACCTCGAAACGAGTGCCCAGTCCAGTGCACACCGGGCACGCGCCGTACGGCGAGTTAAAGGAGAAATCGCGGGGGGCGAGCTCGGTGAAGCTAATACCGCAGTGGCTGCACGCCATCTTCTCGGAGAATTGGACCAACTCCTCCTCACCGTCGAGGAAGAGGAACGACACGAGTCCCTTGGTCAGTTTCAGCGCGGTCTCGACTGACTCGGTGAGGCGCTGGCGGTTCGATGGTTTCACGGTCAGCCGGTCGAGCACGACGTCAATGGTGTGCTGCTCGTAGCGCGCCAGAGTCAACTCATCGCGTTCGGCCAACTCCAGCACCGTGCCGTCGACGCGCACCCGTGAGAAGCCTTGAGCCGCCAATTCATTGAGCAGTGTGCTGTACTCGCCCTTTCGCCCTTCGACGACAGTCGCCAGCACGAGGAAACGCTCGCCATCGTCGCGCTCGAGGATCTGGTCGACGATCTGCTGGGGGGTCTGGCGAGTGACCAGCCTTCCACAAATATGACAGTGGGGCACGCCAATTCGCGCAAAAAGCAGGCGCAGGTAGTCGTGGATCTCGGTGATCGTGCCCACCGTGGAACGAGGGTTGCGCGACGCGGTCTTCTGATCGATGGAAATCGCCGGCGACAGACCTTCGATGAACTCGACGTCGGGCTTGTCCATCTGACCGAGAAACTGGCGCGCGTAGGCGGACAGGCTTTCGACGTAGCGGCGCTGACCCTCGGCGTAGATCGTGTCAAAAGCTAAAGATGACTTCCCTGATCCCGAAAGTCCAGTGAAAACTACCAGTTTGTCCCTGGGGATCTCGACCGAGAGGCCCTTCAGGTTGTGGACACGTGCCCCTTGCACGCGAATCATGGAAGTCATAGAGCGAATCTACCGGTCAGCCATCGATAGTCAGGCCGACGAGCGTCGTGTCAAGCCCCTGACGCTGAAGGTTGTGCAGGTAATCGCGCAGCGCGGCCGCCTCTTCGAAACGCAACTCCGCAGCCGCCCCGAGCATGGCCTTCTCGACCCGGGCGATCTCGATATTGAGGTCATCGGGCAGGGAATCCTCGAGCGAGGAGATGCCGTGCGACCGGTTCGATGGTTCGGGCGCTGATTCGCTTCGGAGGCGACCAAGGATGTCCGCGACGTTCTTCATGACCGTCTTTGGCTCGATGCCGTGCTCGGTGTTGTAGGCGATCTGGAGAATTCGCCGTCTCTCGGTCAGCGATATCGCCTCGCGCATCGAATCCGTCACCCGATCGGCGTACAACACCGCCTCACCGTTCGAGTTGCGCGCCGCGCGTCCGATGGTCTGGATCAGTGCCGATCGGGAACGTAAGAAGCCCTCTTTGTCGGCGTCGAGTATCACCACGAGCGACACCTCGGGCAGGTCGAGTCCTTCTCGCAACAAGTTGATACCGACGAGTATGTCGAACTCACCCAAGCGCAACGACCGCAAGATCTCGATGCGCTGGATCGTGTCGATGTCGCTGTGCAGGTACTGCACGCGGTAGCCGGCCTTAGCGAGAAAGTTCGTCAGATCTTCGGCCATGCGCTTGGTGAGCGTGGTAATCAGCACCCGCTCCCCTCGCTCGATGGTCGTGTCAAGACGAACTCGCAGGTCATCAATTTGGTTCTTCGTGGGTACCACGGTCACCACCGGATCGATGAGGCCGGTCGGACGGATGACCTGCTCGACGATTTGATCGCTGTGCTCGAGTTCATACGGCCCGGGGGTCGCCGAGACGAACACCATCTGGGGAACCAACTCCATGAACTCATCGAAGTTCAGAGGCCGGTTGTCCATGGCGCTGGGCAGACGGAACCCGTGTTCGACGAGCGTCAACTTTCGAGAGCGGTCGCCAGCGAACTGACCGCGTACCTGGGGCACGGCCACGTGCGACTCGTCAATCACCACCAGGAAGTCCGCTGGGAAGTAGTCGAGCAACGTGTATGGACGCTCACCGCGCTTGCGACCATCAAGGTGGGCCGAATAGTTCTCGATGCCCGCGCAAATCCCGGTCTCTTCGAGCATCTCCAGGTCGTGCTCGGTACGCGAACGTAACCGCTGGGCCTCGAGAAGCTTCCCCTCCGCCTGGAATGTCGCCAACTGCACCTGGAGCTCCTCCTCGATTGACCGGCAGGCGCGCTGGAGCGTCTCGGTGCTCGTCGCGTAGTGCGACGCAGCGAACAACGTGAACTCGTTGACCCGGCCACGGCTCTCCTGGGTGACTGGATTGAAGAAGGAAATCTCCTCCACTTCGTCACCGAAGAATGAGACCCGCACCGCCTCGTTGCTGTAGGCGGGCTGAATCTCGAGCGTGTCACCCTTCATGCGAAATGCTCCTCTGTCGAGCACCAACTCATTGCGGCTGTACTGCATCTCGACCAGTCGTCGCAACAACGCGCGCTGGTCGAAGCTTCCACCTACTTCCAACTGCAACATTCGCTCGCGGTACTCGACCGGTGATCCCAGTCCGTAGATGCACGACACCGATGCGACGACGATCGTGTCGCGATGGGTCAGCAACGATGACGTCGCGGCGTGGCGCAGCCGGTCGATCTCCTCGTTGATAGAACTGTCCTTCTCAATGAAGGTGTCAGTACGCGGAATGTAGGCCTCGGGTTGGTAGTAGTCGTAATACGAGACGAAGAACTCAACACGGTTTTGGGGCAGCATCTCCTTCAGTTCCGACGCCAATTGCGCGGCGAGCGACTTATTGGGTTCGAGAATCAACGTTGGTCGTTGCACGCGCTCAACCAGCCAGGCAATGGTTGCGGTCTTTCCGCTACCGGTGATGCCCTCGAGTGTCTGGTAACGAAGTCCGTCCTCGACGCCCTCGGCCAACGTGGCAATCGCCGTCGGCTGATCGCCCGAAGGGCTGAATGGCGATTCGACGAGAAATCTATCCATGACTCAACCCACACCGATGGAGCTCTACGTCGAGTCGCTGGTACAAATCGTTCAGCGTGCCGTCGTTCCAGATAACCTGATCGACGATTGTGGCGCGCTCCGCATTACTCATCTGCGCGCCCAGGCGTGCCCGTGCGTCCTCTTCGGAGAATGATCTGTATTTGACGAGCCGTTCAATTGCGACTTCGGGCGATGCCTGCACCGACCAAACCTCGTCGAGATTGAGAGACTTTCTGTGCTCGGAGCGGAAGAGCGGAAGAGCGACAAATACGGCTGCGCCCCTCGCCGCGCGAATTTGCCGGACGAGTTCCGTGCCAATATATCCGTGCGTGATGGAATTAAGACGCCGGAGAGCCGTGGCATCATTGAAAACAACCTGCGCGACAAAGGGCCGGTCCAGAGTTCGGTCGGACGCAAGTATGGCATCACCGAACGCGTCGCGCAGGGCCTGCCAAGCAGGTTCGCCGGGCTCAACTACCTGATGCGCGACTTCATCCGCATCGACGACGGTGAAGCCGAACTCCGACAGCCGATTCGTCGCTGCCGACTTCCCAGCGCCGATACCGCCAGCGATAGCGATTCGTTTCATGGTCCCACGGTAGCCATGGCGTGTGACATCCAAGTCGCCGAGCGAGATGGTCGCACTCGGGGGGGTCACGCTTTGGCTATTGTCGAAAGAAGTCTCTGAGGGGGGGAAGAGTGCTCAGATACGTCACAAGGCGCATACTGATGTTGATCGGCATTATCTTCATCATCTCGATCGGAAGCTTTTATCTGATCCACCTGCTACCGGGAAACATCACCGTCGTCATTGAGGGACCGGGCGCCAGCCCTGCGAATCAGGCCAAACTCTTCAAACTGCTCGGACTCAACAAGCCCATCTACGTCCAATATTTCGTCTGGATCAAAAACGTACTCAGCGGCAACTTGGGTACTTCATTCATCTCACAAACCTCCGTAGTGAGCACCATCCGGGCCGCCTTCCCGATCGACCTCGAAATCATGGTGCTCAGCCAAGTGCTCGCCTTCGCCGCGGCGATTCCTCTGGCCATGCGATCAGCCCGTAAGCCCGACGGTCCGCTCGACCGAGTACTCAGCGCCGGCAGTTTCACACTGCTCTCAGTACCACCCTTCGTCATCATCGTGCTGATGGTGCTCTATTTCGCGATCAAATTGGCAATACCCAACATCGGACCCTCGTCCTACGTATCGTTTAGCCAGGACTGGATAACGAACCTCGAGAGCCTGTCGTTGCCAGCAATCACGCTGGCGATCGGAAGTTTCGTCCTGTACTTCCGTGTCTTGCGAAGTGACCTCATCGCCACCTTGCAGGAGGAATTCATCACCATGGCGAGGTCCAAGGGCATCAGCCAGCGTCGCATCATGTGGCGCCACGCATTTCGGCCCTCATCGGTCGCTCTGCTCGGTGCGGCCGGTATCAATATCGGCGGCCTGCTCGCCGGCGGCTTCGTGGTGCAATATCTGCTCTCTATTCCAGGCCTCGGCTATACATTGATCTCGGCGATCAATCAAAGTGACTATCTATTGGTTCAGGGCATCGTCCTCGTGGTTGCGGTCGGCGTCGTCCTAATCAACTTCACCTTCGACTTCATCATTAATCTCGTCGACCCGAGGATCAGCCGTGAGTAACGCATTTTCAATGGAATCCGCGGGTGAGCTGGCGCTCACCGAAGAAATCCTGCACATCGAGAAGCCGGAGAAGCGCGAGCCGCTCGGCATCTTCTTCTGGATCTGTGTCGGCTGGATCGCGCTGAACATCATCGGTGCCATCTTCGCCAATGTGCTTCCGCTCCAAAACCCCCTCTATCAGGACTACGGCGCCATCAATACAGCTCCGTCCTTGCATCACATCTTCGGCACCGACGACATCGGCCGCGACATCTTCGCCCGCGTTGTCTACGGTTCTCGAATCTCAATAACGGTCGGTGCGGGCGCCATGCTCATTGGCTTCGGTCTCGGAGCCCCGCTGGGCATGCTCGCGGCCTACCGGCGCGGCCGCTTCGACCTTATTCTGTCGACGATCATGTATATCTTCCTCGCCTTTCCCGCGATCATTGCGACTATCGCGGTGCTCTCGTTCTGGACACCAAGGACACTTCTCAAGATCATCGTCGTCATCGGACTGGCTTCGGTACCGCTGGTCTACCGCGTCATAAGAACCGCAACATTGTCGGTCGCAACCAAGGACTACATCATCGCCGCCAAGGTGCAAGGTGCCACCGACCGAAGAATCCTTTTGAAAGAGTTGTTACCGAACATCGCACCAATCGGCATCTCATTCCTCCTCATCGGCATCGCGACCGTGGTAGTGCTCGAAGGATCGTTAGCCTTCCTCGGACTCTCAGTCAACCCCCCGACGCCGTCGTGGGGCAACATGATCAACGAGGCCCGCACGGTGCTGGCCCAAAACCCGTGGCTGGTCATCTTCCCGTCGCTCGCAATGTGTCTATTCCTACTGAGCCTCAACTTCATCGGTGACCGTCTGCGCAATCACTTCGACGTGACCGAGGTGAAGCTATGAGCAACGAATCCGAAAAGCTCCTCATAGTCAACAATCTCGCAACGACATTCAGCACTGCGGGCGGGCCGCTGCCGGCCGTCAGCGGCGTTTCCTTCGAGATGCTGCGCAATGAGACCATTGGCATCGTCGGCGAGTCGGGTTCGGGAAAGACCGTGCTCTCTCGGACAATCATGGGTTTGCAGCCGCGCACGAACGTTGTGG
Source organism: Acidimicrobiaceae bacterium (assembly GCA_003132165.1). Taxonomy (GTDB): domain Bacteria; phylum Actinomycetota; class Acidimicrobiia; order Acidimicrobiales; family RAAP-2; genus RAAP-2. The sequence continues at coordinate 154,144 of PKWW01000033.1, read as the reverse complement.
TCACGGGCTCTGTCCTCTTGAACGGCAATGAGATGGTCGGGGCCAGCGAGGACTTCAAGCGCGGCCTTTGGGGCACCGAGGTCGCCATGGTCTTCCAGGACCCGATGACATCGTTGAATCCAGTGATGCGCATCGGCAAGCAGATCGACGAGTCGCTGCGCGTCCGTCTCGGCATGTCCAAAGTCGACGCCAAGGCCCGCGCCATCGAACTCTTGGAACTCGTAGGCATTCCCTCGCCTGCGCATCGATACAGCGCCTACCCCGGCCAGCTTTCGGGCGGTATGCGCCAGCGCGTCGTAATCGCCATCGCCCTCGCCTGCTCACCTAAGTTGCTCATGGCCGATGAGCCCACGACCGGCCTCGACGTCACCATCCAGGCGCAGATTCTCAACCTCCTCGACGAATTGAAAGAGCGACTTCACATGTCGGTGGTTCTCGTCACCCACGACTTGGGCGTCGTCGCCACACGCACGTCGCGAATCATCGTCATGTACGCGGGTCGCATCGTCGAGATCGGCGACACGCGCGACGTCTTCCACCACCACCGCATGCCCTACACCCGCGCATTGCTTGAGAGCTCGCCGAAGGTCTCCAACGCCTCGCACACCCGACTGACGACTATTCCCGGTCGGCCTCCGAACCTACTCAAGTTGAGCGACGGCTGCAGTTTCGCTCCACGTTGCTCCTACGCGACCGACAGATGCCACAATGAGCGCCCGGAACTGCAGCCCGCCGACGAGCCCGCCCATTCGTTCGCCTGCTGGAATCCCCTGCCAACTACTCGAGGAGCTTCGGCCTGATGACCGATACCACACAACCTCTCTTAAGGGTCCGCGACCTTCAGGTCACGTTCGGACGTGGCAGGCATGCGGTAAGTGCCGTCGCTGGCGTCAGTTTCGACGTCTTCGAAGGCGAGACACTCGGCCTCGTGGGCGAGTCGGGCTGCGGCAAATCAACAACCGGTAAAGCGCTGATGCGTATCGTCGAGCCGTCGGGAGGGCTCATCGAGCTCCAAGGCATTGACCTGATCAAGCAGAAAGGTCGCGCACTTCGTAACATCCGCACTCGAATGCAGATGATCTTCCAGGACCCGATCAGTTCGCTCAACCCGCGTCGAAGGGTCAAGGACATCGTCGCCGAGCCCCTCGACTGCTGGAAGACCATTTCGGGCCACGAGCGTGACGTGCTCGTGAGCGATCTGCTCAGCAAGGTTGGCATCGACCCCGCGGTCTACGGCAACCGGTACGCTCGCCAGTTCTCCGGTGGTCAGTGTCAGCGAATCTCGATTGCGCGGTCGCTCGCCATGCGCCCCAAGCTTCTGATCTGTGACGAAATGGTCTCGGCGCTCGACGTCTCGGTACAGGCCCAGATCCTGAACCTCCTCGAGGACCTGAAGCGCGAGTATGGCCTCACGCTGCTGTTCATCGCTCACGACCTCGCGGTCGTGAAGAACGTCAGCGACCGGGTCGCCGTCATGTACCTGGGGAAGATCTGCGAGATCGGACCGGCGGACGCACTCTACGAGGCACCCGCCCACCCGTACACGAAGTTCCTGCTTGGTGCCGCTCTGGAAGCCGACCCGGACTCGCCCATGCACGCACAAGTCCTCGAGGGTGAACCGCCCAGCCCGTTGAACCCGCCGAGCGGCTGTCGTTTCCGCACCCGGTGCCCGAATGCCACCCAGCGCTGCGCCAACGAAGAGCCGCTACCACAAGAGGTGGCCCCGGGGCACCAAGTCTCCTGTCACTACCCACTGTCCATAACGCGAAAATAGCCCGCTCTCGTAGCATTTTGGCTACAAGAGCGGGCTAGCGCTACTCCAGTTATTCAGCGACTGGCGCTTCTTCGATTGCTTCTCCGGCCGTCTCTTCAACCGTCTCTCCGGCCGTCTCTCCGGCTGTCTCTCCGGCCGTGTCAGCGTCGTCCTCAGGGGACTTCACCGTGGTCTCGGTCGCGTACTCGGCCCAAGCAGCCTGAGCCTCGGTTTCGGGGGTGAACTCGCCGTACTCGATGCCGCCGATGTAGTTACCCTCGGTGTCGTAGGCGTGACTTCCGAAGGCCTCACGGTACTCCTCGGAGACTTCGCCACCCTCGGCGGCCTGCTTGATCGACAGGCTGATGCGGCGTCGCGCGGTGTCGAGCTCGATGATCTTGACCCACAACTCCTCGCCCGCCGTAACCACCTGGTCCGGCGACTCGACGTGGTGCGCAGCCATTTCCGAGATGTGCACGAGACCCTCGATGCCCTCGCCCACTTGGACGAACGCGCCAAACGGCACCATCTTGGTTACGCGGCCATAGACCAACTGATCGACGGCGTGGCTGTCGGCGAAGACCTGCCACGGGTCGGACTGGGTTGCCTTGAGTGAAAGCGAGATGCGCTCTTTGGAGAAGTCCACGTCGAGCACTTCGACGTCGACCTCGTCGCCCACGGCCACGACCTGACTGGGGTGGTCGATGTGCTTCCAGCTGAGTTCGGAGACGTGGATGAGGCCGTCCATGCCGCCCAGGTCCACGAAGGCACCAAAGTTGACGACCGAAGAGATGACACCGTGACGGCGCTCACCGGGCTTGAGGTTGTTGAGGAAGTCGCCGCGCTGTTCCTTCTGGGTCTCTTCGAGCCAGGCACGACGCGACAGGACGACGTTGTTGCGGTTACGGTCGAGCTCGATGATCTTAGCTTCGACGGTCTTGCCGATATAGGGCTGCAGTTCGCGAACGCGACGCAACTCGACCAGCGACGCGGGCAGGAAGCCTCGAAGGCCGATGTCCACGATAAGACCACCCTTGACAACTTCGATCACAACACCCTTGACGACCTCGTCGCGGTTCTTGAGCTCTTCGATGTTGCTCCAAGCCTTTTCGTACTGGGCGCGCTTCTTGGAAAGGACCAGACGTCCCTCCTTGTCTTCCTTTTGCAGGACGAGGCACTCGACGCGCTCGCCAAGCGAGACGATCTCTGAGGGGTCCACGTCGTTGCGGATCGACAGTTCACGCGAGGGGATGACACCCTCAGACTTGAAACCGATGTCGAGCAGCACTTCATCGTGGTCGATCTTCACGACAGTTCCGGTGACCAGGTCACCGTCTTCGAATTCGAGGACACTGTCACCTACGAGGGTGGCGAGGTCGGTACCGACCATGTTGTCTTCGGTGATGACGCGAGGAATGTAATTTCCTTCTGCGTCAAAGGTTCCCATTTGCTGGGGGGAAAGGAGGCTGGTGCCGTCCGACATACGTACTACTTTCATGCGACCACACCGGGGTCCTCTAGACAATAGGAGCCTGGGTCTCCGGTGTAAACCCAGGCCCAAAACCTTACCATCCGGCTCTTTAGCCCTTGGCCGCGGCCCAGTTCTCTCCCCAGTGCAGCGAGATCTCGAGCGGCACGCTCAGTGACGCTGCGTTGGTCAGGGAATCGTGGATAATGCCCTCGACCTCGCCCTTCTCGCCTTCAGGTGCCTCGACGAGCACTTCGTCATGCACCTGGAGAATCAGTCGTGCCTCGAGCTTCTGGGCGGTCAGTTGCCGGTCGAGACGTACCAGCGCGGACTTGAAAATATCGGCGGCAAGGCCCTGGATAGCGGCGTTCATGGCCTGTCGCTCGGCGGCTTGACGCTGTGGACCAACCGCGGTCGCCAGATCGGGGAACGGGCGGATTCGGCCGAATTCAGTGCGCGAGTAGCCCTTGCTGCGGATGTCCTTGATGGTGTTGTCCATGTACGCGCGCAGGCTCGGGAAACCGGCAAAGTACTTGTCCATGATCTCCTTGGCGGTACCCACGGTCATGCCCAGGCGCTGACTCAACCCGAAGGCCTCCATGCCGTAGGCGAGGCCGTACGAAACGGCCTTGGCCTGTTCGCGCTGCTCGTGGGTAACCTGGTCGACCGGCACGGCGAATACCGACGCAGCGATGGTGCGGTGCACGTCCTCGTGGGACGCGAAGGCGGCCAGCAGTCCCGGGTCCTGGGACAGGTGCGCGAGGATGCGCAACTCGATCTGGTTGTAGTCCGCGACCGCGAGCCGCCAGCCCTCGCTCGGCACGAAAGCGAAGCGAAGACGTCGCCCTTCCTGGCTGCGCACGGGGATGTTGTGAAGGTTCGGATTCTCCGACGAGAGTCGTCCGGTGCGCGCGACGGTCTGGTTGAACAGTGCGTGAATACGGCCGTCGCTCGCTACGGCGCTTATGAGCGGTGCGCCGTAGGTGCTGCGAAGTTTCTCGACCTCACGGTAGCGAAGGATCAGGGGAATTATCCGGTGCTCGTCCTGGATCGCCTCAAGGCTCGTCGCGTCGGTTGAGAAACCCGACTTGATCTTCTTCACCGGAGTTAACCCCAGCTCATCGAACAAGACCGTCTGGAGTTGCTGGGGCGAATTGACCTTGAAATCGTGGCCCGCGACCTTCTGTATCTCGCGGTCCAAGTTCGAAGCCTCCTCGGTGAATTCGTGCATGATCGTGCGCAGCAGCTCCACGTCGACGCGAATACCTCTCGCTTCCATGCGTCCGAGCACCGCCACGAGTGGCAATTCCACCTGCTCGTAGACGAAATCCAACTCCCAGCGCTTGATCTCAGCGCGTAAGTGCTCGCAGAGACGCGCAATTATTTGCGCGTCGCGCAACAGCGTGTCGTCATCGGACGACTCCTCGAACAGCGATGGCGTCGAGGTTGCGATCGTCTCGCCGAGGAACCGGTGCACGACGTCGACGAGTCCGTAACGACCACTCGTCGCATCCACGAGAAACGCCATGATCGTCGAATCGTCAGTTGGCTCGCGCAGCAGCAATCCCTGTTCGGCACAGTGCCGGTACAACTCCTTCAGATCGTGACCGCGGATGTCGACGTCCTTCGCCAACTGAAGGAACTCGCCCTCGTCGCCCACGGCGATCACGTCGCGCGACGGATCGAATACCGCAACCCTCGCGTGCCCGTAGGCAACCACCAACGATGACGCACCATCTATCACGTCCAACAGCTTTGACTCGCGCTTGACGGCGCGCAGGACCGCTTTCACGGGTGGCGGACCGTGCGTCGCCGACGCACCCGATGGTGCGCCGAGCAGACCGTCACGCATGAGCTTCTCGAACCTCGTTCGCATCGAGTTCATCTCGAATCGCTCGAAGAACGCCTCGATCTCCGGGCGATTCCAGCCTCCGAGCGTTATGTCGCTGAGAGTGAAGTCGAGTGGCACGTCTCGAACGAGACGCATCACCCTCTCGTTGTTGCGGGCCCGTTCTTCGTAGGTAGTGAGGTTCTCGCGCAACTTCGGCGTCAGGTCGTCAAGATGCTCGAAGAGCTCGTCGAGATCGCGGTACTGCGCAAAGAGCTTCGCCGCGGTCTTCTCCCCCACTCCGGGCACGCCGGGCAGGTTGTCTGACGAATCCCCACGCAACGCCGCGAGCAGAGCGTAACGCTGGGGATCGATACCGCAGCGCTCGAAAATCCCGGCCTCGTCGTAGAGCGAGTAGTCCGACACTCCGCGACGGTTGTAGAGCACCTTCACGTAGGGGTCTTCGACGAGTTGAAAGGAGTCCCGGTCGCCAGTCACCACGACCACCGGTATCTTCTCGTCGCGCCCCCATGTCGCGAGTGTGGCGAGCACATCATCGGCCTCGTAGTTCGCCACGCCGAGTACGGGAATATGCAGCACCTCACAAAGTGATCGAATCAGGTCAAACTGATGCTCGATGTCAACGGGCGTCTCGGCCCGCCCGCCCTTGTAGTCCTCGGTCATCGCGTCGCGGAACGTGCCACCGGGCAAATCGAACGCGACGGCGACGGCTCGGGGCCCCTGGGATCGGATCAGCGAATTCAGCATCGCCGCGAAACCATGCAGTGCGTTGGTGACTAATCCCTCGGAAGTCTTGATATCCGTCGAAAGCGCGAAGAAGGCCCGGAACGCCAGGGACATTCCGTCCAACAGCAACAGCGGCCGTTGGTCGGGCGGGTTCTCAGCCAACGAACTCGCCCTTCAGAATCAACTGGGCGACATCACGCATGCGAGTGCGCCCCCGCATCGCCGACTGCTGGATGACCTCGAAAGCTGCGGGCTCGTCGAGACCGCGATCGTGCATGAGTTGTTCTTTGGCTCGCTGGACGAGCTCACGGGTTTCGATCTTGTCGTCGACGTTGACCACTTCGGGCGCTTCGAGCGGCTCAACGTCGAACGGATTGATGATCGCGGCGATCTTCGGCAGTATCTCACTCGAGCGGAACGGCTTCACCAGATAGGCAACGACACCCGCGTCACGAGCACTCTCGATGAGCGCGCGTTGACTGAACGCCGTAAGCAGCACCACCACGGTGTCGAGGTCCTTCACCTGGCGAGCGACTTCAATGCCGTCCATTCCCGGCATCTTGATGTCGAGCAGCGCCAAGTCTGGCTGCAGTTCACGGATCATCGCCAGCGCGTCGTCGCCACGTGCGGCTTCACCTACCACCAGGTACCCGTCGCCTTCGAGGATCTCCTTGAGATCAAGACGAATGATCGATTCGTCGTCGGCAATGACTACGCGCTTATCCATGCTCTTCCTTAGGCTTCCATTCACGTAAAAGTTCATCTCGTTCGTCCATCAGGTTACGTACCTCCACCGAGCGCCGCTGCATCTCGGCGTTCGCCGCAACCACGTGGCGTGACAGGTCGTTATATTCTTGCTGCTGCAGCGGGGTCTCAGAGACCAGCGAGCGAATTCGCGCGTCGTCCAACGCATCATTCCACACCTGCACCTGTTCTTCGAGCACGTGCAGGCTCTCCCTCGCGGCCATTAAACGACGCTGGAGATCCTCCAGACGGCGTTTATGAAGACGTGTACCCATAGCCCTGAGTGTAAATCCACACTCAGGTGAAGGAAGCTATGAGTACGGCTTTCTTCAGCAATTCCTCGTTCGGAGCAACCCCGAAGCCGCCGGCAACGGTGCGCAGCTGAGTCGCGGACTCTCCACGCATTGTCTGGACGACACCGATATCACTCGGCTCTTCAACGCAGTGCTCGCAGAGGAGTCGGTTCACGTGCCGTGCGAACGGGGACTCGAAGAACCCTCCAATGTAGGGTCGAAGTCCCAATTGCTTCGCTCGCTCGACCATGGTGCGGGCGTTCGCATAGCCCCCGACTCTCGCCGGCTTGATGCAGACAAGCCGAGCCGCATGGTAGCGCTCGATCTGAGCGAGGTCACGCACGGTGCGCACCCCTTCGTCAAGACTGACGGGTACGTCCATCTGCTCGGCGAGTCGGGCGTGATCGACGACGTTGCCCGCGGCGAATGGCTGCTCCACCGCCGCAAGTACCGCGCTGTCACCGATTTGGCGCACCTGGTAGAACACGTCTTCGTCATTCGTCGCCGAGCAGTTGAAATCGAGCAGTACCGGAACGCTGAGCTCTCGGAGTCGCTCGAGTGCCCATGCGCTGAGCGGACCAGGTGACGTCTTTACTCGGACTCTCGCAACGCCGAAGGGAACGTGCCACGGCTCTTCGTCAAGCGCCGACACTGTTGCTTGGACCGGCGTGGCGAAGTTCCTCGGCCATAGTGAGAGCACACTCGTGTCGTCGGCGCGAAGCTCGCGGTCGAGGAACGCCATCTCCACCAACGCCGCCGCGGGCAGGCTCGCGGCACGCGATCCCGCGAAACGTGCGATTCGCGTCCACGAAGGCAACGACCCCTCGCGCTCGAAGGCACCCTGGATCTGGAGCAGCACCACACCGTCGAGCTCTTGGATTACCTCGGCGATACCCGGGTCGCCGTTGAGTGCGAAAGGCTGGGGCGCTATCTCAGCGAACCCTTCAACCGCACCGTGCTCCAATCGCAGGAAAAGCCGGGAGCGGACATCGTGGCGTTGACGCGCGGCGGCAACGGGATGAAGTATTTCAACATCATCTCGCCACAGTGTCAGCTTCATCGCACCCACCTTACGGTTACTGCTACCGTTGTCGCCGCAGCCCGGATGGCGGAATCGGCAGACGCGGAGGCCTCAAAAGTCTTTACTCGAGAGGGTGTGTGGGTTCGAGTCCCACTCCGGGCACGCTGTTACCTTTAGGACATGCCAGATTCACCAATGCCCAGTTTTCGAGATGATTGCGTCGCACTTTTCCCCGGTCAGGGCTCACTCAGTGGCGGCGCCGGGCTCGCGTGGCGCGACTCGCGTCATTGGGAACTGATCACACGAATCAGCGAAGCGTCCGGGTTCGACGTCCAGGCACTCCTGCTCACCGCATCGGACGAGGAGATCGTGCGCACCGACCGCGCCCAGATCGCCACTTTCGCGCTCTCCCTGCTCGGCTACCAGGAGTTGCTCGACCTCGGAATCCGCCCCCGGTACATGCTCGGGCACAGCCTCGGCGAATTCTCCGCGCTGGTCGCGTCAGGACTCTTGAACATCGATGACGGAGCGCGCCTCATTGCCGTTCGCGGCACCGCCATGGCCCGCGCGGCAAAAGCGAGCGAGGGCTCGATGGTCGCCCTGATGGGCGGTGACGACGGAGCTCGCGACGCGCTGGCGACGCTCAAGGAGGTATGGGTCGCCAACATCAACGGCACCGGGCAGATCGTCGTCAGCGGCACGAGGGCCGGACTGGACGACCTTCTCTCACGTCACAAGGAGATTGGGTGGCGCCGCGCTACGCCGCTCACAGTCGGCGGGGCCTTCCACTCTCCGCTGATGGCCCCGGCCCAGGAAGAGTTGGACGAGGCCCTTCGCAGGGTCCAGTGGGCCTACACCGACGCAATACTCATCGCCAACGTCGACGGTCGGATACACACTAGCGCCGAAGACTGGCGGGCGCTGCTTTCGCGCCAATTGACTTCGCCCGTTCAGTTCCTCGACGCCACACTGGCGCTGCCCGACTCGGTTACGACCACGATCGAGATGCCCCCCGGCGGCGTCCTCACCGGACTCACCAAGCGAATACGGACCTTTTCCACTCAGATTGCGCCCGCCACCCTTCACGAACTTCAGGAGATCACCCCATGAGCCGCCATATCATCATCACTGGCGCCAGCCGCGGCATCGGTGCCGCCATCGCCCAGCACTTCTTGGACTTGGGCGACACTGTCGTCGCGCTGTCGCGCTCGGGCACCGCGCCCGAGGGTTGCGCACTCTCGCTCGCGGTCGACGTCGCCAACTCCGAAGCACTCAACGAGGCGGTGAAGACCGCCATCGCCGCCCACGGTCCCGTGAACACCGTGGTGATCAACGCCGGCGTCACCCGCGACGGCCTCGCGATGCGAATGTCCGACGAACAGTGGCGCGAAGTGTTGTCGACCGACCTCGACGGTGCGTTCTACACCGCGAGAGCCACGATGGCGTCCATGGTTCGCGCTCGCGAGGGCTCGATCATCTTCATCGGATCGATCAGCCCCTTCATTGGCGTGCCGGGCCAGGCGAACTACGCAGCCGCCAAGGCTGGTCTCGTCGGGCTCGCTCGCTCGCTGGCCAAAGAAGTCGCCACACGGGGCATCACGGTGAACGTCGTGGCGCCGGGACTGATCGATACCGACATGACGAGCGATTTGGGCGCGGCGAAGGATCAGATGTCCTCGATGATTCCCATGGGCCGCATCGGACAACCCTCCGATATCGCAGGTCTGGTCGGGTTTCTGGCAAGTAACCATTCCCGTTACATCACCGGCGCCGTAATTGCCGTCGATGGAGGACTTTCCCTGGGGCTCTAGATGTCTTTTGGCACCGGGTCGATTTAGTACGATGAGACGACAGAATATAAGGGGTTATTCCACATGGACCGTACCGAAGCACTGAAGAAGTTCACCGACAACGCCGTCGAAGTCCTCGCCGTCGAGCCGTCCCAAGTGACGCTCGAAACGTCGTTCGAAGACCTCGGCGCCGACAGCCTCGACCTCGTCGAACTTGTCATGGCACTCGAAGAAGCGTTTGACATCGAGGTGGCCGAGGACGAGCTCAAGGAGATCCGTACCGTTGGCGAAGCCTTCGAACTGATCTACGCCAAGCTGTAGTGCTCGCGGCCGTCACTCCTTCGGGGCCGGTGGAAGGTCACCGAGTCGCCGTTACTGGACTGGGGGCGATGACGTGTGCGGGCGTGGGCGTCCACGAACTATGGACCGCCCTACTAAAAGACGTCGCACCACCTTCAAAAAGAATCCAACCCTTTGACGCCACGCACATCGGTGGTCCGAAGGAACTACGTCGTCTCGACCCTTTCACGCTCTACGCGCTGATGGCGGCCGACGAGGCCTGGAGACAGAGTGGCCTCGAGGGTCCCATCGTCGATGGCGGCAGCATCGTCACTACTGGAATCGGCGGACTTCAGACCGTGCTCGAACAGGTTCGCGTGCTCAACGAAAAGGGCCCCGACCGCGTGTCGCCATTCATGGTGCCAATGATGATGCCCAACGCGGCGACCGCTGCCGTGTCCATGCGCTTCGGTCTCGGTGGACCCGCGGAGACCGTGACGACCGCCTGCGCCGCGGGCACCCACGCCATTGGCAACGCCGCCCGCCTGGTCGCAACCGGTCGCTGTAGCGTGGCCGTCGCTGGGGGCGCCGAAGCCGTCATTGTCGAGATAGCCGAAGCCGGTTTCCGTAATATGACCGCACTCAGCAACGAAGGACTTTCGCGTCCCTTTGACACGAACCGCAATGGATTCGTCATGGGTGAAGGGGCGGGCGTGTTGATCCTCGAGGAATGGGAGCACGCGCTGGCGCGAGGTGCCACGATCTACGGTGAGGTCATCGGCGCCGCGTCAACTGCCGACGCGCACCACATCACCGCTCCCGATCCCAGTGGGCTCGGCGCGATCCGCTGTATGGAACTGGCTCTCGCCGACGCGGGCATCAGTGCGAGCGACGTCTCGCACATAAACGCCCACGGTACCTCCACCCCACTCAATGACCTCGCCGAGTCGGTGGCCGTGCACCACGTCTTTGGCGCGACGGGTCCCCCGGTGACCTCGATCAAGGGTCATCTGGGACACTCGCTCGCTGCCGCTGGTGCACTCGAAGGAGTGGTCTCGATACTCACGCTGCTCAACCAGGTGATCCCGCCCACCGCTGGCACCACCGAAGTGGACCCCAAAATAGGACTCGACGTGGTAATCGGTAAGCCACGCGAGACCAACGTCGACGTCGTGCTGTCGAACTCGTTCGGTTTCGGTGGCCACAACGGGAGCGTCGTGTTTCGCCGGTTCAACGCTTAGAGGCTCGGCCATTCATCGTGGTGGTGGGCCACGTAGGCATTGTCGTACGCCCATTTCGCGTTCGCGATGAACTCACCAAGGAGCACGGGGTCCTTCACCCCCGGCGCAGTCTCGACTCCCGCACGGACATCAACGCCCCACACCGGATAGTTCTGCACGATTTCGACGACATTCGAAGAGTTGAGTCCACCCGACGCGATGATCGGTGTGCGAAGTGACGGGTCCTGGAAGATTGCAAGGCAGTCAGCCAGCGCGCTGACGTCGTCGGCCTCGGGCAACAAGAAGTAGTCGACCCCGGACACCGCGTCGAGGTTCAGCACTCCCTGCGAAAGTGGCGGGCACCTAATGACGGTATTCACCCTCTCGGCGACGTAGTCCAGTGACGACCGGGTCATGGCACCCTCGATCTGAACCGCGGACAGCCCCAAAGTGTTCGAAATCTCAACAATCCTTTGGGGCATCTCGTTGCGGAACACACCTACGGAAACCGCTCCCATTGGCAGCCTGCGAACAATGTCGTGGGCGGCGGAGGTAGCGATCTTTCGCGGCGTTGGCCCAAACTCAAAGCCCACCGCGCTCGCGCCGAGGCCAATGGAGAACAGGGCGTCCTCTTCACTCGTAACACCCGATACCTTGATGAAAAGCCCCTCAGTGTTGAATCGCACGAAGTACCTCCTGGTACAAGGCTAACGGGCAGCCCGTACGCGGGTCAGTCAACTTCGTGCACGATGACGTCATTGGGCGTCTCGACGTCAACGGCGAGTGCCGACCGGTGAATGAAGCCGAGCGCCGCCACCGAACCATCGATATCGATCGCCGTCGTCACGCCGCGCGGTCCGTCGGGTCCCTTCGCGCACAATACTTCCTCGATCCGTGCCAACGAAGGACCCTGGCAGTGCACGAGTCGCCAGGGCACGCTCGAGCCGCGGGCGTCCAGTCGGCCCACCAGTTCCTGGCCGGTGAAGCAGCCCTTCGTGAAACTTATGGTCGACGCGACGAAATGCGCCCCGTAACTCTGCGGTGTCAGTTCGGCCGCGAATTCGTCGGGTCCGGGTTGTGACAGCGACACCTGCTCACCAAGGGTGTTGAAGGGTCCGAACTCAGCGACTTCCAACTCGAGCGTGCAGTCAGTTCGAAGGTGGAAACGACGAAGGCGCGCCATCGCCGCCTCGTCCAGCCTTCTCGGCACGAACAGCTCGTAACCGGCGTCCACCGGACGCACCAGACACGACGTGACCACGACGCTCGAGGGACTGAGTAGCGAGGACCAGCTGCCTTCGGGACTCACGGCGTCCATGTCCTGACTCAATTGTCCCTGTAGGAACGGCTGCGCGGCTGGTCCGCGCACGGAAATCCGCGACCAGAGGTACGGTTCGGCGGCACTGCGCAGGAGTTGAGTGGTCACAGACCATTACAGTATGCGCCAGCGAGAAAGTACGCGCGTTGCCAAAAGGTCGGTACCCGGTGTCCATGCAGAACGAACTCAACACGATCACTTCGACGATGAACGATCTCGCCAAGCGCATCACGTCGCTCGTCGAGACCGAGGGCAAGCACATGGACGGTGACGTCTACACCGAATTGGTAGCCGCCGAACGCACGGTCGGCGCGCTGCTGCGCCGACTCAACCGAGTCGCCGGTCGCGTCAATTGAGTCGCCGCTAGCCTTCAATCATGGATGCTTCATGGGTGTGTGCTCGATTGCTTTCTCCCGAGCAACGCCTCGATGTTCTCAATCTCTTGAACCGCACCGAAGTCGCGCTCAACCGCGAGGCCATGGACGAGGGGCGTCGTCGTACGGTCGTACACGGCTGGCCCGCTGAACACTGGCTCAAATACCACCACGGTCGGCTCGAAGGCTTCGCGCTGCTGAATGGCACCAAGCAGCCCACAATCGAAATGTGCGGCGGAGGCTTCGATCCCGAGTTACTCAACGAAGTGCAGAAGAATCACGTCGTCGTCGACTGGTGGACACGCGATTCGGGTGATAGTTGCACGGGTGAACTCCTACGCACGCTGCAGTTGCTCCGAGTGCCGTTGCCGGTGGCGGCCGTTGACGTGCCCGAGGGCGCGGTGCTGCGCAATTTCGAGCCAGGACGCGACGAGGCGACGTGGCTCGCCCAGAACAATGCAGCGTTCGCCGATCATCCCGAACAGGGCGCGTGGCTCCAGACGGACCTCGACGAACGCACGCGAGAGCCCTGGTTCGATCCGTCCGGATTCCTTCTGCTTGAAATCAACGACGTACTCGCCGCTTCGTGTTGGACCAAGGTTCACGAGTTACACCCCGACCGGTTCGGTGAGATATACGTAATCTCGGTCGATCCGAAGTTCCAAGGCCGAAATCTGGGCCGAGTGATGGTCACCCAAGGTCTCGCCGTACTGCGAAAAAAGGGCGTCAACGACGCCGTGCTGTTCGTCGACAAGTCCAACACTGGGGCGAGAAAACTGTACGACTCGCTCGGTTTCAAACTCGAACGCGAGGACAAACTCTACCGATTCACCAAGAACTAATGGACTCCGACCGCGTGACCAACGCCAAAGGTGACTGCTGAAGCGAACGTCGTGATCACGAGTTGGCGAAGGGCCCACCGGACCGTACCGCGCTTCGTGAACCAACCGATTGCCGCTCCGATGCCCGCCGAACCCACTGCGGCAAAGCCAATGGACCAGAGAATCGGATTACCTGACGAACTCCACAGGTACGGAAGCAGCGGGACGAAGGCACCCACCGCGAACGAGCCCATCGACGACACCGCCGCCGCCCAAGGATTACCCGTCGCGGAAGGGTCAACCCCGAGCTCCTCGCGGGCATGGGTGCGAAGCGCAAGGTCCGGGTCACGCATAAGGTCGGTCGAAAGTCGTGCGGCGAGTCCGGCGTCAATCCCGCGCGAGATGAACAATTGACGCAATTCTTCCTGCTCGGCAGCGGGGAACTCCTCGATCGCCCGGCGCTCGACGTCGATCTCGTACTCAAAGAGTTCCTTTTGAGCCCGCATCGAAAGGTACTCGCCGCTGCCCATCGAAAAGCCCCCCGCAACCAGCGCGGCGAGTCCGGCGAGCCGAATGACATTGTGACCGGGATTCGCCCCGGCGAAACCGAGAATGAACGAGATGTTGGTGACTAATCCGTCACTGATGCCAAAAATCGAGGCGCGTATCCAGCCCTCGGAGATTTGGCGATGATGCTCGCCGTCGTGAGTTCGTTGCACGGAACAAGCCTAGATGGACTCCGACCGCCTGCCGCCAGTTTGGCGAGCGGAAGGTAGAGTCAGACGGGAGGTTTTTATGACGACGCACGCCAAGAATGTTGAAGAATTAGTAGCTCTCGTGGGGACGGACCTGGGTTACGGGGAATACCGCACCGTCACTCAGGAACAGGTCAACCAATTCGCTGACGCGACCGGTGACCACCAGTGGATCCATGTCGACACCGAGCGCGCCAAGACCGGCCCCTTCGGACATACCATCGCCCACGGCTACATGACGCTTTCGCTTATCCCGGTGCTGATGAACGGACTATTGAAGGTCGACGGAGTTGCGATGGGCATCAATTACGGTGCCAACAAGGTCCGCTTCACGAGCCCCGTGCCCGTGGGCTCTGACGTGCGCGCCCACGCCGTGCTGAAGTCCGTTGAGCCCGTCGCCGGCGGCGTGCAGGTCGCGATGAAGGTCACGGTGCAAGTGCGTGACGCAGCCAAGCCGTCGTGTGTCGCAGAGACCCTTTCTCGCTTCTACTTCTAGGTCAATGGCCACCGCCCCACTTCCCCAGGGTGAGGAGAAGACGCGCCAGGTCCGAGCGATGTTCGACGCCATTGCGGGTCGTTACGAACTGGTCAACAAAATCATGACCTTCGGCCTCGATTCACGGTGGCGCCGTCGCGCCGTGGCTGACCTGCGCCTTCCACCAGCGAGCGTCGTGCTCGACATCGCCGCGGGTACTGGCGACTTTACGCGCGAGCTCACGCGCCAGGGGCAGCGCGCCGTCGCCACTGATCTCAGTTACGGGATGCTGCACGCCGGGCGACATATGCACGAACGTGTGCAGGCCAACGCCGCGACGCTCCCGTTCAGGGATGCATCCTTCGACGGCATCACGTGCGGGTACGCCCTCAGGAACTTCACCGACCTCGCCGGGACGTTTGACGAGATGGCGCGTGTCACGAGGGCGGGCGGGCGGATCTCGTTGCTCGAGGTCGCCGAGCCGAAGTCGGGCCTCCTACGAGCCGGGTTTCGGATCTGGTTCCGTCGGGTGGTCCCCTTCATTGGTTCACTGCTGTCGGACCGCGCGGCGTATCACTACCTGCCCCAGTCAACGGCGTACCTGCCGTCGTCGCCCGAGATCGCCGCGATGCTCAATCGATCAGGCTTCACCGCGGTCAACCACCGCAGGGTTATGGGCGGACTGAGCCAACAATTCGTGGCCACGAGGGCCCTATGAGGTTCGTGCGCGAGAAAATCGAATCACCGGCGCTGGACTCGCTTCGCACCGTCGGTGCGCGCGACGGCTGGCTCATCGAAACACCCGAAACGATTCGCATGGGCTTCGGGGGTGCCGTCGCCTCGGTGGAGCTTCCCGCGGGCCTCGATAACACCGTTGCCCCCGTCGACCAACTGTCACAACATGGGCTGAGTGGTGTCGATGGTCCCGCCGGCACCGGCATCGTCGCCTTCGCGTCGTTGCCCTTCGATCGTTGCGCTCGTGGTCAACTCGACGTGCCGCGTTATGTGATCACCCACTTCCGCGGTGGCGACACCTACCTGACGCACCTCGAGGGCTCAACCGACTGGCTGGAACAACTCAGCGACGTCGAGGCGCCATTTCAGGAGACCCAGAACGTCCGCTCCATCACCTACCAACCCGCGCCCGAGGAGTACGCGCACAACGTGGCCCTGGCCGTCGAGATCCTGCGGCGCAAGGAGATCGACAAGGTCGTTCTCGCACGCGCCGTTCTCGGCTCGGTGCTCGAACCACTCGACGCCGCGGCCATCGCCAAGCGCCTTCGCCAGCGAGAACCCATCTGCACCATCTACTCGATGCCTACGACCGATGGTCGCCGCTTCATCGGGGCCAGTCCGGAACTGCTGGCGCGTAGGGAAGGACGCACGGTCAAGTGTCACCCACTCGCCGGCACCATCGCACTACCTCCCAACGTCGCACCGGACGACTACCAGAACTGGCTGCTCGGTAGCACGAAGAACCTCCACGAACACGGTGTTCTGGTGGACGACATCGTCACCACGTTGGCGGCGCACTACGACCACATCGCCGCCGACGGCCATCCGTCGATTGTGAGCCTGCGCACTGTCGCGCATCTGGGCACTTGGATCGTCGCCACCGCGAGCGACCCCGACAACTCACCCGACGCCCTCGAGGTGCTCCGACTGTTACACCCCACTGCGGCCGTCGGCGGCATTCCACGCGAACCCGCGTATGAACTGATCCGGCGCCTCGAGCAGCACGACCGTGGCAACTACGCCGGACCGGTGGGCTGGATCGACGCCAACGGCGACGGCGAATGGTGGGTCGGGATCCGTGGCGTCATCGTCAACGGTCGAGAATTCGAAGCCTGGGCCGGCGCCGGCATCGTCAGTGAATCGGACCCCATCGCCGAGCGCGAAGAGACCAAGGACAAACTCGCAAGCGTCCTCTCCTCGGTGCTCGTCGACCGCGTTTAGTTGGGCGTACGGCCGAAGGGGCGCTCGAATGCCCACTTGGTCACGAGGAACAGCGCTTCGACGATGATTGCACTCGACATCTTGGACTCGCCCAGTTCACGGTCCGTAAACGAGATCGGCACCTCGACGATCGATGCACCCGCACGCTTGGCACGATAGGTCATCTCGATCTGGAACCCATAACCGTCGGCGTTCACGGTCTGATAGTCGATCTTTTCAAGCGCGGACTTCGAATAGACGCGATAGCCCGCGGTCGAGTCGGCCACCCCGAGTCCGAGCATCAACGACGCGTACTGGTTGCCGCCACGCGACAAGACTCGGCGCGACAACGCCCACTGGGGTATCGAGCCGCCCTTCACGTAGCGCGAACCAATCACCACTTCGTGGTTCTCCGCCGCCGCCAGCAGGGTCGGCAAGGCCTTCGGGTCATGGGAGAAGTCGCAGTCGATCTCGACGAAGTGGTCGTAGCCCTGCTCCAGACCCCACGCGAAGCCCGCGCGGTACGCGCCACCCAGGCCACTCTTGACCATACGCTGCAGGATCTCAATACCGCCGAGTTCGTTCGCGACTTCACTCGCCTTCTTCGCGGTGCCGTCGGGACTGCCGTCATCGACGACGAGGAGATGGACATCGGGGACAACGTTTCGAAGCGTGCGCAGCATCGCCTCGATGTTCAAAATCTCGTTATACGTGGGCAGA
Organism: Acidimicrobiaceae bacterium; assembly: GCA_003132165.1. Taxonomy (GTDB): domain Bacteria; phylum Actinomycetota; class Acidimicrobiia; order Acidimicrobiales; family RAAP-2; genus RAAP-2. The sequence continues at coordinate 136,603 of PKWW01000033.1, read as the reverse complement.
ACCACGAGCGTGCGCATCATTGAATTCTACCGAACTCCCGTTGCAACATGAATGCACTCCAGTGAGTCCACTCATGCTGCACTCCTCACGGAGTTGTTCGGCCCGACAAGTGCCGGGCTTCCCTTCCGCGTGTCATCGCCAGCTGCTGAGTGAGACTCAGTCTGATGCTCGGCTCCACGCTTCACCGGGGCTCCAACTGAACCCAGGCTCGCCCATCGGGCGAGATCGATGGCGGCGTTGTCATCGCGCTGGTGTGACGAGGAACACTCGTCACAGGTCCAGTGCTCCGACCAACCGATGTCCTGCACGCGACCACATCTGTGGCACGTCTTGGATGACGGAAAGAACCGGCCGGCTTCGATCAAACGTGACCCGTACCAGGGGCACTTGTAGCCAAGCTGACGACGGATCTCTCCCAATGCTGCGTCAGAAAGCCCCCTTCGGCGCGAGCGCGCACCGGCCAGACCCTTCGGTTGCAGCAATGACGCCGCATCCAGACCTTCGACCACCAGCACGCCGTGGGTCTTGGCGAGATCGGTGGTGAAGACGTGGATGGTGTGGTGGCGAATGTGGGCGACCTCACTGTGCAGTCGCGTGATTTTGGCGGCGCTCTCTCGATACTGACGCGAACCGCGGGTGCGACGAGCCCGTTGGCGCTGGAGCTGGCGCAGCTCGCTGAGTCGATGTTCGAGGGCGCGCGGGTTGGCGAGTTCGCCAATCACCTCGGTGGTAGTCGCGACCGTCGCCAGACGCCGCACACCCACGTCGACGCCGACCACGGAATCGGGTTGGGCGATGTTGGCCTGTTGCGGACGAGCGACACTCACCCGCACGGCCGCGATGATTCGCTCTCCCTGACGCGAGACCGTGACTCCGAGGATCTTGGCGCGATTCAAAGCGATGAGTCGCTCGATCCGTCGGGTGTTCTCATGGGTGCGCAGCGTCCCGAGCACCGGCAGGGTGAGGTGACGTCGGTCGACTACCAGTTTCATGGTACCAGTGGTGAAGGAGAATCGGTCCCGGTCATGCCCGCGCTTCTTGAAGTGCGGAAAGCCCACACGGGGGCCAGATATCGTGCCCGAGCGCGACTTCTGCCAGCGCCAGTAGGCGTCGCTCGCCCCACGGACGCCGTCGGCGAAGACCTCCTTCGAGACCTCGGTCCACCAAACCTGACCGGTTTCAGCGTTGACACAGACAGTGTCCTTCTCGGTGTTCCAACGTTTACGCAAGGCGTAGAAGGAAGGCTGAGTGGTTGGCTGGCCGGTCTCGCGGTAGTGCTCGAGGTCGCCTTTGATCTGATCGAGGGCCCAGTTGAAGGCCTTGCGCCGAGCCCCGAAGAATCGCGCGATCTGGGCCGACTGTTCGGGCGTGGGGTCGAGCGCGAAGTTGAAGGCCTGGATTATCTGACCGTCGGGGGCAGCGTACCTACGCGGCATCGACTGACTCCTGCGTCGCCGCCAGGGCCTTGGCCACTCGGGGCGCGGCCGCAGGTTTGCCGCAGAGACGGGCGCAGATCGACGTGAGGACTTCAGTCTTGTCACGAACGAGGTTATCGTCGACTTCGCCATTGTCGATGACCATCAAGCTCCGTCTGTTCGCTTCGGGTGAGCGAGCGACGCACTCAGCACCAACCGCGCGAAGCGGTCACGATGTTCGACCACAATTGTCATCACGGTTGCATCTGCCAACAGAGCGCGAAACTTTCTGCGGTTCTCGTTACGACCCGAGCCAACTTCGCGCACCACGCGGTCGACTGAATAACCGTCAGCAGTCGCCCACGCGCTCACGCGGCAATCTGACGATCGAGGTCAGCACGCTGATCACCGGACGATACCTGGGCGTAAAGGGCCGTGATGCCAACCGTCGGGTTCGTCGTTTCGAGTTCGCCCACCAGAATTAGACGACCCATCTTTCGCGCGGGGACGGGCAGCGTTCCTTCGCGAAACCGCCGATAGGCGGAATGAGGATGTATCTCTTGGAGGTAGGCCCAGTCACTCAAGTTCATTGCTTCGTAGTCTTGCGCTGAGGTGTAACACCAGTTGGCAACCCTAGACTGCGAAGGTCGCAATGTCCGTACGGTGACCAGAAAGTGACACGTTTAAAGAACTCTTATGTCTGCCGCCGCCGCTAAGAAGCGCTTCGCGATGCCTCGCGAAATCCGCATCATCCTCAGCACGGGTTGTCTGGTCTTCGTCTTCGGGTACCTCGTGCTCCCCCAGTTCTCCTCGGCCCGACGTTCGCTGCAGCTGCTCGCCGCGCTGAACCCGTTCGTCGTCATCCTCGCCGTGCTCTTCGAGGTGGCGGCGATCTACTCGTACGTCGAGCTCACGAGGACCGTGCTCTTTCCTCACGCCCCGAGTCGCTACAACACGCTGCGCGTCAACCTCGCCGGACTCGCTATCAGCCACGTCGTGCCGGGGGGGACCGCACCCGCGGGCGCACTCTCCTATCGGATCTTCAACGAGCTCGGGGTGCCGAAGGAAACCAACGCCTTCGGTCTCGCCGCCCAGGGAGCCGGATCGGCGGTGGTACTCAACATCATCTTCTGGCTGGCGCTGGTGATCTCAATCCCGCTTCGTGGCTTCAATCCCGCCTACGGTTTCGCTGCACTGGCCGGCGTGTTCCTCATGCTGGCGTTCTTCGGTACGATTCTCCTGATCACGAGGGGTCAGCGGCACGCTGACAACTGGGTGCGCGTCGCCGCGAAGAGAATCCCCGCCCTCAATCCCGACCGGATCTCGGCGCTACTCGGCAAGGTCGCCGAGCGCATTACCCTGCTGATCAACAATCGACGCACGCTCTGGTGGGCCTTCACATGGGCCGGGCTCAACTGGATCTTTGACGCGACGTGCCTTTGGGTGTTCATCTGGGCCTTCGGCCACACGATCTCGCCCATTGACCTACTCGTCGCCTACGGCCTCGCGAACATCCTCGCGGCGATTCCCATCACGCCCGCGGGACTCGGCGTCATCGAAGGAGTCCTCATCCCGACACTCGTTGGTTTCGGAGTCCCCCACAGCCAGGCCATCCTCGCCGTGCTTGCCTATCGTCTCGTGAACTTCTGGATACCGATCCCCATCGGTGGCGCCGCCTACGCGAGTCTCCAGTGGCGCCGCAACAGTTCTACAACTGCGCCAGCGACCGAGAGCGGCTCTGCTCCAGACGCTTGAATTCGGCCTGGGCCGAGAAATTGTTCACGGGCTGAAGGCGGCGCCATCGTCGATCGGTCCCGAGCGCCCAAGTGAACATGTCGTCACGCCACGTAATCTCAAACGCCTCGAGGAGCTCCCGTTGCAGCGAAGGGACCTCAATCGGAACGAGCACCTCGACGCGACGATCGAGATTGCGCTCCATGAGATCTGCCGAGCCCATGTACATCGAGAAGTCGCGGCCACCGGTCTCGCCGAAGATGAAGATCCTCGAATGCTCGAGGAACTCGCCCACGAGGCTGTGCACGGTGATGTTCTCGGACAGTCCGCTCACGCCCGGGCGAAGACAACAGAGCGTGCGCACTTCGAGGCGGATGTCCACACCCGCGGCGCTCGCGTCGTAGAGCGCATCGATGATCGTCGGGTCGGTGAGGCCATTCACTTTGATGGCGATTCTTCCCTCTCGCCCGAGGTCGCGCTGGCGGTTGATCAACTCGACCATGCGTGATCTGGTGTTGGTCGGGCTCACGATGATCTTCTCGTAGTTGCCGTGGCGTGCGAACCCAGTAAGGAAGTTGAACAATTCACCCACGTCATGGGTGATCTCGGGGTCACACGTCAGGAGTCCGAAATCCTCGTAGTTGCGGGCAGTCTTGGAGTTGTAGTTGCCCGTCGCGATATGGGCGTAACGAACCGTCGTATCGCCTTCGCTGCGAACGACGAGTGCAGTCTTGGAGTGAGTCTTCAGGCCCACGATCCCGTACACGACGTGGACCCCTGCGTCTTCGAGGGCCTTGGCCCACTCGATATTCGCCGCCTCATCGAAGCGGGCTTTCAACTCCACGAGCGCCACTACCTGCTTGCCACGCTCGGCGGCCTGGATGAGCGAAGCGACGATTGGCGAATCACCGGACGTTCGGTACAGCGTCTGCTTGATACCGACGACTCTGGGATCGTTCGCCGCCTGCGCGATAAACATCTCGACCGAGTCGGTGAACGACTCGTAGGGGTGGTGCAGGAGGATATCCTCTTCGCGAATCGCGGCGAAGATGTCGCCCACGTGGTCGCCGTCGAGCAGTCGCTTCGGGGTCAGCGGGGACCAGCCCTCACCCTTCAATTCGGGCCGGTCGATTGCGTACAGACTCCACAGATCGTGCAGGCCCAGCGGCGCGTCGGTGACGTAGACGTTTGATCTGTCCAGTTCGAGCTGGTCGACCAGCAGCTCGAGGAAACCCTTGGACATCCCGCTTTGAATCTCGACGCGCAGCGCCTCACCGAAGCGACGGCGCCGTAGTTCCACCTCGAGAGCCACGAGCAGGTCATCGGCCTCGTCCTCTTCGAGCGAAAGGTCGGCGTTTCGCGTGACGCGAAAGAGATCGGCGCGGCCAATGGTCATCCCGGGGAACAAGCGACCAAGGTTGGCCATGATCAGGTCTTCGAGCAGACACCATCGATTCTCACCCACCTGGAGGAATCGCGGCAACGAGTTGGGCACCTTCACGCGCGCGCTGCGTTCCTCGCCAGTCGTCTCGTCGAGCACGGTGACGGCGATGTTGAGCGAGAGATTCGAGATCATCGGGAAAGGGTGCCCGGGGTCGACGGCCAACGGCGTGAGAACCGGATACACGTTCTCATCGAAATACTTAGTGAGGCTCGACTGCTCGTTCTCGTCGAGGTCGCGGTAGTGCACCACCTCGATACCCTTCGACGCGAGTTCGGGCAGTAGTGAATCGAGTACCAGGCGGTCTTGGCGCTCGACGAGCGACAGAACACGCTCGCGGATCGCGGCGAGCTGTTGGCGTGGACGCACGCCGTCGACTGACGGCGTCTGCACGCCGGCGGCGACCTTATCTTCGAGGCTCACGACGCGCACCTGAAAGAATTCGTCGATCATGTCCGCGAAGATGGCGACGAACTTGAATCGCTCGAGGATTGGCAGACGCTCATCATCGGCGAGGTCGAGCAACCGCGCTCCGAATTCCAGCCGCGACAACTCACGACTGGAGAACCTCTCGGGTCCGTAGGAGAGGAGATCTATGGCCACGCTGCGAATTCTCTTTCCATTGCAATGAAAGTACTTTGGAACATCGTACGACTACTGTTGAAACGTGGCGAAACACGCAAGCACCAAGTTGCCTCGCGCCGGTCAAACGCCCGCCACGAAGACGACACGTTCCACCGAGTTGGGTCTGATGCTGTTGGCGTGGATCGTCGTCGGCGCCTTCTACTCACTGGCCTCGCTGGGCGCGAGCGGTCACCTGCCCGCCCGCCTCGCCGTCTTCTTGGGTTCGATCGTCGCGATCTCACTGATGATGCACATCGCCATCCGGCGATTCGCCCCACGGTCGTCCCAAGTGCTCCTGCCGATCGCCACGTTGCTCAACGGCATTGGCTACGTCGAGATCGCCCGGTGGGACCCCCCGCTCGCGGGGACCCAGGCGCTATGGTTCCTGCTCAGCGCCGTCGGTCTCGTCGCCACGCTCATCGTGGTGCGACGAACCCAGGACCTCGATCGCTACCGATACATGATCCTCGTGGTGGCGATCGGCTTGTTGCTGTTGCCGCTCGTGCCGCACTTCGGTGAAGACATCAACGGCGCGCGTCTGTGGGTGAAGGTGGGACCGATCACCTTCCAGCCCGTGGAGTTCGCCAAGATCCTGCTCGTCTTCTTCTTCGCGTCGTACTTCGCGTCCAACCGAGAATTGCTCTCGGCGCCCACCCAGCGCCTCGGAAGGCGACTGATCGTACCGCCAAAGACGCTGCTGCCGATTCTCTTCGCATGGGGGCTCGCCATGGCGATCCTCGGGGCCGAGAACGACATCGGCTTCGCACTCTTGCTCTTCGCGTTGTTCATCTCGCTGCTGTGGGTCACGACCGGCCTCAAGACGTACGTGGTGCTGGGCATGGGGCTGTTCGCCGGGAGCGCATTCGTCCTCGCGAGCCTGTTCAGCCAAGTCCACGCTCGCGTGAGCATCTGGCTCGATCCCTGGACAGTGTGCGCCAAGGGTGGGAGTTGCCAGATCGCGTACGGCTGGTACTCCCTCGCCGCCGGTGGCGTCACTGGCACCGGACTCGGTCTTGGTCAATCTGGCAAAACCGTCTACAACATCACTTCGGACATGATCTTCGCGGCCGTCGGTGAGGAGTTGGGTTTTCTTGGAATTATCTTGGTGCTCTGCCTCTTCGCGGCATTCGTCGGCGAGGGTTTCCGCATTGCCCAGCGCGCACACACGGATTACGTGCGCCTCGCCGCCGTGGGGCTCTCGGCGCTGATGGGATTTCAGGCGTTCTTCATCATGGCCGGCGTGCTGCGCATCCTGCCCTACACCGGCATCACTCTGCCCTTCATGGCCTACGGCGGTAGTTCGCTCTTCGCCAATTACCTCGTCGTCGCGCTACTGCTGCGGATCTCCGATGAGAACGCGATCGAACGTCGAGGTGGTGAGGTCGTTGCCGTGCAGTTCACTCAGACGTAGAAGTGGGCCAGCACGACCTCGTCACAGAGAATCGGCGCCGGCACGGCTTGGCGCAGCGCGAGGATGAACCCATCACTGCAGCGACAGTCGAATTTCTCGCGACCCTTCGCGGTCATGAGGTCGAGCTCGGCGTAGAACACGCCTTGGTCGTAACGCACGATACGAACCGCGATAATGTCCGCCCGCAGTGTCTCGAGGATCGAGCTCATCAGCTCGTGGGTCGAGGGTCGTCGACCGGCCACCTTGAACATGGCCGCGTCGAGCGCCTGCGCCTCGGGCAGTGCAATAGGCACGCTGACGTGCCGATAGGGCGCCCCGGTCTCCATCAGGTGCACCTGGGGCGAGGGGTCGCTGAGGTCGAACACCACCGACTCGACACTCACCACGCGAAATACCGTAGTGGTGTCAGCGTCCAAGGACTCAGTCGCAGCCAGTTCAGTTGCAGCCGGTTCAGTCGCGAGTCCGGCTTCGTCGACGTGCGCGGCGTCGCTCGTCACCTCGGGCGCCGAAGCGCCATTCTCAGGGGTGGGATCCGATTCGCTCATCAAAGTCCAGACTAATTGCCGGTGCGACGTGAGACCGAGAGCACGGCTCCGCCAGCGGCGAAGAAGACCATCGCCGCCGATCCACCGTAGCTGAGCAGTGGCAGCGGGATGCCCGTCACCGGCATCATTCCCATGGTCATGCCGATGTTCTCGAAGCAGCTGAAGGCGAAGAAGATGAAGATGCCGAGGCACAGCAGTCGTCCCATTGTGTCTTTCGCATTGCGTCCGATCATGAACATCCGGTACGCCACGTAGGCGAGTAGGCAGACGATGATCGCCGATCCAATGAAGCCCAACTGCTCGCCAATCGCCGTGAAGATGAAGTCGGTGCGCTGCTCGGGCACGTAACCGAGCACGGTCTGGAGTCCGCGAAAGAGTCCCGCCCCGTGGATGCCGCCCGATCCAATGGCGCTCTTGGCGTTGTTGACCTCGTAGTTCAACTTGATGAAGTTCGGGTTGTTCGAACTCTGGTTGAGGAACGCGACGAAGCGGTCGATCTGGTACTTCTTTAAGAGGTCGCCGTAGACCGCCGCCGCCACCGACAACGAGCCAGCGACCGCGAGGAACGTCATGAACCGGGGCGGCACACCGGCGACCACCATCATCGCCGCCACCGACAACACGATGATGATCGACGTACCGAGATCGGGTTGTTTCACAATGAGCAGCAACGGCACGCCCGCCATGACGAGCAGGCGCGTGACGTCGCGCATCGTCAGTCCTTCGGGACGGCGCTGACAGAACGTCGCGACAGCCAGGATGATGAACAGCACCGTGAACTCACTGGGCTGGATCTGCACGAAACCGAGGTTGTACCAGCGCTGGGCACCGAGGGCGCTCTGTCCGAGCACGAACACGCCCGCGAGCCCGAGCAATGAGCAGATGTAGAGCGGGGTCGCCGCGATCTCGAACCGGCGGTAGTCGAGACGCGAGATCACGTACATGACGACGATGCCCGCCACCACAAAGGCACCCTGGCGCTCGAGGTAGTAGTGCGGGTTGTACCCGGCGTTCACGAGGGCCTGGCGCGTCGCGCTGTAGATCATGATCACGCCGGTCACGCCGAGCGCGATCAGCGCCCAGAACAGACCGTGATCCATCGAGTCCCTCGAGCGCAGGCGTGTCGACAGGGCGGCCAGCGTATCGGTCACTCGATCACCTCCAGCAATTTCGCAGCGTCGATCGGGACCTTCCACCACCAGGTCATCTGTAGCGCCGCCTGATGGGCCAACATCGGGAGTCCGTTCGCGCTGGGACACCCCAGGCGTTCGTGGAGTTCGAGCCAGGCCGACCTGCGCGGCTCGTACGTGATGTCAATGGCGATCGTCGACGCACGCACGCCCGGCGTGACGGTCGCCTCACTTCGAGCCGTCGCCGGAGTGGTGTTCACGATCACGTCGACTGGCCGTAGCTCGGAGGTGAACGCGACTACGTTCTCATAGCGGCTCGCCAGCTCCTCGGCCTTGGATGGCGTGCGCGAGAGAATCGACACCGAACCCACGCCCGCCTGCACCAGTGCGTCGACGATGCCGAGGGCCGCGCCCCCGGCGCCGAGTATCACCGCGTGCGTGCCCGCGACGTCGGTCGAGAATCCGTCGTGGAGCGCGTTGACGAAACCCTGTCCGTCAGTATTCGCTCCCAGTATCCGATCGCCATCGAAGAGCAACGAGTTGGCGACGCCCAGGCGCGACGCCACCTCGTCGAGTTCGTCACAGATGCCGATGACGGCAGCTTTCAGTGGCATCGTCACCGACAGAGCGTCGTAGGTCGTACCGAGCAACGACCGCAATCGAGGTACTTCGTCAGCCTTCAGCGCGAGACGGGTGGAGTCCCCTTCGAGCCCGGCCATACGCAGACCCGCCTCGTGGAGCTGTGGCGACATCGAATGCTCGATGGGATAGCCCGCGACCCCGAGGCGCCAGATCATCCGATTCCCCTCGACGCCGCGAGTCGTTCGGCGGCGAGTTGCTCGGCCCAGGTCGTCGAGAATCTCATGGTGCCGTCCTTGTTCACGAGCGTGAAGTAGTACCAGGTGCCCTTGGGCGCATGCAGCACGGCGTTCAACGCGTAGGACGACACGGTGCAGATGGGCGTCGGCGTCAGACCGATCTGTATGTAGGTGTTGTACGGAGTGTTGAGCGCCAACATCGCCGGGGTCACCGCGCCCCCGTCCTTGCCGAGGTAGTAGAGCACCGTCGAGTCCATCTGGAGCCGTCCGCCCTGGGCCAGACGATTGAAGATCACTCGAGCCACCTTGGGCATGTTGGAGGGGTAGTAGCCCTCCTTCTCCACGATGGACGCGGCGGTGATGAGTTGGTAGGCGTCCAGACCGTTCAGCGTCGTCGCGGGCGTCAGTCCCGACGCGGATGCCTCTTTCACGAACGACTTCGTCATCGCCGTCACCAGTTCGCCCGCCGTCTCACTGGGGCGGATGATATAGGTGCCCGCTCCGATCAGTCCTTCGAGCGAACCGTCCGGCTTGAAGGGGCTCTGCGTTGCGGCGGCGGTCGCGTCGCTCATGAAACGGGCGCCGAAGGTGCCACTCGTGTCACTCGCGACGTCGAGCGCGACTTCGTGCAAGGTGAGCCCCGGCAGCACGACGACCGCGCGTACGTTGGGGTACGAGCCGAGTATCGACTTCACCGCGGCGAACGAGGAGCCCTGCTTCAGTTCGTAGGTACCCGACTGGACGGTGGGCGCGCCGAAGATCAACGTGTCGATGCGAAAGGCGAACGGTGACGCGATCACGCCCTTTTCGTGCAATTGGCCCGCGATCGTCGCAATCGACGAACCCGGGGTGACGTCGATGATCACTTCGCGTCCAGAGCCGCCGACGGGGAACACCTGCAGGGCGAACCACAAAACACCGAGCAGGAACAACACGACCAGACCAGTGAGAATCCGACCTAACGGCTTAATCAGCATGAAGGCCATCTATATAGTGTTGCAGCATGATGACCGCTGCCGCGCTGTCGATGCGTTCGCGGTGGTCCTTGGCCTTTATTCCAGCCCCAGACAGTGATCGCTGCGCCTCCAGCGTCGTTAGACGCTCGTCCCACTGGACGACTGTCACGTGCGTCAAAGTCGCCACAATCGAGTTATAGAGCCCATCAGCGGCCTCTGTGCTCTTGGTCCGGTTCCCCGAAAGTGCGACGGGGCGCCCAATCACGACCATTTCAACCATCTCCTCGTCGACGAGCACCGCCAGCTTCTTTAGGAACGACTCGTCGGCCGCCATCGCGGGACGGGGAAAAGCCATGGTGCGCGCCGTGTTGGTAACGGCGATGCCGCAACGCTTCGTTCCCGGATCGATGCCGAGGATCCTGGACATGGCGTTGCTAGAGCGCCGCAGCCGCGCTCAGTACCTTGTCGATGCTGGACGCGTCACGACCACCCGCCAGCGCCAGGCGAGCTGATCCGCCGCCGCCGCCGCCCACGAGTGCGGCGAGGGATTTGACCGTGCCCTGGGCGTCGAGCGACTCATCGGTCGCGACCGCGATGGCCACCTTCTCGCCGCTCTCGCCGACCAGCACCACCACACGGCGTCCGCGGTGCTGGAGGTCCTGGGCGAGAGTGCGTAACTGTTCGCCGGGATAACCGTCCACGCGCGCGACCAGCACGTCACCCGAACTCTTGGCGTGCAACTGCTCGGCGAAGGATGACAACTGGGCTTGACGCAGTGCCGCGACGTCCTTCTCCATCTCGCGCTGTCGTTCGAAGAGCCGTTCCAGTGCGGGCACCACGTCGTCCGAGGCGACCTTCAGCAGCGTCGCGACCGAACTCAGTGCGCTCTCCATCTCGTGACTGCGACGGAAGGCGCCCAGGCCGCTGACGGCCTCGATACGTCGGGTGTTCGAACCGATCGAGGTCTCGCTCACGACCTGAATCTGGCCGATGTCACCCAAACGGTCCACGTGCGTCCCGCCGCAGAACTCGAGACTGTGCGAGCCCGCACGCACCACGCGCACGCGGTCGCCGTACTTGTCCCCGAAGAACGCGACCGCGCCCATCTTCTCGGCTTCCTGCTTGGTGGTCTGCACGGTCTCGACACCTTCGTTCACGACGACGTCGGTGTTCACTATGGTCAGGATCTCCGAGAGTTCGCCCTCCAAGAGGCCCGAACTGTGGGAGAAGTCAAAACGCAGACGGTCGGGTCCGACGTAGGAACCCTGCTGACGCACGTGGTCGCCGAGCACCGAGCGCAGCGCCGCGTGCAAGAGATGCGTCGCCGTGTGGTTGCGGCGCGTCGCCTCGCGACGCTCGGGGTCAATGGTGGCGACCGCCGCCTGGCCCGGCAGGACTTCGCCAGTGACCCGTCCACGGTGCGCGAAGAGTCCCCCCGCGACGTTCTGGGTGTCGAGGACATCGAAGCGACCGGTCTCGGTGACGATGACCCCGGTGTCACCCACCTGGCCACCAGACTCGGCGTAGAACGGCGTCGAGTCGAGAAATAACTCACTGGTGCCGTCCTCACCAACGAGTAACGCCAGCACCGTGGTTTCGACGCTGTAGCGGGTGTAGTCGCGCCCCACGAACTCGGTCGTGCCGTGGCGCTCGACAAGTTCGCGATACTGCACTTCATCGGCGAGATTCAACGCCTTCGAAGCCGCGCGGGCTCGCGCGCGCTGTTCAGCCATGGCCGTGTCGAACGCCCCGCGTTCGACGCTGAGTCCGGATTCGCCGGCGATCTCGTCGGTGAGTTCAATGGGGAAACCGTGGGTGTCGTGCAGTTTGAACGCCACGTCGCCCGGGAACACCGTCGAGCCCGACGCCAGTACCTCGTCACGCGCCTCCTCGAGCAGCGACATGCCGGTACGTAGGGTGCGCGCGAAGCCCGCTTCCTCGCGTTCGAGCACCTCGACGATCAGATCGCGGTCCTTCACCAGCACGGGGTAGGCGGTCCCCATCTTCTCGACGGTGGCGTCGACCAGCGAGGCCGTCAACGGCGCCTCGGAACCGGCGCGCCGTGCGGCGAGGATGGCGCGACGGATGATCCGACGAAGCACGTAGCCGCGACCCTCGTTCGAGGGCAGCACGCCGTCGGACACGAGCATCGTCATGGCCCGCCCGTGGTCGGCAATGCGACGGATGGCGACGTCGGTCTGCTCGTTCGAGCCGTAGGGGGTCTTCAGGGCGCGAGCCGCGGTATCGAGCAGCGGCGCGAACAGATCAGTCGCGAACACCGATTCGACACCGTTCAGAATGGCCAGCACTCGCTCGAAGCCCGAGCCGGTGTCGATGTTCTGCCTCGGTAACTCGGTCATGGACCCGCCGGGACCCTTCTCGTACTGCATGAACACCAGGTTCCAGAACTCGACGAAGCGGTCGCCGTCGTTCACGGCCGGCCCCCCGCCCGGCCCGAAGACCTCGCCCTTGTCGAAGAAGATCTCCGAGCACGGCCCGCACGGCCCGGTGTCACCCATGTCCCAGAAATTGTCCTCGTCGAGGCGCTGGATCCGCTCGGGACGAACCCCGATGAGATCGCGCCAGAGCTCTTCGGCGACGTCGTCCGAATTGTGCACGGTTACCCATAGGCGCTCGGGGTCGAGTCCCAGGCCCTCGGTGATCAGGCCCCACGCGTACTTGATGGCACCCTCTTTGAAGTAGTCGCCGAACGAGAAGTTGCCCATCATCTCGAAGAACGTCAGATGACGTTGCGTCGTGCCGATAATGTCGATGTCGGGCGCGCGAAAGCACTTTTGAATGCTGACAGCCCGGTTGAAGGCCGGGATCTCCTCACCCAGGAAATACGGCTTGAACGGCACCATGCCCGCAACCGTGAACAAGAGTGACGGGTCGTGGGGGATCAGGCTCGCCGAGGGGACGATCGTGTGACCGTTCGAGACGAAGTAATCAAGGAAAATAGAACGAAGTTGGGCTGCTTCCACGGCAATTACTCTACCGGCGGCACAGGGTTCACCAGTTGGGCCGCGCCGGTGCGTTCACGCCACTGTTCGACAAGGGCTCGCTCGCGACCGTAGGAGGAGGGTTCGTAGAAGCGCGAGCCCACCAATGCTGCGGGCAGGTACGTCTGGTCCACCCAGCCGCCTTCGAAATCGTGCGGGTAGTCGTAACCATGGCCGAAGCCCAGGTCCTTCGCACCCGCGTAGTGCGCGTCGCGCAAGTGGTCGGGCACCTCCGCCAGACCGCCCGCCTGTACCGCAGCGGTCGCCGCGCCGAGGGCTCGGGTGACCGAGTTGCTCTTGGGTGCGAGCGCGAGCGCGAGCGTGGCGTGGGCCAGGTTGAGTCGCGCCTCGGGAAGTCCCACGAATTCGACCGCTCGCGCGCAGGCTTCGGCGATCAGGAGTCCCGTAGGCTCGGCGAGCCCGACGTCCTCGCTCGCGAGGATTACGAGGCGTCGGGCAAGAAAGCGCGCACTCTCGCCGCTCTCGAGCAGGGTCACGAGCCAGTAGAGCGCGGCATCGGGGTCCGAGCCCCTGATCGACTTGATCAGAGCACTGACCTGGTCGTAGTGCGTATCGCGCGACTGATGGTAGAGGCGCCCGTCGCGGGCCATCGACACGTGCTGCGCGCTGACCGACACGTCACCTTCGGCCCTCGCGAGGATGATCGCGGTGTCGAGCGTCGTCAGCGCCGAGCGGGCGTCGCCATCGGCCGATCCCGTGAGTGCTGCCAACGCCTCATCGGAGAGATCCACACCGCGTAGCGTCGCACCGCGGCGACAGAGAACGGCGATGTCGTGCTCGGAAAGGCTGTGCAGTCGCCAGAGCGTGCAGCGACTCATCAAGGCGGCGTTCACCTCGAAATAGGGGTTCTCGGTCGTCGCGCCAATCAGCACGATCTCGCCCGATTCGGTGGCGGGTAGCAACAGATCCTGCTGGGCCTTGTTGAAACGGTGCACCTCGTCGATGAAGAGCACCGTGCGCTGACCACGTTCGCCCAGTCGCTCTCGGGCCCGCACCAGCGCCTCACGCACATCCTTCACCCCTCCGTTCACCGCCGAGAGGCTTTCTTCGGCGTATCCCGCCGAACTCGCCACGATCCGTGCGAGCGTCGTCTTGCCGGTACCCGCCGGTCCCCACAGGATCATCGAGGTCAATTGCTTCGCCTCGACGAAGCGGCGAAGCGGGCCTTCAGGTCCGACGAGGTGGTCCTGACCGACCACGTCGTCGAGGGTCCTCGGGCGCAGCAATTGCGCGAGTGGCGCGGCCTCCTTCAAACGCTGGGCGATTGCGTCGTCAAAGAGAGACGTAACTCACGAACCTTTCGCGGCGATCTTGATACGCAGGTCGCGCTTCTGGCGGTCGGTGATGTCCTTGGGCGCGCCGGTCATGAGGTCGTTGCCCGACTGGGTCTTCGGGTACGCAATGACCTCGCGAATGTTCTCCTCGCCCGCGAAGATCGCCACCAACCGGTCGATGCCGAAGGCGAAGCCCGCGTGGGGCGGCGCGCCGTACTTGAAGGCACCAAGCAGGAATCCGAAGCGGTTGTCCGCCTCCTCGTCACTGATACCGAGCGCCTTGAAGATGCGTGACTGGATGTCCGCTCGGTGGATACGCACCGAACCGCTACCAAGTTCCCAGCCGTTCAGTACCAAGTCGTACGCCTGGCTGCGAACCTTCAAGGGGTCGGTCTCGATCAGGTCGAGGTCGTCGGGGTGGGGCATGGTGAAGGGGTGGTGGGCCGCCATCAGATGGCCGTCTTCGTCGATTCCTTCGAACATGGGGAACTCGGTGATCCAGACGTAGTGGTGGGGTCCCTCGCTCACGGGTGGTGATCCGAGCGCCCCACGCAACGTCCCGAGCACCTTGCAGGCGAGGGTGTACTCGTCAGCGACGCACAAGACAATGTCGCCGACCTGGGCGTCGTCGACGCGGGCAATGACCCGGGTCTCCTCCTCGTTCAAGAAGCGGGCGAGCGGCGAGTCGATGCCGTCCTCGGTGATGCGGAACCACGCGAGACCCTTCGCCCCAAGGCTCTTGGCCTGCTCGGTCAACTGGTCCAGCTTGCTGCGCGAGAAACTCGCGCCACCGGGTACGCGCAACGCCTTCACGGTCGGCGCGCTAAAGGCTTTCACCTCGGTGTTGGCGAACGCGGCGGACAGATCCTGGAGGACCATGGCGAAACGCAGGTCGGGTTTGTCGGTGCCGTAGAGGTCGAGAGCCTCGGCCCAGGTCATCGAGCCAATGGTGCCCGGACGAACACCCGTCGCCGCCTCGGCGGCGTCGAGCACCGCTTCGGCGACGAACGCCAGGATGTCGTCCTGGGTGACGAAACTCGCCTCGAGGTCCAACTGGGTGAACTCGAACTGGCGATCCGCACGCAGGTCCTCGTCACGCAGACACCGCGCAATCTGGTAGTACCGGTCGAAACCGCCGACCATGAGTAACTGCTTGGCGATCTGGGGGCTCTGGGGAAGGACGTAGAACTCGCCCGGGTGCAGTCGTGAGGGAACGACGAACTCACGCGCCCCTTCGGGCGTCGGTGCCCAGAGAAGCGGCGTCTCCACCTCACAGAAGCCCTGGGCGTCCATGGCGCGACGCAGGGTGGCGTTGACGGCCGCACGAAGGCGAAGGTTGCGCTGCATCTTCTCGCGGCGGATGTCGAGAAAGCGGTAGCGCAGTCGCACCTGCTCGTCGATGTCGTTGCGGTCGTCGAGCTGGAAGGGCGGCGGTTCGGCGGCGGCGAGGATCTCGACCGTGCAGTCCGAGAGTTCGATCGCACCGGTGGCCAGGCGGTCGTTGACGGTCCCTTCGGGGCGCCCCGAGACGGTGCCGGTGATGCGCACGACGTACTCGGAGCGCACGTCGACCGACCCGTCCACGACCGCCTGGACGATGCCCGAGCGATCGCGCACGTCGAGGAACGCGAGGTGCTCGCCGTGCTCACGACGCTTGGCGACCCACCCGCAGACGGTCACGACCGAACCGGTCATCGATCGGTCGATCGACGCGCACAGCAGGTCACGCATGCTCGTGGCTTCATGGTTCTTCGGCATTGTCCACATCACTTACTAAGTAGGTCGGCGATCACGGCGACGACATCGGCCCTGGCGACCCGTTGCTGAGCCTGCTCGAAATTGTCACTGCGTAGGTCCCTAATCGTAACCTCGCCGGCGGCGAGCTCCTGGGGCCCGATCAGCAGTGCGAAACGCGCGCCGGACTTGTCGGCCACCTTCATCTGGGACTTCATGGAGCGTCCGTCGTAGGCGCGGTCGGCGGCGAGACCGGTCTGGCGCAGCGTATCGAGCAGGACCGTCGCAGAGTCCTCACCCGTCGTGTCGACGACGAAGACGTCGAGTTCGCGGTTCACCAGGTCAGGTGCATGGGGGTTCTCCGCCGCGCGCGTGAGCAGCAGGCGCTCGATGCCGGTGCCAAAACCAATGCCGCTCGTGGGCTTGCCACCCAACTGCTCGGCGAGCTTGTCATAGCGCCCTCCCCCGCCGATGGCGTTCTGGGCGCCGTCGAGAGCGTCGGCGACGAATTCGAACGTGGTGCGCGTGTAGTAGTCGAAACCCCGCACGAGCCGCGGCGCGAGCGTCGTTTCGATGCCGAGTGAGAAGAGACCCGCGACCACGGCGGCGAAGTGCTCGCGGCAATCGTCGCAGAGGTGGTCGGGCAGCATGGGTCCCCGCGAAGTGACCGCTACGCACTCGTCCTTCTTGCAGTCGAGCACGCGCAACGGATTCTCGTTCCACACCTTGCGGTGTTCGTCGCACAGTGAGAGCACGTTGTCTCGTAGGTGCTCCCGCAGCAGTTCCACGTAGGCACTACGACATTCGTCGTGGCCCATCGAATTGATCAGCAGGCGTACGCGCCGCAGTCCGATCGCCTCATAGAAGCGCCACGCGAGGGTGATCACCTCGACGTCGACAGCGGGGTCGTCGGTACCCAGCACCTCGACACCTAACTGGTGGTGCTGGCGAAAGCGGCCCGCCTGGGGGCGTTCGTAGCGGAACGCGGGCGTCACGTACCACGCCTTCCACGGTGTCGTCGGCTGGTGTTGGACGAAGGCGCGAACGACCGAGGCGGTCCCCTCGGGGCGCAGCGCGTAGGTCCTTCCTCCGCGGTCCTCGAAGACGTACATCTCCTTCTTCGCGACATCGCTGTGCTCGCCGATGCCCCGGTTGAAGACACCGACGTCTTCGAAGAGCGGCGAGATCACGAGCGAGAAGCCGTAACGATAGGCGAAGTCGGCGAAAATGGCGACCAGTCCCTCCCACTGGGCCGATGCCGGGCCGAGGACGTCGTGGGTCCCCGTCGGCGCCTGAAAGGATGACACGTGTTCGCTCATGAGGTCTTGTTATGTCCCGGTAGTTGACGGAAGGCGTCAAAGACGCCGTCGACGCCCTTCAGCGCCGCCAAGAGACTACTGAGGTGCGTCGGATCGGCGAGTTCGACGTCGAAGATCATCCGCACGATACGCGACCCCGACGTCGCCGAACTGCTCGAGATGATGTTGAGGTGGTACTCGGCGACGACCTTGGAGACGTCCAGGAGAAGCCGCGAGCGGTCAAAGGCCATCACCTCGAGCACGCAGCGGTACTGGCCGCCGGTCGAACCGTCCCATTCGACGTCGATGATCCGCTCGCCCAGTCGGTTCGCGAGCGCGACCGCGTTCGAGCAGTCGTCGCGGTGCACGGACACACCGCGCCCCTGGGTGATGAAACCCATGATCGCATCGCCCGGCACCGGCGAGCAGCATCGTGCCAGGTGGATCATGACGTCGTCGAGGCCCTCCACGTAGACGCCCGGCGAGCGGCGCGCGTTGCGACTCGACCGTGCGGTCCTCGTGACTGTCGTGGGTAGTTGCTGCTCGGTCTCACCGCCGTGCAGTTCGCGACTGAGCCGCTGCACGACCGCGAGCGCGGAGATCTGATTCGAGTCGATCGCCATGAACAGCGCGTCGAGGTCGTCGAGGTTCATGGACGTGATCACGGCGGCGAGCGCGCTCGAGGACATGGAGGTGGCGACGGGCAGTCCCTCACGGCGAAGGGCCTTGATCAGCTCCTCACGACCACCTTCGATCGCGTCCTCGCGCCGTTCGCGCTGGAACCACTGGCGGATCTTGGACTTCGCGCGCGAGGACCTGGCGATGCTCAGCCAGTCCCTCGACGGGCCCGACGAATCGTTCTTGCTGGTGACGATCTCGACGACGTCGGCCGAGTGCAGCACGGTATCGAGCGGCGCGAGCCGACCGTTCACCTTCGCGCCCACGCAGTGGTGACCGACCTCGGTGTGGACGGCGTAGGCGAAGTCGATTGTCGTCGCGCCCTCGATCAGGGCGATCACCCGACCCTTGGGCGTGAAGACGTACACCTCGTCTTGGCCGAGGTCGAGCTTTAGCGCCTCGAGGAACGCAATCGGATCAGCCTCTTCCTCTTCGACGTCGGCGAGGCGCTGCATCCACGCGATCTCCTTGCTCGACGCGCCCTCCTTGTAGCCCCAATGGGCCGCGACGCCGAACTCGGCACGTCGGTGCATCTCCTGGTTGCGGACCTGGACCTCGACGGACTTGCCGCGAGGACCGATCACCGTCGTGTGCAGCGACTGGTACAGGTTGAACTTGGGCGAGTTGATGTAGTCCTTGAAACGGCCCTGCACCGGTGACCAGAGGGCGTGAATCGCCCCGAGTACCGCCCAGCAGTCACGCTCCTCGTCGACGATAACGCGCAGTCCCACGAGGTCGAAGATCTCGTCGAACTCCTTGCCCCCGACGACCATCTTCTCGTAGATGCTCCACAGGTGCTTCGGTCGACCCCGCACTTCGGCCTTGATGGAGAAGCTGTCGAGCTTGTCGATGAGGGCCTCCATGACCTCTTTCAGGTACGCCTCGCGTTCGGGCTGGCGCGCGGCGACCATCTGCTCGATTTCCGCGTAGCGCTTCGGGTGCAGGGTGGCGAAACTGAGGTCCTCCAACTGCCACTTCACCTGCTGGACGCCGAGGCGGTGCGCGAGCGGCGCGTAGACGTCGAGCGTCTCCTGGGCGATGGCGCGCTGGCGCGCCATGGGCATCACCGAGATTGTGCGCATGTTGTGCAGCCGGTCGGCGAGTTTGATGAGCAGCACCCGCCAGTCCTGGGCCATGGCGATGAACATCTTGCGGATGGTGGCGGCCTGTTGGGCCTCACGCGAATCGAATTCCAGTCGGTCGAGCTTGGTGACCCCGTCCACGATCGCCGAGACCTGCTCGCCGAACTCGGCCGCCAGCCACTCGGTGGTGACGCCGGTGTCCTCGACGGCGTCGTGCAGTAGCGCGGCGGCGATGGTGGGTTCGTCCAAGCCGAGATCGGCGACGATATCGGCGACCGCGATGGGGTGGGTCACGTAGGGCTCGCCCGTGCGTCGCAGCTGGCCCTCGTGGGCGTTGATGGCGACCAGACCGGCCCGGCGTATCAGTTCGACCTCGCCGTCCTCGTGGTGCTCGAGAAAGCGCGCGATTAAACGCTCGATCGAACTCGTCAGCGCGGGATCGGCCGATGATCGCGAGGTGAGACTGACCATTTAGTCAGCCTACCGGTGGGCTAACGGCGTTTCTGCTTGCGCGCGCGCGGCGTGACCGTCGTGGTGCGGGTACTACGGGCCACTCCAACGGCGCGCTGGGCACCCTCGCCCGAGAGCAACGCGGCGCTCGCCGGGCTCAGGATCCGGTGATCGGCGCGTGACTTCACGCGTTCGGCGAGGTCCTTGAAGCGAGGCTCACGTTCCTTCATTATTGCGAGCAACGGGCTCGCGATGAAGATCGACGAGTACGCCCCGCTCATGAGGCCGACGAACAGGGCCAGACCGTAGTTCTGCAGTGTCGTCGCTCCGAGGATGTACGCACCAACGACCAGCACCGAGAGCACGGGCAGGATAGCCACGAGCGAGGTGTTGATGGATCGGGCCAGCGTCTGGTTCATCGACAGGTTGACCATTTCGCCGTACGTGACGTCGCCCGACTTCAAGACGCCTCCGGTATTGTCGCGCACTCGGTCAAAGACGACGACCGTGTCGTAGAGCGAGTAACCGAGAATCGTCAGGATCGCGATCACCGTGTCCGGCGTGATCTGGAAACCGAAGAGCGAGTACACGCCCACCGTCACCAGAAGGTCGTGCACCATAGCGATGAACGCGGCGACGGCCATCTTGGGCTCGAAACGGATGCTGATGTAGGCAACGACCGCGATGAAGAACACGATCAGCGCCTCGAGGGCGCGGTTCGTGATCTGTCCACCCCAGGTCGGCCCGACGCTGCTCGTCGAGACTTGATTGGCGTTCACGCCCGCCACCTTCGCGAGCGCACTGACGACGTCGTTGGTGACACTCAACTGCTTCGCCGAGGACAACGCGTTCAAGTCGGCCGAGACCTGGTAGGTGTCCGTGCCCAACTTCTCGACCGTGGGCTGGGATAGGCCCGCATTTTCAACCGCGTGGGTGACGTTCGTAATCGACGTGTTCGGTGCCAACACCTCCCACGAGCTGCCGCCCTTGAAGTCGATGCCGAGATTGAAACCACGAATGCTCAATGAGCCCAGGCCCAGGACGATGATGACAATCGAGATCGTGAACCAGATCTTCTTGCGACCGACGAAGTCAATCTTCGTGAGGCCCTGATAGAGACGGCCGACGCGGCCCGGTTGCTTCATCTCGTCACTCATTGTTCAACCCCAGAATTCAGGCCGGCGGCCATGGAAAGCGCCGACGTGCTCGATGAGCCACGACGACCGAGCAGCACCACGAGCGGACGCGTGAAGTACCACGTGATGAAGACGTCCATCAAGGTGGACAATCCCAGGAAAAACGCGAAACCCCGCACGTCGCCGACGGCGATGAGGTACAACAGCACCGCAGCGAGCAGGCTCACCGTGTCCGCCGCCAATACCGTGCGCCACGCCGAGCGGAAACCGCGGTCCACCGAGGATCTGACGGAACGCCCTGCTCGGGCCTCGTCTTTCAATCGTTCGAAATACACGATGTAACTATCGACAGTGATACCAATGGACACAATTAATCCGGTGACACCCGCCAAGTCGAAGCTCGGGGCGAACGCGGTGTGACCGAGCGCCGAGATGATCGCCCACAGCAGTGACGCCGTGAGGGCGAGGCCGAGGACGATGACGAGGCCGAGGGCCCGGTAGTAGAGGATCGTGTAGAGCAGCACCAGCGCCAGACCAACGAGACCCGCGCCGAGACCCGCCACGAGGGCGCTGTGGCCCAGCGTCGGCGACACGGTCACAGTGTTGAGCGCGTCAAGGCGCACGGGCAGCGCACCGAACTCCATGGCGATCGCGAGATTCTTCGCCGAGGCCTCGGTGAAGGATCCCGAGATCTGACCCGATCCGCCGAAACTCGAGAACGTGGCGTTGGACGGCTGGATCAGTGGTGCAGACTGGATGACGCCGTCGAGTTCGATGGCGAGCTCCTGGTGGAAATTCGCACTGGCGACCTTGTCCCACGCGGGGCTGCCAGTCGAGGTGAGGTTGTAGTTGACGACCCAGGCACCCAAAGTGTCCTGCTGGGCGTAGGCCTTCGAAATCGCTTGGCCGGTCAACTGGGCGGGGCCCAGCAGGTAGCGCACGCTCGGACTGCCGAGCACCGGCAGGATGACTTCCTTCGTCGAGTCGTCATTCGCCGGCAGGGTGGAAGCGACCTTGGCGAACGTCGGGTCGGGCTGAATCGTGTTGTTGTACGTGTAACCCGCGGGGATGTTCGCGTCGGGTGTCACCGCGAGATTCGCCTCGGTGAGTGCGTAGGAAGCTCCGCACGCCGGGAACGTCCCGCTGTACTGGTAGACCTTCTTCGCTTCAGTGACCTGACAGAGCACCGGTCGGAAGAGTAGTTGCGCCGTCTGGCCCACGGCGGCGAGCACGGCACGAGCGTCGGTGACGCCCGGCACGCTCACGACAACGTCCTTGCCCTGGAGGTTCACCTGCGCGCCCGAGACGCCCAGTCCGTTCACGCGGTTGGTAAGGATCGTCACGACCTCTTGCATCTGGGCCTTCGACGCGTGCGTTGCCGGCTTGTAGACGACTGAGAGTCCGCCCGCGAGGTCCAAGCCCAATTTCGGTCCCCAGCCAAACGACAGCGTCGTGGCGAGTGAACCGAAACCGATTGCGAGCGTGAGGACGAGGCTGACGATCATCGACCGTCGCGAACCAACCTTGGAAGCCATGCTTACTTGTCGCCTTCTTGTGCGTCGTCGTCGGTAGATTCAGGAACGACCACGGGATCGAAGCGTCGCGCGATTGCCGAGGGGATGAAATCAAGTTCCACGCCGCTCGCCGAGCGGAGGGTGACGAACTCGTCGGTCTGGCTTACGACAGTGCCGACGAAACCGCCAATCGTCTGGGCGCGCTCGCCCACTTCGACCTTCTTGGTCTGCTGGCGGGCCGCTTTCTGCTTCCTGCTGCGCGGGCGAAGGTAGAAGAAGTAGAGACCACCGAAGACGACTACGTAGACGATTAAGATCGTTGATGAGCCACTTGAAGCTGCGAACATGGATATTTCCTCCGTCAATAGACAAAGAAACCCTAGTCGCTGGCGGGCTCCGCTTTAGACCAGTCCGCCGCCACGAGGTGTAATGCCCAGGTGCCGAAATGCCTTTTCCGTGGCGACTCGCCCTCGAGGGGTGCGGATCAAGAGTCCTTCGCGCAGCAGGTATGGCTCGTACGCGTCCTCAATCGTGGCTGGTTCCTCCCCGCAGGCGTGCGCCAAGGTCGTTAGCCCCACCGGGGTGTTCGCGAACTGCTCGCAGAGCAGCGACAGGATCCGTCGGTCAATCTTGTCCAACCCGTACTCGTCAACCCCGAACAGCACCAACGCCGCGGTTGCCACATCGGTGCCGATGACCGCGTGACCCTGGAACGCGGCGAAGTCGCGCACCCGGCGAAGCAGCCGGTTGGCGATGCGCGGTGTGCCCCGGCTTCGTGACGCGATCGTCGAGGCGGCATCCTCGGCCAGTGTCACCCCGAGCAGGCTCGCCGAGCGCTTCACGATGATGGTCAGTTCCTCGGCGTCGTAGAGGTCCAACTGGCCAATAAACCCGAATCGGTCGCGCAGCGGGGCCGCGACGAGGCCAGTGCGCGTGGTGGCGCCGACGAGCGTGAAATTGGGCAGGTCGAGTCGAATCGAACGCGCCGTGGGTCCGCGACCGATCATCACGTCAAGTCTGCGGTCCTCGAGTGCGGGGTACAGCACCTCTTCAACAGCTCGCGAGAGCCGGTGGATCTCGTCGATGAACAGGACATCACCGTCCTGGAGATCGGTCAATAACGCCGCGAGGTCCCCGGGCCGCGACAGCACCGGACCAGAAGTGATTCGGATGCCCGAGCCCATCTCGACGGCCACAATGCTCGCGAGCGACGTCTTGCCGAGCCCCGGTGGACCGGCGAAGAGCAAGTGATCGGCAGTCTGGTTGCGTGATTTGGCGGAACCGAGCACGATCTCGAGGTGACGGACGAGATCACGCTGTCCTACGAAGTCGTGCAGCGAGCCCGGACGGAGCGAGACTTCGGCCTTGCGCTCCTGCTCGTCGGCAACGGGCGCAACGACACTCGTCGTCAACTGCTCCAGATCGATGTCACGACGGCTCATTGTCGCCTCAGATGTTGCAGGGCCACGCGCAGGGCCGCCGACTCGTCCTCGGGCAACTCAACACCCTCGAGCGCTTGACGAACTTCTTGGCCGCTGTAGCCGAGACCGCGCAAGGCGTCATCAATCGCGCTCGGGTGCGACACCGACACGCCGATCTGTTCGTACGCACCGCTCACGACGAGTTTTCCCTTCAACTCGAGCACGATACGGCTCGCCGTCTTCGGCCCGATGCCGGGGATCTTCGAGACCCGTTTCACGTCACCACTCTCGATGGCAACGGCGAGTTCATTGGTCGTCATCGTGCGAAGTGCCGCGAGCGCGGTCGAGGGGCCCACCCCCGGTGTCACGAGCAAGAGCTCGAAGAACTCGCGGTCCGCGTACGACCCGAAGCCGTAGAGCAGGATCGCGTCCGCTCGCACGACCGTGTAGATGAAGAATTCAACGGCGTCGCCCGCCCGGTAGCTCTCTGACGAAGCCACGTGCACTTCGTAGCCCACCCCGTTGACGTCAACGACCACGGCTCCGCTCGGGTGCTGGTGCACGACCTGTCCGCTCAACCAACCAATCACGAGAGTTCCACCGCCGGGTAACGCTGTTCCATCCGAGCCGTCATGAAGTAGGTGATCGCCAGCGCCAGAGCGTCAGCGGCGTCGGGGGGCTTGGGAATCTCTGCGAGCCCGCAGAGGCGCGTCACCATCCCCTGCACTTGCGACTTACTGGCCGCGCCGTAGCCGGTCACCGCCAACTTCACCTGCTGGGCGGTGAACTGGCGCACCGGGATGTCCACGGCGCCCGCGAGCGCGACCGCCACGCCACTCGCCTGGGCAACGGGAATCGCCGTCTTGGCGTTTCGCTGGAAGAACACACGCTCGACCACGACCGCGTCGGGCTTGGTCTCTTCCAGTAACGAGCGCAACTCGATCAGCAACTGGCTCAACCGCTTCTCGACGGCAATTTCGGTATCGGTCTCCACGACCCCGGCCCTCACGGCACGAAAGGATTCGAGCCCCTCGAATGAGCCCTCGATCAGCCCGAAACCGCAACGCGTCAGTCCAGGGTCGATTCCGAGTACGAACATATGTTCGATACTAACGCCGTTAAGTGGCGTCAGCGCGGCTTTAGCCTTCGAACGCCGCCAGGACCTCGTCAGCGATGTCGAAGTTGGCGTAGACGTTCTGGACGTCGTCGTGATCGTCAATGGCGTCCATGAGCCGCAGGATCTTCTTCGCCTCGGACTCCTCCTCGACCGCGATGACGTTCTGGGGCACGAGCGTCAGTTCGGCGCTCAGTACCTTGACGCCGTAGCCCTCGAGCGCGTCGCGGACGCTGCCGAGATCGTGGGGCTCGGTCGTCACGATGAAATTTGCACCATTGGCGCTGAAATTCTCGCCACCGGCCTCCAACACCCATTCGAGGAGCTGGTCTTCGTCGATCGGTCCCTGCACATCGATGAGTCCCTTGCGGTCGAACTGCCAGGACACCGCACCGGGCTCGGCGATGGTGCCGCCGTTCTTCGAGAGCAGGTGCTTGATCTCGGCGCTCGTGCGGTTCCGGTTGTCGGTCAGTGTCTCGATGATCACGGCCACTCCGCCGGGAGCGTAGCCCTCGTAGGAGATCGACTCGTAACGTACGCCCTCGAGTTCACCGGTACCGCGCTTGATGGCGCGTTCGATCGTGTCGATCGGCACCGACGCCTCGCGGGCCTTTTGGAACATCGTGCGCAGGCTCGCATTGGTCGCGGCGTCACCACCGCCTTCACGGGCGGCGACTTCCACCTGACGAATGAGTTTGGCGAATACTTTGGCGCGGGCGCTGTCTTTGGCACCCTTGCGGTGCTTGGTCGTTGCCCACTTCGAATGGCCGGACATGGTTCCTCCTGCCCCTAGGGGCTTACGTATCGTAGCGAAAACTAAAGCGAGTCCGTGAACAGCTGGTGGACGCGCGAATCGGTCGTCAGCTCGGGGTGGAATGAACAACCCCAGACGTTGCCCTGGCGCACGAGCACGGGGTGCCCGCCGTCGCCGTGGTCGAGGGTCGCGAGGACTTCGAGTTCGCTCCCCCACGTCTCAATCCTCGGCGCCCGGATGAAGACGCCGGGTACTTCCCCGACGCCCACCACGTCGACTGGTTGTTCGAAACTGGCGATCTGGCGGCCGTAGCCGTTCCTGCGCACGGACACATCGAGCGACGCGAAACTCCACTGATCGGCGCGTCCGTCGAGTATCTCTCGACTCAGCAGGATCAGGCCCGCGCACGTGCCAAAGACGCTCAGTCCGTCGGCGAGTTTCTTCTCGAGCACCGGTCGGATCCCCGAGGTCGTGAGCAGGTAGGCAATGGACGTCGACTCGCCGCCGGGCAGAATCAGTCCGTCCAGATCGTCCAACTGCTCGGCCTGGCGCACGGTGACGACCTCAGCGCCGATATTGACCAGCATGGCGACGTGTTCGCGCACGTCGCCTTGCAGGGCGAGCACACCAACGCGTGGCACTACCAACCGCGCTCGGCCAGGCGCATCTCGAGTGACGCGGTCTCGGCGCCGCGCATCGCGGCCCCGAGGCCCGTGGAGACGCGGGCGACGACACTGGCGTCACGGAAGTGCGTAGTGGCTTCGACGATGGCCTTGGCCATGCGAATCGGGTCCTCGCTCTTGAAGATGCCCGAACCCACGAACACCGCTTCGGCGCCCAGTTGCAAGACGAGCGACGCATCCGCGGGCGTCGAGATTCCGCCGGCACAGAAGAGCGGCACGGGCAACTTGCCGGTGGCGGCGACCTCTTGGACCAGCAGCAACGGAGCGCCGAGATCTTTGGCGAGCGCGAACAGCTCCGACGCGTCAGCGCTCTGGAGACGGCGCATCTGGGCGTTGATAGTGCGCAGGTGGCGCACCGCCTCAACGACGTTGCCGGTGCCGGCCTCACCCTTGGAGCGGATGAGACACGCGCCTTCGCCGATTCGTCGAAGCGCCTCGCCCAGGTTCGTGGCGCCGCAGACGAATGGCACGGTGAAATCCCACTTGTCGATGTGGTTCTCTTCGTCCGCCGGCGTCAGCACCTCGGACTCGTCGATGTAGTCGACGTCGAGCGCCTGGAGTATCTGGGCCTCGGCGAAGTGTCCAATGCGAGCCTTGGCCATCACGGGAATCGTGACGGTCGCCTGGATCTCCTTGATCATCTGAGGGTCACTCATGCGAGCCACCCCACCGTCGCGACGGATGTCCGAGGGCACTCGCTCGAGCGCCATCACGGCGACCGCGCCGGAATCCTCGGCGATCTTGGCCTGCTCGGGGTTGACGACGTCCATGATGACGCCGCCGCGGAGCATGTCGGCGAGGCCTCGCTTGACGAGTGCTGAACCAACGGTCGAGGAATTGTGCAAGGAACTCATGCCCCCAGCCTAACTGGGACGGCCGATTACCACTCTTCGAGGGCCCGGGCCCGCAACTCCACGTCGTCCAGATCGCTCATGTCCAAGACGTCGCGGTCGCTCCAGACGTCGAACCAGATCCAACGCCAGTTCGCGTAGGTCGCGGTCGAAAAAAATGAACCAGAGGGCAGAACCTGGCGTGAGCACTTTCGAAGCGCGCCGGCGAGTCCCAGCGGATAGCGAATGGCGGCGGCGGCGACCTCGTCGGCCCGGTACGCGTTGGCGGTACCCGCGAGAGTGCTTCGGGCGTCCTCACTCAGCGACGCCACGCTGGCGACGCTCTCGCGATTCAAGAGCCCCAGACGGTGGCGGGCGAGACAGTGCGCCACGACCCCTTCGATCTCGATGAGTTCGAAATCGCGCATCATCGAATCGGTGATGAAGAAGGACAGGCCCGTGCCGTTCGGTACCAATGTCGCGTTGTACCCGGGATCCTCGACGATGAAGGCACTCACCGCGTCGACGCCGAATGTAGCAGCGAGCCGGTCGAGCACGATGACCAGACGTTGGCGGTCAGTGGTCGTGCCGCTCGCCGTGAACGTATCGAGCATCAGCGTGCCCAGCGAGAAACCGCAGTGTTCGAACTTGATGAGTGAGTTGCGCGCGTAGAACCCGTACACGACGATGAGCACGACACCGAGCAACGGCAGCACGAGACTGACGAAGGAGCCAATGAACAACGCGACCGCCACGACCAGCACCACGATGGTGATCGGTAGGCGTTTGCGCAATGCGAAGGACCGAACCGCGTGCTGGTTCGCGTACCGCTCGGCCGTCGAGGGCGAATACGGGTTCTGCCAACCGGGGTCGAGCACGGGCGCCACGTAGCGCGGCCCGCGATCTCTTGACGAATTTGACCTGCGCGAACGCGATCGTTGCTTGGTTGCCACGACCCAAGGCTACCTTGGAACGCCAAAACGTCGGCGGGCCTCGTCGTAAAGGGTCTCGTACTCGTCCATCAGATGGGACATCGACCAGTGCTCGGCGTGTGCCTTGGCGCTGGCGAGACGCTCGGGTCCATCGTCCGTGATCGCTCGTCGTACCGCCGCTTCGAGGCTTCGTGCGTTGCCGGGTTCGAAGAGCACCGCGTGATCCCCGCCAGCCTCGCGGTAGCCCGCGATGTCGCTAGCCACGACCATCGTCTCGCTCGCCATACCTTCGAGGAGTACCAAACCGAAGCTCTCGCCGCGCAGGGCTGGCGCAATGAGCACGTCGGCCCGTCGGAGCCAGGCGCGCTTCTGCCCGTCGCTCACGGCACCGCAGAAGACGATCATGTCGTCGTGCGCGGCGAGTGCCTCGAGGCGAGCGCGCTGGGGGCCGTCACCAATGACCACGAGGCGCCACGGGTCCTCACCGTCCTCGTTGTGCGCTCGGACCGCTTTGATCGCGTAGGCCGTCCCCTTGCGCTCTTCGAGACGCCCAACCGTGACGAGAAGCCTCTCGTCGGCTCGCTCGCGCGGCGTCGCGGTGAACCGATCAGTCTCGAACCCGTTGAATAGCACCGTCGCCTCAATGCCCACAGCCGACTGGATGGTCGCGGCCGCCGAGTCGCTCACCGCGGTCGCCACATCGATGCCGCGCGCCAGCCGTCGCAAGAGCGGCGCGGTGAGATTGAACGCCGGGCCACCGCCGCTTCGATGAAACGTCGCGAGGGCCGCGTAGCGGTGCGCGTGAAGCGCGGCCCAACCAACGAGAGGCGCGAAGGGCTCGTGAAAGTGGATGACGTCGGGCGAGAAATCTTCGATCGCCCGTCGCGCTCGACGCGAGGCCCCAGGTGAAAGAGTGAGCGGCGCGCGCGAACCGTTGGCGGGCAGCGAGAGCAGCCGCCCTTCGCGCACCACCCGCGCGGGCGTCTCGTAGGACGCGGTGTCGGACGAATCCGGTGCCACGATCAACACGTCGCGTCCACGCGCGCTGAGCTCGCGACTCATAGCGAGCACTTGCTCCTGCACGCCGCCGTAGACGCTCAGCGAGTACGGCGAGACCAGCGCGACACGTTGAGTCATCACGACTGGTTGAACCGGGGCTGGAGCACGTGCCACTGCTCGGGCGCGCGTCGAATCAACCCTTCGAGCTCGATGGCGATGGCCTGGGTGACGCGCGTCACGTCGTCGCGCAGACGTCCCGTACGCTCGGCGTCGATGGGCGGTGTGATCACCGCGTAGTGGTCGCGGCCCGGGCCCGAGTAGCAGGCGGCGCCGACGAGCGTCGCGCCGGTGCGAAGTGCGAGGGTCGCGGGCCCCGCCGGCAGGGTGACCATCTCGCCGAAGAACTCAACTTCGATGCCGTTGTCCTGGATGTCGCGGTCACAGAGCAGCCCGACGACTCCTCCGGCCTTCAATGTCTGGAGCAACACCCGGCCGGCGTGGTGGTCGAGCGGCTCGATGTTGATGCCGATCGCCTCGCGCTTCTGCTTGAACCACGCGAACAATTCCGGCGGGTCAAGCTCCTCGGCCACCGCGGTCATGGGCATGCCGAGGGTGGCGAGAAATGAACCGCCCCATTCCCAGCTACCAATATGCGGCAACGCAATGACGACACCCTTGCCCATCCCCTTCGCCGCGACCAGATGCTCGAGACCCTCGCCGATCTGGAACCGCTCGCAGATCACCGACTTCTTGAGCGCCGGCAACTTGGCGCTCTCGGCCCAGTACTGGCCGTAACTGGCGAATCCACGGTCGACGAAACTCTCGAGAAGTTCCCCTTCGACGTCCACGCCCACGGGCGCGAGCGCGTGGGCGATATTCGTCCTCAGGTTCGTCCGCGCTCCCGACCAGTGACGGCCGACCAACGTCGAGATCTTGGTGGCGAGCGCGACGTCGAGACGTTCGGGGAGGTGTTCGAGCGCCGTTCCTATCGTTTTGAAGGCCGCAACGCGCGTTTTTCCAGCCACGGGCTAGTGACGCGAGGCGCGACTTGGTCCTCGGCGAAGTCGGCTGGCGTGCAGGTGGCTGCGCTCGGGCAACGGGGCTGCCGGGGCGGGACTCGCCGCAATCTGCCACACGCGCCAGAACCGGCCCGCCGCTGTCATCGTCGTCAGAACGAGCATGAGCCAGAGCACCGGGATGAAGATCTGGGTGGCGAGCAACGAGATACCAAGCAACACCATCCGCTCGGCGCGCTCCATGAGCCCGCCCTTGGCATTCAGCCCGAGGCTCTCGGCCTTCGAGCGCTGATAGGAAATCATGAAGGTCATCGACAGGATCGCGAAGGGCAAAAGCACGAGCTGGCCGTGGTGGTGCGCGTCGAGGTAGTACGCAACACCCCCGAGCAGAACCGCGTCACTGAGCCGGTCAATCACCGAGTCGAAGAAACTGCCGCGCTGACTCGCGCGGTGCGAGGCCTTGGCAACCGGGCCGTCGAACAGGTCGTGGAAACCCGTGAGGATGAGCAGCACGATGGCGAGGTAGAAAAAACCAACCGCAATCGCCCACGCGGTGGCGCACGCGAAGACCAGACCCGAACCAGTGAGCGCGTCGGCGGAGAACCCGAACTTCGCGAGCCACTTCCCGATCGGCGCTGTAGTTGCGTCTACCGACTTTCGAAACTTTCCGTCGAACATTGATCCTCCGGATCCTTTGCGCAAAGTCTAACTGTATCGGCCCGCTATATCGGCGTTACATTTTTGCGTGCACCTTTTGCCAGGTCGACTCGAGCGACTCGGGCAAAACCCTGGTTTCGCCTATCGATGTCATGAAATTGGTGTCACCGTTCCATCTCGGCAGTACGTGACCGTGCAGGTGTTTGGGGATTCCTGCCCCCGCCGCCTGGCCCAGGTTCATCCCCACGTTGAGCCCGTCGGGCCCGTAGGCGGCCTCGAGGGCGACCACCGTGCGTCGTAAAACCCAGAAGAACTCCTCGTACTCGTCATCGGTGAGGTCCTGGAGGTTCGCAACGTGCCGGCGCGGCAGCACGAGCAGGTGGCCCGACCCGTAGGGAAAGGCATTCAGCACCACGTAGGTCAGTTCGGCGTGCACCAGCACTCCCGACGCTTCACTCGCCTCTTCGGTGCCGAGCCGACAGAACACGCACTCGCCACTCTGCGCGGCGTTCTGCGCCGCGTCCTGACCGGACACGTAGTGTTCGCGCCACGCCGCCGAGAAGCGGTCGAGCGGCACTACGGCGCCTCGGGTGAACCGTGGCTGGCGATTTGGGCCAGCAGTCGCTCGCGGAACTCGACCAGTGTGACGCCACGCTCGGGGTCGTTCGAGCCTCGAGCGTTCACTCCGAGCGTGCCACTTTCGACGTCGTCGTCACCGACCACCAGGATGTAAGGGATCTTCTCCATCTTCGCGCGGCGAATGCGCGCCCCGAGCGGCTCATTCGCCACTTCGACGCCCACCCGCACACCGTCCTGACGAAGGGCGGCCGCGATGTCGTTGGCGTAGGCGTCATGATCGTCGCGAACCCCGAGCACGCGTACCTGCTCCGGGCTCATCCACGTGGGCATGTTGCCCGCGTAGTGCTCGATGAGAATCGCCATGAACCGTTCGACCGAGCCGAAGAGCGCGCGGTGGATCATGATCGGACGGTGACGCGCATTGTCGGCGGCGATGTAGGTCGCATCAAAGCGCTGGGGGGTCTGGAAATCGAGCTGAATCGTCGACAACTGGTGGGTTCGCCCGATCGCATCACGGGCCTGCACGGAGATCTTGGGTCCGTAGAATGCGCCGCCACCTTCGTCGAGAACGAGCTCGAGTCCAGCACCGCGCGCCACGGTTTCGAGCGTGGACTCCGCCTCGTTCCACTCCTCGTCAGTGCCCACGGCCTTGCCCTCGGGCCGGGTCGAGAGCTCGAGGTAGAAGTCATTGAGACCGAAATCGCGCAGCAGCTCGAGCACGAAGTTCAAGAGACTCTTCAGTTCCTCGCCCATCTGTTCTCGGGTGCAGAAGATGTGCGCGTCGTCCTGGGTCATGCCCCGCACGCGCGTGAGGCCGTGCACCGCGCCCGACTTCTCGTAGCGGTAGACCGTACCGAACTCGAACATGCGAAGCGGCAACTCGCGGTAGCTGCGCTGTCGCGACTTGAAGATGAGCGTGTGGAATGGGCAGTTCATCGGCTTCAGGTAGTAGTTCTGTCCGTCGTCCAGTTCCATGGGCGGATACATCGCGTCGGCGAACCATTCGAGATGGCCCGATGTCTCGAACAACTCGGCCTTCGTGATGTGCGGCGAGTTCACGAACTCGTAGTTGCCCGCGACGTGGCGGCTGCGCGAATAGTCCTCCATCACGCGACGAATCGTGCCGCCCTTAGGGTGAAAAACCGCGAGACCGGGCCCGAGTTCCGAAGGAAAAGAGAACAGGTCGAGTTCCTGACCGAGTCGACGGTGGTCGCGCTTCTCGGCCTCTTCGAGTTGCACGAGATGGGCCTTCAGAGCATCCTTCGATTCCCAGGCTGTGCCGTAGATCCGCTGCAACTGCGGGCGCTTCTCGTCGCCACGCCAGTACGCACCAGCGACGCGCATAAGTCTGAAGTGTCCGAGGCGCGACGTCGACGGCACGTGCGGACCACGACAGAGGTCACGGAACGCGGGCGTATTCGAGTACGTCGACACGATTGACGCGCTTGCGACCTCACCGAGGTCCTCCTCGTCAATGGCACCGTCCCTGACGGCGTTGATGATCTCCACCTTGAAAGGCTGATCCTTGAACAGTTCCAGGCCGTCTTCGATCGAATATTCCGAGCGAGTGAACGGCTGGTCCTCGGCGACGATCTTTCGCATCTCGTCCTCGATCCGTCCGAGGTCGTCGTCGCTGAAGCGGTCGCCGCCCGGAAGTGAGAAGTCATAGTAGAAACCGTCGCGGATCGCCGGCCCAATGGCGTAGTGCGCACCCGGCCATAGTCGCGTGACCGCCTGGGCGAGCACGTGGGCTGTCGAGTGGCGCAGGACTTCTCGGCCCTTGTCGCTCGCGCGCGTGATGATGGCGACCGTCGCGCCATCGGGCAAAGGTGAACTGAGGTCGGTCAACTGACCGTTCACTTCGGCCGCCAACGCGTCCTTCGCGAGCCGCGAGCCAATCGACGCCGCGAGATCGAAGGCATTGGAGCCGGTGGCCAGCGTTCGCTGGCTGCCGTCAGGGAGTTTTACTTCAAGATCCGACATTGTGGCCTCTCATCGCCTACAGCGTAATGCCGAGCAGTGTGGCTCCGGGAGCGACGTTGAAGCCGGCGTGCGCCGCCTGATCGATCGCTTCAAGGGCAAGCGGTGTATTCAGATCCTCGTCAAGCGCAGCGCGCACGTCCTCGAGCACCGAACTCTTCCGGCCGGTCGTCAAGGTCGAACGCCACGTCGCGAGCCGCGACTGCGCCCGCGCGAGCAATTCTTCGTGCCACTCCCAGTCGCTGCGGTAGTGCTGATCGAGCAGTGCGAGACGCACCGCGGCGGGCTCGGCCCGCTCGGCGAGTTGGGAAACGAAGACGAGGTTTCCGAGCGACTTGGACATCTTCGTGCCGTCGAGCCCCACGAGCCCCACGTGCATCCAGTGCTTTACGAATGGTGCGCCGGTCACCGACTCACTCTGGGCCGCTTCGCACTCGTGATGAGGGAAGGCCAGGTCCCGCCCTCCGCCGTGCACGTCGAGCGTCTCGCCGAGTTCGCGAAGTGCGATCGCCGAACACTCAATGTGCCAGCCCGGCCGCCCGGCACCCCAGCGTGACTCCCACGCGGGTTCGTCCTCAAGCGAAGGCTGCCACAACACGAAATCGAGCGGATCGCGTTTCTTCGGATCGTCGGGACGACCGCCGTGGATTGCCGCCAACTCCAACATTGACTCGCGGCTCTCGTGGCTGACCTGGCCGAAACGTGGGAACTTGGACACTTCGAAATACACCCATCCGTCGACCTCGTAGGCGATGCCCGAATCAAAGGTCTCACCGATCAGGGTGAGTATCTCGGGGATTGCGCCCGTCGCGCGCGGCTCCGAGTACACCTTCAGCAAATTGATGAGTTGCATGTCGCGCTCGAACTTGGCCATCTCCTGAGCGGCGAGGTCGAGATAATTGACGCCGAGTTCGCGGGCCTTTCGAAGTATGTCGTCGTCGACGTCGGTGACGTTACGCACGCACCGCGTCTCGTGACCGGCGTCGCGAAGTCGGCGTTGCAGGACATCAAAGGAGAGGTAGACGAACGCGTGACCGAGGTGCGCCGCGTCGTAGGGAGTGATGCCGCAGCTGTACATCGTGACGATCGGACCCGCCTCGAGCGGAAACGTTCCTTCGCGAGCAGTGTCGTACAACTGCATCAGTGACCCAGGCCGGCGAGTTTCACGTAACTGTGCGCCTTGTGGCGAATGTTGATCGAGATGCAGACCGCGGTGAAAGCCTCGATCGGACTCGCGAGCGACATCGATCCGGCGATGATCGCCCTTAGACCAGGCATCTGGTCCACCAGTTCAGCGACGTGCTTTCGCGCGGGGTCGCTGTCGGAGAAGATGACGACGTCGGCGTCGAGTCCGCTATCGAGGTCCTCCATCTGCGCCGCGGGCAGGTGGTGGAAGGCGCCGACGATGGTGCTGTCGGGCAGGGCGAATGCGATCTGAGCGGCCATCGATCCCCTCGCCGGGTACATCGGCACAAGTTCACGGCCCTCGCGCGCCAGTGCGTTCACCATCGAAACCACGGTCTTGCCGAATAGCGGCGCACGCAGTGCCGCGACCGTGGCGACGGCGGAGTCCCAGGGCGTCGCAACGACGACGAGGTCGCACTGGGCGGCATCTTCATTCGAGCCCCCACTGACCGAACCCGCGCCGCGCACTGCGAGCGTCGTGGCGACGTCACCCGCGCGCTGCGCGTCGCGCGATCCGAGTACTACGTCGTAACCCGCGCTCGCGAGCCGAATCGCCACCCCGCGTCCAGCCGGTCCGGTGCCGCCGAGAATGCCTACTGTCTCCATCATCGTCCTCTTGATCTAGTTGTCTGGAAGTACGCTAACAATATGGAACTACTCGCCGGTCACCGCATCCTCGTCACGGGCGTTCTGACCGACGACTCTTTGGCCTTCGGTATCGCCAAGCGGGCGCTGGAAGAGGGTGCGACAATAGCCCTTTCGGGAGCCGGACGCGGCACCTCGCTCACCCGGCGCACGGCCCGCAAACTCGGCGACGTGGGTGAGATCATCGAGCTCGACGTCACCGATCCCGCGCAGATCGCGTCGGCGGTCACCGAAGTGCAGGAGCGTTTCGGACGCTTGGACGGGCTCGTGCACGCGATTGGCTACGCTCCCCAGACCTGCCTCGGCAGCGGCATGTTCGCGGCGCCCTTCGAAGACGTGGCGGTTGCCATGCAGATTTCCACGTATTCACTGGCCGCCCTCGTCGGCGCGTATCGACCGCTGCTACAGAAGAGCGAGGTGCTCGGCGGGGCGTCAGTGATCGCGCTCGATTTCGATGGTTCGCGCGCCTACCCCATGTACGACTGGATGGGCGTCATGAAGGCCGGTCTGGAGTCGCTCGGCCGCTACCTCGCCCGCGAGGTCGGTCCTGACAAGATCCGCGTCAACATGCTCGCCGCCGGGCCGATTCGAACAATGGCCGCGAAGTCGATCCCCGGTTTCTCGCTCTTCGAGGACACCTGGGCCGACCGGGCACCCCTGGGCTGGGACGTCTACGACTCCAGCGCCGTCGCCGACACCGCCATTGCGTTGCTCTCACCACTGCTGCGTGGCACGACCGCATCGGTGATCCACGTCGACGGCGGTGCTCACGCGATGGGCTAACGCTCCTGTTGGGCGAACTGGGTCTCGTAGAGGTCGTGGTAGAGGCCACCCGCTTGCAGTAACTCGGCGTGCGTGCCGCGCTGGACAATACGTCCGGCCTCGATGACCAGTATCTGGTCCGCGTTTCGAATAGTCGAAAGACGGTGCGCGATGACGAGCGATGTGCGCGACGTCATGGTTTCCTCGAGCGCGCGTTGAACTGCGGCTTCGCTCTCGGCGTCGAGGTGCGCGGTGGCCTCATCGAGCACCACCAGACGCGGGGACTTCAGTAGCAACCTCGCGAGCGCGATGCGCTGCTTCTCGCCGCCTGAGAGCCGGTATCCACGCTCGCCCACCACCGTCTCGAGACCGAGGGGCAGGCTCTCGACGAGGGACCAGATCTGGGCCGAGCGCAGTGCCGCCTCGATCTCCTGCTCGGTGGCATCGGGCTTCGCGAACACCAGGTTCCGGCGGATGCTCTCGTGAAAGAGGTGCGGGTCCTGGGTGACGACACCGACGACCGCGTTGAGCGACGCCGTGGTCGCGTCACGCACATCGACGCCGTTGATGGTCACCGATCCCTTGTCAACGTCGTAGAGACGCGAGACAAGCATCGAGATCGTCGTCTTGCCGGCGCCGCTCGGACCGACGAGTGCGGTCATGCTGCCGGGCTCGACGACGAACGAAAGACCGTGCAGCACTTCGCTTCTCGGCGTGTCGTCGAGACGGGCAACGGCTTCGAGCGACGCCAGGGAGACTTCGCCAGCGCCCGGGTAGGAGAAGTCGACGCCTTCGAACTCAAGACGCGCCGGACCCTCGGGAATGGCCACCGCGTCGGGGCTCTCCTTGATCATCGGCTCGAGGTCGAGGACCTCGAAGAGGCGCTCGAAACTCACCATCGCGGACATGTAGTCGATGTTGAGGTTTGAGAGCTGGGTCAGGGGACCGTAGAGGCGGGTGAGATACGCCGTCAGCGCGACGACGGTGCCAACGGCGAGCGCGCCGTGCAATACCTCGACCCCGCCGAATCCGTACGCGAACGCGGTCGCCAGCGAAGCCGTGAGCGACAGGGCGATGAAGAAAAATCGCTGGTACGTGGCCTGGTGGATACCGATGTCGCGTACTTGTCCGGCCCGCCCCTCGAAGAACGACAATTCGTCCTTCGGGCGCCCGAAGAGCTTGACCACCATGGCGCCCGCCACGTTGAAGCGCTCGCTCATCACCATATTCATCTCGGCATTCAACTCCATACCCTTTTGGAACAGCGTGCCGAGGCGCCGACCCACTCGACGGGCCGGAATCAGAAAGACCGGCAGTAGTAACAGGGCGACCAGGGTGATCTGCCAGCTGAGCACAAACATCGTGCCGAGGATGATGGTCACGAGGATGATGTTGCCGACGACGTTCGAGAACAGGTCGGTAAACGCCTGTTGGGCGCCGACGACGTCGTTGTTCAGCCGACTGATCAGGGCACCGGTCTGCGTGCGAGCGAAGAAGGCGATGGGCATCTCTTGGATATGGGCAAAGACCTTGGCTCGTAGGTCGTAGATGAGGCTTTCGCCAATCACCGCCGAGATGCGCCGCTCGAAGAGCGAGAGGACGGCGTCGGCGATCGCGAGCCCAGCCGTGAGCAGCGAAAGTCCGATAATGAGCCCCTCGCGCCGGTGTTTGATTCCATTGTCGATGATGGCGCGCAGCACCAACGGCGAGACCGAGCTCACGACGGCGTCGATGACGACCGCGACGAGAAAGATGATGAGAACCGGCTTGTAGGCCTTCGCGAACTGGAAGATGCGCGGCAGCGTGCCCTTCTTGATTCGGTGCTCGAGAATCGTACGGTCTCGTTGCATCGAACGCATCCCCATGCGTGCGCCCCCGCCCCCGCCTCCGCCGTGCATACTCATCCAGACTCCTTTGCCCCTAGCAGTGTAGGAACCAGAAGTTTTGACTCAATCGTCGAAACTCATTGCTTCGATCTCCTTCTCAATCTCGCCGAAGCGCTCCTGGTATGCGACCCTCGACCGTTCTCGAAGGTCGTCGCGATGCTGGTCGCTCGTCGCGGGCATCTCCCAACTGCGAAGCGACACCGTGTTACCCGGTCGCTCGCGCAACACCGTGTACACCGCGTCGCGGGTCATCGACACCAACACCAGTAGTTCGCTGATCCCGACGGACTCGAATCGCCAGTTGGGATTCGGGCCCGGCGACGGCTCGGACCAGCCCAGGTCACGCAGCGCTTGTTCGTCCTCGTCGCTCAACGCGACAGCGTCGCCGATGTTCAAGTTGGAGACCACCTCGGAGATGACATCACCGTCGGCGCCGACCCAAAACTGGACGTAGCGCTCATCTTCGAATTCCGCGATCGCCACCAGACAACGAGGGTCGGCCGCCATCGCCCCAAGCATCTCGGGCAGATTCGCCACGAACGAATCCACCGAGGAACGAACAGAATTCTCATAACCGGTCACGTGCACTTTTCCCATGACCCCACCCTAGAAACGGGTTGTGACGTTACGAGGTGACGGCGCTCGAGATGATGAGTACGCCAAGCGTGCACATCACGCAACCACCGATGGTGCGTAGCACCACGAGTCGATGGGGTGATCCGGAGAGCCATTCGCGTGCGGTGCCGGCGATGAGTCCCCAGGTCGCGTCGCTACAGAAAGCCATCACGCTGAATATGCAACCGAAGATGATGAGCTGTACCGTGTCGTTGCCCGTGGCCCGATCGACGAAATGCGGGAACACCGCAGCGAAGAAGACGAGCGACTTCGGGTTCAAGACGCCAACGGTGAAGCCCTGGCGAACGACCGAGAAGTTCGAAGGCCGCAGGCCCTCGCGCGTCGTCATTGCTTTCGCGTGCGCCTGGCGGTGGCGGAGTGCTTCGTAACCGAGCCAGAGCAAGTAGCAGCCTCCCGCCAACTGCAAGACGATCGAAAACGTCTTCGAGCGCGACAACAGAGGTCCGAGGCCCAGAGCGATCACGAGCGAGAGGAGGAACGTGCCGATCGTGTTACCCAGTACCGTCAAGACCGCCACGGCGCGACCCCACGCGACACCACGGGCGAGGGTAAAGAGCACACTGGGCCCCGGCACGATGATGATCACGAACGAGGCGACGAGGAACGCCGCGAGATGACTTCCACTGATCATGATTGAAACTTTCCGACTATTCGGTCCACCACGTTGAGGCTCACCCCGATGCTGAAACCAACGGTGGCGGCGAAGAACGCGGTACCGATTCCAACCGTACCGCCAAGCAGCCAACCAATGATCAGCACCACGACCTCAAGAGTCAGGCGCACGTAGACAACACTCACCCCGAAATGCCGGTGGATGCTGGTCATGAGACCGTCCCGCGGCCCGGGTCCCAGACCCGTCGT
This sequence comes from Acidimicrobiaceae bacterium, assembly GCA_003132165.1. Taxonomy (GTDB): domain Bacteria; phylum Actinomycetota; class Acidimicrobiia; order Acidimicrobiales; family RAAP-2; genus RAAP-2. The sequence goes on along the minus strand of PKWW01000033.1, from coordinate 97,400 downwards.
GAGGTAGAGGGCGCTACCGATGCCGATGGCGACGACACCGCCGAGCATGAGGAGGGCCTCGAGCACCACATTGTGTGGAACTGGCATCGTCGTGGACGTGAGGTCCAGCATGTAGGCGATGATCACGAGGTTCGCAATGGTGCCAAATCCCGGCCGCTCGCGCAGCGGAAACCAGGCCAGCAACACCACGCAACTGATCGCCGCCGTCGCCCAACCGAGTGAGATGTGGGCGTGACGTGCGACGCCTTCGGCGAATACCGTCCACGGCGTGGCTCCCCAGCGCGAGACAACGAGCAGCCCCTCGCCCACACCAAAGAGTGACAGACCGAACGCCAGGGGAAGGAACATGCGAGGTCGAAACGCCCAGGTACTGGTCGCTCGCCACGGGGTGACTGGAATCTTGTGGCTGAGTTTTGCCATCCGTTCACGCTAGCCGTAGGGCTGGTTCGAATTAGATGTGGCGCAGTCGGCCACGAGTCTGATCGTCGCACGACACTCGAAAACGGCGAGGGTAACTCCGTGAACCACATCGCGATGCACGACGAAGCGAGCAACAGTCTCGGAATCGCGCTGCGCAAAGCTGCCGATTCTCGTTGCCCGTGTCCCGACGAGATGCTCGCGCACTTGGTCGTGACCGTCACTCCAAATAGAGCCAACTCCCCACCACCAACATCACCGAGCAGATGACGAGTGGCGTGATGACCGGTCCGATCCAGGTGACCGGTATCAGGAAGTAGACATCTCTCGTCATGAGGCTCGAGGGCCAGTGGTCGAGAATCCTCAAGAAGACGTAATAAGCAATGTCCCAGCACGCGAAGCTGGTCATGAAGGCGCCGAGCCTTCGTTTCCAGACGGTGGAGGCGACGAACGAGAGGAACACCAGCATGAGGATCGTCGCCGCCTCTCTGGTCACTTCCACATCACCCAGTCGAGCGTTCATCAAGAGCGGGCGGCGGGGAGAGACGAAGGTGATGAACCCAAGATTCAAATACACCTTGTAGTGCGACAATTGATAGATCGAGTGGAACTTGATCAGCAAGCGCAGGTAATACACCACGGCGGCTTCGACGAAGCCAAAAGCGGTGCCGAAACCAATGACGGCCAGCAAGTTCGCGCGGCGTTCACGCTGCTTGGACACAAGCCCTCGTCGCTACGCCTTGGCGATCGGCGTGAACTTCGAAGGAGCGGCGAGCGACACGGGACTGCCCCACTTGCTCCACTTCACCGTCTCGTTCTCGGTAGTGGACTTGAGGACGATTTCGACGGGAAGCGTCTTTCCCGAGGCCGTCACGTACAACGTCACGCTGACCGCGGGTGCCGACGCGGTCATCGTGACCTTGCCAGTGATGGGTATGACGGACTTGCCATTGACTGTCGTCTTCTTGCCCTCGCTCAGTGTTCCGGGTATCTTCCAGGTGTCAAAATCAGACTTCAGGGTCACTGACTGGCTCACGTTCGCGTAGCCGGTATTGCTCGAGGTGATCGACAACCACTTGTTCGCGTACTTGGCGGGATCAGTCTTGGTGAGCTGAAAGTAGTTCACGACGGCTTTCGAATCGCCCTTTATGTAGGCCACCTTGTGCACGATGATGACTTCGGCGTGCGCGCCATTGACGACGATGACCTGTCGACCCGACGTGGTTCCGATGTCGTTGACAACCTTCGCGTTTTCCGAAGGCGCGGTCACGGTTCCCACCTCGTGGACCCATTGCGATCCAATTGCGTTCGTCAACGCCACGTTCATGAGTGCCGCCGGCGTTAGCGAACTGGCTCCACTGGGCGAAGAAATTAGAGAGAGCGGAACAAGGGCGAGCATTGATGCCACTGCGCACATGGTTGTGATGCGCGGGAATCGGAGCGAACGGGAAGTAAATGTCATGTGCACCAGCCTATTGAGGCGTCGCATACGCCCAATCCATGTACGTGGGTCCAAGGGCATTAGTTGCGAGACTGACACATTGAAGGCACGCAGCGCCTGTGTTCGCTGCAACTCCGGACCAGTGGACCTTGAGGTACACAATACGAACCGCGCCACAGTTCATTCTGGGAGCGCCCAAACACACCTAATGCAGCGCGAAGGTCAATACGTGAAGCCAGCCTCATGATCAGCGGCAGTAATGGCGTCGTGAAAGCGCTTATGGATCCAGTGGCGCTCGCCCAGAAGATTCAACGTCGCCCATCGACCAGTGACCGGGCCGAGTTGCGTGTGGCGAGGCAGGGTGCCCACCAAAGACTGCGGCTTGGCGCCGCCCGACAGCTTGGTGCTCTCAAGTACATAGATGGCGTCCTGGGTGATCGCCACGCAGCGGTACTTGATCCAGAAGATTGTGAGCCCTGTCATGTACGTGAGGAGGAAGAAGGCGAAGTTTGGCGCGGCCTGACAAATAAACACCTGCTTGATCTCGTTGCCCTCAGGGAGGAAGGGCGCCGAACGCTCCACCAGGTCCTGGCGTGGTTCCATGAGTCCCTTCCTCAAGTTCTAGAACGGTGTGAACATAAGTTGCCACTTTCAAACCGGCTTTTCTCAGCTCGATCGTTGTGCGATGAAGTTCACCCCCGTCAGAATCCGATGACCCTCTTTTTCTGCTCCGGAGTGGGCGCTGGGGGACTCGAACCCTCGACCTCAGCCGTGTGAAGGCTGCGCTCTAACCAACTGAGCTAAGCGCCCGGAGTAAGAATGCTACTTCGTCGGTGCATCACCGGCATTTGGTCCGCGTTGTAGCCTTCACCTGTGCCAGAAAACCTCGATTCATCGCCGGAGCCCAAGTCTCGCTTCGGCCGTCGTCCCCGTCGAGCATCTGCCGTCCCTCGAGAAGTAGTGATGGGACTGGACAGTCTGGAACGGGGCATCAGTTACTTCGCGAGCGCGATCGCAGTCATCTCCGCCGCACTGTTCATCCCGCACCTCACCAAGAACACCTGGATCACCGACACCGCAAAGTACGTAAAAGGTAAGGCCTGTCCCACCGGATACACCCACGCGGCGACACTGTGCGAGAAGCACCAACTGACCCACCCGTCGTACTGGATGCCCCAGTTCCTACTCATCCTCATCGTCGGCCTCTTCATCCTCCTCTTCGCCTGGCGCCGCAAACGCGTCGGTGTCATCGTCGCCTCGCTACTGCTTGGACTGGCGGGCGGCACGGCCGGCATCGTCTTCCTCTTCCTCGCCGCCTGGCTCGTGATCCGCGCCTTCCGTCTCCAGAAGTACGGTGACGCGACGTTTACCGGGTCCTCACGTCGAGCCCGTACGATGGGCCAAGAAAAGCGCGAAGGGCGCGATTCGACCCCCCGACGTACCAGAGCGTCGAAAGATTCGAAGACTACGACCAAGACCGCGGTCACACCCGCCCCCTCGAAGCGGTACACGCCCAAAAAGCCCAGCCGACGCAAGTAGCCATGGCGCAACTTGGTTTGGACTATCCGACGAAGTGGGGCCGGGGTTACAGCGCACGCCTCGCCCGCAATGTCATCCACAGCGTCTTCATCGGTCCGGCCACGCGACGCATGTCGTCACTCGAAGTACGCGGCGTCGAGAACCTCCAAGGTCGCGGGCCGTTCATCTTCGCTGCGAACCATCAGAGCAACCTCGACACTCCCCTGGTGCTCACCGCCCTTCCCGCGTCCCTGCGGCGTCGAACCGTGGTCGCCGCCGCGATGGACAACTTCTTCATGGAGTCGCGCAAGGCCTTTCAAACCGTGCTCGTCTTCAACGCGATTCCTATCGACCGACACCGAGTCAACCGCCGCAGCTCTCTGCAGGCGCTCGAGTTGATCGAGGACCACTGGAACCTTCTCATCTACCCCGAAGGCGGGCGCACCACCGACGGGGCGCTCCAGGAATTCAAGGGTGGCGCCGCGTACCTCGCCGAGCGCTCCAAGGCAACCGTCATCCCCACGTACATCGACCAGTCGGGTCAACTTCGCGGACCGAAGTACGCCAAGGCGCCCCAGTATGCGCAGGCCCCCAGCCAGCGCCACCACCACGTGATTGTGGCCTTCGGCCCGGCGCTGCGCAGCGTGGAGGGCGAGAACCTGCGCCGCTTCAGTACGCGAATACAGGCAGCCGTGCAGGAATTAGGTCGCGAAGTAAGTGGCGATCCGACGTACGGCGTGCCTGCGACTACCGAGAACTGAGCGCGGCACAGCGTTCGTCGTACAGGCGGTCGGCAACGCTCTCGATCGGTTCGAGCTCGTAGCCAAGCACCGTGGCCAGAATCTCGTCGGCGAGCCAGGGATTCAGTGCGAGCACCGGGCCGTGCGCGTACGTCGCCCAGATGTTGGCGGTCCTGTAGCCGTCGACGACCCCGTCGTTCCCCCGGCCCCGCACTATGGTGCCGAGCGGATTGGTCGGGGCGTGCAGGGCCGTGACACCCCCGTGGTTCTCGAAGCCCACGAGTAGTTTCTTGCCCACCTGCACGCTCATCTCACCCACTGAGCGCTCAGAACCGCGGCGCGTGACGACGTCAACGGCACCCAGCCCCTCGTACTCCTCATCGCCCTCGATACTGAAGGACTGTCCGAGTATCTGCAACCCCGCGCATACCGCCAGGACGTAGGCACCATCACGCACCCGTGACGGGAACGTGCTCTTCGCGAGCAGGTCGCAGGCCAGGCGCTGGGGCCCGTCCTCGCCTCCACCGAGCAGGTAGATCGAAGCGTCGGGCACCTCGTCGTCGAGTTCCACCGGTGTCAGTATCGCATTGATGCCTCGGGCTCGCGCTCGCTGGGCGAGTACCAGCCCATTGCCGCTGTCGCCGTAGGTACCGAGCAGATCGGGAAAGAGCGTCGCAATTCTCAACACAGTGAGGACCTCGTGAGCCACTCGCTGAACGCCGTGTAGTTAGCGAGCAGTAACACCGGTTCGGGCGCGACCGGTAGCACATCGATGTCGTCGACCACCTCGAAATCGACGTCGGCATATTCCAGACGCGTCGCCAGATCGAGGCGCCGATCACCGAGGCACCAGACCCGATGGCCCCGCAACCGTTCGAACGGCACGTCGTAGAGCCACGAAGGATCGCGCCCGTCAGCAATGCGAGCGTTGATCGCTACCCAAATGTCGCTGGCATCATCGGCAATGGTCGACAGCAACGCCTCGAAGCCCGAGGGATTCTTCGCCAGTAACAACTGCAGCCGGCGCCCCTCCCATTTGCGCAGGGTGAACCGTCCGGCGACCCCGTGCAGATCCTTCAGACGATGCGCGGCATCAATCGGCGACACACCGACTTCCTTCAACGCGGTGATCGCGAGTGCGGCGTTGGCTTCGTTGAATCGACCCGGTATCGAGAGTTCGAGAGGAACGGCGACACCGTCCACGAAGAGTTCTTCGCGCAAGATAGTCGTGTCATCGAGCGGCTTGGCGAAACCGCACGCGCAGTGCCACGCGGAGGACTGGTGCACGAGCGCTTTCGTGCATTTCGGGCACGACCTCGCGTCAGCCAGCCACAACGTCGGCACGTCACACCACCGCACGTTCTCCGCGGCGCTCGCGGCGTAGACCACCAACGGGTCGTTCGCATTCGCTATAACAACGCGACTGTCGGCGTCACCCAGACACGCCCGCCAACGCTCGGCCATCTGACGAACCTCGTTCGCGCGGTCGAGCTGATCCCTCGACAGGTTGAGTAGCACGACGATCGCGGGGTGCACCGACTGGACCACTTCGGGCAACCAGGCCTCGTCGACTTCGAGCACAACCCTTACGCCACGCGAAGCGGCCATCGCGGCGACGTGCCCGGCGGGCATGTTGGCTCCCGTCGAATTTGTCGTGACCTCGCCGCCCCAACCCGCGGCGACCATCGCCGTTGTGGTGGTCTTGCCGTTGGTCCCGCTGACGAGAATTACGGTACGACCCTTCGCCAAATAGGCAAGAAGATTCGGGGAGATTTTGAGGCCCACTCGTCCTCCAGCGACGGTACCGGAGCCCCGTTTGGTAACCCGCGAGAACCAATTCACGCCGCGAAGAGCGGCTATCGCCAGTCGATTCCTCACAGGGGGCCTAGGTTCATTGCCTTCACGCTAACAATCCAGAAAACACGAAAGGACCAACCGGGGGGGTGGTTGGTCCTTTCGCAAAACCTGCGCCTTACCCAAAGGGGGGGTTTCGAGTAAAGCGGGCTGAAACCAGTATGCACCCCGGAGCCGTATCAATCAAGTGGATATGACGAATACCTGTCATCTGTATACTTGATACATGGAGATACGCCAATTGGAGGCCCTGGTAGGCATTGCTGAACACGGAACCTTCTCGAGCGCGGCGGAGGCACTTGGCACAGTCCAGTCAAACATTTCCAACCGGATCGCTCGTCTGGAGTCCGAATTAGCAACCGAACTGGTTGATCGCTCGACTGGAACACTCACCGAGTCTGGGGGGGTCGTTGTCGAACGCGCGCGCAGAATCTTGAGCGAACTCAACGCCATCGCTTCTGACGTATCCGAACTCAACGCCGACATCCGAGGTCACGTCTCGCTCGGCATGATCGGCACCGCTGGTCGGTGGATCGTGCCGCTGCTCTTGAAGGCCCAGCGTCAGAGTTACCCCCACATCGCGTTGCGCATCACCGAGGGCACGAATTCGGTCATCGAACCGCAGTTGCTCAACGGCCGGTTGGACCTCGCGGTGCTCGCCTGGCCCGTCACCGCACCCGAACTGAACGAGGTCGATCTGTTCAAGGAGGACCTCGTGCTCATCCTCGACAAGACCCACCCCCTCGCGAAGGAAGCGTCGGTCACCTTTGCAACTCTGTCGAAGTACGAACTGCTACTCCCCTTCCCCGGTACGCCAATCCGACGCGAAATTGACGAAGCAGCGAAGGCGCACGGGGTCGAGCTTCGTCCGCTCATCGAACTCGACGGCCTTCGCACGATCGCGTCGCTCACCTTCGATGGTCACGGACCGTCAATCCTTCCCGCCACCATGCTGTCGCCGCACCTGCGCGAGAAGTTCACCGCCGTGCCGATCGAAGGCATCGCGCAACGTCGCGTCAGCCTCGTAACGCGGCGATTCGGCTTTCCCGCGGCACCGGTCCGCGCGATCCACGCCCTGCTGCTCGACGTTGTCAAGAGCGCGGTCCGCGCACCCGATGGCGTCTTCATCCCCGACTCGTCCGCTCTGCAATAGTGCAGGGCGTGGCTCCACCCTCACCCGCCGACATCGCCAAGACCATCGCTCGCCGCGACCCATCCTTTCGACGGGTGATCAAGGATGCGGGACCGCCGCCCCGGCGTCGAAACGCCCGGGTGGATGAGCGCTTTCCCGCCCTGGTGCGCTCCATCGTCTACCAACTGCTCGCCACCAAGGCCGCGAACACCATTCACGCGAGAGTGCAAGACGCCTGCGGCGGCGAGGTCACCATCGATTCCATCCTCTCCACCGGATACGACGACCTGCGCGCAGCGGGCTTGTCGCGCACGAAAGCTGAGGCGATGCTCGACCTCGCCGAGCACGTGAGCGACGGGCGCATCAGCATCGCCCGCCACGGTCGCATGAGCGACGCGCAGATCCTGCACGATGTGACCGCCGTACGCGGCATAGGACCATGGACCGCACAGATGTATCTCATGCACACCATGGCGCGACCCGATGTCTGGCCCGCGGGTGACTACGGCGTGCGAAGTGGCTGGACAATCCTGCACGATCTCGACGAGATGATCAGCGAGGCGCAGCTACGGATAGAAGGTGACCGATTCGAGGGGGTACGCACCGAAGTCGCGTGGTACTGCTGGCAGGCCGTCCATTTCGCGCGCGACGCAAAGTAATCTCGCAGTCATGCCCATACTTTCCCTCGCTGACTTCGAACGTGACGCCCTTGACACCCTGTTGGCCTACGCGGCGATTCCCTGCCTCTCACCGAATTACGACAGCAATTGGCAGCAGAACGGACACCTCGACGACGCCGTCGAACTGCTCGCCGACTGGGCTCGTGCCCGCAAGTTCGCGAACTTCGACGTCACGATTCACCGTCTCGAGGGCCGCACGCCACTGCTGTGCGTGACCGTCGAAGCGACCGTTGCCTCGTCGGGCACCGCGGTGCTCTACGGACACCTCGACAAGCAGCCGCCACTCGGCGAGTGGTCCGATGGCCTCAGCCCGTTTACCCCCGTACGCCGAGGGGACCGAATCTACGCTCGCGGCGTCTCGGACGACGGCTATTCGACGTTCTCGGCGCTGCTCGCGCTCGAGGCGCTCGAGGCGCACGGCATCGGGCACAGCCGCTGCGTGGTGCTGATCGAGGCGAGTGAAGAGAGCGGCAGCACCGATCTCGATGCGTACCTCGACGAATTGACCGGCCACCTCGGCGAGGTGCAGTTAATGATCTGTCTGGACTCGGGAGCGCTCACCTACGACCGCCTTTGGGTGACGACGTCCCTGCGCGGCATAGTGAACCTCGAGGTGACCATCAAGGTCCTCACCCAGGGTCAACACAGCGGTTCGGCGAGTGGTGTGGTGCCGTCATCGTTTCGTCTACTGCGCCAACTGCTCAACCGGGTGGAGGATGCCGCGACGGGCGAGGTCCTCGTCGATGAGCTTCGCACCGAGGTCCCCGAGGCCCAGGTACGCGCCGCCAAGGAGATCGCCGACGAATTCGGCGACATCATCGCCCGCGAACTGCCGACGCTCGACGGCGTCGAATTGATGGGCGACTCCCCCGAGGACCGCATTCTGCGCCGGACTTGGTATCCGACGCTCTCGGTCGTGGGCATGGGCGGCATCCCCGAGCCCGCCAACGCCGGCAACGTGCTGCGCCCTTTCACGACCGCGGTACTGTCGTTTCGCCTCCCGCCCACGGTCGACGCGAGCAGGGCCGCCGACGCGCTGTACGACGTGCTGCACGTCGATCAGAACACCGAGGTGACGATTACTCAGTACGCCAACGGATGGACAAGTCCTCCACTCGCGCCATGGCTCGCCGACGCGCTCGAGGACGCGTCCAACGACGCCTTCGGTCGGCGACCCGGCTTCACCGGCGAGGGTGGCAGCATCCCGTTCCTGGCATCGCTGGGCGAGAGGTTCCCGGCCGTCCAGTTCGTCGCAACCGGCGTGCTCGGACCCAAATCGAACGCGCACGGCATCGACGAGATGCTGGACTTGCCCATGGCGGTCGGCGTGACCAACGCAGTCATTACGGTATTGAGTGCGTTTTCCAAGAAAGAAGATTGACCTTGTCCCAGCACGTAGACCTGTGGGTCGACCCCGCCTGCCCGTGGGCGTGGTTGACGTCACGTTGGATCCTTGAGACCAAGAGCGTCCGCGACATCGACGTGGAATTTCACGTCATGAGCCTCGCGGTACTGAACGAGGGACGTGACATGCCCCAGGAGTATCTGGACCTCCTCGCCAAAGCCTGGGGACCGGTGCGCGTTCTCATCGCCGCCGAAGAGCGTCACGGCAACTCCGTCCTCGAGCCTCTCTACTCCGCCATGGGAACGCGCTATCACGTGAATGGCGAGAAGGACATCGACGCGCTGATCACCAATTCGCTCGCCGACGCCGGACTCGAGGCAGACCTCGCGGACGCCGCATGGACCACTGAATTCGACGAAGCACTTCGAAAGAGCCACCACACGGGTATGGACCCGGTCGGGATGGAGGTCGGTACGCCGGTCATCCACATTGGCGACGTGGCCATCTTCGGGCCCGTGGTGACACCAGCGCCCAAAGGCGAAGCCGCGGGTACGCTCTTTGACGGCGTCCTCGCGGTTACCAGCACGCCAGGCTTCTACGAACTCAAACGAACCCGAACACAAGGACCGATCTTCTCATGACCACACGACTCGTACTCGATAACGGCACACCGCTCCAGATAGCGGGCGATCCGACCGCTCCCCACGCGATCATCGTGCTCCAGGAGGCCTTCGGGGTGAACGACCACATCCGCGACGTGACCGAACGTTTCGCCAACGACGGCTACTATGCCGTGGCGCCGGAACTGTTCCACCGCACCGGCTCGCAGGAAGTGGCCTACGACAACTTCCCCGAGGCCATGGCGGCCATGGCCGAACTGTCAAAGGACGGCCTCAGCGAGGACCTGCTCGCGGCGTCCACCTTCTTGAAAGACGCCGGCTACGAACCTGGGGCCACCGCGGTCGTCGGGTACTGCATGGGCGGCTCAGTCTCCTTCTTCGCTGGGACACTCGGTATCGTCGGTGCCGCTGCGAGCTTCTACGGCGGCGGCGTCGAGACCGGACGCTTTGGCCTGCCCTCACTACTCGAGTTGGCACCGGACCTGCAGTCCGCTTGGATTGGCCTCTACGGCGATCTCGACAAGGGCATACCCGTCGAGCAGGTCGAAGCACTTCGTAGCGCCGCCGCCCAAAGCGGTGTCGTCTCTGAGGTCGTGCGCTACGCCGACGCCGAGCATGGCTTCAATTGCGACGGCCGTCCCGCCGTCTACAACGAGGCGGCATCCAAGGACGCGCACCAGCGCACCCTGGTGTTCTTCGCGGCGAATCTTTCCTCGAAGTAATCAGCTTCGAGGAACGTCCTTCCAGGCGACGTCCTTGTCGTTACGAGGCTCGCCGGGCAGTCCGAGGACGCGCTCGCCAATGATGTTGCGCATGACTTCGCTGGTGCCACCCTCAATTGAATTGGCGCGCATGCGGATGAAGGCCTTTCGCATGTCCCCACCGGTCATTGCGGACTCGGTCGGGCGGACTTGGGGGTAGTTGGACCCGTAGAGCATCCCTTCGGAGCCCATGAGATTCACGCACAGCTCACTCGTGCGCTGGTTCTCTTCGGCGAAGGCCAACTTTGCGACCGAACCCTCGGGGCCCGGCGTACCGGCCTTTCGAAGGTCGTTGGCGCGCCAGTTGGTAAGGCGTCCGACCTCGTTACGCACCCACGCCCGCATGAGTTCTGCGCGCACGGCCTGCGCGTAGGCGTCGCTGCGACCCGTCCATCGCTTCTTCCAGATCTTCACGGCTTCGCCAATGAGGCCCGATCCCCTCGGGGGAACCGTGCCACCGATTGAGACGCGCTCGTTCATGAGCGTGGTGATCGAGACGCCCCAACCCTCGCCTACGTCGCCGAGGCGACGGGTATCCGGGATGCGCGCCTCGTTGAAGAAGACCTCGTTGAACTCGGCCTCTCCAGTCGCCTGGTAGAGCGGCAGCACCTCGACACCGGGCGAGTGCATGTCCACGAGGAATGCGGTGATTCCCTTGTGCTTGGGCACGTCAGGATTGGTTCGCGCGATGAGCAGTCCGTAGGCCGACTGGTGTGCGAGCGTCGTCCACACCTTCTGGCCTGTGACGATCCACTCGTCGCCGTCACGCTCGGCGCGAGTGCCGAGCGTCGCGACGTCCGAGCCCGCTCCGGGCTCGGAGAACAACTGACACCAGATCTCCTCGCCGGTGAACAACGGGCGAAGGAAACGGTCCTTCTGCTCCTCGGTGCCGTGGATCACGATGGTGGGCGCACACATGCCGTAGCCAATGACGTTGCGTCCGATGGCCGAGGGTGCCCCGTGCTTGGAGAGTCGACGTATGGCGTACAACTGGTCAGCTGGGCTACCGGCGAGGCCGCCATGTCCGACGGGGAACTGCACCCAGGCGAGTCCGCGGTCGAACTGCGCGCCGAGGAAAGTAACCGGGTCGGTCGACGCCGGAGGGTATTCGGTGACGAGTCCCTCGATGAGTTGGTCGAGTTCTGCTTCCGTCGTTGCCACGTGATCTCCTTTTGCAATTCCGATGCTTGACGAATACTAGGCAGTAGCGAGGACCCACTCCCGCTTCGTGCCCGACTGCACTAAAAAGAAGTGATGAAAACACCGCGAATTCTGGCGACCTCGGGCGGCTACGTGGCGGGGCCGGTCCAGTTGTCGGCGCGCCTCGGTTCGATGTTGCTCGACGCACTCACCCTGACCGGCAAGATCCGTCCCCGGGTATGTCTGGTCCTCACGGCGAGCGGCGACCCGAGCAACTACTACGCCATGTCCTACGAAGCCTTCAACGCCGCGGGCTGTGATGTGACCGAACTGAAGTTGTTCCCCCAGCCGTCGGCCGATCCCACGGAGCGCCTCTGCGGGAGCGATCTCGTGTGGGTGGGTGGCGGATCAGTCGCGAACCTGCTCGCCCTCTGGCGGTTGCACGGCGTCGACGACGCCATGCGCGAGGCGTGGGAGAAGGGCGTCATCCTCGGCGGGGTCTCGGCCGGAAGCCTCTGCTGGCACGTGGGGGGCACGACTGACTCCTTCGGGCCAGAGCTGAGGCCGGTGACCAATGGTCTCGCCTTGCTGCCGTACGCGAACGGCGTGCACTACGACTCCGAAGCGCAACGCCGGCCACTCCTGCACGAACTCGTCGGTAACGGGGTCCTCGCAAGTGTTGCCTACGCCACTGACGACCACGTGGGCATCTGGTACGAAGGGACTGAAGCCACCTCGGTCGTCGCCGACTCGTCGCTCGACCCCGCGACGGGGCCGGCAGCCTACAAAGTCGAACTGGTGGACGGCCAGATACGAGAGACGCGTTGTGGCGTCGGAAGCAACTTCGCCTAACGCGTCGCGGTGGGTATCGGTAGGGCCTGGCAAATCAGATTGCTGCGCTGGTTGAGTTCGCCGGCGCGCATGACAGCGTCAACAGACCCACAGGTCTCAAGCCAATTCGCAAGCAAGAGATAACCGTCCTGGGTGAGCACCGACTCGGGGTGAAACTGCACCCCTTCGAGCTCGAGCGTGCGGTGACGCATACCCATCACGAGGTCACCACTGCGCGCGGTGACCTCAAAGAAATCGGGCAATGACGACTCGAGCACGACGAGTGAGTGGTAGCGCCCCGCGATCATGGGTTGGGGTGCGCCGCGAAAAACGCCCACTCCCTCGTGTTCGATGAGACTGGACCTGCCGTGCACCAGTTCAGATGCGGCGACGACGTCGCCACCGTACGCTTCGGCGAGAGCCTGGTGACCGAGACAGACGCCAAGCATCGGAATTGCGTGCTTCCCGCAGTAGCGAATGATCTCAACACAGTTACCGGCGCTTCGTGGGTGCCCGGGTCCGGGTGAGATGAGCACACCATCATACGAGCCACTCGCAATGTCATCGGGGCCGACCTTGTCGTTTCTCGCCACCGTGACGGTGGCGCCGAGTTCGGAGAGGTACTGCACGATGTTGTAGACGAACGAGTCGTAGTTATCAACAACGAGGATCGAGGGGCCCGCGGTCATGCTCGCATCCTACGGGTTCTCTCGTAAGAGTTACTAACCTTGGTCAATGGACGCCAGCGACCTTCAGGATTTCCTCGCTCAGGCCAGTTCGGGGTTCAACGTGATCCCCCTGCACGAGACGCTGCAACTCGACCGTGAGACGCCGGTCTCGCTCTACCAACGATTCAGCGACGGACGCGCCATCTTCCTGCTCGAAAGCGCCGCACTCGGGGACGAAACCGGACGCTATTCGTTCATCGGGCTCGATCGACGCTGGCGCGTCTCGACCCGGGGCGCCGCGACCGTCGTCGAGGGAACGAGCTTCGACGACGCGTCTGCGAGTCCCCTCGCGACCATCCGCGCACTGCTGGGGCGCTACACGACGTTTCTCCCCCCGGAGCTACCGAATTTCTTCGGCGGCGCAGTCGGCTTTGTCACGTACGACTATGTCCGCCGGCTCGAGCGCCTGCCGCGTCAGCCGGTCGAAGGCATGTGGCCCGACGTCGACTTCTCGTTTCCCGGCGCAGTGCTGATCTGCGATCACCTTCGCCACTCGACGACCGTCGTCGTGAACGCGGTCATCGAACCCGGTGCCGACCCGATCGCCACGTATCACGAGGCCCACGTGCGGCTCACCGAGATCATCGATCGGCTGATCGCCCCCGGGCCCGAGAGTGACCCCGAGACCGAGCGTTTGGTGGCGACCGCACCGTCGATGCGCGGAAAGATCGACATTCGCGCCATCGCGGCAGGCATCTCAAACTTCTCGCGCGAGAGCTATGGCGCCATCGTCGAGCGTGCAAAACAGTACATTTACCTGGGCGATATCTTCCAGGTGGTGCCGAGCCAGCAGTTCCGCCGCCCGACGTCAGTCAATCCCCTCACCCTCTATCGGGTGCTTCGATCGCTCAACCCTTCGCCCTACATGTATCTCCTCGACAACGGCGATGCCCAGATTGTGGGTGCCTCGCCCGAGATGCTCGTGCGCGTCCAGAACGGACTGGTGAGCACGCGACCCATCGCCGGCACCCGTCACCGGGGCTCGAATGAGGCGGAGGACCTGGCCCTCGAGCACGAGATGCTGAACGACGACAAGGAGATCGCCGAGCACGTGATGCTCGTCGATCTTGGCCGCAACGACGTCGGCCGGGTCGCGGCGCCGGGAACGGTACGTGTGGAGCGTCTGGCCCACGTGGAGCGCTTCTCACACCTCATGCACCTCGTCTCCCAAGTCACCGGCCGTCTGGCGAGTGGCCTCGATTCGTTCGACGCATTCGACGCGCTCTTTCCCGCGGGCACGCTGAGCGGCGCGCCCAAAGTGCGGGCCATGGAGATCATCGACGAGTTCGAGCCGGTCCACCGTGGCCCCTACGGCGGGGCGGTCGGCTACTTCTCATTGAGCGGCGACGCCGATTTCGCCATCACGATTCGCACGCTGTCGATTCGTGATGGTTTTGCAACCGTGCAGGCTGGCGGCGGAATCGTGGCCGAAAGTCAGCCAGATTTCGAGTACCAGGAATGCATCAATAAGGCGTCCGCGCCGCTACTCGCCCTCGAGATCGTCGACCCCCTCTAATTCGCGACCTATCTTTCGGACGCTCCGTGGCGGCCGGAACCGTCGCGGAACCGTGCCGCCCCCGATTGGCTCTCACCCGACATCAACACCTGGAAGCCGGTAGCGAATTCGAATTCCATTGCCTCGTCCTCACTCATCGCCCACTGGGACATCGCCGAGAGACGGTCACTTCGTAGGCAACCCTGCGGCAGGCTTGACAATTGTGCGGCGAGCTCCATGGCCGCCGCCAGCGCCCCACCCGGCTCGCTGACCCGGTTTACGAGGCCCGTGCTGAACGCCTCGGTCGCCGCGACCGCGCGACCCGTCAGGATCATGTCCATGGCGCGCGAGTGCCCGATCAGCCGGGGTAGTCGAACTGTGCCGCCGTCGATCAGCGGCACTCCCCAGCGACGACAGAAGACACCGAACGTGGCGTCGCTTGCGGCGACGCGCAAGTCACACCAGAGCGCCAACTCCAAGCCTCCGGCAACGGCGAACCCCTCCACTGCGGCGATCACGGGCTTGGACAGCGTCATTCGCGTCGGTCCCATCGGTCCGGGCCCGAGGGGATGAGCTTTGTTCTCGTCGGGTGTTCCGATCGCCTTGAGGTCAGCACCTGCGCAAAAATTGCCACCCGCACCAGTGAGAATCGCGACTAATTGATGCTCGTCAGCCTCGAATCGCTCGAAGGCGCCGACAAGTGCAGCTGCCGTCGGACCATTGACGGCGTTTCGAACCTCGGGCCGCTGCAAGGTAATCACCGCGACCGGTCCGACTTGCTCGTAACTGACTGTTCCCATAGTGCTCCTTCGCTGACGCGGTGGCGGATGCGGTGTCGGCGTTGCCACACAGTGCCCACCATACGAGTTCGACGCTGTGGGGCCAGCGCGAACTACCGCGCAAACGTCGAACCACTACGCTGCAAAGGTGCTCGAGCGCTGGACCCGCACCGTCATCAAACGGCGCATACTTGTCATTTCTTGCTGGGTAGTGGTCATCATCGTCGGTGCCTTCGCCGGTGCTCGCCTGCCCGAACTGCTGACGACCTCGCTGACCGTCCCGGGCACCGGTTCCGCCAACGCCAACACGATTCTCATCAACAACTTCCACAACAATGTCGAAGGCACGTTCACCGTCGTCATACCGCTGCACGACACGTCCAATAGCGCGGTGAGCGCATTGGAAAGAGACCTCGCGCGCGCCGCCACCTCGGTACCAACCGCCACGGTGAGCCAGGAACGTGCGGTCGGAGGCGTCCTCTACGCCAATATCAACACTTCAATGAATCTCGCCCACGCCGCGAACGCTACCGAGACTCTTCGTCACGCACTGCACGATGACGGACTGAGCGACGCGCTCGTCACCGGTCCCCCAGCGCTACAACACGACATCACCCCAGTACTCACCAGCGACCTCCACCGTGGCGAGTTCCTCGCGGTCGGGCTCGCCCTGTTGCTGCTGCTCGCCGTGCTCGGTTTCTGCTGGGCAATCTTCATTCCCTACATCGTCGCGGGCGCAACAACTGCGGGGACCCTGAGCATCGTCTACCTGCTCGCCCACCGGTTCCTGATGGTCCTCTATGTCCCGAACGTCATCGAGCTGATCGGCCTCGCGCTCGCGATCGACTACTCATTGCTGATCGTCCACCGCTTTCGCTTCGAGGTCGGCCGAGAGGGCGGGACGGTCGACGACGCCATCGTGCGAACAATGTCGAGCGCCGGGCGAACCGTGGTGCTCTCTGGTTTTGCCGTCGCCATCGGGCTCGCGACGCTGTTGATCGTGCCGGTACCCTTCGTGCGCTCTCTCGGCGCCGCGGGCCTCGTGGTTCCCATCCTCTCGTTGCTCTCCGCACTCACCTTGCAGCCGGCGTTGCTTTCGATCATCGGACGAAAGGGAGTCCATCCCGTCGGCATTCGTGGGCTCATGGCCCGGCGCGACTTCTCGACCGGCACCTGGGCTCGCATCGCGCGCGGCGTCATCCACCGTCCGCTCGTCGTGCTGCTCGGCACTCTGGTCGTACTCTTCGCAGCGACATTCTCCGTCTTCTGGCTACAGCTCACGCCGGGATCGGTCACCGCCGTCCCCCAGCAAATCGAAGCCGCACACGCCTTGACGTTGGTCAGTAACAAGGTGGGCCCCGGGGTGATCACTCCGATCCAGATCGTGCTCGACACGGGTCGCGCCGGCGGCGACACGACCAAGGCCTCGTCACTCGGGCGCCTCGACCTCGCCGAGGCGATCCTGAAGACCCCCAACGTCTTCGTCGTCGCCATTGGACACACCAAGCCCTTCGAGGACTCGTCGCGCCGTTACGAGCAGATCCTCGTAGTAAGCGGCGAGTCCTTCGGCAGCGCCGTCTCACAGAATCTCGTGCGCGTGATCCGCCACGACGTTATCCCGGGCGTCAAACTCCCGGCGGGAACGCAGGTCTACGTCGGCGGCGCGCCCGCGCAGGGCGTTGACTTCCTGAACTCGGTCTACGGCAGCTTCCCCTGGATCGTGCTGCTGGCCCTGCTCCTCGCCTACGGCGTGCTGCTGAGGGCCTTTCGCTCGCTCGTGCTGCCACTTATCGCAGCTCTGCTCGACCTGATCTCGGTGGGTGTCGCCTACGGTTTCCTGGTCCTTGTCTTCCGGTTCGGTGTCGGCTCGTCCATCCTCGGCACGTACCACGTCAGTCAAATCGAAGGATGGGTGCCGGTGTTCCTCTTCGCCATGCTCTTCGGTCTCTCGATGGACTACGAGGTCTTCATCGTGTCGCGAATTCGTGAAGCCCGCTTGAATGGTGCCTCCAACGACGAGGCGATCGTCGAAGGACTCTCCAACACCGGCGGTGTCGTCACGAGCGCGGCCTTGATCATGGTCGTCGCTCTCAGCGGTCTGGTCTTCGGTCACGTCGCCGGACTGCAAGAGCTCGGCGTCGGGCTCGCACTCGGTGTGCTCGTCGACGCAACGATCATCCGCGGTCTCTTGCTACCGAGCATCATGTCACTGCTCGGACGCTGGAACTGGTGGTTACCGAAATCTGTCGCGAGGTTGCTACGCACAACCGCCTCCCCTCTCGAATCTCGAGAGGGGAGGCGGTAAGCGCGACTGCAGTTACGGTTACTTGACGATGGTTATTGCAAAGTGCATCGATGGCACCTGGTAACCAAGAGCGAGTCCCGGGTAGTCGTGGTTGGACGACAGGACCGGCACCATGCCGTAGGGCGTGCTCGCGAACGAGGGCGACAGGGAGTACAGCATTGGGTACAGGTCGATGATGTGCGTACCCGGGGCCCCAGTGGCCTTCAGGTGCACGACCATGTAGCCGTTGGAGTTGAATCCACAGCTGTAACCGATGTAGCTGTTGTCGTAGTCGACACCGAGCGTGTTATCCAGTTGGGTCCAACCAACACCCTTGATGCTGATGGTGAACTCCTGGCCGTCCTTGAAGGTGTGCGACCCAACGCCCGACTGACCCGCGGCGATGGCCGCGACGGTGTTGGCGTCATTGGCTGTCGCGAGACCCTCGCTGATGACCTTGCCGGCATTGTTGGTGAAGTTGACGATGCTCTCCTTCACGTAGAACGGGACCTGCGCTTCGATGGTGCTCCCGTTCATGACCTGGACGACGTGCCAGCCACCGAGGTTGTCGGGGACCGTGATCTGCTGGTTGATCGAACCGTTGGTGATCGCCGCGCTTCCGATCGGGATCGAGCTGAACGACCAGCAAGTGCTGGTGCAGTTCACGCGGTTGCCAACGACGGTCGACCAGTTGAGCGTGGCCGTACCAGTCTCTGGTAGATCACTCACGCTCAGCGTCGTCTTGGTGAGCACGGGGCCCGTTGTCGGCGACAGGGTCGCGACGGCGTGGCTTGCGGGGTCGAGTCCAGCCGATGACAACGTCGTCACCTGTGACACCGTGGCGGCCACATTGGCCGGCCACGTGATGAACGACTGGGCGGGCCCCTTGTCCTTGGTGACCTTGAACTTCACCATGCCACCGTTGGTGTAGGGAATCGGCGACTGAATGACGTTCATGTACATGAAGCTGATGGCATTACCAACCTGGATGAAATGCGTGCCCACCGGTCCGGCAGCTCGAATCACGATTGAGGCGGTGCCGCGTGTCCAGTTGGCCATCATCTCACCCGTGTAGTGATTGTCGTACGAGACTTCAGCGCCGCCGGTGTAGAGGCTCGCGCCCATAGAGGTGTAGGTGATGGTGATCGGCGTGCCGATCGGACCACTCGTGGGTGTGACCTTCAGGATGCGTAGCTCTTCGAAACCACCGTGGGCCAACGCCACGCCGTTCTGGACGGCGTAGATGTCGTGCACACCACCGAAGTCGGCGGGTGCCTTCGTGGCGAAGGAGAAGCTGCCAGTTGAGTCGGTCGTGACGGTCGTCATGATGACATTGAACTTCGAGTACGAGGTACCCAGGTAGTTGACGGTGTTGGGCTCGACGTCAGCAAGCCACGTCGAGCTGTTCGTCGACCACGTCAACTCGATGCTCGCGTTCGCGGGAAGTCCCGAACCCGTGATCTTCATGGGAACACCCTGCACGCCCTGGTCCGGTGTCACCGTCAGATTCGAGTACGTCGCCGGAACGGTGAAGCTGGGAGCGGTCGTTCCGGTGTACGGGAGCGCCGGGGTGCCCGGGATACCGCTCGGTGCGGTCAGCGTGATCGTATTGGCTGGAGTTGTGTCCGCGCTGCCAATGCCCGCGAAAAGCGTCACCGGGATGATCGCCGCCACGAGCACCTTGGCGATGCCCGAAGAGAAGAGTCGCACGATGCGATGGTTCTTCATGATTTTCCTTTCGTACTACGTGGTCGAAATTTGTAGGGACTTACTTATCTTTGGGACATTGGTCCGGGACTTGCGGCCCTGAATCATTCCTTGATGCGACTGAACCCGGACAGGCAATCAAACCGATCAACCTGTCCGGGTTCAGCGTTACTGTGAACTGCTTACTTCAGACAATCAGGAGGCTGGCAGCGCGTTCAGCGTGGCAACCGATGAAGCGGTGAAGCCTGAGGCGAACGTTCCGACGGCACCAGCAACAGCGGGTGTCACGACGACCGTCTTGTGGTAGGCGACGCGCTTGGCGACCCTCACGCCGTTCACCGTGGTGATGACGATGTGGGTGAAGCGCTCCGACTTGGTCACTGCGGGCACCGCATCCGTGTTGAACGTCACCTTGTAGCCAATGACGCCCAGCGTGGAGTACAAGCCAGTAGCGGTACCCGTCGGCAGGGGCGCGGTCCAGAAGGCCACTCCACTGTGGTTGCCGAAAGCCAACTTGAGCGGCGTCGCGACGCCCCCAACGGTGACTGTCGCGCTCGACACGTTCTGCGATGTCAATGCGACACCACCCAGGTCAGCGTCATTGCCGTACACACGAAAGACGATGGTCTGGCCGACGATGAACTCGTTGGTGATCTCACAGCCCGTACCGAACTTCGGCGCGAGAGCCCCCGTCGCACCTGACGCGAGAATCGTGTCCACGTAGAGCGAGATGGGGCTGGTCGTCGTACCTTGTACCGGGGCGGCGACTGTCTCGTTGATCACCGGGGCGGTCGCCGAGGTGTAGTCGGTCGCGTCGGTGGGCGTGAACGTCGCACCCAACGTCGTCGCACCAGCGGCCGCGGGTGTCCACGAGCACGTTGCGATGAACGGCGTCGCGGTCGCGGTAGCCTCTGCGCCACAACCCGTGATGGTCGTGCCCGCGAGCGTGAAGTTCACGGTACCCGCGACGCTCGCCGTGGCGACGATCGTGGTTGAACCATTGTTGAAGATGGCCTTGGGGTCAGTCAAGGTAATCGTCGGTGTGGTGGTTGACGCTGACGCCGTCGCCACGCCGAAGACAGCTACGCTGCCCAACGCCATGGTCCCTGCGACAACTGCTGACATTAATCTCTTCATTTGGAGTCCTCTCCGGTTGTTTTCTTGCTAGCCCTTGATGGTCAGAGTGCCGGTGATGGTGGCGGTGAACGAGTCACTCTCTGACGAACCACTGGTGGTCGAATTCACTACGAACACAGTTTTGAAGTTCAAGGTGCCGGTCGCGCCCTTGTACTTACCGGTACCGGCCGTAACCTTGGCCACGCCCTTGGACACCGTGACCGGTGTAGGCGTGGTTGACCCTGCACCGCACGCCTGAGCCGCGTTGGCGCTCGATGGCGATACGGTGATGGAAAGTGTCGAGCCTCCGCCCGAGAGCCTGCCCTTACCCGTCATTGGCTCGCACTGAGTACTTCCCGTGAAGGGAGCGGTACCACTGCCCGAGAGAGTCGCAGTGCCCATGTTGGTGGCGGCGCCCGATCCCGTGACCGATGAGGCGGCCACCGACGAAGCAGCCCAGAGAAGAGCCAATTTGCCCGATATCGTGGCCTTGAAGACGACGTGCTTGGTCTTGGCAGCGTGGCTCGAGAGCACGGTGTGCGCAGCGGGGGCAACTGGCTTCACTGAAGCCGCACCGGAGGGGGCCGTGACACCGAGGGTGGCGAGCACACCGATTGCGCCGATTGACACGACCTTCCGGACCAGGCTGGCCGGCGTACTCATCTTGTGTGAACTCACTGGAACTCTCATGGTTTTCCTTCCAATTTCCCTGTTGTCTTAAAAACATCTTAAGAAGATGTTTCTCAGAAATCATTCGGGAATTTGGGGCCAAAAGTCACTTCGTCACCTCGAAAGCCCCCTAAAGACTTAACAATTCTTCATATTCAGAGGAACGCCACCGAGCCCCAGTCGCACCAAGGATTGAATGCATCGTGCGCCGCCGCTCCTTGACAGGTGCCAAGATTTATGTTTCGTAGTACGCATTGACCCGAGGGCTCGGCGCGGGTGAACCGGTTAGCGGAAACTCGCCTGCATCTTCGCGAGTTCAGCCGATCCCGGGCAGAGCTTTGAATACGGGACGGTGTTCAGAGCGTGATCGGGCGTGTTGTTGAGTTCGTGCACATCAAGCGAAGATTCATCCACGTACAAGAGCCCCGTTGCGATCTCGCCGCGGCTACGACGTTCACGGATGTACTCCTCCACCTTCTGGCGGTCGTACGGGTCGTAGCCGGTGGGCACCGAGCGAAAGCGAACGACGCTGCCGTCGTGCATGGTGATCTCGGTCGCGTCGTTCTCGTCAAGGGACTTGTGGATCTCCTTGCGAATTGGTACGAAGTCGGTCTCAATCTCTTTCACTTCGTGCTCTCGCATGAAGCGGTAACTCTTGGTCGAGCCTTCGTGGTCGTTGAACGTCACGCACGGCGAAATCACATCAATGAGCGCCAGACCATTGTGCGCGGCGGCCGCCTTCAAGATTGGCACCAGCTGGGCCTTGTCCCCCGAGAAACTACGCGCCAAGAAGGTGGCGCCCATGCTGAGACCGAGCAGCACCGGGTCAATGGGGGCTATGGCGTTCGGCTCGCCCTTCTTCAGGCGTGAGCCGATGTCCGCCGAGGCCGAGAACTGACCCTTGGTGAGTCCGTAGACGCCATTGTTCTCGATGACGTAGACCATGTTGACGTTGCGTCGGATGGCGTGGGCCAGGTGGCCGATGCCAATGGAGAGCGAATCACCGTCTCCCGAGATACCGATGTAGGTGAGTTCTCGGTTCGCCGCGTTCGCACCGGTCGCGATCGTCACCATTCGCCCGTGCGCGGAGTTGAAACCGTGTGCGCCTCGCACAAAGTAAGTGGGGGTCTTGGACGAGCAGCCGATGCCGCTCAACTTCGCGATCGAATGTGGCGGCGTCGACAGCTCCCAGAATGCGTGGGTAATGGCTGCCGTCACCGAGTCGTGGCCACAACCGGCGCACAACGTCGACACGGCGCCTTCGTAATCACGGATCGTGAGCCCAATCTCGTTCTTTGGTAGCGCGACGAGCGGGATGATGGGCTTGGCAATGGAAGTCATTGTTAGTTCTCCAACTGGCTAGTAATACCGTCAATAACCTGGCGGGCACTCAACGGAAAGCCCCCGTAGGCCAGTACTGAATGCATCGATTCGATGGCGGCGCCGGTCTCGATAGAGATGAGCGACCGCAACTGCGCGTCACGGTTCTGCTCAACGACGAAGCAGTGGTCGTGTTCCTCGACGAACTCGCGCACCCCGGGGACGAACGGGAATCCCCTGACTCGCATGTAATCGGCGATCACACCTTGTGCGGCGAGCTGGTCAACGGCTTCGCGCACTGCGAGGTCACATCCCCCGAGGGTGATGACGCCGACAGTGGCGCCCGCGTGGCGCTCGATAATCGGTGCCGGCACGTGGGCGGCGGCCGACGCGTGCTTCTTCTTCAGCCGGTCCACGACCTGCTGGTAGTCGTTGGAGTCCTCGGTGTACCTTCCAAACTTGTCGTGACCGGAACCACGGATGAAGTAGGCGCCCTTCGAGTCAGAGCCCGGCAGGGTCCTCGGTGTCACGAACTCCGCATCCTCGTTGGCGTAGCGGAAAAACTCGGCCATCCCCTCGAGGTCCTTATCATTGAGCACTCGCCCCCGGTCGGGCACGTACGAGTCGTCCCAGGTGAACTCGGGCACCACCCAGTCGTTCATACCGATGTCGAGGTCGCTCAACATGAAGACCGGCGTCTGGAAACGTTCGGCGATGTCGAAGCTCTGCACCGCGAATTCGAAGCACTCGCGAGGGTCCTTGGGGAACAGAAGTATGTGCTTCGTGTCACCGTGCGACGCGTACGCGCACAGCAGGAGGTCGGACTGTTGGGTGCGCGTTGGCATCCCCGTTGAAGGGCCGGTGCGCTGCACATCGATCAGTACCGCGGGAATCTCGGTGTAGTACGCGAGACCAAGCAGCTCGTTCATGAGCGAGATGCCGGGACCCGACGTCGAGGTGAAGGCTCGTGCGCCACTCCACGAGGCGCCGAGCACCATGCCGATCGCGGCAATTTCGTCCTCCGCCTGGATGATCAGATAGTTGTTCTTGTAGGGCAGCTCCCCCGGTGCCGGGTTCTCCACCGGCTCACGGCGGTACTGCGCGCAGAGTCGGGTGAAGTTGTCCATTACCGCGGTCGCGGGGGTTATCGGATACCAACCCGACACGGTCGCTCCGGCGTAGAGACATCCAATGGCGGCGGCGGTGTTGCCGTCGATCAGGATCGAATTCTTGGTCTCGTCCATGGGCTCGACGCGAAAGGGCAACGGGCACTCAAAATTCTCGAGCGCGTAGTTGTAGCCGAGTCGCAACGCATTCTGATTCGACTCGCGCAGTAATTCGTTACGCGCGAACGTCTCGGACAAGAGGTTGGACACGATGTCCATGTCGATGCCGAGAAGCGCCACGACGGCGCCGGCGTAGGCAACGTTCTTCATGAGGATTCGCTCGCGTGGGGCGGCGAAGTTCTCGATGCACATGCGCGCGAGCGGCACGCCGAGGAAGGTCACGTCGTCGCGCAGCAATTCCTGGTCGAGGGGCCACGAAGAGTCGTAGAGCACGTACCCACCCGAGCTGACCTCGTTGATGTCCTGCTCGTAGGTCGCAGAGTTCATGGCGACCATGAGGTCGTACTCGAGCGCACGCGCCGTGTAGCCAGACTTGTTCACGCGAATCTCGTACCAGGTCGGTAGTCCCTGGATGTTCGATGGGAAGAGGTTCTTCCCCGATACCGGAATGCCCATGCGAAAGATGGCCTGCATCAACAAGCTGTTCGCGCTCGCCGATCCCGTGCCATTCACATTCGCGAGCTTGATTGAAAAATCGTTGACTCTGATTGCGGTGTCCTGAGCGGTATCAATCGCCATGACTAACTCCCTACTTCAATTTTCGTACTTGCCCGTCGCACGGGAATGGTCAGCAACCCCGAGTCCTTCGCGTACGGGATCTTGAGCTCGAACTCCTCCATGTCCCACGCCGCCGTCGGGCAACGTTCGGCGCAGAGTCCGCAGTGGACGCAGACGTTCTCGTCCTTCACCATCACTCGTCCGGTCTGGGGCAGACCCGCCGACACGTAGAGCGACTGCTTCAGGTTCACCGTCGGCGCCGAAAGGCGTTCGCGCAACTGCTCCTCGTCACCGTTCTCCGTGATGGTGAGACATTGCACCGGACAGATATCGATGCACGCGTCGCACTCGATGCACAGGGGGGCCTTGAACGTCGTCTGCACATCACAGTTCAGGCAACGCTGCACCTCGCGTGCAGTCTGTTCGGCATTGAAGCCAAGTTCGACTTCGAGTTCGAGCGATTCGAATCGCTTGGAAAGCTCGATGTGGGTCATCTTCTGACGCGACGATGGGTTGTAGTCGTTGTGGTAACTCCACTCGTTCATGCCCATCTTGGTGCTCGACAGCGCCATCTCGAGCACCGGCCGGTCAGTGATCGAGTTACCCATGCAGTGTGCGTGCATTGACAACGCAGCCTGGTGGCCGTGTGCAACGGCCCAGATGATGTTCTTGGGACCGAAAGCGGCGTCACCGCCGAAGAAGACCCCGGGGATCGTGGACTGGAAGGTCACCTCGTCGACCACGGGCATGTCCCACTCGCCGAACTCCATGCCGAGGTCGCGCTCGATCCAGGGGAACGCGTTCTCCTGGCCGATTGCGAGGATCACGTCGTCGCAGGGAACAATCACAGTGTCGAGCACGGTCGAGTGCTGGGCGCCCTCGTCCCACTCGAGCACATCGAACTCCATGCCGACCAATTTGCCGTTCTCGAGGACAAAACGCTTGGGAGCGTGGTTGACGACGATCTCGACACCCTCCTCCTCGGCATCCTCCAACTCCCAGGGCGACGCCTTGAAGTATTCGCGGGGACGACGGGCCATCACCTTGATGTTCCTGCCACCGAGGCGTCGTGATGAACGACAGCAGTCCATGGCCGTGTTGCCCACCCCGATGATGAGCACCCGCTCACCAATCGAGTCGACGTGACCGAAGGCCACTGATTCGAGCCAATCGATGCCGCTGTGAATATTGGTGTCGCCCTCGTCATGGCGACCGGGCAATTCGAGGCCCTTGGCCCTCGGGGCCCCAACACCGACGAAGATGGCGTCAAACTTCTCCTCGAGAAGTGCCCTCAAGCTCGTGATCGGAGAGTTGTAACGGATGTCGACGCCCATGTCGAGGATGATCTGAGTCTCGTCGTCGAGCACGTGGGCGGGCAGTCGGAATTCGGGGATGTTCGAGCGCATCAGACCGCCGGGCTTGGCGAACTGCTCGAACATGACCACGTCGTAGCCGAGCGGCATCAGATCGTTCGCGACCGTGAGCGCCGAGGGCCCAGCGCCAATGCAGGCAACGCGCTTGCCGTTCTTCTCCGTTGGTATCGGAGTAATACGGTCGCCAATCTCACCCTTGAGGTCGGCGGCGACTCTCTTCAGTCGACAGATCGCGACCGGGCTTCCGTCGACACGCCCCCGCCGGCACGCCGGCTCGCATGGCCGGTCGCATGTTCGTCCCAACACACCGGGAAAGACATTCGACTCACGATTGAGCATGTAGGCATCATCGAAACGGCCTTGGGCGATCAAACGTATGTACCCCGGCACGTCAGTGTGCGCAGGACAGGCCCATTGGCAGTCCACGACCTTATGGAAATAGTTCGGATCCCGATCGTTCGTAGGCTCCATGCGCCGCTCTCCTTCGAAAATCTGTGACCCAATCGCACGCCAAAAAACGCACATTACAAATCTTTCCTTTGACAACTGTACTCCGATAAATCTCAAAAATCCCTCGTAACAAAGGACTTTGGTCACAGCGTCAGGTTCGCGAACGCACCGGCGCCGACTGCGTCGTTGTTCTTCCTAAAGGTTCGACAATCACCTCGCTCGCCCAGTTGCAGGGCAAAGTGATCTCCGCCCAGACCGGCACTAACCTCGGGTACTTCGTGACCTCGGCGCGCTCAATCCGCCGGGCTCACCCCGAGCTCCGTCACCATCGACAACCTCAGACCCATCAATGCGCTCGCGGCTCTCGCCAGCGGTTGAGTCGCTAGCGGTGCTGCCCGAGCCCCACGTCTCTCTCGAAGAGTTGAGCGGCGCCACTTGTTCTCACGATCGCAAACGCCTTCGTCAACGGCTAAGGATTCCTTGACGCCCCCCAGAGTGCGCTCAAAACACTGGAAAGTCAGCGGCGGTCGGCGACAATTGTCAATCGGGCTCGGCAAAACGCGCCGTCGTGAACGCCATAGTGGTGGGCACGCTCAACATGAACACCACGAGCATGCACGTCACGAGCACGAGCGACGCACCCCTCGTCGAGTCGCGAACGAAAGCGAATTCGATCATTCCCGCAATGATCGCGTACGCGAGCAACGCCCACTTGAAGACAGTGCGAAAGGTCGCCCAGGCAAAATCCTTCAATCGTGCGAGCATCGTCAGTGCACCAAGTAGCAGCAGCACACCAACGACGAGTAGCAATGTCGTCGCCACCAGGGGTGCCTTGCGCGGCGCATAGGAAGCCATCAAGATGCCCCCGATGATCACGCAGGCAAGCGCAAAGGAACTGAGCCACCCGACCGGCGGGAATGGTCGGTCGCCCGAGTCGGTCGGGGCTGTCGATTCGTGCGCGCTCACTGTGTTGCCACCCTCGTCATAATTACCAATGTCGCGATCTGCATGACTCCAGTAATTCCTGCGGTGTAGATGAACCGGTTCATCAGTCGACCGATCCTCTCGCCATTGGGCACCGGCTTATTCATCTCGTACAGCACCGCGATATTCGCGGGCTCGAGGATACCGAGGGCGATCACCGCTATCACGCCAACCACGCAGAACGAGACGATCAACCAGGGGTGGTTGGGGCTCTTCGCGTAGAGGTTGCCGACCTTTCGCGCGATTTGGAAGCCCGAGGCCAGGGTCATCATCACGACCGTCGGCATGATGATGACCATCTTCGGCATGAACCTCGCCGAGAACTCTGCGCGCGCGGGAATGGACAGACGACCGAGGATCGGACCGACGACGAGGCCGACAAAGAGGTCAATCCCGGTCCAAAGGACTCCCCCGACCACATGACTGAACATCAGAGCCCACTGCCAGTTCCCCGCGATCGCGACCGCCACGAAGATGACAGCCGCGGCGACCACCGGCAATCCCTTCAACGGAACGATCTGAATCTTCGGTCTCTCCGGCGGTGGTCCGTCGTACGCGGACCCGACCGTTACGTCAATCGCATCAACCATTCAGTCCCCCCGAACTCACTCGTGATTGTATTTGTCAATCTACCGTGTGAGAAATTACATCGCCAGCATTTCACGTCCGCTTGAACAAGCGGATACGCCGGCCAATCACCTAACCAACAGGTAGAAGATCCTCGAGCAGTGCGGAAACCGCCCCGGGAAGTTGCGAAGCGCGCGCGTAGGACGAAAGGGTCGCGCCCGCACGCCCGTGCAAGTGCGCGCAGAGCGCTCCGGCGTTCATCGTGTCGAGTCCCCGGGCGAGGGCTCCGCCGATGAGTCCGGCGAGCACGTCGCCCGAGCCCGCGGTCGCGAGAGCCGACGTTCCCGAGTTGACAATACGGAACGAACCCGACGGATCCGCCACCACCGTGATCGGACCCTTCAACAGCACGACGCAGCCGGTCTCGCGCGCGAGTGCGCCCGCCGCGCCAATCCGGTTGGCGGGAACGAGTTCGCCGGTCAGACGCGCGAACTCGCCATCGTGCGGTGTGAGAATCCATCGCGCTCCGTCAGTGGGTGCCTTCGCGATCAGCCCACGGTCCAGACCGTCGGCGTCGAGCACGACGGGCACCTTGAGCGAGGTCAATCGCTCCTGTAACCAGGGAGCCGCACCACTGCCCAGTCCCGGACCAGCAACGACGGAACGACAACGCTTGTCGACGTGAACCTCGCTCGTGTGCACGACTTCGGGCGGGAGGTCGACGAGGCCACTCACTTCCCCTCTACTCGACAATCGAATCATCGACGCGCCCGCGGCGAGCGCGCCTCGAACCACCAGCTCCGCGGCGCCGGGCATCAGTGTCGAGCCGGCGAACACCGTGATGGCGTGGCTCCATTTGTGGTCGTGCTCGTGCATCACGAGCAACTGTTCCAGATCGCTGTCCTCGACGAGTCCGCTCTCGAAGGACTGAACGATGCCGAGGCCGGCGAAGCGCAACTCGCCGATGATCTGCGAGCACTCACCGGTAACGTGGGCCAGTTTGAGCGCGCCGATCGCGAGTGTCCGGTCCGCAACTAGTGGGCGGCCCAAGAGTTCGCCCGTGTCCGAATCCACGCCCGACGGCAAGTCGACCGCGAGCACCAGCGTGCCGCTGTCTACCTCGGGCGCAACATAGGGTCGCGAACACCCCAAACCAAACGCGGCGTCTACGACGAGGTCATACCCACGCAAAATGGTTGGCTGGCGCGCCACCTCGACGAGGTCAACATGCGCACCACGCGAGCGAAGCCACGTCGCCGCAATGCGACCGTCACCACCGTTCAAACCGGGACCGACGAGAACGGCAACGCGAGCGCCGTAGCATGCGCCCAGCATCCTCTTGGCTTCGAATCCCACGGCGGTACCCGCCGCACGCACCAACGCGTCGACTCCGCGCGCGGCGACCGCGAGAGCATCCTGGTCTCGCATCTCACTGGCGCTCAGAATCGGAATCAAGAGATGGTCTCCCCGGTGAAGACAACGTGCTGCCCGTAGTGGGCCACGACCCAAGGATACGACCACCACTTGGAAGTGATAAATCGCGCGTCAGAACAATACGGAGAGGGGCGCCAAGCAGCGCCCCTCTCCGTATTCTCCCCTATCGCCGCCCGTGAGGGCCCGTCACTGCGGCGACAGGAGTGTGTGCAAGGGGTCAAGTCCCGGTTACGCCGCCTTCGGTGCAACGATGCTGATCATCAAGGCATTGAGCGACGTCTGGTCGGAAGCCACGACACCCTGGGCGCTGATCTTGGAGCCGACGACGACCGCAGCCAACGCGGCGGCAGTACCACCCTCGCTGTACTTGGTCGACGAACTCACGTTGATGACCCGGGCGAAACCCTGGTGCCCAGTGATGGTAATCGTGCTTGAACTGACCGCCGTCACCTTGCCCGCGACCGTGACCAGAGCAATCGTGACCTTGGTAGCGGACGTCGGAGCCGAAGCGAGTCGTGCGACGTTAACGTGTTGCCCAAGGGCGAGAGCACTCGCCGAAGCGCCGAGGGTTCCCTCGAAAACTGCGGTAGACGAACCAATGCCGAAGACCGTGGACGTGCTGTTCGGTGAGAGAACGGTCAGAGACGTGGCGCTCACCGCCGTCACAACACCTCGAATGTCGCTGAGAGCGGCAATGGTGACCCTGAGAGCGTTGAGCGACGTCTGGTCCGAAGCCACGAGACCCTGGACACTGATCTTGGAGCCGACGACGACCGCAGTCGACGTGGTGGCAGTGCCGCCTTCGCTGAACTTGGTCGACGAACTCACGTTGATGACCCGGACGAAGCCCTGGTGCCCGGCGAGCGTGATCACGCTGGAGGTCACCGCCGACACCGTACCGTCAAGTTTGGCGATGGTGATGGTGATCCTTGAAGCGGTCGCGGCGCTGGTTCGCGCCAACGCGACGTCGACGTGCTGTCCCACGGCGAGGACCGATGCGGTGGTCGCAATCGAGCCGGCGAGCACCGTCGTTGCCGACGTCAGGGCCAGTACCGTTGAAATTTCGTTGGGACCAGCAACAGTGATCGATGTCGGGCTGACCGCGCTCAACGTGCCACGGACGTCCTTAGGCGCACTTATGACGATACTGAGCGCATTCAGCGTGGTCTGGTTAGAACCCACGACCCCGGACGCGCTGATCGTCGAGCCAACGAGGACCGCACTCAGTGTGGTGGCGGTGCCACCTTCGCTATAGGTCGTCGTCGAACCCACGTCAACCGTCCGCGAGAAACCTTCGGGGCCGCTCAACGTAATCGCGTTGGCGCTGACCGACGTCACTTTTCCTTGAATCTTGGCGACCTGGATGGTGATCTTCGCTGCGGTATTCGGAGCAGTATTCGAGAGGCTCACGCTTACGCTCTCGCCAACGGCCAGAGCGGCGGGAGTGGCCGTCGTCGCGCCCTCAAAAACGGTCGTGGCCGAGGTGATGGCGAGGACGGTGGGCGCTGAACCCTGGCCCAGAACGGTGATCGACGTCGTCGACACCGCACCAATAACACCGTGGGCAGTGTGTTGACCGCCCTGCGAGTGGCGATTGCTCAAAGGGTTCTGGAATTTCTGCGATCCGTGACCGTCGGTAGCATCGTGGCCTCGCGACGACGTACCCGCCTGGGCAATCCCCGTGGCGCCGAGTACGAGCGTCATTCCCATGGTGACTACGGCAGCCGCTTTTGCTGTATTGGTGAGCTGTTGCTTCTTCATGTTGCTCCTTTGGACTGTTGCATTGGAAGATTCGTAAACTGACAACAGTGTCGCGCCGCCGATTTCGAATTGACTGTGAGAAGCCCGTGAGGATCATCAGAGTGCCGCCGAAGTGATGACAGTTTGATTACGAAGTGCAAGAACTGTGACACTTTGGTTACGAACGTCCACGAATGGACCGGGTGTCAAGCTTGAGGCGTCTTCGTGGACCCGCTGGGCTTCGGCGCTCTCGCCGGCAACAACACCATGACAACACACGCAGCGGCGCCGGCAATGATCGCGCCCACGGTGACTGCGAAGGTCATGCCGCTGATGAACGACTGGCGGGCGGTCGTGCCCAGTTGTGCGCCCAGATTTCCGCCAATGCGACGGGCCACCTCGAGCGCACCACCGAGTGATCCCTCACTCGTCTTCGCGATTGACGTCGGCAACGAGTAGTGCCCGAGTAGTCGCGCAATGTCTGCCTGATACCGGGTGTTCAACAGGCTACCGAGCACGGCCACACCCAACGCGCTGCCGATTTGAAGCGCGGTGCTGTTGGTCGCCGACCCGACGCCCGAGAGGTCAATCGGCACCGAGCCCATGACCGACTCCGTGCAGGGGGCTACGCAGAGTCCGCTGCCGATACCCATCAGGAAGAACGACGGCAGGGCGTTGGCGTAGGTCGAATGGATCGTGACTGCGGCCAGCAACGCCAGCCCGATCGTTATCAGAACCATTCCGGCAAAGACCACAATCTTGGTTCCCAGGTATCGCACGGCGAGCGGCGAGAGAGCGGCGACCACGAGCAGGACAAACGCGATGGGGGCGATCCGCAGCCCGGTCTGAAACGCACTGTAGCCAAGACAGAACTGCAGATATTGGGTCAAGAGGAACAGGCCTCCCGACAACGCGAAGATCGTGAGCCCCAAGCCACCAATGGCCACTGAGAACCTTCGCGAATGAAAGAAAGAGAGCTCGAGCAACGGATGGCTGGTTCGGCGCTCGAAGAATACCAACACACCGACGATGACAAACGCTCCAATGATCGCTGCGAGAATCAACTTCGATCCCCAACCGCGGGTGGGCCCCTCGATGATTCCCCACAGCAGCAACGCCGGTCCGAAGAGCGAGAGCAGGGCTCCGAAGGGGTCAGGTCGCTTCGCCACGGGATTCTTCGAATCGGGAACTATCAAGACCGCCGCGAGGCACGCCACTGCAGCGATCGGCACATTGATCAAGAATACCGATCCCCACCAGAAGTGCGTCAGCAGCCAGCCTCCGACGACCGGCCCGATCGCGAGCCCCAGACCGTTGGTGCCCGACCACAATCCAATGGCTCGAGCTCGGTCACGCGGTTCGGTAAAGACATTGGTGAGTATCGACAGGGTCGACGGCATCACGGCCGCCGCGCCGATGCCCATGAATGAACGGGCCATGATGAGTTTGTCCGGCGAAGTCGCGAATGCCGACGCACCTGAGCCGACAGCGAAGATGATCAGTCCTCCGATGAATACCCACTTGCGCCCGACGTGGTCACCGAGTGATCCGGCGATGAGCAACAATCCCGCGAGGACGATGATGTACGCGTCGACAATCCACTGCAACTGACTAGAAGTGGCGTGCAGGCTCGCCACGATGGACGGCAGGGCGACATTGAGCACCGTGCCGTCGAGATTGATAATCAGCACGGTGAGCGACAGCACCGCGAGAATCAGACCTCGCCGAGAAGGTGCGCCCGCCTCCAAAGAGTCCAACGCGTACTGATGTGGCCAGTCATCACGTGCGAGCAGCGATTTCTTCGAGCTCATCTTCGTGCCCCGTGCGGCGACGTTGTGAAATGGCGTACGAACCCCAAGCCCCCCAATGACAACATGATCATTCCTCGTGCACGGCCGAATTGGCGAGTTACCTTTTCCGCACAGTACGTCCTTCGGGGCCAATTTGAACTAGGGCCGTAAGTCCCACCTGCGCGCCAATTCAAAGCCCCGCATCATCGAAAGGGCTTTGCGAGACGCCCGACCAACGCGCCAAGGCCCGCTTGGGAAATGAATACGGTGAACCTCGAACTCACCGACCCCGTCCAAGCACTAGTTTAATTCCAGTATGACCGACCCAACACCTCGCACCGTCACGCTCGCGCTCGACAATGTCACCGTTCGCTTCGGTGGTTTGCTCGCGCTCAACGACGTCTCTTTTCGCGTGCACGAGCAGGAGATTGTCGGCCTGATCGGTCCCAACGGTGCGGGCAAGACCACCGCGTTCAATGTCGCATGCGGATTCCAAAAGCCGACGTCGGGCTCGGTGGCCTTTCCGAAGATGGGTCGCGGTGCACTCAAGCCCTCCCAGTTGGCCAAGGCTGGCGTCGCGCGCACGCTGCAGGGCGTGGGGCTCTTCGGCCAACTGACCATTCTCGAGAACGTGATGGCGGGTGCGCAAAGTCGACCCGGCGGTTCGGTCGTGTCGTCGGCACTGGGACTCCCCTCGGGGCTGCGCCTCCAACGCGCCGTGCGAGTTGAGGCGATGCACGAACTCGAACGACTCGGCATCGCCAAGTTCGCCGGTGCTCTACCCGGTGCTGTCCCTTACGGCATCGCGAAAAAGGTTTCCATCGCGCGAGCCTTGATGACCCGGCCCCAACTGCTCATGCTCGATGAACCAGCGTCGGGCCTCGACGAGAATGAGTTGGCGGACTTTAGCCGATTGATCGCGGAGTTGCGCTCGTCAACGAGCGTGCTGCTCGTCGAACACAACATGGACTTCGTCATGCAACTGGTTGACTACCTCGTCGTTCTCAATTTCGGACAGGTCATCGCGATGGGTTCACCGAGTGAGATCAGCACGAATCCCGATGTCCTCGCCGCGTATCTGGGGATTGACGAATGATTCGCGTCGAACATCTTTCCGTCAGCTACGGCGCGGTGAAGGCGCTACAAGACGTCAGCCTCGAGGCGACGCCGGGGCTGATCACCGCAGTACTGGGCGCCAACGGTGCGGGCAAGACGACGTTGCTGCGGACGATCTCCGGCCTGGTCGCACCCCAGAGCGGAAATATCCTCCTGGGTGACACCTCTCTTTTGCGCACACCCGCTGAGAACATCGCTCGAATGGGTGTCGCGCACGTTCCCGAAGGTCGCGGCGTCATCGAAGAACTCACGGTCGAGGAGAATCTTCGCCTCGGCGCACTCGCGAGCAAGGTCAACATGTCCGAAGGATTAGAGGCCCAATACGCCCAATTCCCGGTGTTGGGTGATCGACGCAAGATGCACTGCGCGACACTCTCGGGCGGCGAACGTCAAATGCTTGCCATGGCCCGGGCACTCATCTCCCAGCCCCGCGTGTTGCTGCTCGACGAGCCGTCACTCGGCTTGGCCCCCCTGGTGACTGCCGAACTCATGAAATCAATCCGCCAATTGTGCGAGTCGAAGAACCTCACCGTCATCCTCGTCGAGCAGAACGCCAAGAGCGCGCTGCGCATCGCGCACAATGCCGTCGTGCTGCATCTGGGATCGGTAGTCGCGAGCGGCGACGCAAAGACCGTGGCCGACGATGAAGATCTTCGTCGTTACTACCTGGGATTGGTCGAACAATGAGCTCGTTCCTAACTTCATCGTTCATGCACAACATCTTCGGTGGTCTCTCCCAGGGCGTGATCTACGCGCTGGTGGCCCTCAGTCTCGTTATCATCTGGCAGTCCACGCACATCTTGAACTTCGCCCAGGGCGCGATGGCGATGTTCGCGACGTATATCGGCATGACCGAACTCGACCGAGGCATCAATTACTGGTGGTGCGTGCTGATTTCGGTGGTGGTCGGAATGATTCTCGGCGGTCTGACCGAGCGGGTCCTCATACGACCCCTTTACGGAAAGTCCGAAATCAACCCGATCGTGGTCATGGTTGGCTTTCTCGGTGTGATTGAAGCGGTGACTACAGCAATCTGGACCGGAACTACGCGTAATGTCACGGAGCCATTTTCTCAGGTCTATTACTTGTCAAACGACAAGATAATCCTCCTCTCACCTTTCAATATCTTCCAGATAGTTCTGGCCGTCACGATTATGTTGCTCGTCGCCGCACTCTTCCGATTCACGAAACTTGGTCTGCAGCTTCGAGCATCTGCTTTGGCGCCCGAAGTAGCACGGCTTTTGGGCGTACGGGTGAATCGAATGTTGACGATTGGCTGGATGCTGTCCGCTGGCGTAGGGGCGATTGCTGCGGTCATTATCGCCTCAGGTAATTTTGGACTTTTCCCAACTGATATGAATGGAATTTTCGTGGCTGGCTTCATTGCCGCGGCAGTAGGGGGACTCGAGTCACCCATTGGGGCAATAGCGGGCGGTCTATTGATTGGCCTCGCTGAACAGTTCATCCTCGCCTATTGGTCGCCCAATGTTGCGCCCCTTGGCGGAATCATCATCCTCGTGATCGCTCTCATGATCCGGCCCCAGGGCATCTTCACCAAGAAGGTCGGGAGGAGGGTCTAGTGAATCGGCTGAAATTCGTTCGCAGCCAGGAGACCACGTCCTCGCGACTACTCACGGTGGTACTGCTCACCGCGCTGGCGCTCGCCATCACCTTCGTACTTCCGCCCGTCGCCGATTCACAGCTCGCTGGCGGTGCCGCAATCACGATTGTGATCCTCGGACTTAGCTGGTTGATTGGCTGGAGTGGCCAGATTTCACTCGGTAATTCAGGCTTCATGGCGGTAGGCGCCTACGCGGCAGGTATTTGGGCATCGCACCACACGACGACACCACTAGTCTTCACATTCGTCTTGGCGACCGTTGCCGGCGCCATCAGCGGACTCATCGTCGGGCTCCCTTCAACACGATTACGCGGACCATACCTCGCGGGAATGACGCTGGCTTTCGCAGCGGCGATTACCCCACTCGCTCAGAACTTCACCTCGGTGACCGGCGGCAGTGGCGGACTTTTTCTTAGCAGTTTGGTGACTCCGTCCTGGTTCTTGCACCTTTTCAGTGGTCAGAATGCAACCATCAATGCCAATGCTCAGTGGACTGCCGACCTAGCGGTCCTCATCGCCGGTCTCACATTCTTCATCATGGCCAACCTCTTTCACAGCCGGACTGGACGCGCAATGCGCCTCGTACGCGACAATGACGTCGCCGCTGAACTCATGGGCATCAGTCTTTCTCGTACCCGCACAATGGCGTTCGTCGTCGCTGCATCGTTCGCCGGCCTGGGTGGAGCGCTGTACACGGTCATCAATACCACCGTCAATCCCCAGACGTTTCCGGTCACATTGTCGATCACGCTGCTTACGCTGATGGTTCTGGGAGGTATTGGAACTTTGAGCGGCGCTGTAATCGGAGGAATTATCTACGCTTTCAGTCCGAATTTGATCACACATATCAATGCGCTGACGGGAGTCAACCCGACATCCAACCTCGGCTCGAATATGCAGGGCATAATCTTCGGTGTTTTATTGATTCTCACCATGATTTTCGCTCCCCGCGGCATCGCCGGGCTCAGCCCCCGACTGGGACGATTGGTCAAACTACGAAAGTAAGGCGAACGTAACAAGAGTGTGGCGAAAATGTGTGTAATGTTCCCCCCTAAGACCAATTAGGAGGTTTTTTAATGATTAGAAAAGCAAAGCGAGCAACCACACTCGTATCGGCGGTGGCCCTCTCTCTCGGCATGGTGTCGACGGGGTTACTCGCAGGTAACGCGAATGCAGCAACCGCAACACCAGGCGTGACCGCAAAGACGATCACCATTGGTGCAACAGTCCCATTTTCGGGGATCGCGGCCTCGTACGCACCAGTATCGGCAGCAGCGAACGCCGTCTTCACCTATATCAATAAGCATGGTGGTATCAATGGACGTACGATCAAATACGACCGCCTTGACGACTGCTACAACATCGCAGCGGTTGATGCAAAGTGTACGGCCGGTGCCAGTACGACAACGTTGAGTCAGACCCAGGTGCTGGTCGCTCAGGACCACGTCTTTGCAACGGTCGGAGCTCTCGGCACTGCCGGACAGGACAGCGTGCGCAGCTACTTGAAGTCGAACGGAGTGCCGCAGCTCTTCGTGAACTCAGGTTCGGCCGACTGGGACCAGCCGTCCGCGTACCCCAATCTGTTCGGTTTTCAGACCAGTTACGTCGCTGAAGGAAAGATCTTTGCGCGCTACATCAAGGCAAACTTTGCTGGGAAGACAATTGGCTTCATTGGCCAGAACGATGACTTCGGTGCGAACGGCTACCTCGGTCTAACCGATGGCGGTCTCTCAATCTCATCGGCCAACCACTTGGGTTACAGCACTGCTGACGCAATCACCGGCTCCTCCAGTGACCTCCAGCAAGACGTTCTCACGTTGAAGACCAACGGTGCTCAGGTAGTCGTACTCGACTCGGTTCCCGGCTTCACCACCGGAATACTCGAAGTCGCGCACGCTCTTAGTTACTCGCCCCAGTGGATTATCTCCTCTGTTGGTTCGGACCCGACTTCGGTGGCCACCCCACTCGAGGCTGGCGCCCTCTCGCTGGACTACTTCCCCGCGGTCACCGACAAGGCCGACCCGTGGATCCCATGGGTACGCAAGGTGCTCCTCGCCGACAAGGCCGACTTCCCGACGTTCACCGCTTCATCGGTGATCACCGGCAACGAACTCTACGGTGCTGGGTACGCGGTTGGATTCGCTGAGGCTTTGAAGGCCGAGGGTAGGAACGTCACCCGTGCGGGCTTCGTCAAGACGATGGAATCAATGACGCTGAACACCCCGGCGATCGTGCCGTTGAAGTTCTCAAAGAACAACCACCAGGGCCTGCTCGGCGGCCTTATTGTCAAGATTGCGGCTAATGGCACTGCGGCTCCGACCACAGCGACCCTTGTTGGTCACAACATCTACTCGACCACCAACACGAAGGCTTCGCCGATTACGGTGGCCACCAAGATGGACATCACGCCCATCCCGAGTTGGCTTAAGTAGCTTCAGGCAGTAAACAAGAAACCCCCGCCACTCGGGCGGGGGTTTCTTGTTTACTGCGAACGCTCCTCGCCCGTCCTCGGTCCTTCAGTGAGTCCAGTACTCAGGACTCGTGCGAACGCTCGTTGGCTGTTTCTTGATAGGTAAGGTTGCGATCGTGAAGCGAGACAACAGGTGACCGAGAGCGAGACTTCGCCTCCCTCCACCGAATCAAACGGCGCCTTCTCGGTACTCCGGCGACATTCATCGCTGGCCGACCATCTCAGGGTTGATTTCTCACAGGTGACGCCGATCGCTGGGGCCATAACGGCCCTTCCGTTGATCGTGGTCTTCATTCTCGGTCTCACCTTCAGCACGCCCCAGACCGCCATCGCCATGGCAATCGGTGCCAATTTGATTGCAGTCGTCTCGCTCGTCGGGGCTCCACGATTGTCACTGCGTCTCGCGCTCCTTGATGTGCTCACCATGGGTCTGGCCGTCTTCGTCGGCACGATTACCGGCCCCTGGCCCTGGCTCCACCTGGCGATCATGGTGCCGTGGTGCTTCGCCGCGGGGATGCTCGTTGTCTTTGGCCAAACGCAGGCAACCGTAGGATCCCAGGCGATCATCGCGTACGTCGTACTGGGGCGCTTCGCGGGCTCGCCGCTCGTGGCCGTACACCTCAGCCTGTCCGTCATCGTCGGCGCGCTGTTCGAGGTGAGCGCACTCGTGATACTTCGCCTGCCCCCGAGTCTTCGCTTCCAGCGCATTCGCCTGGCCAGTGCGTACGAAGCCGTCGCTGAACTCTCCGAGTCTGATGCGTCACGTCCGGCGACCGACCTGCTCTCGGCGCTCGACGCCGCCGACGTTGCCCTCTCCTCGCCGGCACTCTTCAGTCGAACCGACGTGCAGGATCTTCGAGCGATACTCGACCAGGCCCGGCGGATCCGCCTGGAGCTCACCACAATTGCGGGACTGCGCGTGCGCCTGAACGCCGATGGAGCAACCCTCCGCTATCCCGAAATTGAGGCGTGCCTGCGCGCCGTTACGCTGACGTGCAACGAGATCGCGGGAACGTTACGCCGGTCGTCCACTTCGTCTGGCTGGCGCGGCGCCGTACAGCACCTGCGTACTCTGCTCGCACCGTTGCAGGACGACTACGGCACGGGTGGCTCCACCGATGACGTGATCGCCAGCCAGTGCGTGTCGCACCTCAACGCCATCAACGGTCAATTACGCTCCGCGGGAGGCCTCATCGATCATCTTCGCGAGGACAACGACCGCCACGTCTGGCGACCCAGTATCCCTTCGCCCAAGGGTCCTGACTTCGGACAGTTCCGCATCGACGTGTCCACGATCCGAGGGAACCTGCGAACGGACTCGTCAGCCTTTCGCCACGCGATACGGTTGGCCGTTGCAGTGCCGCTCTCGTTCCTCATCGGCTCGGCCCTCGGGCTGCCGCGAAGTTACTGGCTCCCGTTCGCGGTGGCGGTCATATTGAAGCCCGATTACAGCACACTCGTGAAGCGTGGGCTCGGCCGACTGATTGGCACCTTGATCGGAGCATCAGTAGCGGCGGTGCTCGTCAGCGAACTCCATCCGGGCCCGGCTGCGACGACGATCATGGTCGCAATCATCGCGTGGATCGCGTATTCGACGTGGGCGGCGAGCTTTCCCGTCGCCATTGGCTTCATCACCGCCATGGTGCTCATCCTGCTCTCCACGTCGACGACTGACACGATCGGCACCGCACTCGACCGACTCCTTGACATCTCGCTCGGTGGCTTCATCGCGGTCGTGGCGTACCTGGTCTGGCCCACCTCACCGCGCGCCGGAGTCAGTGAGGCGCAGAGCCAACTCTTCGCCGCTCTTCACGACTACCTCGACGTCGTCTCGGGCCTCGTGAGTCGCAGAGCGGTCGCCACGCAGCGCGTGGCCGACTGTTCGAAGAAGGTGCGCCTCGCTTGGGCTAAGGCCGAAGCCGCCGTCGGGCGATCCATTGAAGAGCCCGCCGCGACCAGGATCGATCCCTCCGAGGGTCGAGGGTTGATGAGCGTCACCATGCGGATCCTTCGAGCGATCCACGCCATGCGGATCGAAGCCGAACGTGGCGTCACCGTGGAGGCCTTTGGCGAACTGGACGCCTTGTTCGATCGAAGCCTTCAGTCGCTCGAGCGGCTCTCGCACTGGTTCGTATCGACCCCACACAGTGAGGTCGACGACCTGCGTCCGCCCTACAAGATGGTGGAGAAGATGCTCGCCGAGCGCGACGCGCCCACTACCGTCGCTGCTCATCTTGACGAACTGGTCAACGCGATCAACACCGCGAACCACCTCTCGGGACTGCTGACGGCGTCGGTCGATTGACTGAGCGACGCGAAATTCAGCCGCGAAGCGACGTGGCGATGATTCTTCCGATTTGATCACTCTCGAGAAGGAATCCGTCGTGCCCCGCGGCCGAGGACACCACGAAGAGCGGCTTGGCGTGCGGCGTGAACTTCACGATCTCCTCTTGGAGCTTGAGCGGGTACAGACGGTCGGAGTCGATACCGATGACGGTCACCTCACTCAGCACTCGACCGAGCGCCGCAGCGACGCCACCGCGGCCCCTTCCGATGTCGTGGTGGTTCATGGCTTCGGACAGAACGACATAGCTATTGGGATCAAAACGCAACGCAAGCTTCTCACCGTGGTAACCGAGATAGGACTCGATCGCGTACCGGCCGTCGCCCAGCACATCCTCGTCTCCCTGTACGTCGCGTCCAAAACGGGTCTCGAACTCGTCAGCGGTGCGGTAGGTGAAGTGCCCGAGTCCGCGCGCGATGGCGAGACCCTCGAAGGGAGCGTGTCCGCTCCCGTAGTAGTCGCCGCCCTCGTAGTGACGATCAGCCTTGATGGCGCGCACCTGCAGCGAGCTCAGTGCGATCTGGTCGGCCGAGGACGCGGCCCCCACGGCGAGGACGACGGCCTTCTCAGTCCTCTCGGGGAAGCCCACGATCCATTCGAGTGCCCGCATGCCACCCATTGATCCACCGACAACTGTGCGCCAGGCGTCAATGCCGAGATAATCGGCAAGGGCCACCTCGACGTCGACCTGGTCACGGATCGTGATGACGGGAAACCTGGATCCATAGTGCTCGCCATCCTCGTCGAGCGACGATGGCCCAGTCGTGCCCTGGGCGCCACCGAGAACATTCGGGCAGACAACGAAGTACTCGTCGGTGTCGATAGCGAGACCGGGCCCGACGAGCCCACTCCACCAACCCGGCGTCGGATGACTCGCGCTCGCGAGCCCCGCCGCGTGCGAATCACCGGTGAGCGCGTGCAGCACCAGTACGGCATTGGACTTCTCCGAGTCGAGTGTCCCCCACGTCTCGTAGGCGACGGTCACCGACGCGAGACGATCCCCGCTCTCGAAGGTGAAGCCGTCGCCGGCCTCACCTCGAAATGTGGCGAACTTGCGCTCGCCGGGATCGTCGCCCGCCAGCCAGTACCCAGGTGTCCTCGTGGTCATCCCTTCGCGGCTCGGAAACCATTCTCGAGGTCGGCGAGGATGTCCTCGATCGACTCGATACCGATCGACAGGCGAATGAGATCGGGGCTGACGCCCGTCGAACGCTGCTCAGCCTCGGTCAACTGCGAGTGGGTGGTCGATCCGGGGTGGATGGCGAGACTCTTGGCGTCACCGACGTTCGCGAGGTGGCTGAACAATTCGAGTCCCTCGATGAACCTCTTTCCAGCTTCGGCGCCGCCATCGATCCCAAAGGCCACAATCGCCCCGCCGCCCTTGGGCAGGTACTGGAGCTGAAGGTTGTGCCACGGGCTCGACTCGAGGCCCGAGTAGTTCACCCAGGCGACGTCGCCACGTGCTTCGAGCCAGTTCGCAACCGTGGTGGCGTTCGAAACGTGACGCTCCATCCGAAGACTCAGTGTCTCGAGACCCTGAAGGAAGAGGAACGAGTTCAGCGGAGCAATGGCGGCGCCGATGTCGCGCAGGTACTGCAGACGGGCCTTCAGCACGAAGCGCGCCGAGAAGAGCGGCTCGGGAAGTTGACCGAAGACCAGTCCGTGGTAACTGGGGTCGGGCTCGGTGAAACCCGGGAACCGTCCGCTGCCCTCGTAGTCGAACTTCCCGCCGTCGACGATCACTCCGCCGATCGACGTACCGTGGCCGCCAATGAACTTGGTCGCCGAGTGCACGACAACGTCCGCGCCGTGCTCGAACGGACGCGTGAGGTACGGGGTCGCGAGCGTGTTGTCGACGACGAGAGGGATCTTGTTCTCGTGGGCGACCCTCGAGACGCCCTCGAAGTTGAGCACGTCACCCCTAGGGTTGCCGAGGGTCTCGGCGTAGAAGGCTTTGGTGTTGGGCCGGATGGCGGCCGCCCACTCGGCGAGGTCGTCGGGGTCCTGGACGAATGTCGTCTCGATGCCGAGTTTCGGGAGCGTGTAGTGAAACAGGTTGTACGTGCCACCGTAGAGCGAGGCGGACGAGACAATGTGCCCGCCGTTCTCGGCGAGGTTGAGCAGCGCAATCGTCTCAGCCGACGAACCCGAGGACACCGCGAGCGCCGCGACGCCTCCCTCGAGGGACGCGATGCGCTCCTCGAAGGCGTTCTGCGTGGGGTTCATGATGCGCGTGTAGATGTTGCCCAGTTCCGAGAGCCCGAACAATGCGGCGGCGTGGGCCGTGTCGCGAAACACGTAGCTCGACGTCTGGTAGATGGGAATGGCTCGGGCGCCGGTCGTTGGATCGGCGGTCGCCCCCGCGTGAATCTGTCGGGTCTCAAATCCCCATTCAGCCATGATGTGCTCCTTCTCATTCCTTGTGTCGGGCCAGTGCCGTCTTTTGTCGTGTCAACATTAAATCACAAATCTGATGGATTTAGTCATATATAGGCTATCTCGACACCTCACCGCGGTCAACAGTGACTAGCAACCTGACTAAAAGGGTACATGCTCACCCTGCGGCTCCGAGGAGTCGGGCGTCGGTGTTCGCGCCCGATGACACACGTCACGCCTGCGCGTGGTTTCGACCAAATTGTTCGGTCCCCGTCTGAACGTGAATGGGCCGTGACCGGTACCATGGGATGTGTACGCGGCTTCATCGCTGCGGGTGGGTTGTGCAATCTCCGCAGGCGCGCCAACCAATCAACTAGTGAACGAATCATTTGGCCTTCGTTCGCGTCACGAATCGAGACGCATGGAACACTCAGCAATTCAGAGGCGAATCAGCCGCATCCTTCAATTCATTGGCGACGTGACGTCACGCTCAGGGGCTGCAGCCGCTGTCATCGTGGTGCTCATGGTCTTTGGCGTGATACTCGGCATCGAGGGGTTCCCCGTGAGTTGGCAGACCGGATTCGCGACGATTGTCGGTGGCGTCACGCTGGTGATGCTGTTCGTGATACAGCACA
This sequence comes from Acidimicrobiaceae bacterium, assembly GCA_003132165.1. Classification (GTDB taxonomy): domain Bacteria; phylum Actinomycetota; class Acidimicrobiia; order Acidimicrobiales; family RAAP-2; genus RAAP-2. Next base: position 54,079 of record PKWW01000033.1, on the reverse strand, counting down.
CGCAGGGCCGCCAACAGAAGGTGCTGCAACTCAAGCTTGACGAATTGATTCGCTCGTCGCCCCACGCCGACGATCTGCTGGTGAAGCTCGAAGTCGCCGAGGACGAGGAACTCATCGAAAGGGAGCAGGGCGAGGTCGCCCACCACGAATCACTGCGCGACAGCGAAGGACTTGAGGTCGTCGAGTTCGTACGCGCGAAGGACGAATAGGTCCAATCGCGAACCGGTCAAACGCTCACGAGCGAGTGCGATGACGATGGTGCGACCGGTTGGAGCCCGTTGAGCAGGTCCACCACGTTCACCGACCAGTTCCTGTCCGGGATGAAGAGCCTTGTACTCACCCTCCTCAGCCACGAGCGAGCCGCGTGCCCCATAGTTCTCACGCGCGTACCAGTTCGAACTGGTGGGCCTGCTGGAACGTCGAGAGCATCGCCAGTGTGGACTCGGCTCCTTGATTCAAATTGGGTCCCGTCGCGGTGAGGCCGTCGAATCCCCCACCGGTGTCCGGTTCGAACATGGGCGAGCCAACGTCATTCGCACCTAAGAACCACTGAACGGCAAGTTCCACGCCTTGGCTCCACTCGACCTTGCCGGTCATCTTGTGCGCTAGGGCGCAGGCATCAGCGAGTGCCGCCACTTCAATCGGTTGTTGATCAAAACGCTCACCGTCGAAATACTGACCCCGGCCCGACACGGGCGTCACCGAGAGGTGTCCGTCCAACGATGCCATGTCCAGCAGCCATCGCAGCTGGCGAAGGCCAGTGTCGACCAGTCCACCGTCACCGAGGACCGAACCTGCCGCCAACATCGCTTCGGGCAGCACCGCGTTGGCGTACGTCAAGCGCTCCTCGCTCCAGTGCCAACCGCGAATCGTCTCGGGGCGATCGAGCAACTTCGCGGTGGCTTGGATCAGATTAAAGGCGTCGTCATTCGAAGGGTCGACTGTCAGCACTTCTGCGGCACCAAGCGTCGCGAACGCCATCGAGCGCGGCCACGTTGAACGTACCTGAGAACCACGGGCGAAGAGCACCCGTGCCCGCTCCTTGAGATCCGGATCGCTCGAGCGCGCTGCGGTGGTGCCAAAGGCCCAGATCGAACGTCCCCAGCAGTCCGCGCTCGACTCCTCACCGAACCAACGCCCGAATGAGTCACGACGATTGCGACACAGCCCTTCGGGGCCTTGGGCCCGACGCAGAAAATCGAGCGAAGTATCGGCCAGTAATGCAATCTCCTCGCTCGGCGTCGGTTCGCGCATGGCAACGACCATGACGCGCGCCACGTCATCGGTGCAGTAGCCGTGCTCAACTCGGGCCTCGGCGTGCTTCGCGTGCTCGAACGTGCCCAAGGAGTTCGAAAGTGACAAGAGATGATGGAAGTTCAACTGTGGTGCCGTGGTCACGCTTGGACCCCGACACGCTCAAGCAACCGAGTCGCCACAGACTGGTAGGAATCCGCCACGGTTCGCCAACTCAGACTCAACGCCTTTCGCCGGGCGTGACTCGCCATGTCCGCCGCCAGGCTCGCGTCGGTGATGACCCGACGAATCGCCCGGGCGAGGGCGTGCGGGTCACCGTGGGGAACGATTATGCCGACGCCTCCCGAGAGCAGTTCGCTCGCGTGCGGGAAGGCCGTCGCAATGACCGGACACCCCGCCGCCACCGCGTCGACCAGTACTCCCGACGTGGCCTGATCCATGGAGTCATAGGGCAGCACCACCACGTCGGCACTCGCGATGAGGGTGTTCAACGACGCGAGATCGCGATAGGTGTTATCGAATCGCACCATTGATCGAATTGCATTCGTGCGTTGTTCCAACGATTGTCGGTAGACGTCACCCTGGCGCGCGAGCACTTTCGGGTGCGTGCACCCCGCAACGATGTAGAGGGGAAGCGGCTGCAAGTCCTTGAGTTCGCCCATCGCGTCGATAGCCCACTCAATGCCCTTGCCGGGACCTATGAGGCCCCACGTGAGGATTACCGGCCGCGCACCGCGCACCCGGGACTTCACATTTCTGTCGACAACGGCGCCGTGAGGAATAACCTCAATCACGGTGGAGCCGATAGCGTGAAGTTTGCGTAAAGTCTTCGCGGCCGCTTTGGTCATTACGACCGCGACGTCGACTCTCGCGAGCACGGCATTCATCACCGCTACCTGATTCTTGGTCGGACGTTGCAACACGGTGTGCAGAATCGCGATCACCGGCACGCGCACGAGGTCGAGCACCTTCACCACGTCCGCGCCGTCGACGCCACCGAAGATTCCGAACTCGTGCTGAACGACAGCGACGTCACACCGATTGAGTGCTGACGCCGCGCTCGCTATCGTCGAAGGCTGCGAGCCAATCAATTCTCCCAAGATGGGAAACCCGGACGCCGACTCGCCATCAGGCACGTCAAGGACTCGAACAAGGTGGACCAGCGCTCCTTGCAATTCGAGCCTCGCGCCAAGTGCCGCGGTGAACGTCGCGAGGCCACACGGCGTCGGGGGCGCAGTGCTCAAGAACCCGTAGGAGATAACTCGGCGCTGGCGCCCTCTGGTGGTGGCGAAGTCAAGTGTGGTCATTGGTCTGACGAACTCGCTGCAAGCCTCGACACCATTGTGAAATTGACGTGCATCAACGCGATGTCGGCTTCAACAACGAAGCGCTCTGGGACCGCCCGATGACGGTGAACACATTTTCCCGACGACGTCGCCAGCGAACCCGCACCATAGGTGAGAGGGTGGGCAGAAGACATATACGACCTCCATTTGAATGAAGGCGTCGAGTCCGACGGGCGACAATCGTCTGGATCGTCCGGCCCGAACTTGGCGTCTCAAAGCGGAACGACAACTTCACTCCGCGACCTCACCCTACCGTTCGATCCTTGAGGCCAAGCAAAAATCACATCGATACTCGACTTCGATGCGATGAGCCTCACCGGTTGTATCGAGCGTCACACGAGGAGTACGGGCGACGCGCAATACGCGTGAGGTTGTGCTCACCGACACCACCGCGGAGACGACGACCGATGAATCGTACGCGGTCACTAACTCCCAGTAGCGCTACGGTGCGACTGACTACGAATCAAGAGACTGAAAGCGCGAGCTCGAAATCCCGGTTCTGGTCTCTCGACGCTCGAGTGGGCCGATCGAATGCGTTCTTCGTCGCTCCTCGCGAGTTGGCGGAGATAACGATCATCATTCGCCTCACGACGATCCGGTCGTCTCACGGCTCTGAACTCCTCGCGGGTTGGTCAGGTTGATCGTTTGCGAGATCTTCTTGCGTCTCAGCCCGCCATGAACTCTCGAACTCAAAGTATCGTGGAAGACCCTTTTCAGAGATGTTGGCGTAGAACACGTCGTCATTGAATGGATGCGGCAAGAAACCGCCCTGGCCCGACGCAGCGACATCGCCCCGGTCTTCGAGGGGTCCGATTGCGCGAACCCTCATCGGATAATTGTTCACCTCGAAGTTGTCGGCCAGTGTCTGCAACAGCCGCTCAATCTCCTCCTGCGAAACGAAATTGGTCGAATCCACATCAATCGGAGTGGTGAGTAACTCAATCGCCGGAATCTTGATCTTCAACTTCTTGCGGGGGGTGGGCTTACTTCTTGAAAGCATTCTTGACATGTTCCGCCGCCTGTTTCAAATTACCCTTGATTTGATCGACGTCTCCCTCAACCTCGAGTTCTCGGTTTCCGACCCTTTTGCCCATCGCTTCTTTCAACATGCCCTTTGAGATCTGCGATACGTTCTTTGCTCTGTCCTTCATAGCCATGATCGGCCCTCATTCGTGTAGTGCGCGGCAAGCGCCGCTGATCAAATCGGTGACACCTCGGGTTCTGCCTTTTGATGAGTGACGTCGACGAGTGCCGCCATCACCACTGCTGGAGGGACGAGCAAACTGTGGCTCCTCGACAGAGACAGGTCGCGCGTCGTCCATGGTGATCGAAACTCTTTACTTGCGCTCTTCGTGGATTGAACTCGATCGCCCCTGGTCGTCAGTAACCTGGCGGTCCAACGAATGACGAGATCCCCCGACCGAACCGCGCGACACCGCGAACACGATCGACGACACCACGAAACCCGCTGCTCCGGCGATCATTAGAATTAACCCAACGGTCGAAAGGCGAAAGCCCGTACCCTGATAGGTAACGGCCCAATACATGATTGCCCCAGCTGCCGCCGCAATTGCACTGAGAACCATTCCTGGAAGACCCATAGCGTTCCCTCTACTAGCCCGCCTGACGAATTGTCAGATGGAAAGGAGGCGAAGTCTGGACTTCCTGAGGCTGACTGTACCATCTATTTTCCGGACTTCTCAGAAAGATTTGTAATCTTCACAATCGCTGAGCACCGTGTATCGCAACAACTGTCGACCCGTGTACGTGATGAGGTGGCAATCCAATGAACGCAAAATTCAGTGGCTCCTCGGCAACGCCGGGAAATCAAGTTCACTGATATGGAGCACGTTCACCACCACCGACGTGGCGACATCGGTGAGGCCCTCGTTGCGATTTCGTGCGTGAGCACGGAGACGCGAGAACGCCTGGTCCATGTCGCCCCCCTCTACTCCTGAGGTGAGATGAAGGGTGTCCGAAATCTCTCTTGTCTGAGTGCGGTATGGCCATTTGGCGGCACCGTCAGTCCTATGACCTTTCACATAGAAGCAGGCGTGGCCGGGTTTGCACCTACCCTTCTGTTAGCAGGCGACTCACGAGGCCAGACAAGTAGGAGGGCGGTTCGACATGACCATCTCATCTGAGCAGGCTCACCGCCCCTGGTCGATGTTCTTCGGGTGGCTACTCGTCGGGGCTCTGTGGATGACCGGTATCGCAAGCATTCTGAGCATTGGGATTCTCATTCTCGCGTTGGCCGGCGTCGCCACCTGGTTCATGTCGCGCCGGCCCGAGTCTCGTCTGGGAATGCCCGCCCTTATTGCGGTCGGGGGAATGCCTTTCTTTCTCTTAGCGCGCCTGAACCGCAATACTCAAGGCACCGTTCTTCAAGGTTCCAATGGCGGACCTGTGACCGGGTTCGTTCGCACGAATCCCTGGCCGTGGGTGACGGTTGGTGTGCTCTTTTTCGTCGCCAGCGTTGTCGTGTTCCTCGTGATGACGCGCCGGCGCGCTTAGCGCCGAAGCGACGAAGTACCCCGACGGTCCCACTGCTTGCGCTTGCTCGGTGGCATCCCCTTTGTCACCGTGAGATGGTCACGGATGAGCCGACCGTAAGCATCGACCGAGTCCACCTTGTTCAGCCGAAGCCGCATCATCTCCAACAACAGGTCCATTCGTGCCCGGTTTCGAAAGCACCATGCGCGACGCTCGATCCCCTGGCGGACCGTCCGGATTGGGGCTTCGATGGCACCGTTGGCGTACACGTCGATCTCGCCGCGTCGAGCCAGTTGCGTCGCCATCATCCGGCTCTTACCACGCATCCACCTCTGCAGCGCTGGAGAACCCAGCTCCCGAACCTTGTCGCCCAGCACCTCCCACTCCTCGGGGCTGTGAAACGCGTGGTTGAGGGCTTCATGCAGGGGGCTGTCGCGCGGCACCTTGTCCGTGTCCATCGCATTGCGAGCCCTACGGTAAAGGTGGTGTTCGCAGGAGTGGATGTGAATGGGACGGCCGCGTGACCAGTGCGTCCTGACACCGCTCTTGATGTTGGTGTCATCATCACAGACGACCACGCGGGGCTTGCCCGGTAGGGCGGACAGGAAGTCCGCCCAGTGTTGGCCGGAGTCGCTCGGACTCGACGCGACCTTCCACATCCGAGGCCTCGTCCCGTCACTCGGGTAGCCATAGGCGAAGAGCACACAGAACAGCCTGGACTTGGTGCCGGTCCACGAGTCCGTGTACTGGAACTCGGTGGAGTCCAACACCAGGGTGTCGGGCCACTCGGTCTCGGCGTGCGCCTCGGCTACCACGGGTCCGTACTGCTGCAACCAGTCCGCCACCAGACCACCGTTGATGTTGGTGCTGGACTTGCGGTGCCATTGACGCTTCTCACCCCACGCTTGCGCTTTCACACGCTCCGCCGCGTCGGTGTAGGAAGCGCCGCCGCCGATGGCGACGAGCGCCGTCGCCATCTCGCGCACCAGGTAGTCGTGACGCCAGGGTGTTGATGGCCCCTCCGCGGGTCCGTGATGCCGCTCACAGGTCGGGCACACCCCGTCCTCAACCCGCGTGACGCTCAACGCCCCGAGGAACCTATGGAAGGTGCCGTCTGGAGCGGAGCAACGCCACCGCTGCCGGGGACGCAGGGAACTGTGCTGGATACCGTCACGCACGACTCGGTACTTCTCGTGGCCCTGACGTGGACAAACCGGTGTGTCGGACGTGGTTATTCTCCCCGTAGGTGGCGTACAGAAAACTTACTCGCCATCTCACCCCAGGAGTAGAGGGGGCATGTCGCACTGCGTGGCCTGACTGATCATGCCCTTCGCCTGCTCGATGATGATCCGGCTGTTGAGTGCCTTACTCAACTGGTCATTCAGCGTTCGCGCGTTAATCGAAGTTTGATGCTGGAGAATGGCGATCGTGGCGACGTCAGCGAGGCCCTTCGCCAACGCAATATCGTTCGCGTCAATCGAGCCTTGTTCGGTGCGAAAGAGATTGAGCGCGCCTATGGTGCGGCCTCGAAGGCGCATGGGGAGGCAGTGCACGGATTTGAATCCCAGCGCGAGCGCCATTGGCGAGAATCGGGGCCACCGGTCATCCGGATCGGTCAAGGCGCGGTCGACAATAGCGAGGCCGTCCTTGAAACAGTCAACGCACGGCCCTTCGTCAACCTGTATTTGGAACAGCTCGAGCACCCTCATCGACTCGCTCGAGGACGCGATGAACTGCAATTCGCCGCCGGGCGACGCCAACATCACGCCAGCGGCGTCGACATCGATTGTCTCCACACAACGGTCACTCAACATTGTGAGCACGTCGATGACGTCGAAATTATCGACGAGGTTATCGGCGAGTTCCACCAATGTTGCGATTAGTAATTGCTCTCTTGCCATCATTTCTCCTGTAGGCCGTTCGCGGGAAATTCCTGGACGGCGGCAAAGGGACACATCCGATCAACTGTCACCATTCTACAACCCTCCCTGACGACGGCCTTGACCCTCGAGCCATTCCCCGCTCGACGGGTCAAAGTGGACGCTGCGCGAGACCACGCGCCCAGCTAGCGATGACAGTGTCGAGTTCGAAGAGAACGCCCGGGATCTGAGCGCCAGCATCGCGTCGCCAATGAGCATCGTCCCTTGGACCGCGACCATTCCCGCAGCCTGGTGCGTGGTGAAGTCAAAGGATCCTTCACCCTCCAACTGCGCCGCGAGCGTGTCCGGCGGAGCGCCGGCTTGCATGGCCAGCACCGCTCGGGTAACCACCGACGCCATCAGGTAGCAATCCGACGATTGCAACTCGGTAAGTTCGCCCCGCTGATCCCGGTAGAGGCTGAGCGCACCCAGGCGAACAGCACCGATCCTCAGTGGGAACGCGAACACGGCGCACGCGCCAAGAGAGAGCGCGATGGGAGTGTACGCCAGCCAGCGCATACTCGTCGAGGATTCCAGATGACCCTCGTCGACCGCATCTTCGCCGAGGCTCGCGTCAGTGCATGGGCCCTCGCCGAGGACCATTTCCAAGTCCAAGAGCTCGTGTGATGTGGGATTACTGGTGCCCAGGCTCGTGAGTTGATGTTCCTGCGAATACAGGGCAATGCCCGCACCAGATAACTCCGTGAACCCCGCGGCGACGTTACAGAGAGTCCGGCTCGGGGACTCACCACTGTCATGGTCCGCCAGCCGCCCGAAAATCTCAATGAGACGGTCAATGGACATGGCGGGACGTTTCCGACGCACGAGTTACGATGCGGAGAGCGCGCTCCTGAGCTGGCATCGGTTCTCCTTGCGGGTTACGACGCTTCACGAGGGCAAGATGCAGCGTTCTAGAAAAAGCGGAACTACTGACGAGTGTAGCTCGAAACAAGTAACTTGCCTTGCCGATTAAAAATTCTCGTTGGTCGAGCGAGGTCCAAGCCAACGGCCAAGTTTCATCCGTTCGCGTTAAGGTGACGCAAATGGCACGAGGTAGGCCATCGCCTTCCACGTGTAGAAGACTGAGCGGATGGGAACGACGATGACGGGCAACGCAGGAGACACCCACGGGTTGATCTCAAGCACCGCGTTGACTCGCGGGCCGCGCTGATGGTCGAGCGCGGCGTCCGGTCGTGGCTTCGTACGGCACCCGCGGACTTCTCGAGGGAACTCTTCAAACCACTTCCCCGCCGGTACAACCTGCTCGCCTACCTACTCTCCTTCGGTCAAGATCAGCGTTGGCGTTCGACAATGGTCGGTCACGTTGAGGATTCGCGTCCTCGACTCGTGCTGGACGTCGCTTGCGGACCGTGTGCGGTGACCAAGCGACTTGCGAACAAGACGTCGGCTCACATCGTCGGAGTAGACCTCAGCGATGACATGATTCGCGAGGGCCAACGCAACATCACTGCGGCGGGACTATCCGAGCGGATCGCCCTCGTCCTCGCCCGCGGACAAGACCTGCCTTTCGCTGATGCCACCTTTGACGCCTTGACCTTCACCTACCTGCTGCGTTACGTTGACGACCCCGCAGCGACCCTGCGAGAACTCGCACGCGTCGTCGAGCCGGGCGGCGTCATCGCCAGTCTGGAGTTCGCCGTGCCGCGAAGTGTCGGATGGCACGCCTGCTGGTGGTTCTATACGCGAGCGATCTTGCCGGTCGCCGGCTACCTCTTGGGCGGCAAGGGATGGTGGGACGTCGGGCGTTTCCTCGGGCCCAGTATTGCTCGGCACTACAAAAAGTACCCTATCGACTGGATTGTCAACGCCTGGGAGCACGCGGGCATCGAGCACGTCGAATACCGGCGAATGAGCCTGGGCGGCGGAATTGTGATGTGGGGATACCGATCAGGTTGAGCCTGCGACGAAGCATTCGCTCCGAGGAGTCCGTTGGTGGGCCCGCCTTCTACGCCCAGCCAAGTTTCGTCACGCGGCCTCGCCTGCGCGAGTGGTGGACCCTGCTGCACCCGCCCTACACGATGTTGCAACTCTCCCTCGTCACCGTGGGCGCGTGTCTCGTCGGGCCGGTCAATGCCGTGCGTCTCGTGATAACACTTGTCGCGTTCTTTTTCGCCGTGGGAATCGGTGCGCACTGTCTGGACGAGCTCCACGGACGGCCGCTCAAGACTTCAGTTCCGTCGTGGCAGTTGATTGCCGCCTCCGGCATTGGTGTTGGTGTCGCGGTGGCGCTCGGGGTCGTTGGTATGGTCCTCGTCAGCGCCTACCTGGGGCTGTTTATCGCCGTGGGTGTCTTCATCGCGCTGAGCTACAACCTCGAACTCTTCGGTGGGCGCTTCCATACCAGCACCGTCCTCATTCTCGGGTGGGGAGCATTCCCGATCCTCACTGCGTTCTTTGCTCAGCATGATCGACTTGACCTCGCGGTGTTGTTCGCGGCCGCCTTCGGGGCACTCGTCACGCTCATCCAACGCCAACTGTCCACCCCGGCGCGTGACCTGCGCCGGGGAGTCACATCGGTTGAGGGCACCATCACTCGCGCCGACGGATCGAGTGCGCCAATCACCCGACAATTGATGCTGTCACCGCTCGAACAGGCATTACGGTCACTCTGCTGGGCCGGAGCAGTCCTGGCGTTGGCGCTCACGTGCGTTCGCTTCTTCCACTAACTCATAATCTCGCCAGACCACGCTCGACGGTATCGAGGGACTCGCGGGTCCGTAAGGGCGGATGTATGAGCAGCAGCCACGACAGTACTGGCGTCCATTATGTATCTTGATGACCTCAAAGAGATGACCTCGTCTGCGCCGAATACTTCACTTGCATACAATGGTTGAGGTTGGAGATCATTGGAATCTTCCGTACGCGCCGAGTCCCGAGTTTTCCCGAGGGGCCCTCCCCTATGTGGCACGGCAACGAGACCCAGCGCCCCTCCTGAGAACGCTGCGATCACCACATCGTTCCGGCCAACGTCGCGCCGATTGACCAACCACGGGGCCTATTATTTCGCGGTGGTGACCGTCGTGTGCTCCGAGACGTCCAAGAGATCAACCCATGTCTGACCCGGCGTGAGCGCGATCACCTGACCGTAGAGGTTCTTGTAGACAATTGGTTTAGTGAGACTGGTCCGCGACCACTTCGCACGCTGGACGGTCCCGTCAGTAAAAACCTCGGCCAAGCCCGAGCCCGTGAGCACCGCTTGCGAACCCTCGACGCCGACACCGCCCTTGTAGTGCACGCTCATGACGATCACGTTCTTCGGCGACAGGTGCACGCCGTCGGCGGTCACGTCTGGGTAGCCGAAGATGGAACGGTCCCACGAGGTCGTCTTGGCGTCCCACGAATACGAAGTGGCGTAGCCCGAGGCGAAACCAACGACGAAGGACTTGACCTTGGAACCGAGGGCCTGCGGGTGGCCCGACTGGTACGTGAAGAGCGCCTGTGGTGGCTTGGGTTTGCCGCCGCCCATGGCCATCAGGGCCTGCGCGTTCGCGTACAAATTGTGCGGGGCGTAGCGATTCGGATCACGGAACATCGCCGAGCCCGCACTTGACTGGTCGTAGAGCTTCACCGGGGCCGTCACAATGCTCTGGATCGCGTACTGCGCGCCACCGGAGAACGCGAAGATGCCTCCAATGGGGTAGACGATCTCGCGGTCGGTGCGGCGAACCGACCGGACTGGTCCCACCTTGGTCGGCAGTTGCGAGTTGAAGATCGCCGCCAATCGGGTGATGCCTCCCTCGACGATCTCTTCATACACGACGTCGGCCTTGTCAATGCCGTACTGCGGCCTCGCCTGGGGCGTGTTGTCGATCTTGACGGTCAGTGCCGAGCGGCGCTTGGTGAGCCTCGACGGATCCGCCTTGCCGGTCAGCGGGTCGACGTACACGGGCTTCACGGTCGTGGTCGTCGAGGGTGACGTTGTTGTCGTGGTCGACGATTCGACTGTCGTCGTGGTGGTGCTCGTCGAGGTCGTCGTATCGGCGAACGCGCTCGTCGCCACGAGCGACGACGCCGCAAAGGCCGCGACCATGATCAAAGAAGGAAATCGTTTCATCAGCAAAACTTACTTCGTAGCATTGCCTATCGAAATCTGTCAGGACTGGTCCGCCCCGAATTGTGCCCGTCGACCACCAGTGGCGAAACGTCGCTTGGTCAGCCCTCAAGTTGGCGAGCGAGACTCTGCACGGTCTCGATGAACTCGTCAATCATTTCGAACACGACCTGTGCGGAGGTCTTGGTCTCGTTCATCGTCCCGACGATCTGACCGACGAAATAATTGGCCAGTTTTTCAGCGCCCGAGCCCGGCCGATACGCCGCGCGATCTATACGGGCAAGCGCCTCGTTGACCAGGATTGGCTGCAGGGGCATACCGAGTGGTTGTGGGGTCGTCGGGTCGTCCCATTCATCAGTCCAGGCCGTGCGCAATTGACGCGCTGGCTTGCCGGTTCGCGACCTCGAACGTACCGTGTCAGAGGATGTGGCGGCGAGGAACTTCTGCTTGACGACGGGGTGCGTCTCAGCCTCTTCGGTCGTCAACCACACCGAACCGCACCAGACGCCCTGGGCGCCCAGCGCCATGGCGGCGGCCATCTGGCGTCCGCGCCCGATTCCACCGGCGCCGAGCACCGGCACCGGCGCGACCGCGTCGACGATTTCGGGGATCAACACCATGGAGCCGATCTCGCCGGTGTGACCACCCGCTTCCGCGCCCTGGGCAATGATCAGATCGACGCCCGCGTTCACGTGCCGCTCGGCGTGCTGGGCCTTGCCGGCGAGCGCGCCGAGCAGGCGACCTTCCTCTTTTACACGTTCGATCATGTGCGGCGGCGGCGGGCCGAGCGCGTTCACCACGAGCGAAGGAAGGTGCGCCAACGCGATCTCGAGGAGTGGGTCCGCCTGACTCGCCGAAAACGGGGCGACGCCACCCGCTTCGACGCCACGACCCGACTCCCCTGAAGCGGGCTCGCCCTCGGACAGTAGCGGAACGTCGTAGCGCTTGAGTATGTCGTTGACGTACGCAATGTGCTCATCGGGGATCAGCTGACGGATGTCGTCAAGGGTGTAGCCGCCTCCGTCAGAACCGGCGTACTTCGCGGGCACGATGAGGTCAATGCCGTACGGGCGGCCTCCCACCTCGGCCTCAATCCACGCCAGGTCTATCTCCAGTTGTTCGGGTGAGTGCGCCACGGCACCGAGTACACCCATCCCCCCGGCCTTCGTCACCGCCGCCACCACATCACGACAGTGTGTGAACGCCAGAATCGGTACATCGATTCCGAACATGTCAGTTATGGCGGTTTTCATCGAGCCTCCCAGTGGTCGGACGAATCCGGGTAATCCGACTCGACTATAGGACTCCGGAAACTGTCGTCAGGACGAACCAAAGCGCGCGCACGAATGAAGTAGTTGTCACGCCAGCCACCAGCTTCGAAGTCACGAGGTCCCAACGGACCAACGAGTTGCGGATCACGATGGCGGCTCCTACGTCGATCGCCGCAAAGGCCACTTCGATGATGGAATCAACATGATTCTCCGCGAAGTCGGCCCTGCGCCACGCCTGGACTATGTGCGTGGGTGCGAGTGGTTCAATCGTCGACCTTTGGATGCAGCCGCCCCACGTCGTGAAGTCACCGCCAACTCTTGGGTCGATGCCCGCCGCTCCACCAGTCATCTCCAAATGAATCTCGCCGTTCATCCAAGCCTCGAACAAGGTCTCTGGCGAAGCGGGGATCACGGCGGTGACTTCGTAGTCGTAGGACATCGCTCCCGTCTCTCCGCTCAGCCGAGCCATCGAAAACCCTCGATACTCAACCAATTCTATTGTTAGTTGACACTTGCGTAAGGCATAACTAACATACGAGCATGGACACGATGCTAAAGATCTTGGGTGAGCCGAAGCGATGCGAGATCATCCGGCTCGTATGGTCGGACGAACTCGGCGCCAGCGAGATAGCCAGCCACTTTCCTGGCGTCACACGCTCGGCCATTTCCCAGCATCTGGGCGTACTTCGTCGTTCGGGGCTGGTGCATGAACGACACGCGGGGACCCGACGTCTCTACTCAGTCAATAGAGGTGAGGTCGCGAAGCTGAAGGATTTCATCGACTCCTTTTGGACCAACAGCCTCGAGAAACTGCGCGACCTTGCAGAATCGGATCAACAAGCGAAAGGCAACCAATGTGCACCGACGCCGTGAAGGAAGTGACGATCAAGGCCTCGCCATCCACCATCTTCCCCTACCTGGTGGATCCGGCCTTTTTGGTGAAATGGATGGGTTCTGAAGCGTCACTCAATCCGGTGCCCGGAGGTGAGTTTCGGGTACTGTGCGCCGGGGTAAACCCGAGCGCGGGCGAGTACGTGGAAGTGATCCGCGACCAGAAAGTGGTCTTCACCTTCGGCTGGGACCTTCCGGGCCACCCAATCCCGGCCGGATCCAGTGAGGTCGAGATCACCCTGACACCCTCGGATGAGGGTACGCTGCTTCGACTCGTCCACCGCGGGTTGCCCGACGACGCCATCAACGATCACCTCGGAGGATGGAACTACTACCTCGCACGGCTCGAGAAAGTCCTCGCCGGTATCGACCCCGGACCTGACCGGCCCGACCTCGCCGAATGACACCGTCCAGCGAGAGAAGGAGCGGCCAACCATGAAGTCCAAGGAGATCTGGCAGTACATCCACACCGAGCGAGCCGACCTCGCGGTGACGCTGGCGTCACTGACGAGAGAACAGTGGGAGGCGCCGTCGTGGTGCGAGGGCTGGTCGGTGCACGAGACCGTGGGCCACGTGGTCGCCGCGGCTGAGCAGACACCGTTCAACTTCTTTCGTGAACTCATCGCTGCGGGCTTCAAGTTCAATGTCTTCACCGAACGAGGGGCCAGAAACATGGCCCTGGTGAGGCCCGACGAGCTCGTTCAACGCCTTCGTGACCGCACGACGACGACCAATCATCCCCCGGCGCCCGTCATGGCCATGCTGGGCGAGATCGTCGTGCACGGTGACGACATACGTCGTCCCCTCGGACTCGTCCACCAATCGCCCCAGGCAGCACTCGTGACGCTCGCGGATAGTTGGAAGGATTCAAACCTGCTCATCGGGTCGAAGCGTCGAATCGCGGGCCTCACGCTTCGTGCGACCGACGCCACCTGGTCCCACGGCACGGGCCCCCAAGTAACGGGGCCTCTGCAGTCATTGATTCTCGCGATGACCGGGCGCAAGGATTCGCATCAGGATCTGTCCGGCGAAGGACTAACGATTCTCGCTGATCGTCCTTGAACCTTTGAATCGCTGATGACCACGTCACGATCGAGCGTGGCAGTTCTCGCCTCAGATCGAGAAGTCGTCCCCGGACCACAGCCCCTCGTCAGATTGACGCCTGTCTTGATGAGAGGCGCGTCCTTTCAGCATCGTTTCGAGCGCGTCAACGCGACCAAGTAGCGACTGCACGCTCGAGCCGAGCAAGTCCGGCATCAACACCGACTCGAGGTCGGGTCGATTCACCTGCACCGCCGGACTGCCCCGCGAGATGATCTGGCCCGGGACGCCGATGACCACCGAGTTGGGCGGCGCGGACTTGACGACCACGGCATTGGCGCCGATGCGGCAGTCGTCCCCAATGGTGATCGGACCGAGGATCTTGGCCCCCGCGCCGATGGTGACCCGATTACCAATGGTCGGATGTCGCTTCATATGCATAAGACTGGTACCACCCAGCGTGACGCCCTGGTAGATGGTCACGTCGTCGCCCACTTCAGCCGTTTCGCCTATCACGACACCTGATGCGTGGTCAATGAAGACCCGCGCTCCGAGGACCGCCCCAGGATGGATCTCGACTCCCGTGAGTAGCCGCGTGAAGCTCGAGCCGGCACGGGCCAGGAGTTTGATGTCCTTCTTCCAGAGCCAGTGGTTCACTCGATGTCCCCACAGCGCGTGCACGCCCGAGTAGCAGACCGCCACTTCGATCATCGACCTGGCCGCAGGGTCACGATCGAGCACTGATTGCAGATCACCTCGAAGAGAACTCAGCACCCTCAATCGCCCAGCCCTTCGAAGAGCGGCGTCGAGAGGTAGCGCTCGCCGAATGAAGGAACGATCACCACGATCATCTTCCCCTTGTTCTCGGATCGTGCCGCCACTTGAAGTGCGGCCCAGATCGCCGCTCCGGACGAAATCCCGACGAGCAGCCCCTCTTCGCGCGCGGCGCGGTGCGCGATGGCGAACGCGTCCTCGTTCTCGACCGTGACAATCTCGTCGATGACTGACAGATCGAGGATCTTGGGTATGAAACCGGCCCCGATGCCCTGAATCGGGTGAGGACCCTTCGGGCCGCCCGACAACACCGCAGATGCGGCCGGCTCGACCGCAATCATCTGCACTGAGGGTTTGAGTTCCTTCAACCTCTCCCCCACACCGGTGAGGGTCCCTCCGGTTCCGACGCCCGCAACGACGAAGTCGACCTCGCCGTCCGTGTCGTTCCAGATCTCGAGCGCCGTCGTCGCACGGTGAATCGCCGGGTTGGCCGGATTCTCGAACTGTTGAAGGATGAGATAGCGGGGATCACCCGCCGCAAGCTCCTCGGCTTTCCCTATAGCGCCCGCCATGCCGTCGGGTCCGGGAGTCAGGATGAGTTCGGCCCCGTAGCCGCGCAGCAGTGCCCGTCTCTCTTTGCTCATCGTCTCGGGCATCGTGAATGCGCACCGGTAGCCACGCGCGGCGCACACCATCGCCAGTGCAATGCCGGTGTTGCCACTCGTGGGTTCGAGGATGATCGTTTCGGGTCCAATCAGGCCCGCTCGCTCGGCGGCGTCAATCATGGCGACACCGATGCGGTCCTTCACGCTGTGGGCGGGATTGAAGTACTCCAATTTCGCCACGACGCGCGCGTCGCCGACGTTGGTGAGTCGGCGCAGCCCTACGAGCGGAGTGTTGCCGACGAGCTCGGTGATGTCGTTGGCGATCTTCATGCTTTCCACTCCGGAGCTCGTACGGGTGATGCCTCACTCAGTGCGCGTCGAACGCCTTCGGCATCGAAGTCGCGACCGTAGACGGGGCTGCCCGGCTGCTGGCGCCATGATTCGTCGAGGCTCCCGGCGTCGACCGGGTCGAAGCCCAACTCGTTCACCAGGTCCATCACGATCTTCTTCGCTCGCGCGTCATCGCCCGCCACGGGCAGCGCGATTCGTTGAGGCGTTCCTTCGGGCAGTCCCTTGTCGAGCAGGTGTGGGGCCTGGATACCGTTGAAGGCCTTGATGACCGGCACGCCGAGCAACTGGGAAACCCAACGGCTCTCGGCCACGCCCGATTCGATCTCGGCGATGAGTCCGTCGCGCTGTTGTGGGTAATAGTTGCCCGTATCGATGAAGACCGCGTCATCCGCGGCGCCAGCGAGGACCCCCGTCGGAAGTTGCGGCACATTCTTCTCGGGAATGGTGACGATCACGATGGACGCCCCGTTCGCCGCCTCGTTGAACTTCACCGCCGTGGCCCCGGTCTCGTGAGCGAGTTCAGTCAGCGTCTCGGGCCCGCGTGAATTCGCCACGGTCACTTCGTGGCCCAACTGGGTCAAGCGACGAGTGAGTGTTCCGCCTATGTTGCCGGCACCAATGATTCCTATTTTCATGCTTCCTCTTTCCTTCTCTGTGCGTTGAAGATGATTGTGATCACGACAGGCCACGAACGACACGTCGGTCGAATCCCAGCCAGGGACCCGAAACTTCCGTTCGCGACAAGACCTGATACCGCCCGTCACGCACCTTGTCGTCACCGTGCACGATCGCATTCCCCGATGGAACACGCCAACTGGCCCGACCGGCCCGGTCGCCAGCGGTTGTCACGGTGAGAACAGGTTCTTTGACCATGTTGCAATCCTTGGTTCGAGGTTGTCACCATAGTTGCGAAGCAGCATCTTCGACCTTAGTTGGCGACTCGACAAATGTGCTCGGCGCCGCCAGCGCCGAACAAGAGCGAGCGTTCACGTCGGGTGATCAACCGTGCTCCATGCGTACTCCCATCNNGATGGGAGTACGCATGGAGCACCAAAGGGCATCGAAACTGCTGCACGACGAGCGGCTGCGGATCGAATCGACGCTCGAACATCTGACGGCCAGCCGAGCCGCGGAACGACTCGGCGCGGTCGCGCAAGGTGACATGAACGACTCCGCCGAGCCCCTCGTCGCCGAACAAGAGGACGACGCGGTAACACGGGGTCTCGAGGACCGACTCCAGGCGATTGGACGGGCACTACAGCACCTGGCGGACGGCACGTACGGTATGAGCGTTCGTAGTGGACTGCCGATTCCCGACGAACGACTCGAAGCGGATCCGGCAGCCGAACTCACCATCGACGAAGTCGGCGAGCAGTGAACACTCGCGCGTGGTCATCGAAAATCAACAATCAGACGAACCACGTCTGAGGAGGAATAACCAATGGGCACATCAGGGAACAAACCGCGAAAGATCAGGGACCGTCTCATGAAGGTACCGAAGTACGAAGAAATCAACAACATCCAGATGGCGGGCATCGCCGAGGATGCTGGGACCCCCGGCGGCACCCGCCTCGGACACTCCACCGCCCACGGCAGAAGCGAGAACGTAGGACGATTCAGTAAGTTCTTCCTTCGCCTTCTCGGTCGCTGGTCCGACGAAGACCATTAAGCAACGGGCCTTCCGCCTTCGTGCGGCGGCGCCCACTGCCAGAGATCACCGCGACTAGTAGTAGTGGCGACGGCCGCCAATCTCGTGTCCGATCGATCCGAGCAGCCACAGCACGAGCCCTACCACGAGGATGATGAAACCAAGGGACCAGAGCACAGCGATGCCCGTGAGGAAACCGATCAGGAGCAGGATCAGTCCGAGCGTAATCATGCCCGACCTCCGAGCGACCTGTACTCCGGTGAAATCATTCCGGCGCTTCGACGCGCCACTGCGGTGAGTCCCATTACGTTCTCCTTGTTCAAGTGCGAACCAACGGTTCGAGACGGCAGAAGCAGGGTCCGGACCAGTCGTCATTCTCACCTTACGCTCGCCGCCCCCCCCATCGTGTGACCAACACGGCGCGGGCAGCGCCTCGAACGCAAGAACCTCCTACGAACTGGTCCACTGCTCGCCCCCAGTGATTAGAGCCGAAATCGAGCCACTGGAGTGCCGGTGACACCAAGGGGTAAAAATGGGCAGTGAAGGATTGCACGAACCGCGAGAGCAGCTGGACGAGACGACCGTTGGACTACCACCGGGCGATGACGTCGCTCTGCGAAGAGTTCGAAGCCATTGACTGGTACAACCAGAGGGTGGCGGCGGCCAGTGACGCGGAACTCGCGGCGATTCTCGCCCACAATCGCGACGAGGAGAAAGAGCACGCCGCGATGCTCCTCGAGTGGCTTCGTCGACAAGATCCAGTTCTCGACAAGAATCTGCGCAAATACCTCTTCACGCGATTACCGATCACCGACGTCGAAAGCTCGGACTAGAGCCCAGGCGCTTCGCGCGTCAGCGACAACGGTGTCCCAGCCTGGTCGCTCGATAGCTCATGGCGCGCAAGACTCGCGTCAACTTCTCCGCCGACCAGAATCGCGAGGCCGGTCAGATACAGCCAGAAGATCAGCAGCGCGACGCCGGCAAACGCCCCGTACGTGCGCCCATAGGTACCAAAGCTCGAGGTGTAGAAGGAGAACGCCAGCGACACAATCGCCCACAACACTGTGGCGACGATGGCGCCCGAGCTGGTCCAGTGCCAGCGGTCTCTCTGGCGATTCGGGGCCAAGTAGTAGATGAGCGTCATCAGAAAGTTGATGAGCGCGAGCGCAATGATCCAACGCAGAAAAGTCCACAGTGCGCTGAACGCGGCCCCCGCCATTGGTGTGTCGTGTCGCAGTACGTTGCCCAGTTGCGGACCAAAGATGATCAGCGCCGAGGCCGCGCCACCGAGCAACGTCGCGCCGAGCAGCAGGGGAATCGCCACCACTCTCTTGGCGAGAAACGATCGATCGCGCGGAAGCTCGAACGCCATATCCAAGCCCTCTTCGACTATGACCATTCCCGAGGTTGCACTCCACAGAGCGACCACACTCGCTGCGACGGTCGCCGATAAGTCGGATGTCTTATTTCCCGTGGCCTGGGCAATGGCTCGCGTGAAGACCCTGGCCGCACCCTGGGGCAAAAGTTTCGTCACACCGTTGACGAGATCCACAATGCCACTTCGAGGGATTGTCACGATGGTCGCGATACCGAGCAGGGCGATGATGATCGGAAAGATCGCGAGGAACCACCGATAGGCGAACGCACCCGCGGCAATATTGACCCGATTGCTCGACATGTTCGTCAGCGTCGAACGGGCAATGACCTTCCATTGCCTACCGCGAGCCAGTTGCTGACCCTGCTGGCGCAGGTGCTCCTCGGTGGTAGCCACAGAGTCCCGAACCGCCGAGGCGCGACGTCGAATGCTCAACGCGAATGACCTCGCCGGAAATTGGACACGCCGTCAGACCTCACTGATTCCCACCATTCGTTCGCGGACGAACCGTCGCCACTGATGACGGAGAAACTCTCGTCACCGGCCACGCTAGCGAAGCGACCGCTCCCGGTTGCGAGCGCACCCGGGAGCGGTCAGACTTGATGCGCGCAATCCCAGCGCACCATGGTCTTGGACTTACGCCTTGAACGCGTCTTTCACCTTTTCGCCGGCCTGTTTGAGGTCACCAGCGGCCTCATCGGCGGCGCCCTGCGCTTCTAGATCCTCATCGCCAGTCACCTTGCCGGCGGCCTGCTCTACTTTTCCCTTGACGATCTGGTGGGAATTGTTCTTCTTGTCCTTCTTTGACATACCTGCTTCTCCTTCATGGTTCACAGAAAGGTAACTCCTTATCTGCGCTGGATTTGGCTCTTCACTTCGCTCCACCGACATCCCAGACGTTTCGTCTGGCGACGGTTTGACACTCGCACTGTGGCGTCGATTACCTGACTACCTGATCATCTTCACGACAACGATGATCACGAGTATCAAAATGATGGTTCCAATGCCGATGTACATAACGCACTCCTCCCTCTCTTGGTTGTACTGCAAGAAAACTGGCGACGCTCTGGCGCACTTTGAGGGCGCGTGCACGGTCCCGGATACGAGCGACCTCTGATTGTGAGCGCCGAAGATTGAAGAGCGCGATTGCAACTATGTCCCAGTGGAACTGCACGCGAGCCAACCACGGGCGCGCACATCACCGCGCGCGATTCACGCCGGTTCCTTCGTGCACCATACGACACGGCCCGCAACTTCCGAGTAACCACACGACACCTTCATCCAGACGGTTGACACAATGCCAACTGAGCAGGAGGCGAAGTCTGGACGTCCTGATCCTGAGTGTAACTCGTGGCCGCTCGACTCAATCACGTCTTGTCACCGCTCAATTGCTGAAGAGCACGTTCGGTTGAAGTAGAAACCAATCATCAAGACAACATTCGATCTGCACGAAATTGTTAATCGCGGCCACGACGTCGATCACGCGCTTGGCGAAGTCATCGAGAAGAAGGCTCGGCTCATCGAGATCATTCCCGGCGGGCGAAGCGGTCAATTGACGAAGCGCGTGCTTGGGTTCCTCGATCAGCAAGAAAATAGACACCTTGCGACCGAGTGGAGAAGGACTCGAAGAACTTCGGTCGCATCTTCGTTCACGTTCGCCTTAAGTAACCAAAATTCATGGCAACGTTGCATCATCGAGAGGCACAGAGAAGGGCTTCATCAGGATTAACGGACACGTGGCGCAATATTCTCGTCACTGGGTCAAACCATGTCAGACCCGTTCCGTAGTATCGAACATATGTTCGCTTCCCAGCAGGTCCTCAATCAGAAGCAGACCGAGGCCGCCAACTTTGGTGAGGGACCCCTTCGCATCGTCGCGGGTCCCGGTACCGGTAAGACGACAACGCTGACCGCGAGAGTCGAGGTGCTCTTGAATCGCGGCGTCACGCCTGAGCGAATTCTGCTGCTGACCTTCACGCGTCGAGCTGCGCGTGAGATTGTCAGTCGAGCGCGGGCGATCCGAGGACACGAACAGGCGCGTCGCGTCGTCGGAGGGACCTTCCATTCCGTCGCGCACCGGACCCTGCGCCACCACCACGCAGCGTTGGGGCTTCCCGAAGGATTCGGCGTCCTCGACCACAGCGATGCCGCAGACCTCTTGGACCTGGTTCGTGGGGAAATGGGAATCCTAAGTACCGACAAGCGCCTACCGAAGAAGTCCACGCTCACCTCGCTCTACTCGCGAACCGTCAACACCGGCACTCCCCTCAGCGACGTGATCGCGGAGGTCGTCCCTTGGGCCTGCGACAATATCGATGAGGTCGCCTCACTCTTCACAGCCTTTGTCGCTCGCAAGCAATCACTCGGTCTGCTCGACTTCGACGACCTCTTGCTGTACTGGCGCGCGGCAGCGCAGGACGACCGAGTGGGCCGCGAACTCGAGAAGTCCTACGACCACATCCTCGTTGACGAGTTCCAAGACGTCAATCTTCTCCAGCTGGATATTCTCTGCGGTCTGCGTCTTTCGGATCCACGTCTCACCATCGTGGGCGACGACGCACAAGCCATCTACGGCTTTCGTGGCGCCTCGCCACGATTCCTCCTCGACGCCGACCAATACTTCGTCGGTCTCTCCACCGTCACCCTGGAGGTCAACTACCGCTCGTCCACGGCGATTCTCGACGTCGCCAACGCGCTCGCCGCCGACGCGCCCGAGGGATTCTGCGCAGTACTGCGTGAAGAGGTACCGGTCGAAGACGCCGACTCACCGCAACTCATCCACTGCACTGATGAACGTCACCAGTCCGAGACAGTCACGGACCGTGTTCTCGAGCTCTACGAGCAGGGCGTGGCCCTGCAGAAGCAAGCGGTTTTATTCCGCGCCGCCCACCACAGCGCCGCCCTCGAACTTGAACTATCGCGTCGTCGCATTCCCTTCGTGAAGTACGGGGGTCTCCGGTATCTCGAAGCGGCGCACGTGAAGGACCTGCTCGCCGCGTTTCGCCTCGCGGACAACCCCCACGATGAGATGGCGTGGTTCCGGCTTTTGCAGTTGATGCCGGGCGTCGGGCCCGCGAAGTCGCACCGCGCAATAAACGCGCTACGCGATATCGACGGTGCCCTCCCCCTTTCGCACGAGGAGATCGCACGACGCTGGCCGGCTGCACTCAATGAACTGCCGGGGGACGCCAAAGAAATGTCCGTCGGTCTCGTGGACTCTTTGCGCCGGCGAATTCCCGAGCCGGTCGGCGTGCACGCGGAACGAATCCGCGCGGCGATGGCGCCGCTCATCGTTGCGTCCTACGACGACGCCCAGCCTCGACTCGAGGATCTTGACGCGCTGGTGCTCGCGTGCACGCACGCCAGCCGTCTGAGTGACGTAGCCGCCGAGCAGGTGCTCGAGCCACCAGCGTCCACCGGCGACCTCGCCGGGCCGCCAATGGTCGACGAGGACTGGCTGGTGCTCTCCACGGTCCACTCAGCCAAGGGCCTGGAATTCGAGGCGGTCCACGTCATCCATTGCGCCGACGGCAACTTCCCCTCGGATATGTCGACCGGAACGCCGCAGGGGATCGAGGAGGAGCGTCGCTTGTTCTACGTAGCGGTGACGCGCGCGAGGAAACATTTGGCCATCTATGTGCCACTTCGCTATCACCACCACCGGACGGGCGACGATCACTCCTGGGCGCAGCCATCGAGATTCCTTAGCCACAAGGTGCGATCCACTCTGGTCGAAACTCAGCCAAACGTCACCGAGGACTCGCGGTCATCGGTGGCACCCGCCGTCATCGACACGTCGGGACTCGTCGCTGGGCACCTCTCCAAGCTCTGGTGAGTGGCCACCCCGCAGGGGGCTGCGCCCGCGAGGTGGCCTTGATGACTCAAATGAAATCCCACTTGTTACGATGGCGCATGCGAATTGTCTCATGGAACGTCAACGGCATCAGAGCCGTTCAACGAAAGGGACTCTTCGATCCGTTTCTCGAGGCTCTCCAACCGGACATCGTCTGTCTCCAGGAGATCAAAGCCCAGCAGCACGAGGCCGATGTGAATCTCGACGGATACGACGAGTATTGGCACTCGGCCGCGAAGAAGGGCTACTCGGGTACCGCCATCTTCTCCAAGCACCCACCGATCTCGGTCGTGACCGGGCTTCCCGCGAATCTCGTGAAGAAATTCAACCTGCACGACGATTCATTCGGCAACCCCAACGAGGAAGGAAGGGTCGTCGCCGCTGAGTTCGACGATTTCTACCTGGTGACCGTCTATACGCCCAACGCCAAGGGCGACCTCAGTCGGCTCGCACTGCGTCACGAGAAGTGGGACCCGGCCTTTCTCGCCTACGTGAAGGCCCTGCAGAAGAAGAAGCCCGTTGCGATCTGTGGCGACCTCAACGTCGCTCACACCAATGACGACCTCGCCAACCCCAAGGCCAACGTGGGAAAGGCCGGATTCACCAGCGAGGAACGACACGGCATCGAGCAGTTACTGAAGGCGGGATTCGTCGATTCGTTCCGCATCTTCACCCAAGGCAACGGCCACTACACCTGGTGGTCGAACTTCTCGGGGGCGCGCGCGCGAAACGTCGGGTGGCGCATCGACTACTTCCTCGTCTCGAGCGAACTCGCCTCGCGGCTCACGGCCGCTGAGATCCACCCGGACCTGATGGGTAGTGACCACTGTCCGGTGAGCATCACGTTCAATTAGCCCGACGGCGTCGCTGATGTTCGAAACGGTCGAGCCCCTCAGTACGCATCGCGACATCACACATCCTTCCCGAGAACCAGCTGCACGACATGCGTCGAAAATTGGCGACGTCGACGCCCACGTACATCGCCAGAATCTCTAAGTCCACATACAGACTGCTCACATCATTTTCACAATTCGCCTTTCTACAGTGGGAATCGTTCCTGTGAAAGGAGAACACCATGAAGAAGTCTCCAACCCGATTCATCACCGCGGTAGCGCTGGTCTCGGCAATGGGTGTCGGCGTCCCCGCAGTGGCGTTCGCCTCGTCGACCACGACCAGCACCGGCACCAGTGCCACGATGAAAACGCCTACGGCGTGGACGACGTGGAAGGCGACGTGGGTCACCTACATCAACGGCTTGAAGTCCATCAACTCGACCTACCGGGCTTCGGTCGAAAGCGCCAGGTTGACGTACACGACCGCCATGACGTCAGCGACCACGAAGGCTGAGCGGCAGACCGCGCGCAACGCACTGCAGGCGTCGCTCGCGACCGCGCTGACCGCACGCGTCGCTGCGATCACGGCAGCGGGTGACCCGCCGACGCCACCGGCTGGCTACAACGGCACGACGTACGTGACCGGCATCCAGGCGGCGAACGTCGCGTTCCGGGCGTCGAAGGCTGCAGCGCAGACTGTGTACCTGCAAGCTATGACGATGGCCATGACTACCGCGCAGCGAGCGACCGTCCGTGCCGCACTTGAGACGTCAGTCGCCGCCGCCGCAACGATTCGTGCCGAAGCCCTTACCGCGCTCGGCACTCCGCCGTCCAAGCCCGGACGGCCTTCGTAGTTCAGCCCCCCTCCCCCCAGAACTGCCCGTCCTCTTCGTGAGGACGGGCAGTTCTTGTTGCATTGTGATTTAGGTCGTCGGGGTGGATCTCGGGGACCGCGCGCCCGCTTATCAACATTGAACGCCTTCGCGACCACTGGCTCCGGGCAATATTCACCATGCCGTGGCTGCGGACCCACAAACCACGGAGCTGAGTCCCAACGACCGGCTGCCAGTGTTGAGAGTCCGAATGGCGACACCGAGCGCTACTTCAGAGGCAGCGGGCTCAACAACTAGATTGAGCGAAAAGCTTGAGTTCGCTCGCGAAGGAGATTTCCATGGATCCCACCTATTCCCCTGAAGCTGAGGCGTATCGCGCAACGGTCAAGTCGTTTCTCGCCTCGCATCTGCCCGAAGGGTGGAGGGGCCTCGGAGCCTTACCCGCTGATGAAGCCGGGGTCTTTGCCAAGCAGTGGCGTGCGACGCTTCACGAGAACGGTCTTCTCGCTGCGTCCTGGCCCAAGCAGTACGGCGGAGGGGGTTTGAGTTCACTCGAGCAGGTCATCGTCGCCGAGGAGTTCCTCAAGGCCGGTGTGCCAACGGGCACCAGTAACGACACGTTCGGCATTCAGATGGTCGGCAACACCATCCTTCACTGGGGCACCGACGAGCAGAAGAGCCACTTCCTGCCGCGGATCCTGTCGGGCGAGGACATCTGGTGCCAGGGTTACTCCGAACCGAATGCAGGATCCGACCTCGCGAACGTGGGTACCCGGGCCGAACTCGACGGCGACGAGTGGGTGATCAACGGCCAGAAGATCTGGACGTCGGCCGGACACCTCGCCAACTGGATCTTCGTGCTGGCGCGCAGCAATCCCGATGTGCCCAAGCACAAGGGGATCACCTTCCTTCTGGTCCCGATCGACCAGCCCGGTGTGGAGGTGCGTCCCATCAAGATGATGACCGGCGACTCGGAGTTCAACGAGGTCTTCTTCACCAACGCTCGTACCGCGAAGGCCAATGTCGTCGGTGGTGTGGGTAACGGATGGTCCGTCGCGATGACCCTTCTTGGTTACGAACGCGGCGAGGCCGCCGCGACCACGCCCATCGCTTTTCGCATCGAGTTCGATCGTCTCGTTTCGCTGGCCAAGGAGAAGGGGCGGGACCAGGATCCGCTCATCCGCCAACGTCTCGCCCAAGCCTTTATCAAGGTGGAGATCATGCGCTACCTCGGCATGCGCACCCTGACCCGGTTCCTCGCCGGCGGTCACCCCGGTCCCGAGGATTCCACCTTCAAGCTCTACTGGAGCGAGTACCACAAGATCGTGTCCGAACTCGCCGTCGACATCCTTGGCGCCGAGGCGATGACGCCGTCGGGTCGCTGGCCGATCTCGTCATTCGGTACGGACCAGCCGGGTGCACCCAACGACAGTGCCTCGTGGGTGGGCACCTTCTACGTGGCGAGGGCTGGCACAATCTACGCGGGCACTTCGCAAGTGCAACGCAACATCCTTGGCGAGATGGTCCTCGGGCTTTCGAAGGAACCGGGCGCACCGCGGGGTACCTGGCGCGAACTGCAGGGCCAGTCAGTCTGAGCCAACCTCGTCACGAAGGGCTCGAGCGAACTCGGATGTGGCCATAACCACCCGGATCAGCGCGACCACTCGTTGAATCGGTCGACCACGAAATCGTGGTGTTCCAGGGTGTACTTGTTTGAACGGACCCGCTGAGGTGTCGCAGTAGACCGACGTCTCAGGTGCGCCGACAACTGCCGTGCGAGGGGTCAGCGCTCGCGAAGAGGCGTGGTGACCGCTCTTCACTCGATGGGCACCCGGCAATCAACTCCGTCACGTCGTCGTCACGGTGTTGATCAGCATTTCGTGCGACCACGGGGCATGATTGGACTTTCGGCCCTACCCGGTGAAGACCCACTCGCGCGCTCGGTAGAACAATTGAAGTGGATTAACAACTCGATGCGTTGCAGTGAAGGAGCCACAATGTTCCAACCCACACCGTCCCCCGAGATAACGGACCCACTGGCGCAGACTTCTGAGCGCAATAGGGCCAAGGGCCACGCTCTGGGCCTCACCTCGGCAAGCGCGCTGGTGATCGGCAGCATTGTCGGAACGGGCGTCTTCACGATGCCGGCGGTACTCGCCGGCGCGGGGACCATGGGCATTCTCGTGTTGGCGGTCATCGCCGTTGGTGCAATGCTCCTCGCCGTGCTGTTCGGACAGCTCACCAAACGGATTCCCAACAGTGATGGTGGCGTGTACGCCTACGCCCGCCACGAATTCGGCGACTTCGCCGGCTACCTCGTCGGTTGGTGCTACTGGATCCAGTCCTGGGCCGGTAACGCGGCAATCGTCTCGTCGTGGGTCTTCTACGTGGACGCGCTCTTCAATTCCTCGCACCCGAGCGGACTGCAGAATTGGAGCATCGCCATGTTCGGTCTGTGGATCCCGGCCCTCATCAATCTGGCGGGCGTGCGTCAGATGGCCTGGTTTCAGAATGTCACCGTCGTGTTGAAGTTCCTGCCCCTGCTGTTCGTCGGCGTCGCCGGCTGGTTCTTCGTCTCGAAGGCCAACTTCGGTCCCTTCAACGCCTCGGGCGGGAGCCTGTACAGCGGCATTGGTATCGCCGCAGGCGTCGCGCTGTTCTCCTTCATCGGTGTCGAAGCCGCAGCGATCACCGCCAAGCGCGTGCGCGATCCGCGCCGCAACGTGCTGCGGGCGTCGGTCATCGGCACGGTGGTGAGCGCGGTGCTCTACGTCCTCGTGACCGCCGTGGTGATGGGTCTGGTGAACCACCGCACACTCGTCACGACCGGCTCACCCTTCGTGAACGCCTTTCAGACCATGTTCCCCCACAGTGCCTGGGCCGGCCGCTTCGTCGCCGGCGTAGCGGTCGTCTCGGGTCTCGGGGCGTTGATCGCCTGGACCTTGATCGTCACCGAGACGTCGCGCGCCATTGCCCAGGACGATCTGTTCCCACGGCCCTTCGCCTGGTCGGACAAGAACGGTACCGCCTGGTTCGGCATCCTCGTGGGTACCGCTTTGCCCTCGCTGCTCATGGCGTGGCGCTATTCGACCAGTTCGGGCCTGACCGTGTTTACGTACCTCGTCGACCTCAGTGTCGTGACCGTCGCGATCCCGTACTTCTTCTCGGCGATCGCCCAGCTGACGTATCTCGTCTCTCGGCGTCGACGTGTTGAGGGGTGGCGCCTCGCGCGTGACCTCGCAGTGGCCGGTGCGAGTGTCCTGTTTTCGATGTGGGTCACCTTCGCGTCGGGCTACCAGGTCGTATACCAGGCACTGGTGGTGTTGCTCGCGGGACTGGTTCTCTACGCGTTCTTGAACGCTCGCCGCGAGGGACTGGGCGAGGTTGCGACACCAGTAGACCAGGCCGAGGAGCCGGTCACCACGTTGTAGGTCGGGCTCGAATGAGCAGATGTTCGCAGAGCGAGAAGGCAGGTTCATGACACTCAAAGTTGAATCGGAAGTAGGCCAACTGAAGCAGGCCATCCTGCACCGTCCGGGTCTGGAGCTCGCACGGCTGACGCCGTCGAACGTGGAGAGTCTGCTCTTCGATGACGTCCTCTGGGCGAAGAAGGCCCGCGAAGAACACGACGCATTCGCGCAGGCTCTTCGCGACAAGGGCGTGAAGGTGCACCTTTTCGGTGAACTGCTGGCGACGGTCCTTGGCGAAGATGACGGACGCGCCTTCGTGCTGGACCAGCTCTGCACCGACGACCAAATCGGCCCGTCGCTCGTGAAGCCCGTTCGCCAGCTCCTCGACGACCTCGATGGAGATCAACTCGCCGAGTTCCTTGTCGGGGGCATCTTGAAAGCGGACCTCCATCCCCTGAGCGCGAAGAGTCTGACGTGGGATCAGTTACGCTCTGACGACTTCATCCTGCCGCCACTGCCCAACACCCTGTTTCAACGCGACAACTCGTGTTGGATCTATTCGGGTGTGACCGTCAATCCCATGGCGAAGACCGCTCGAAAGCGAGAATCGCTCCACACCAGGGCGGTCTACCGCTACCACCCGGTCTTCAAGGACGAGAAATTCGAGGTCTACCTCGACGAAGAGGTGACCCACCACCAGGCGACACTCGAGGGAGGCGACGTCCACGTCCTCGGACACGGGGCGGTGATGATCGGCTTGGGAGAGCGCACCTCGCCCATCGCCGTCGAAATCCTCTCGCGCCGACTCTTCGAGACCGGCCAAGCAACGAGGGTCATCGCGATTGAGCTGCCGCACAGCCACGCCTTCATGCACCTCGACACCGTGATGACGATGATCGACCGCTCCACGTTCGTGCTCTACCCTTACTTCGACCGGAACCTGCGGAGCTGGACGATTAGCGCCGGCGACGAGCCCGCCATGGTGTCGCTGTCGACGAACGATGACCTGTGGGAGACCTTGGCCGAGGTTTTGAAGGTCGACCACGTGACGGTGCTCTCCACCGATGAGGACGTCCGTGCCGCCGAGCGCGAACAGTGGGACGACGGGACGAACTTCTTGGCGGTCGCACCGGGCGTCATCCTCGGATATGACCGTAATGTGGCGACCAATACCATGTTGCGCCGCAACGGCATCGAAGTCGTCTCCATCGACGGCAGTGAGCTCGGTCGCGGAAGGGGCGGACCACGGTGCATGACCTGTCCGATCGAAAGAGAGCCCGTCCATGCGCAGTAGCGAGATAGTGAAAGCGCTGAATGGTCGAAGTCTCCTGCGTGACATCGACCTCACGAAAGAGGAATTCATGGCGTTGGTCGACCTGAGTGGTCGTCTACGAAAAGAGAAGAGGGCCGGCACCGCGAAGAAGAAGTTGAAGGGCAAGAACATCGCGCTCATCTTCGAGAAGACCTCGACACGCACGCGCGCGGCGTTCGAGGTCGCGGCCCACGACGAAGGAGCCCACGTCACCTACATGGGACCCGGCGAGACGCAATTGGGCCACAAGGAGTCGGTGAAGGACACCGCGCGCGTGCTGGACCGCATGTACGACGGGATCGAGTTTCGTGGCTTCGCGCACCACGACGTGGAGCTCTTGGCGGAATTCGCCAACGTGCCGGTATGGAACGGCCTCACCGACCAGTGGCATCCCACGCAACCCCTCGCGGACATCCTCACCATTCGCGATCACTCGAAGAAGCCCATCGAACAGGTGTCGTTGACCTACGTGGGCGACGCCCGCAACAACACCGCCAACTCGATCCTTTGCGCCGGGGCCCTGCTCGGCATGGACGTGCGCATCGGTGCGCCGGGTCCGTTGCAGCCGAGTGACGAAGTCCGCCAGATCGCCACACAACTCGCCGAATCCTCGGGCGCGCGCATCACGATCACCGAGAACGCACACGAAGCGGTCGACGGAACTGATTTCATCTACACCGACGTCTGGGTGTCCATGGGAGAACCCGCAAGCTCGTGGGGTGACCGGATCAAGCAACTGTTGCCGTACCAGGTGAACGCCGACCTGCTCGCGGCGTCGAAGAATCCCGACGTTCGGTTCCTCCACTGCCTGCCGGCGCTTCATAACACCGAGACCGAGATCGGGGCCGAACTCGCGGCGACCTACGGTGTCAGTGCCCTGGAAGTCACCAATGACGTCTTCGAATCACCCGCGTCCATTGTCTTTGACCAAGCCGAGAATCGTCTGCACACCATCAAGGCCATCATGGTCGCCACGCTGGCGGGAGCTTGAGATCCGAATTGTCGCCGCCCTGGGCGGCAACGCACTGTTACAGCGGGGAGAATCACCCGCCGCGGAGATACAAGAACACCACGTCGTCGACGCGGTAGAACACCTGGCTCGCATCGCTGGCGGGAACGAGCTGATCGTGACGCACGGCAACGGTCCTCAAGTGGGATTGTTGGCCATCGAGAGCGCCAACGATCCGGTGCTCGAGCACCCGTATCCCTTCGACGTCCTGGGCGCCCAGACCCAGGGCATGATCGGCTATTGGTTGGTGCAGGCGTTATCGAACGTCCTGGAGCGGCCAGTTGTGGCGCTCGTCACTCGAACCATTGTCGACACCGACGATTCCGCATTCGAAAATCCCACGAAGTTCGTCGGTCGCGGGTACACCGAGGAAGAGGTCCGCCGCGTTGGCGCAGGCCGCTGGGCGCTGCGCCACGACGGCGTTCTTTGGCGCCGCGTGGTGCCGTCGCCCGAACCCCAGCGAGTGGTTGAGATCGATACGATCAAGCGCCTGATGGATGACGGCACGGTCGTGGTCTGTGCGGGGGGTGGGGGAATCCCGGTCACGCGCAACTCATCGGGCCATCTCGAAGGCGTAGAGGCGGTCATCGACAAGGACCTCGCCGCCGCCTTGATCGCGCGCGACGTTGGGGCGGACTCCCTCCTGTTGCTCACCGACGTGGCGTCGGTCATGCGGGACTTCGCGACCCCGAACCAACGGCCCATCAGCAGGGCCACGGTCGAAGAACTGCGCTCACTGTCGTTTCCTGCGGGCTCGATGGGACCCAAGGTGGAGGCTGCCTGCCGTTTCGTCAAGGCGTCAGGAAAATCCGCCGCAATTGGAACCTTCGATGATGCGCCGGGCTTGCTCGCGGGAACCGCTGGTACGACGATCATTCCTTGACCGAGAGCAGCGATGCCGCCCTGGCGCACGAGGTCAGGTCTCCACTCCCGCGAATTGGCTGTCGTAGAGCGAGTGGTACAGACCGTCTCTGGCCATCAGTTCGTCGTGGGAACCCTGTTCGACGATGTTCCCGTGGTCCATCACGACGATGGTGTTCGCGTTGCGGATAGTCGAGAGTCGGTGCGCGATCACGAAACTCGTCCGCCCTTCGCGCAGGCGCGACATCGCTTCTTGGATCAACACCTCAGTGCGCGTGTCCACGTTGCTCGTCGCCTCGTCCAGAATCAGGATGCTCTTGTCAGCGAGGAACGCGCGCGCGATCGTCAGCAGTTGCTTCTGGCCCGACGAAAGGTTTGACGCATCCTCGTCGAGCACGGTCGCGTAGCCCTCGGGCAGCGTGCGAACGAAGGTGTCGACGTAGGCCGCCTTGGCGGCCGCAACGACTTCCTCGTCGGAAGCCCCAGGTCTCGCGTAGGCGATGTTGTCGTGCACACTGCCCGCGAACATCCACGTGTCCTGAAGGACCATGCCAAAACACCCGCGAACCTCGTCGCGCGTCAGGTCGCGGTAGTCGACGCCGTTGAGCAAGATATGACCCGAATCAATCTCGTAGAAGCGAACCAGCAGGTTGACGATGGTGGTCTTGCCCGCGCCAGTCGGGCCAACGATCGCCACGGTTTCGCCGGGCCGGACGTCCAGGCTGAAGTCCTCGATCAGCGGTTTTCCCGACTCGTAACGGAACCGCACGTTCTCGAGCTTTACGCTGCCCACGCCAGACGCTGAGGCCGATACCGGGGTTTCGCGAGTGAGCTCGGGCGATTCCTCCTCGGCGTCAAGGAATTCGAACACCCGCTCCGCCGACGCGATCCCCGATTGAAGCATGTTCATCTGGCTGGCGATCTGGGTGATTGGCATTGTGAACTGGCGTGAATACTGGATGAACGCCGTCACGGCACCGAGCGACAATAGACCCGAAGCCACGCGGTAACCGCCGAGGACCGCAATGGCGACATAGTTGATGTTGGCGATGAACTGCATCGAGGGTTGGATCACTCCCGAGAGGAACTGGGCTCGGAAGCTTGCCTCGTAGAGACCCTTGTTCTCGCGAGCGAACTCCTCGATCGTCGCCTCGCTACGGCCGAAGACCTGCACCAGCTCGTGGCCGGTGTGGGTCTCCTCGACCAGTCCATTGAGCGTTCCGGTTCGGCCCCACTGCGCGGTGAAGTGCACCTGGGACCGTTTGGCGATGAGGAACGTGACGACAAGCGCCAGTGGAATCGTCACGACGCAGACCATCGCGAGCAGCGGCGATATCCAGAGCATCATGCCCATGACCCCGGCGATGGTGAGCACCGACGTGAGCAATTGACTCAGGCCCTGCTGGATGGTGGTGGTCAAGTTGTCGATGTCGTTGGTGACGCGGCTCAGGATGTCGCCGTGAGGATGGCTGTCGAAGTAGCGCAGCGGCAGCCGGCTCAACTTCGCCTCGACGTCGCGCCGCATTCCGGCGATGAGCCTCTGCGTCAGACCAGCCATGGTGTAGCCCTGCAGGTAACTGAATGCCGCACCCAACAGGTACACCGACGCGGCGAGACCGAGCACCACGCCCAGTTTCGTGATGTCGACCCCGATGCCGGGGGTGATGTTCATCCCCGCGACCATCGTCGCGATCTGGGCGTGCCCGTGGGCGCGTAACAGTTCGAGCGCTTGCGCCTTCGTCGTGCCCAGCGGGAATTGTTTTCCAACTATCCCGTCGAAAAGGACGTTGGTGGCACTGCCCAGCACCTGGGGGCCGGCGACCATGAAGCCGACTGACGTGATCCCGAGCAGCACCGCGAGCACGAGCTTGACTCGCTCGGCCCCGAGGAGGCCCGACAGGCGTCGCACGGTACCGCGCAGGTCCTTGCTCCTCATGTCCTGTCGCGCGGCCCCGCGCATTGCGCCCATGGCTCCCATCGTCATGCGGCGGCATCCTCGCCGAGTTGTGAGACCACGATCTCGCGATACGCCGGACAGGTTGCGAGCAGTTCGCCGTGAGTACCAATACCGACGACTCTTCCGTCGTCGAGCACGATGATCCGATCGGCCTGCATGATGGTGCTCACGCGCTGGGCGACGATCACGACCGACGCGCCGTTGATCTCGGTCTTCAACGCGGTCCGCAAGCGAGCGTCGGTGGCGGCGTCGAGTGCCGAGAAGCAGTCATCGAAGAGATAGACGCTCGGACGCTTCACCAGGGCGCGCGCAATGGAAAGGCGCTGACGCTGACCACCCGAGACGTTGGTGCCGCCCTGGTCGATGGGTGCCTCGAGGCCACCCGGCATGGCGGCGACGAAATCACGGGCCTGAGCGATCTCGAGCGCCTTCCAGAGTTCCTCTTCGGTCGCCTCAGGACGACCGAACCGGAGGTTGGTCGCCACCGTACCGCTGAACAGATACGCCGCCTGGGGCACCAGTCCCAGTGAGTTCCAGAGCGTTTCCTGGCGTTGGTCGCGTACGTCGACGCCGTTGACGATCAAGTGGCCCTCGGTGGCGTCAAAGAACCGGGGTATGAGATTCAAGAGCGTCGTCTTGCCGCTTCCGGTGCCCCCGATGATGGCGCTCGTCTGGCCCGGCTCGAGCACGAAGGTCAAATCCTCCACGACCGGACGCTCGCTGCCCGGATAGGAGAAGGAGACGTGGTCGAACTCCACGCGGCCCGAACTGTCAGTGGGCTCAGTCGGATTGACCGAGTCGCTCACCACCACGACGGTGTCGAGGACCTGTTCGACTCGTTCCGCGCTCGCTGCCGCGCGCGGCAGGAGGATCGCCACCATCACGGCCATCATCACTGACATCAGGATCTGCAGAATGTAGGTGAGAAACGCGGTCAGGTTGCCAATGGGCATCGAACCCTCGCTCACCAGGCGGCCACCAAACCACAGAACCGCCACACTGGAGAGGTTCAAGATCGCCATCATCATAGGCAGCGCCAGTGCGAATATGCGGTTCACGCTGAGCGAGGTGTCAGTGAGACTCTTGTTCGCGACCGCGAAGCGGTCGGCTTCAGATTCATTACGGACGAATGCTCGGATCACGCGCACGCCCGTGATCTGCTCACGCAGGACTTCGTTGATACGGTCAATCTTGCGCTGCATCGACCGGAATTGGGGCACCACCTTGACCATCACGACGCCGATGAACGCGGCCATCACCGGCACGGCGACCAATAGCAAGGTTGAAAGCTCCGCGCCTTCGTGAAGGGCCATCACGATGCCCCCCACGCACATGATGGGGGCGATGACCATCATGGTGAGCGCCATCTGCAGGAACAACTGGATCTGTTGGATGTCATTGGTGTTACGCGTGATAAGTGAGGAGGTACCGAAGTGGTTCATGTCGCGAGCAGAGAACGTTTGGACCTTGGTGAAAACCGCTTGGCGGATGTCGGCACCGGCGCCCATAGCGACCCGCGACGCCCAGTAGACCGCGACGACGGCGAAGACCCCGATAACCAGGGTCAGCCCCAACATGACCTCCCCGGTGGTGAGGATGTAGTGGAGGTTCCCGGTGATGACGCCGTTGTTCACAATGTCGGCGTTCAAGTTGGGCAAGTAGAGATTGCCAATCGTCTGGCCCACGAGCAGTAGGACCAGTAGCGCGATCTGTCCTTTGTAGGGTCGCAGATACGTACGCAGCAAGCGGACGAGCATTAACTCAGGTTACGTCAACTGATCAGGTCGAAGCTGAGGACCAAAGACCCTCTGTGGGCATCGTTAGAGGGTCCGCGATCGGTAATCGAGCACCAACAGCGACCCTCAATGGCGCAGTGCGGTTCCCATTTGTGGACCAGACGCCCTCTATAAATCACCGCACCGCCGGAAAAAGGGTGATGGCGTCTTTGATCCTCAGTTACCGGATCCTTTGTGAAGATCCATCGCGGTTCTCTTCATCATCGCCGTAATGTCCCTTATGCGCTTTAGTATCTGGCGCCGACGGGCCGCGAAAGGTGACGCCTCGCCGTCACTGATTCGAAATGCCCTCAAGGTCGCCCAGTTGCAGGTGCGCAACATGTTCAAAGGGACGGACTCTCCAGGGAACCGGTGGAGGTTTCAGTTGAGATTGTCAACCTGGCAATCTGACGTGGTCGAGCGCTGATTGATGTCAGCGGCCCGACGTGACTCAGGAGTGCAACCTTGCACTGGCGGTTGGAGCGCGGCGTAGACCACTCGTAAGTGGTCAGCGTCAGCATGGACCTAACTTTGTTTAGGAATTGGTCCGTGCTGAATCGAAGTCACGCCTAGGTGGAAATTCGCCCAACAGAAATTGATGTTCACCGCGGTGGTGAACGGAACTGAGTATGGGTGCGGCCGTACTGGAAGCCACGCAGTGGCGCTCTGTGTTACGCAAGGTCCGGCGTTGGGGTCTCCCTGGTTGGACGCGTCGGTGTAGTTGAGCCCGAAGGAGGCCGTGGCGCCGGGCTCGATCACGACCAATCGCGGCGGCACGGTAACGAATATCTCGCCCCAGCCATTGTCGGTGACTTTGGTCGACTTTCCTTTGTACGAGGAGGGGTACAGTTGCATCTTTGGATAGCCCTCAAGACTGCAAGCTCTCTTGCTGATGTTAACGATGAGGAAGGCAACACCATGGTTGCCGGCGGCGGAGAAAGCACCCGAACTGTATTCGGCCACCGTAAGCTGGCTGGAAGAGCAGGTGGAGATCGCAGTCGAGGCCAACGCGGCGGTCGACTCAGTAAACGTCAGCGTTCCAGCTAAGCCAAAAAGTGGCAACACCGCGATCAAAACTCGAAACAGGGCGCCTCTGTAATTCCGAATGATACTCACGGGTAGACCATACACATCGTCGTTAGAGATGAGCTATGGATGTCTGGAGAGTGCTGACGACCCCATCGGCGACCAAGCGCGATTTTCGCTCAGGTGTCTGAGGCCCGACTCAACAGGAATGCCACCTTTCACTGGCGCTTGCGCTAGATCGTGTGGGTTCTGCTCGGAGGCCCGACGTGACGGGAGTGCCACCTTGCACTGGCGATTAGCAAATTGACTTGGACGTAACCAATCAATGGCAGCTGTGTGGACCGAGGAACGCGCACGATGCGAGTGAATGGAGTGCTGGTGCCGGCCGCCGTGTTGTCGTCGCTGCGCCAGTAGCGATGGCGCCAATTCCCGACAGGTGCCTTCCCCTTTCGAGCCCATCAGCCTCCAGTTCTGAAGGCTCCTGTGAACGTCAGGTAACTGGGATTCTTCAAACCCATGGCGTTCCCGAGGAGCCGGTAGAAGGCGGGGTGGGACACGACCTCACGCACCGTTCCGAGACCCGTGACCGACTGACAACCAGTGGGGTTCACGTCGATGGCTTCTCCGCCCATGCCCTTTTCTCCCCGCACCGCAAAGACGAGGTGGTACGAGACGGCGAACTCGGCGGGGCACGCCTGGGCACCCTTCGGCGCGTCGGGCAAAGCGCAGGCGGATTTCGCCACAGCTTGAGCGGCTGAAGCGCTCGTGACAGTCACGACTGCGGGAAACGTGAAGACGAACTGACGACCTGGTGCGTGCCGGGTGACAACCAGTCGGTTCACTCGAGGAATGACTTGACAGAGGTACGCCGTTCGGGCCGACGGCCCTGTGGTAGTAGGCCCGCTCGACGATGGACTGCCACACGCTGAGAGAAGCAGCGCGGCGGCGATGACCACAGGAATGGTGATGCGGAGCCTCATTCGCTTCATCGTGATCTCACTGTCATCTCGTATCTCCATCAACTTCTTCATGTCTCGCCGCCAATCGTCCTTACAGACCGTCCCCGAATGCTCGGCTCTGACACCACATCGTCTCGCAATCACCGCCGGATTTCGACCAGAACTACAGGCCTATTTTTGAAGCCTCAATCGAACACCCTGGTTGGTCTGCATTTCATTGGTTGGTGTCGGAGGGCCGATTCCAACGATCTCCGAGTGGCGGATTCGATCTTGGTTGCAAATAGGACTCCGATTCTCCTCACCTGATCTAACTTCGACGATGGCGTAGCAGGTTATCCATCATTGCAATTTCCATTTCGGAATTCACGATATTCCACACCAGCTGAAAGCTTCATCATCACTGAAGTGCGAGGCAAATCCGTTGGACTCCGCGCCATCCTTTGTCGCCAACTAATCTCAAGCAGAGAGGCGCCAAACGTGTGAGCAAAATCTATGAAGACCGCGACGTGCCACCGAAGTGAAGCGGCACCGCTCCCTGAGGGTTCCTTGCGTAACTTTGGCCGCTCTTCTCCTTGGATCAACCTTCATGGTCGCGGGTCTGCAATCGAAGGGTCAGGCAGATACCACACCATCGCCTAGCAGTTCGAGTTCGTGGACCGTGTATCACGCCAACCCACTGGGTAGCGGTAATTCAATGACACTCAAGGCTATTGATACTTCTAAGAGATTCTGGGCATCGGCCGCCCTCGATGGGCAACTCTATGGAGAACCTCTCGTCCTTTCTAAGGACGTGTACGTTGCGACTGAAAGCGATACGGTCTACGCACTCTCGTCCCTAACCGGCAGGGTGATCTGGTCTAAGCGCCTCGCTCGCGCCGTGCCGTCGTCGCTCCTACCGTGTGGCAACATCGCACCGCTCGTGGGGATTACGGGTACTCCGGTGATCGATCCGTCGAGAGATGAGATCTTCGTCGTCGCCGACGAACTCGTGCGTGGCGGCCCGGTGCACAAGCTCGTGGGCCTCGACGCCACGACCGGCGCCATCGAACTCAGTCAAGACGTCGACCCCCCTGGTTCCAATCCCGCCGCGCTCTTGCAGCGAACCGGGCTCAACCTGGATGACGGTCGAGTGGTGTTTGCCATGGGGGGTAATTACGGGGACTGCGCGTCGTACCGCGGCAGAGTCGTCTCCGTCGCTGAAACAGGATCGAAGCCCATCTACTTCACCGTTGACGCGCACTCCGGTGACAGCCAGGGCGCAATCTGGATGGGCGGCGCCGCGCCAGTCGTCGATGTCCATGGCGATATATGGGTGAGCGTCGGAAACGGCTCAGTCCACTCTTCGGGCCAGTCCTACGATGACAGTGATTCGGTGCTCGAACTCTCGCCAGCGCTGCACCTCGTCCAATACTTCGCTCCTTCGACGTGGCCCGATAACAACGCCAAAGACCTCGACTTGTCAATGGCCCCCGTCCTGCTCTCGGACGGTCAGGTAGTTGTGACAGGCAAATCCCGAATCGTCTATCTCTTGAACGGCGTCCACCTCGGCGGCATTGGACGAGAGGAGGCGAGCGTCGGATCGGCATGCAATCAAGACATTGACGGCGCCAGCGCTTTCGTGGGCACGATCATCTACCTACCGTGCCTTAGCGGCACCGTCGCCATTCGAGCGGGTGCGTCTCCACCGTCGCTCAAAATCATGTGGCGTTCAGCCAATGGCGGCGGACCTCCGATTGTGGCTGCGGGCTTGGTGTGGACGATTGGCTCCGATGGCGTTCTCTACGGGCTGAGCCCAGCAACGGGAGTGGTGCGCCAACACGCCTCCGTTGGCACTTCGACCAACCACTTCCCCACCCCGAGCGTGGGTAACGGCCTTCTTCTGGTTCCGACCGACAATCGCGTCATTGCCTTCCGAGGGACTCCTGTGGGTTGAGTGTAAAGGGGCTATCCGTCTCAGTGCAGTAGTTCTTGATCTACTCCTTTCGATTGCTGGGGTTCTGACCTCGAGCTATGTGGCTCCAATTCCGTCGCGGTGGTATGGAGCGCCTCCCTGCCACCGCGACTTGACCGCGCGGGCACGATACTCTCCCAAGTACGGCCATACCGAAGACAAGGTGAGTGCGATGCGTCAGCTGTGGACGACGATAGAGAACAAGCAACTGTTTCTGGCGAGCGTGTTCGTTCTCATCGTGGCACAGTTCCTAACGTGGGGTCATCCTTTGGGAAGCTGGATGAATCGTACGGGCCTCATCCTGGATGCAGGTGTGGTGTGCAGCGTCGCCTTATGGCGTTGGCGGAGGAAGTCGTAGGGCCTCGAGTTCACCTGCTTCATCTCGCCTCGTGCCAGTGGCGGCTCTCTCGGCGTCGTCAGTTCGTGACGGCTACAAACTCGGGGACCGCCGCCAGGGCTTCGGTCGCACCTTGATGTCGAGGGCGTTGGTATGGACACGCTTGAGGTCGGGCGGTGTAGTGGGCTTGGCCTTGGGCACCGAACGTTTGAGCAGACCAGCCTCGGTCACGGGTGGCGCCTCAACGGACTGCTCGAGCAGCCGGCAGAAGAGCATTCCGCGTTTCCTCGAGTTGCGCCGATTGAACCGGAAGCAGAACTCGTCGAAGTAGGCCTGCAGGTGGACCGGTTGAACGGAGCCTTGGTAGGTCCCGAGCATCCACCGCTTGGTCAGGCTGGCCACGCGGTGTACTCCTGGCAGGTCCTCGTGCGCCTGGTTGCCTGATGCTGCGATGTTGAAGACCTTGTGCGTGTAGTCTCGGCACCCAGCGCCGCCGGGTAGGAAACAAGGCCATCGGTGAGCACGACTGACCCCAGCTCGATGTTGGCGCGAATGAACGAGCCCAGCGTGACCGCAGAGGCGTTGGGTACGACCTCCATTCGACAGCGGCACGATGAAATCGGAATGCAGGCTCTGCAATCTCAATCGTTGCTTGTCTGACAGCAAGCGGTTGATCGTACAGGGCGACCCCATTACCTCAGTAGGCCAGGAAGACGTTTGGGGGCTCTCGCCCCACTAGAGTTTCGCGGGATCAGTTCAATGATTTGTCTTTTCCCCTGTCCTTCGCTGGGGGTCACTTTCACCGAATGACTCCCGGCGCATCCAGATGTAGGCGCCGGTGAAGAGCGCGCCGAACAAAAACATTGCCACGCAGGGCCAGAAAACATCCATGTGGCGGACCTTAGCGGGCGGCTTATAAACCTTCCAAGGACCCAAACGAACTTCTGTGCGAAAACCAGAGGGTCACGCTTGAGTGATCGAAAGGACATGTTGCCAATCGGTTCTCAATGACGAACCTAGTTATTCGAGGATATGAGTCGCCCAGATTTTCGCCGAGACAAAACTCGTGACTCCTTTAGCCCTGTCCTTGAACTCGTAATGAACTCACCAATCCCCCACGTCGCTCGAAGAATGCAACGTGCATTCGTCGTTAGGCGCACGCAAAAAACTTGCGCTCACTCGGAGAACATTGTGTGGTTCACCCGGAGCAGCACTACTCACGATGGGGCACAAGCCCAGACGAGCGGCACTCCCGGTGCGCCCGCGGTACGCGCGCAG
Organism: Acidimicrobiaceae bacterium; assembly: GCA_003132165.1. GTDB lineage: Bacteria > Actinomycetota > Acidimicrobiia > Acidimicrobiales > RAAP-2 > RAAP-2. The sequence continues at coordinate 13,645 of PKWW01000033.1, read as the reverse complement.
CTCCCGAGAGTGCCATTTGAACTCAGATTACGCGGACGTTCTGAGCTTCCTCGCCCTTCTTACCGGGCACCGCGTCGAACTCGACGCGCTGGCCCTCTTCGAGGTTCTTGTGGCCCTCGCCCTGGATGTTGGAGAAATGTACGAAGACGTCATCACCTTGCTCGCGCGAGATGAAGCCGAATCCTTTTTCTGAATTAAAAAACTTTACTGTTCCTTGCGCCACGAATACTCAATTCTCACGGCGACAGACCGACCAATTCGGTCTGCTCGCTATAGGAAACTCTACTCGCCGGTGCTGGAGGCGCTCTCGGCCGGCCCAGATGGCGTCCTCCAGTCCTTTGTATTCCTAGGAAGCCAACGACATGTGACGCCCATCGCTCCCGATCGACACCCACGCCACGACTTGGAGAATGGACTCATTCGTGAGGGACGTGACAACGCTTGTCGAGCTCGACACGCGGCGAATCAGGCGGTTGCGTTCCAGATGAACGGTGAAAGAATCAATCACGGAGCCTTGTTCATTCACCGTGGCAGGTGCCTAATCCCAGATTGCCAGACCCGAATCCAAATCCTGCCACCTCAATCGGGAGTGGAACCAAGACGGTGACTTCTTACAGAATCCCACGGGGAATATTATGCCTCGTGGATCAACTTTTGGCTTTGGATTTGTTCAGGGTCACGGCGGCGCGAACGAGAGCCTTCAACGCCTTCTCGTCTATCTTCTCACCCTCGTGGAAGTCGATGGCACGCCTTGTGTTCCCGTCAAGACTGGAGTTGAAGATGCCCGAGGGATCCTTCAGCGCCGCCCCCTTGGCGAAGGTCATCTTCACGACGTTCTTGTAAGTCTCGCCCGTGCAGATCATTCCATCGTGGTACCACACCGGAACCCCTCTCCACTTCCACTCCTCGACGACTTCGGGATCGGCTTCCCTGACCACGGTACGGAGCCGACTCAGCATCTCGCCGCGCCAGTCGCCTAGCTCCTTGATTCTCGCGTCTATCAACTGCGACGGAGACTTGCTCTTCTGCGGTCCGCTCTTTTCCATGCCCGTTTCTCTTCCCTGACCCCGAGACCTTAATTTGTCGGAGTCATCCCCCGCGAAGGAAAAATTCTACCCAGAGGTGCGATAGAAGATGAGTATCGCCCGTGAGGGTTAGGTGCGCAAAGGCGCTTGAACTCTTCGCATGCGTATGCGAGTATTCAGTTGGTTCGTATGGAGGAGGAGCATGGACAATACTGGAAACGGTACAGAGAACGCACGGTCGGAAGATCCACCCAGCGTGATGGGCAAGCCGGATGAGACTGAGGCCGATGTCGTGGGCGGTGCCGATCTCGTCGATGCCGACGTCGTGGGTGGCGCCGATCTCATCGATGCCGATGCCGTAGGCGGTGCCGACGTCGTCGATGCCGACGTCGTGGGTGGGGCCGACCTCGTCGATGCCGATGTCGTGGGTGGCGCCGATCTCATCGATGCCGATGCCGTAGGCGATGCGGATTTCATCGATATCGAGGTTATCGTCACTGAGGATTAAATCACTGAAGTCTTCGCTGTTTCGTTTCTTTGAATTGTGCACCAGCGAATGCAACGTGCGTGAGTTTCGTCAATGGATTGTGCTCTTCTCGAATGTCGAAGGGCAGTTCTTTCAATTAGGTATAGCCCATCGTCTTCCGAGAAGTCGGACTGATTCCGCCATGACAATTGGGAGGAATTTCTCCAGGGATTTCGTTGCCATCGTGCCATCATCCAGTTGGCGATGACCCGCCAAGTTCGGCATGTCCGGCTATCCTCCGCAAGAGGAGGGCAAAATGAACTTTTCCACTTCTGTGCGCAGGTCTGTTGCCAGACTGGGCATTTTCACCCTCTGCATTCTCACCCTGGCGGCGCCCGGACTCTCAGGTTTGTCGACCAGTTCGGCCAGCGGCGCCAGTTCGCCGCTCACGCTCAGCGCCGATGCCCACACACAGTGGATAGGCGGCCTTGATTCGACGATCCAGCGAATCCTCACCGTCACCAACACCGGGCCGTCTGGCATCTTCAGTTTCAACGTGACCCAGCCAACGAACCCCGGTCAGAGTTTCCTGGGCGTGTGCACCCCGCAGCCCTCATTCCTCTACCTATCGTCGGGCAGCTCGAGTCGGATCATCTGTTCAGCCGCTTTCGTCGAAGCGGAGCCGGGAAGCCAAGCCTGGCCAAGGGGATCAAGGCACCAGGTGCCAATTCAAATCGCTTTCGCTCAGGTCACGGGGCCCGGCCAAACGACGCCATTACAGACGATCACCCTTGACAACAGCGTGTACGTTCAACAAGCACAGAACGGGCCGCCCAATGCACCGATGGCCAAGCCGAACGCGACACTGGTCATTCGCACCATTGACGCGAGAACCAACCTTCCGATTGCGGGGGCCAACGTGCGAATTGACAACGCCGAAGCGACTTGGTCGTACCACCTGGACGGCGGGCAAGGCAGGGTGCCGGTCAGTGCGCACCAACGAGGCGTCATCCCAGCCTGGCAGACGTACACCATTCTCGCACAGGCTCGCGGCTACGCCGATTTGCACGTTGCCGTCAGTCCCGTCGCCGGCCGTACGTCGACCATCCGCCTCGCCATGCGACCTCCGACCATGAGTGGAAAGTACAAGCTGACGAGTCAGTACAACGCGGTGGCGCCGATCGGTCGCGGAGCCATTTCGGCCAATGGTCGTTTCTTAGCCACCGTTCCCTTCGCCGAATCCGTCCCTCCGGCCTCGGTCGTAGCGCGCAGTCAACTCGACTTCTTCGACACCCAGACCGGCAAACTCCTCTGGCAACATCTTCTCGGCGTGCTGGCAATGCCGAGTGTCGACGTCTCCCCTGATGGCCAATACGTGGCGATGATTGATCCCGGATTGAACGTTGATCCCAAAGCGGGCATTGGTTTATACCCCTCCCTCACCCTGCTCAATCATCAGGGCCAGGTGGTCTGGAGTATCCCCGCACTTGACGACACCAGTTCGACGATTGCTATCGGTGGTGGTCCGGTGAGCGTTCAATTCTCACCGGACGGCCGCTACTTGGCCTACGGCAACTTCGACGGCCGCTTGGTGATTCTCGATCGAGCATCCGGTGCCGTCCTCGCCCAAGCCTTCCTCGGTGGCCAGGTACGCAACATCGCCTGGAGCGCCGACGAGAGCCGCGTCTACGCTTCTTCGGGCGACAACGACGTCTACGCCATTGACCCCACCAATGGCGCGGTGATATGGAAGACGGACGTCGGCGGTTGGGCGCTGTTCTGGGGAGTCTCGGCTCACGACATACTGCTGACCGCGAAGACCGGTTTCGCGCTGACACTGCTACGGACATCTGACGGCACCATCCTCTGGCAACAGGCGGTGGTGAACACTGACTTCGGTTCGGTGATCTCGCCCGACGAGCAGTTGGCGGCCACCGCCAACGCCACCGGCAACGATTTGGGCACCGCGGTCTACAACCGCAGTGGACGTCTGTTGTGGGCCGCGGCGACAAGTTCGAATGCGGTCGCTTTCTCCGGCAGTAAGTACGTGCTGTTCGAGCAGCCGAGTTTGGGTCCGCAAGGAGCGACGAACGGCGGCGGCAACAGTGACCAGCTGGCTCTCTACGTGGCGCGCACTGGCGAACTCATCTGGTCGGCGAAGCTGCCGGGACCGGCCGGTGACTGGGGCCACGGAGAAGCGGGCTACGTCTATATCTCGTCCGACGCCAAGACAATTATCGTCGGTGGTGCCGAAACCGGCCGCGTGTATTTCTATCGAGGTGCGGTGACGAAAGTCGCTCATTAACAGTAAGGATTGGCGGCACACCTTTCGGGCGCCTCGCGTTTCCTTGCAATGGGCTGTAAGGGTGCCACCAGGACAAGACGATATTAGAGGGGGCGCTCAGCGCGTTTGGGCCCCTGGGACCTCGACACCCCGCGCATATCCGATGTGCCAGTTTGGTTGTCGAAAGCGCCGAACGCCAATTACGAAATCACACCCGTGTCAGGAAATTCTGCTGGACCTTGGCGGACAGCTTTCAAACCTTTTCCAACTGTTCGCCGAGTTCAAAGAATGAATTGAATCAACCGGGCAGACTCTCCAAGGCGAACCCACGCGCCGCAGGATTACCAAGGACCTTCGGCACTGGTGCCGCCCATCGCGTGAGGTATCAAGTTGAGTTATGGACGAATGCAATGAGTTTCGAGAAGGGCGCGGGTGAACGGCGACGACGACGGTGACGTGGGCCAGGCGCACGTTCTGGTCACGGGCGCGACCGGATACATAGGCGGCCGACTGGTAGAGAGGCTGCAGGGACGAAACGCGCATATCCGTTGCGTGACCCGCGACATCAGTCGCTTGGAGGGCCGCTGGCCCGGCGTGGAGCTAATCCAAGGTGACCTGGCCGACGAAGAGGCATCGCGTCAGGCGCTGGAGGGCATCGACGTCGCCTACTACCTGGTGCATTCGATGGCGAGCGGCAGCAGTTTCCGCGAACGCGACCGCCAGATTGCCCAAATCTTCTCGGCGGCGGCACAGCGTGCGGGCGTCACCAAGATCATCTATCTCGGGGGCCTGGGAGACTCGGCCGCGACCCTGAGCGATCACCTGACTTCGCGTCACGAGGTAGGCCGAATCCTCGCGGTCTGCGGAGTGCCGGTCATTGAGTTCCGCGCCGCAATCATCGTCGGTTCGGGGTCAGTGAGCTTCGAGATGATCCGGTGCCTGACTGAGCGCCTGCCGATCATGGTCGCACCCCGATGGGTGGACTTCCACTGCCAGCCGATCGGTGTCCGCAACGTCCTCGAGTACCTCCTCGAAGCGTTCGACCGCCCTGATGCCGAGGGCGTCTACGAGATCGGCGGCCCGGACATCCTTAGTTACCGGCAGATGATGCTGGAATACGCCAGCGTTCGCGGGCTCCATCGCCGAATCCTCGTCTTACCCGTGCCCCACCCCGAATGGAGCAGTAGGTTCATCGACCTAGTCACGCCCATCCCGTACGCCATCGCGCAGCCTCTCATCGCCGGCATGCATACTGACTTGGTAGTTCAAGATGACCGCGCCCTGCGTGAGTTCAACGTTCGGCCAATGAGTTACCGCGCCGCCTTGGAGCTGGCGCTCAACCGGATGGCGAGCGACGAGATCGAGACCACGTGGGCCTCAAGCCTTGCCAGTTTCAGCGCAGACGGGACTCCGGAACGCCAGTTGGCGGTGCACGAAGGCATGCTGTCCGACAGCCATCGGATCCTTAGTTCAGCGGCGCCCGAAGCTGTCTTCGACGCTGCGTGCGCGCTCGGCGGCGACGCCGGATGGCCAGCCGGGAACGTTCTGTGGCAAATTCGGGGGTTGATCGATCGGGTGTCCGGTGGAGTGGGCATGCGCCGCGGCCGCCGACACCCCCGCGAACTGCGCGTCGGCGAACCCCTGGACTTCTGGCGGGTCGAGGCGCTGGATCGTCCCCATCTCCTTCGCCTGCGAGCGGAAATGAAACTCCCGGGAACTGCGTGGCTGCAGTTCAAGATCCTCCCCGACCAGGGAGGTTCCCGGATCGAGCAAACCGCGTTCTTCGACCCGCGCGGTCTTCCCGGGTACCTCTACTGGTACGCCTTCTTGCCATTTCACCGCTTCATCTTTCCTGGACTTATTCGGGCCGTGCGCAGGAGTGGCGAAGTGGAGGCCTCCCAACTGTCGGAGTAGTGGATCCTCAGACAGTGATGAGCCTTAGCGGACAGCTTTCAAACATCTCTGCGTCTCTGGATGAGATCGCGGCGACTGCACGCCGTCGGGTCAGGCACGACAGTCAGCGCGGTTCAATGTGAGTACGCGCAACGTAGAAGAAGTCATTCATGACAATCAACCAAGCCATGGCGTTCTCTGAAGCACAGCGGCTTGCAGAACCCGAGGTTGAGAATCTTGAAATCTCCGCCAGTGTCGACCAACTCACTCGGACCCGTCACCAGCGACTTTCTTCTCGCCCAGCCCCGAAAGTCGTGGTTTTAACAACGACGTGAGGCAGGGGTCGTCAAATTGGTGTTCGCGGCTGAGCGATGTCCGTCAGTAGCATCAACGGGCAATGAGCAATGACGCCATTCGCTCCAGCCCGTGGAGACCTCGCTTCGCGTCGCCGACGTGAGATAGAAGACCTGAATGCCACGACGCAACTCGACGAAGAAGATACCTGGTTCAGTTTGGATACTGGGCGTCGTCAGTTTCTTTAACGACATAGCCAGTGAAATGCTCTACCCACTATTGCCCATCTTCATCACACAAGTACTCGGCGCGCCAGTCGCAATCTTGGGTCTGATCGACGGAGTGGCCGAGGGCGCGGCCGCTGGATTCAAGGTCCTTTTCGGTCATTGGTCAGATCGACTTGGGAGAAGGCGACCATTTGTCTTCTATGGCTACTTGGCTTCTGCAGCATCAAAGGTCGTCGTAGCGATGTCGACTACCTGGGGACTGATATTCGTGGGAAGGCTCCTGGACAAGTTTGGAAAGGGCGTGCGCACCGGTGCGCGCGACGCCCTGCTTCTAAGCGCTTCCAACTCGAAGAATCGCGGCCTGGTGTTCGGGGTTCAGCAGAGCCTCGACAGCGCTGGCGCAGTCGCCGGGCCCTTGCTTGCCCTCGTTCTCCTGCACTCCTTTGGCAATGACATTCGAACGGTCCTGTACATCGCCTTCATCCCCTCGGTCATCGCCGTTCTCGTGGTTTCCTTCGTACGAGAGGCTTTGACCAAGATTGCCCCGGCGGCCAAGAGCGGTGAAACGAGAAAACCGGTGGCGGAGACCGGCACGGCCATCGAAAGCGCCGTCGCCACACCGAGGCTCACGCTCCGGTCGCTACCTCGAGAGTTGCGTATCTTCTTGTTCGCCAGCGGACTGTTTGCTCTCGGCAACAGCTCGGACAGTTTCCTTATCCTTAGAGCCAAGGGTGTCGGACTGAGTATCTCCTTGGTGATCCTGGCCTACGTCCTCTACAACGTGGTCTACAGCGTGGCGTCAACACCCGCAGGAATCTTGGCCGATCGACTTGGCCCGAAACGGGTCTACATCGTCGGAATGGTCATCTACGTAATTGTCTACTTGGGGTTTGCCATCAACCGTTCAGCGATGGGTGTATGGGTATTGTTCGCGATCTACGGCCTGTACATCGCGCTTACCGATAGTGTGTCGCGGGCCCTCGTGGGAAGTTTCATCACCGATCAGAATGAAGCCGCCGGCATCTACGGACTGTTGCAAACAGTCATTAGCGCTGGTCTGGTGTTGGCGTCGATCATCGGTGGCGTGCTGTGGTCAACGGTTGGAGCCTGGGCCACCTTCTCGTTCGCCTCCGGGTGCGCTATCGCGGCGCTCCTGCTGTTCTTGTCGACGAGCGTGAGGCGGCCCCCAGCCACGGAACATTCGTAGGCAAGGCTGTCTCCTCGCCCACCACTTGTCCCCTAGCTGTAGTAGCCACCCGTCCAGGTTGCGCTTGCGATACGACGATCAATCGACGAAGAGGCCGCGACAACTGAGCGTCGAAGTCTCGCTAGTCCCCAGCGGCGGTTGGGGTGCCACTGGGCAAACTCGCTCCACTGTGTCGCAAGGACTAATCCAGTCAACTGATTTCCGGTGAGGCCCGCCGCGTAGCCGCCACCGATTATGGCCCCGGCGCTCGTGCCGATAATGACCGCGCAGTGCACGCCTGATTCGTCAAGGGCCTCGACGACACCCGCGTGCGCTGCCCCGAGGGCGGCACCGGCACCGAGCACGAGGCCCAGCCGCGCCTCCTGGGGGGTCCCTGGCGTCGCACTCACTTGGGAAGCTCCGCCTTGTCCTCAAGGGTCGAGCCAATGAGCGACTGAACCGCGACTCGCAACTGCCCCACGTCGTGCCGACTTCGTCTTGACTGACGTTCCAATGCTGTTGTTGGCCAATGCCGGCGTCGTGGCCGCCACGCACGAGGTCGCGCCCGAAACCTGGCGACGATTCGCTGCGTACATGCTCGGCGCGTTCCGCGCCGAACACGCCCATCAACTTCCCGATGCCCCGAGGAACGACCAGATCATCCGGTCGCTCGCCAATCTCAAGATCTAGCGCCGCTCAAATTCGTGGAGCACCCGGGGCGAGATTCGCGGCGAGCACCATCGAACCGCGAAGAGTCGCAACGCGGTAGCCCCGCATTGCCGATTGAAGGCGGGACGCCCGTCGTCACAGACTGTAAACGCGCTTCGCTACTAGAGCAGAATGTCACCTCGTCCGATGGGTAGGTGCCACGTCGTGCGGTCTCGTCGAACTCGAGTACCGCCGCCATCACAAAAGGACTTGCTCCCCTAGCCGTGAATAAATCAAGTCCTCACGCCGAGGTCAGACTTGGGGCAATTACCTCGTGGGGCATTCTGGCTGTACTAGCGGCGCTGCCCGACGAGGGCCTCGAGTGGAGGTGGTCGATGATGCGCACCGTGTTCGTGAACCCTGAACGGTGTATTGGTTGCCTTCAGTGCGAAATTGCCTGCGCCGTAGAGCATTCGGCCAGCCAGGATCTGGCGTTGGCCTTTCGTGAAGCGCCACTTCCGCGCAAGAGAGTGCACGTCCAAGCCGGTCCGGTGCCCGACACGGCCTATCCGAACAAGTGCCGCCACTGCGATCCCGCGCCGTGCCAACGCGTATGTCCGACGGGGGCGATCAGCCGTGACGCCAGCGGCGACTTGGTATTGATCGACGCGAAGCGGTGCATTGGCTGCGCCATGTGCGCGGTGGTGTGTCCCTTTGACGTGTTGACCTTCCACCCGCTGGCGGGCGCACTCACCCCCGAGGCCGCGGTCGCAGTGAAGTGCGACGGCTGCGAGCAGCGCGTTGGTCGAGGCGAAGTGCCAGCGTGCGTCGAGAGCTGCAAGGTCGATGCTCTCGTCTACGGCGAGATCAACGAGCTCATGGCGGGCGGTCGACTTCGCGAAACCGGAGCAGTGTTGGCGGCGATGGGATCAACGCCGACCGTGACTCCTAACGGTGATCCCCTGGCGGGCTGGCGCTCGTTTGGCGCCGCCCGGGTGAGCGTCAATGACACGGCCCAGGGGGCGTGGCTTCGTCGCCGACGCCAGAACGGCGCGCGCGCGGATCAGAACGGGAACGGCGAAGGCTCCCAGGCGCTAGACGGCACGACAAGAGAGGAAGGAACGTCATGAGCACGACCTACGATGGCGGGCGGCTACTCGGCCGACTCACGATTCACGACGACGCACAGCAGATGATCGATCGAGCGCGCGAGGAGGGAATCGAGACCGTCTGGGACCGGCTGCACGCCCAAGAACCGCAGTGTGGTTACTGCCAGTTGGGTTTAAGTTGCCGCAACTGCGCAATGGGCCCGTGTCGCATCGATCCCTTCGGCGAGGGACCCCAAAAGGGCGTCTGCGGCGCCGATGCCGACGTGATCGTGGCCCGCAACCTCGGTCGCGCCATCGCCGCGGGGTCGTCGTCGCACTCGGACCACGGGCGCGACATCCTCGAAGTCTTTAGCGCAATGGCCCACGGTGAGACCAGCGGCTACCAGGTGACCGACGAGGCTAAGTTGCGCCGGATCGCCGAGGAGATCGGCATCGCCACCGAGGGTCGCAGCGTCAACGAGGTGGCGATCGATCTCGCGGACGAGTTGATGGCGAACTACGGCACCGCCAAAGGATCGCTCTCCTTCGTCGAACGCGTTCCCGCGTTGCGACGTGAGAAGTGGGCGGGCCTCGGCATCACGCCGCGCGGCATCGACCGCGAGAACGTCGAGATGATGCACCGCACCCACATGGGTGTCGACAACGATTACGTGAATCTGCTGCTGCATGGTCTGCGCACCGCCTTGGCTGACGGATGGGGCGGCTCGATGATCGCGACCGAGTTGTCCGACATCATGTTCGGCACTCCGACGCCCGTGACCTCAGAGGTGAACCTGGGCGTGCTCGAGGTCGATCAGGTGAATATCGCCATGCACGGACACAACCCGCTTCTCTCCGACGTCGTCGTCACGGCGGCCCAGGACCCGGAACTCGTCGAGCTCGCCCGCTCCTACGGAGCTACCGGCATCAATATCGTGGGCCTCTGCTGCACGGGTAATGAGATGCTCATGCGCAAGGGCGTCCACATCGCCGGCAACCACCTCATGCAAGAGTTGGTGCTGGTCACCGGCGCGCTCGAGGCGATGGTCGTCGACTACCAGTGCATAATGCCCTCGGTCGTCGATGTCGCCAAGTGCTACCACACCAAGGTCATCTCGACGTCGGACAAGGCGAAGTTTCCCGGTGCCACGCACGTCTCGTTCGATCCCCACCGAGGCGCCGAGATTGCCCGAGACATTGTTCGCATGGCCGTCGAGGCCTACCCCGATCGCAACCGCGACCGCGTCCGGATTCCCGTGGCGCCGGTCCAGATGATGGGGGGCTTCTCGGTCGAGGCCATCCTCGGCGCGCTGGGCGGCACACCAAAGCCGCTCGTCGACGCTATCGTCGCGGGGACGATTCGAGGTGCCGTCGCGGTCGTGGGTTGCAACAACCCGAAGTTGGCTCAGGACTTCGAGCACATCGAGTTGACCCGCAAGTTGATCGAGAACGACATCCTCGTCCTCGTTACCGGCTGTGCCGCCGTCGCCAACGGCAAGGCCGGCCAGATGATGCCCGCCGCCGCCGATCTCGCCGGTCCGGGACTGGGTGCGGTGTGCAAGTCGCTCGGCATTCCCCCCGTCCTGCACATGGGTTCGTGCGTGGACAACAGCCGGGTGATGCAACTGGCCGCGGCGCTCGCCAACGCCATAGGCGTCGACATCGACAGCCTGCCGCTCGCGGGAGCGGCGCCGGAGTGGTACTCGGAGAAGGCGGTCGCCATTGGCGCCTACGTCGTCGGTTCGGGCATCACCACGGTGCTCGGCGTGCAGCCGCCCATCTTCGGCAGCGCCAACGTCGTGAACCTCTTGGCCGGTGGCCTCGATGACGTGGTCGGCGCCAAGTTCGCCGTCGAGCCTGACCCGTACAAGGCGGCGCTGCTCATTCGCCGCCACATCGAGGCGAAGCGCCAGGGACTGGGCCTTACGTTCATCGCGTCCGAAGATATTCGTGACGACGAGTTTGCGGCCGCTGGCGCGACGGTGGGGAGTTGAGAACGTGTGCGGGACATGCGGCTCCCACGAGTCAGCGTCTGAAGTCAACCTCGACCGGGGAGTCCGAGTCGTGGTGGTCGGCAAGGGTGGCGTCGGCAAATCAACGTTGACCGCGATGCTCGCGCGGTCCATGGCTCGCCTCGGCGCCCAGGTCATCGCTATCGATGCCGACGAGCAACGTAACCTCGGAGCGACGCTGGGGATCGACGTAGCCTCCATGGCCCGGGTGGTGCCCTTGGCGTCGAGCGCGGACTACATCGAAGAAAAGACGGGCGCTCGGCCCGGCGAGGGCTCGGGCGCGATGCTACGGCTCAATCCCGACACGTCCGACGTCGTTGACCGCCTCGCAGTCAGCGCGCCCGACGGGGTACGTCTCTTGGTCATGGGCGGTGTGCAACGCGCCGGGGGAGGTTGCCTCTGTCCTGAGAACGCCCTGCTCGCGGCGGCCATTGCCAATATGCGCCTGCGCCAGGGCGAAGTCGTCATCATGGACACTCACGCCGGCGTTGAGCACTTCGGGCGCGCCCTGGCTCGTGGGTTCGACCGGGCCCTCGTGGTGGTTGAGCCGACGTTCAACTCGGTCCAGGTCGGCTTGGAGACTGCCCGTCTGGCGAAAGAACTGGGCATCGAGACGATCGACTTGGTCGTCAACCAGTGCCGAAACGATGGTGACGTCGCGCGCGCCCTGTCGTGCGTTGAGCGCCTCGGCGGCTTCGAGTTCTCATCGATCACCGAGCTCCCTTTTGACGAGTGCGTGCTCGTGAGCGAACCGTCCATTGGCAACCTACTGGATGACTCGCCCCTCGCCACGGCTCTGCAAAGTCTATCGAGCGTGCTCTTGAACAAAGATCCGAACGTGTTCGCTTCGGCCGAGCACATGGTCGTGAGCCACTGATGCGCGCCGTGATCATCGGAACCGGACCGGCGGGCATCACCGCCGCCGAGACGCTGCGCAGCCACGATCCCACCGGTTCGGTCGTCGCGCTGTCGACCGAACCGTACCCGCCGTACTCCCCCGCCGCCATGGCCGATCACTTCCTCACGGGGCGCGACACGACGCTCTATTGGAAGGGCACGGACGTGGCCGAGCGCCGAGGGATCGACGAGCGCCGAGAGGCCGCGGTGATCGCGATCGACGTGGACAACCACGAGGTGGTGCTGCGTGATGACACTCGGATTCCCTACGAGGGCTTGATCATCGCGTCGGGCAGCAAGCTCAACGCGCCGTTGGAGGGTGCGGAACTGCCCGGGGTTCTCGATTTCAAGTCCATGCGTATGGCCGACGAACTGATCGGTCGGGTGAAACGGGGCGAAGCTCGCACGGCGCTCATCGTCGGTAACGGTTTCATCGGCGTCGAACTGTCGCTGCTGCTCGCTGACCTCGGCGTTGACGTGACCATTATTGGCCGGCGTCCCTGGATCATGCCGCGAGCCCTCGACACCGTCACCGCCGCCGTTGCGCAACGCGGTTTGCTCGAGCGTGGCGTCAAACTTCGCCTCGGCGTGGAGGCGAAAGCCTTCGTCGGGTCGCCCAGCGTGAACAGCGTGCGCTTGGACGACGGCCAACTCCTTAGGGCCGATCTAATCATCGCCGCCACCGGGGTGAAGCCGCACGTGGAATTCCTCAAGGATTCGCCTATCGTCACCGACTGGGGCATTCACGTTGATGACACGTTGCAAACCTCGGTGCCGGGGATATTCGCGGCGGGTGACGTCGCCGAAGCTCGCGACTGGCTCACGGGCGAGCGATTCGTGCACGCCATCTTCCCGAACGCAGTCACCCAAGGCGAGATCGCGGCGAGCAACCTACTCGGCGCCAATCTGACGTACGACGGAGCCGAAGCTATGAACAGTCTCAAACACCTAGGGATTCCTATCGTCGCCATGGGCACCATTGACCAGCCCGACGACGTGCTTCGCTGGGAGTCGGGCTCCGCGCTGCGTTCGATCTATCTACGCGGCGGCACGATCATCGGAGCACAACTCGCTGGCGACATTCGCGCCGCCGGCGTCTACCGCTCGCTCATGCTTCGCCGCGCCGACGTGAGTTGCTTCGGTCGAGGTCTCGTAGAGCCGGGCTTCGACATTGGCAACGTGATCTGGGACGCGCTCGCCGCGAGTTGAAACCCAATCAGTCAACGTCGCTCAGTCCGATAGTGCGTCGCGACAGCCGCGTGGTGGCGATGGTGACGTTTCCATCCACTTGCCAATCCACCATGTCCCTTCCCCGTCCGCGCGGCCGCTGGGTACGCATCGTCCGGCAACTCATCAGATCCTGGTCATGATCGAGCAAATCAAGAGCCACGAAAAAAATTCACGCCCTCTTCATCGGCCCTTGGAGAAGAGTGAGCTGCGCTGGGTTTTGTTACCTTTCTGTTTGTTGAAATTGGGCCTAAGTGAAAGGCTCAAATCATGCCAACGTCCTATCCCTCAGAGTTTCGACGGCGAGCAGTCGCACTCGTGAGATCGGGTTGGTCGGTCACCAAGACTGCTCACGATCTCGACGTCACGACCGCCGCCATCTACAACTGGGTCAAGCA
>PKWW01000032.1 GCA_003132165.1 Acidimicrobiaceae bacterium | reverse complement strand
TCGCCCAACGGGCGAGATTGATAGCGGCGTTGTCGTCGCGCTGGTGCGAAGAAGAACATCCATCACAGATCCAGTGTTCGGACCAACCAATTATTTGGACGTGATCACAGTTGTGGCACGTCTTTGAAGAAGGAAAGAACCTGTCAGTTTCAACCAAACGTGACCCGTACCAAGGGCACTTGTAGCGAAGTTGACGACGGATCTCTCCCAATGCTGCGTCAGAAAGCCCCCTTCGGCGCGAGCGCGCACCGGCCAGACCCTTCTGTTGCAGCAATGACGCCGCGTCCAGTCCTTCGACCACCACCACGCCGTGGGTCTTGGCGAGATCGGTGGTGAAGACGTGGATGGTGTGGTGGCGAAGGTGTGCGACCTCTGCGTGGAGGCGCGTGATTTTGGCGGCACTCTCTCGATACTGACGCGAACCGCGGGTGCGACGAGCCCGTTGACGCTGGAGCCGGCGCAGCTCGCTGAGTCGATGTTCAAGGGCCCTCGGGTTGGCGAGTTCATCAATAACCTCGCTGACCGTCGCGACCGTCGCCAGTCTCCGCACCCCCACGTCGACGCCAACCACGGAGTCAGGTTGGGCGATGTTGGCCTGTTGGGGACGAGCGACACTCACCCGCAGGGCCGCAACAACGCGCTCTCCCTGGCGCGAGACCGTGACCCCAAGAATTTTGGCCCGATCAAGTGCGATGAGCCGTTCGATGCGTCGGGTGTTCTCGTGCGTGCGGATAGTCCCGAGCACCGGCAAGGTGAGGTGACGCCGGTCGGCTTCCAGTCTCATGGTGCCAGTCGTGAAGGAGCACCGGTCCCGGTCACGCCCGCGCTTCTTGAAGCGGGGAAAGCCCACGCGACGGCCAGATATCGTGCCCGAGCGCGACTTTTGCCAGCGCCAGTAGGCGCCGCTGGCCCCGCGCACGCCGTCGGCGAAGACCTCCTTCGAGACCTCGGGCCACCACACCTCGCCGGTCTCGTCGTTGACGCAGACGGTGTCCTTCTCTGCGTTCCAGCGTTTGCGCAAGGAGTAGAACGAAGGCGGGGTAGCTGACTCACCGGTCTCGCGGTAGTGCTCGATATCCGCGGTGATAGTTGCGAGCGTCCAATTGAATGCCTTGCGGCGAGCCCCGAAGAACCGGGCGATCTGAGCCGACTGTTCGGGCGTGGGGTCGAGCGCGAAGGTGAAGGCTTGGATGACCTGGCCCTCGGACGGTGAATACCTACGCGGCATCAACCGACTCCTGAGCCGCAGCGAGCGCCTTGGCTGCTCGGTGTGTGGCTGCACGACGACCGTAGAGACGAGCACAGAATGACGTCAACACTTCAGTCATGTCACGAACGAGGTCGTCATCGACTTCTGCATCGTCTACCACGACCAATTGTCGGCCGCTGGCTTGGAGCGATGCAGCGACGTATTCGGAACCAAATCTGGCGAAGCGATCACGGTGCTCAACCACAATCGTCGTCACGGATGGATCAGCGAGCAAGGCGAGCAATTTACGTCGCTTCCCGTTTAGACCGGAACCAACTTCGGTTACCACGCGATCAATCGAATGACCCTGCGACGTAGCCCAGGCGCTCACTCGCGCCACTTGGCGATCGAGGTCGCCTCGTTGGTCGGCAGAAGAGACGCGTGCGTATATAACAGTCGACCCACGTTTCGACGGCGGGGCTTCCAGATTGCCCACCAGAATCAATCGACCAATCTGACGTGCGGGTACTGGCAATGTTCCTTTTCGAAACCACCGGTAGGCGGTCTGGGGATGTATCCCCTGAAGGTCTGCCCACTCCCTTAAATTCATTACTTCGTAGTTTTACGTAGAGGTGTGACATCTGGTGGCAACCCTCGAGGTCGACCTGCAGGGCCAGATCATCGCGGACACCATCGGGGCCCGCGAGTACTCGGGCGTTGGTGGACACACGGATTTCGTGGAGGGGACCAGTCTTTCGCTCGAACACACGTCGCTCATCTGCCTGCAGTCGACCGCCGTGGTCAATGGTCAACTAAAGACCCGTATCATTGGAGATATGGCTCCGCACTCCGTCGTGACAACTCCACGTCACCTCACGGGTGTCATCGTCACCGAATACGGCTACGCGGACCTTCGAGGGCTCACGGTAAAAGAACGAGCACGAGCAATGATTTCCATTGCCCACCCCCAGTTCCGAGACGAACTTTCTGCCGCCGCTGAGTTGCTAGGCCGCTAAATGCTCATAGTCCGGGATTTGGGTATAGAGATTGGTGCACGCCGTATTCTCGAACCGGTCTCCTTCACGGTTGGCAACGGCGAGAAGGTGGGCCTGGTCGGGCGCAACGGCGCCGGGAAGTCGACGTTGCTCTCGGTTCTGCTCGGCTACAAGCCCGAGCATCTTCGCGTCACGGGCAATGTCCAGCATCAGGGGAAGGTCAGCCACCTACCCCAAGAGCCGGTTCCGGGAGGACTCGGCGTCGAGCCGATCGGACTCTCACACGTGCTGTCGGCGCGCGGCCTTGACCAATTGGATGCCGACATGCAGCACGCCCGTCACGAGCTCGCGAAGGATCCCACTGAGGAGACCATCGAGCGCTTCACGGCGCTCGAAGAGGCGTTTCGCGAGCGCGGCGGCTACGAAGCCGAATCCGAAGTCGGGCGCCTCGCGGCGGGACTCGGGCTCGAAGAGGACCTGCTCCTCGAGGACCTCAACTCGCTCTCGGGAGGACAACGGCGTCGCATCGACCTGATGCGCGTGCTCTACGAACAGCCCGAGACGATGGTGCTCGACGAACCGACGAACCACCTCGACAAGGCGGCAAAGCGCTGGCTCTTCGACGAACTCGAACGCTTCCGCGGCACGGTGCTTGTCATCAGTCACGACCTCCCCCTCCTCGACAAGTCGATCGACCGCGTGCTGGCGTTGCGCGACGGCCAGCTGCGCGAGTACAAGGGCAACTACACGAAGTTCCTCGAACAGGAGGAGTCCCGTCGGTTGAGCGAAGAGAAGATGGCCGCTCATCAGGATGAACAGATTGGCCGGATGAAGAACCTGGCGGACTCGATGCGCGGCCAGACCGCCGCTCGAGCCCGACTCGCGAAAGTCCTCGACCGCAAAGTCGAAAAGCTGGTGGACAACCGCGTCGAGGTCACGAAGAAGGAGAAGAAGGTCGTCTTCAAGCTCCCCGCGCCGCCCAGGAGTGGCGATGTGCCCATGGCGGTCGAGCACGTTGCCGTTCGCTACGGAACACTCGACGTCTTGAAGGACGTGAATTTCATCACCCGACGCGGTGATCGGATTCTCATCGTTGGTAAGAACGGCGCCGGTAAGTCGTCGCTGCTGCGCTGTCTCGCTGGCACGCAGGGGGCCCAGACGGGCACCGTGAAGTTCGGTGCGAACGTCAAGGTTGGCTACTTCGCCCAGGAGCACGAACAACTCGACTTCTCGAGATCCGTGCTCGACCACTTGGAGAATGCGACGGTCCAGACCGAAGTGCAGCATCGTTCGCTGCTCGGCGCCTTCGGCCTGAAGGGATCAGCCGCGCACCAGATGCCGGGTACCTTGTCGGGTGGCGAGCGAGCGAAGTTGGCGTTGGCCATCCTTGCGGCGTCGGACGCGAACCTACTTCTGCTCGACGAACCGACGAACAACCTAGACCCCGCGAGTGTCGAAGCACTCGGGGTCATGATGAACCAGTGGAAGGGCACGATCGTGGCGGTGAGCCACGAGCGCGAGTTCGTTGAGGCGCTGCACCCCACGCACGCCGTACTGCTGCCCGAGGAGTATTTCGACCTCTGGCGCGACGACTACATGGATCTCATCGAGCGCCGCTGAGTTCGTCGCGGCCTCTTACGAAGCCGCCAGGAGCGACGACTCCTGTTCGCTCGTGAGCCAGTGCGACGGCCAGTCGCGATTGGCCCACCACGCCACTACGTCGTCGATGCTCTCCGCAATCGGGCGAAGCGTGAGGCCGTTCGCGAACGCGAGCGAGCTGTCGACGCTCAGCATGTTCTCACTCTGGGACCCGGTCCAGAGGGGGAACTTGTCATCAAATCCCTGCTCATGGACTAATTGTGGGCTGACCTCGATCACCTGGGTGCTCGGTGGTCCTACGAGACGGGCGATGGTCTCGACCATGTTGACGAAGTGATCGGCGGGGAAGGGGCCCGCCGTGTGGAACGAGCCGAGCAGGGTCTTTTCGGCGACGCCGACTACGAAATCAGCGAGGTCGCGTGCGTCGATGTACTGGATGAAGTTGTCTCGTGGGCCGGGCACTGCGACGGACCCACCGCGACGGACCCGCTCGACCCAGTAGGGGAAGCGCAGCGTTTTATCGTGTGAGCCGATCACGAACGTCGGACGCACGAACGTCGTCCCCTCGCCAAAGAGGTCAGTAGCCGCCCGCTCGCACGCGGCCTTCAGTGGACCGTAGGTCGCGTCGGTAACCGGTGTCTGCGGGTCGAGGCTGGGATCGTGGCGCAGCGTCATCGTCGCCTCGGTGCCGCCCGGAGAGGGCGGTTCTTCATAGGACGACACCGACGAGATCTGAATGTGGTGACCGCCGCGCTCGCCGAGCGCTCGAGCGAGATTCGTCACGTCGCCGGGACGGTACGCGACGGTGTCGATGGTGGCGTCGAAGTGGTGACCGTCGAGTGACGACAGGTCACCCTGTCGGTCGCCGATCAGGCGGTGAATGGAGTCGGGAAGGTCATTGGGCGTCACACCACGGTTGATGACGGTGACGTCGTGTCCCTCGCGCGAGGCCGACCACGCAATGGCGCGCCCGACGAAGGATGTTCCACCGGCTATCAGGATTTTCATGGTCGCATTCCTCCATCAGACTGATCACACCTTATTGATTGGCAGAGATCTTTGGTCACACGGTGCTCAAGTCCGGATCGTGCTCGCCAGCGACGTAGACGGTGAACCTGGCGCGCAGAACGAAACCAGTCATCTCGTAGACGCGTTGAGCAGCGGAATTCTCACTGCTCACACCGAGACCAAGCCACTGGATTCCCATTTCCTGCGCTGCGGTGACAATGGCACGGGTCAATTGCTGGGCGAGGCCTTCTCCTCGGTGCTTACGCGCAGTGACGATCGACGCCACCACGTGATAGCCGGACTCCCATTGGACAAGAGCGCCCAGCGAGGCGAGGGATGCGTTGGCGTCACGGATCGCGTACCAGTGGACGATTTCGGGGTTCCCAGGCCATATCGACGAATCGGGCGCGTCGTTTCTCAGTAGTTCGAATACTTCATCGTCGTCGATCACGATGCGCGCGCGGGCACCCCCGGTCCACGCACTCGTGTCAAGTGAGTAGAAATTCCAGCGGTCGACTTTA
Organism: Acidimicrobiaceae bacterium; assembly: GCA_003132165.1. GTDB lineage: Bacteria > Actinomycetota > Acidimicrobiia > Acidimicrobiales > RAAP-2 > RAAP-2. The sequence goes on along the minus strand of PKWW01000032.1, from coordinate 21,412 downwards.
CGATAGTGATCAGGCAGCTGTGCTGTCGATTGTTCCCCAACGAAGAACCGTCCCCACCGGGGATTGATCAGCGGTGCTGGTCCGAGTGCCATACCGAAGGATTCATCGTCACCGAGCGTGATTGAGAGCGAGTCGCGCGTCCTCGTTGCCGACACGAACCTGGCGGGAGCGAGGAAGAAGGCGACGGGGCTCCCTGGGCCGAGTAGTTCGTCAGCCCACTGCCGTGCTGTCTCGAAGTTGTTGGTTGACCGGGTCCCCATAGCCGCCGAGCGTAATTACTTCTTACGGGTGTTCTTCGCCGCGGACTTGAGACGCTTGCGCTGTGCCGCCATCTCCTCGGGACTTCGCCGATGCTCTTGGTGGGCGAGTTCAGTCTGGATCAACCGCCAGTTCTCGAGGCGCTGGGCCGAGAGCTCTCCGCGCTCAACGGCGGCCTGAACCGCGCAGCCGAGATCACCCTGGTGGCTGCAGTCCCTAAAGCGGCAGTGTTGAGCGAGTTCGCCGATATCACTGAAGGTCTCCTCGACGCCATCCTGGCCGACCAGGAGATCGAGCAGGCGAATGCCGGGAATGTCCAGCAACACCCCGCCGCTCGAAAGTCGGTAGAGCTTTCGGGTCGTCGTCGCGTGGCGGCCTTCGCCACTTCGATTGACCGTGCGAGTGACTTCCTCACTTCCCTCGAGCGCATTCAGGAGCGAGGTTTTGCCCGCACCCGAGGCACCGAGCATGACCGCGGTGACGCCCTCGTGGAGCAACGCACGAAGTAGCTCGATGCCTTCACCGCTCTGCGAACTCGTCGTCAGGATGTCGACCCCGGGGACGGTGAGCTTGGTTTCTTTCAACAGGGTGTCGATGTCGCTGGCGCCGTCGGCCTTGGTCAGTACCACGAACGGGCGGGCTCCGCTTTCCCAACCCATGATGGCGAAGCGCTCCAACATCCGGATGTTCAGGCCCCGGTTGATCGGAACGACGAGAAGAACCAAATCGAGATTTGCGGCGAGCACCTGTACGTCGCGTCCGTTGGGGTCCGGGCGTCGCAACGCGCTCCTTCGAACGAGAACTTTCACGACGTGACTCTCCCGCAATCCCACCCAGTCTCCCGCCACGGGTCGGGGGTTCAGATTCGATGAGAAGGTGCACGTGCGCGTGGCCTCTTCGCCGTTCGCATCGCACGAAATCACTTCGGCGGTCGCTCCGTGGACGATGCTGACGCGCCCGAGTTCTTCGTCGCCCGGCAACTCGAGTTGATCGTCAGGAGTGCGGCCCAATGATCGAAGTACGAAGTCGCGACGCTGGGACGGGGTCAGGTTGGTCACGTCATCCATAGAGTCCCAGTATCGCCCGAGTGGGCAATCTAGTGATGATAATTCATATTATTGGTTCTCGAATGTCGCCCGGACAATTTTATTCTGGTTGCCCCTCAATAGTTGGTGATGCCACCCAATGCGGTGTTGCTGAGACGGACATACGAGGGATCGATGGCGATCGCGTTCCAAGAGCTCGGTGAAGTCGACCCGGCGGTGTTGTCAATATCGCCAGTGAAGAGGTACTCGGGGACGAGCCATAATGTGCCGTCGGCGAGCCTGTACGCGGCGAGGTGGAGGGTGGTGGCATTTATCGTCGCATCCACCGTGGGAGGAACCTGCGCGGTCGGAGTCGTCAAACCGGTTGAGCCGGGGGAGCCTTTGCCGGGCGGCGACGTCGCGCCGGCGCCCTGTACCGCGATGCCGCTATGAGTGGCGAAGCGCTGCGCCTGCTGCTCGTTGAGCGTGGCCACGGCGTCAAGCGGAGTCTGTAGCGGGTAGTTCGTGGAAGAAACCACGTAGAAGGCTGGCCCCGATGCCGACACCAGGTCGTTCGATCCGTCGAATGCGAATTGCAAGGTTTGGTCGGTGGGTGTGCCCTGCACGACCACGTCGTAACTCACGACCTTCTCGTACGTCGTCGCCGTCGTCGTCGTGATGCTTTGCGTCGAGAAGGAAGAGGGATTTCCAACGGTGTAGTCGTAGCCCAACTCGCCCATCAAGTGCTGGGCATCTGCCTCGACGGTCGCGTCGCTCGGAACCGTCGAACTTGAAACACCGCCGTCGACCGAGGTGACCGGTGAGGTGCCGACAGCGTTGTACGACCACGATCCGATACCGTCGCTCGATTGGTACCACAAGGTGCTCTGGTTCGAGCCGGTCATCGCCCAGTCGTCCCCGTTGCTGGCCGCAATCGGTCCGTTGACGCCGAAGATGCCCGCCAATCGGGCCAACTCCGCACCCCCGTTACTCGGGATCTTCAACTTGTAGGCGGGTGCGTTCGTGGGGGCGGTGAGATCGGGGCTGGCGGAGAACTGGAGCCGCTCGTAGATCATCATTGTTCCCGTCGTGGCCGTGGCCGCGAAGGTTTGACTGCTCGCGCCGACCGTCGAATCCAGCGACAAGATTTGCAGGCTGGGCACCGAACCCTGCAGCAGTGCGATCCCGCCCACTGTGACGAGTGAAGCAACGCCAACAGCTGAGGCCATCCGCAACTTGAACGCGCCCCACTGGCTTCGAAGGGCGGGCTGAGATGAAGTGGTGATTCGAGCCACGACGCTGTCGAGTGATGGGTGGCTGTAGGGGCGCCCGGCGACGGGGTCGGCTGCCCGGAGTCGATCGTCAATGATGCTCATACCCAACCTCCTTACTCTCTTGTTTCTGTATCGGAACGGTCGCGATTTTCACCGAACCTCCACCGATGCGAAGAAATCACGAAATCGGGCCTGCGCCCTCGTCAGTCGCACCGCGGCGACGTTGGTCGTCACGTCGAGGGCGGTCGCGAGCGCGTGGATGTCGAGGCCGTCCCACGCGTTGAGCATCAGGATCTCGCGGTCGTCGTCGCTGAGTTTCGCGAGGGCGTCGCGAACGGACGCGTCAGCGACGACGTAGTCCTCGGCGGAGGCGTCGTTCGGCTGTGCGCGGAGTGATGATTCGAGGTTGCTGCGCCGCATTCGCGAGCGGCGTGCGTTTCGCAGCACGTTGCGGGCGACTCCGATCATCCAGGGCAGTTCCGCGCCGGCAGGAATGTCGTTCCTGCGTCGCCAGGCGATGATCAAGGTCTCTTCGACCAGGTCATCCACGTCGCTCATTGAGAGCGGATACATGCGCCGGCGCAGATAATTACCGATGGCGGGGCTGTGTTCGCGCGCGATCAGACCGAACTGGTCGGCGTCAATTGGGCCCATACCCCTATCTTTGTCCGACCGAAGGGAGTAATTTCCACGTTTCTGTCGAGTACCAAAACCTCGGGTGTGGCCTACTTGCGGCGCAGCACGATCCAAGTGAACGATTGTGACGTGTCGAACGGGGTGACGTGTTCTTCGACACCAGAATCCTCGCAAGAGAACGCCACCTCGAAGAGTGCAGCGAGTTCGCTCGCCGAGAAGCGAGCAGTGGGAAGTCCCGAACAGGTAGTCGGTCCCTCCGGAGCGAAGACCGTGAGCACCATCAGACCGCCGGGGTTGACGGTGTCCGCGGCGAGCGCGACGTAGTGGTCGCGCGAATCAGGCTCGACGAGGAAGTGGAAGACGGCCCGATCGTGCCAGACGTCGTACGTGCGAGATGGGTGCCACGAGCAGATATCGGCCTCGATGAAGGAAAGCCTGCCGGTGGTATCGCCGAGACGGGCCCGATCTCGATCAAGCGCCTCGGCGGAGACGTCGAGCAGGCTCACGTCGCGCCAACCTTCGACGAGCAGGTTGTCGACGAGCGTCGATGTACCCGCCCCGACGTCGACGATCGACATCGTCGGCTTCGCCCACTTGCGCAAGAGCGCGATGGAATTCGTGGGGCGCACCTGGAACCAGCTCATGTCGCTCGAACTCTTCGTGGCAAAGATTTCGTCCCAGTGGTGGACAGAGTCGGTCACGAACAGACGCTAATCCCTCTTGGAATCTGGGGACTGGCGACAAATTTACGCATTGATGAGCGGAGAATGTTTTGATAGTCATCAAAACATTGACTGGTAGCGATGTAACGCGGAGTGGTGGGCCAAGGCTCCTGGATCATCGATGACGACGGACGGTTCGTGACGCCGCCACCGACAATGGTGATTGCCCCGAGGGACCGATCATCGTACCGAACGAGCTGGCAATCCAACCAAGAAGCCCACGACGTTACATGGCTTCAATGTACCGGTGGCTGTGCGATGACAACCCGGATCGACGAGGGAGTTACGAGAATCTTACGCTCGAAGTCGCGAGCGGACTCTTAGCTCCGACTTGACGTGAGCGTCTCCACGTCGAGCATCGTCATGAGTTCGAAGTCGACGAGGTCATGATCCATGACGATGACCTCAGCGCCGTGGTGCGTCTCTTCGAACCGGTAGAACGCTCGCGCAATGAAACCAGCGCCGGCGAAGCCGAGGGCGGGGAACAAGAGCACCAAGAGTGCTGACATGAGAATTCCTTTCATCGGTGGTGTAACTACTCTGACGGGTCAAAGTGAAGAATCTCCGAGACCGGCGTAATAAGTCCGCAAGAATCGAAATCGCGATTGACCCATGACGCTGTGGGCATCCTCTCGGGAGTTCGGATGTCGAGATTCTTACGTTGCGTTCATGCTGTTCTGAAAGAAGCAGGCCTAGTCTCAACACGTCCGAGTTACGGGGTCGCATTAGCGGTTCACGGTTGGGACGATACAGATAGAAGATATTGAAAGGTGCTGCATGCGTCGAGGAAAAGTAATTACAACGGGAATTTCTGGGGTCTTGTTGGCGAGCTCGCTGGTCGTCGGCGCGGGTGTTGCGACGAGCGCTGGAGCGGCGCAGGTCGGCTCCTGTAGTTCCCTCACCAAGGCGGTCGTCGTGAGTGATGGGTTCACCAGCGCGGCGACGCCGAAGATCACGCCGTACAACTACACGAAGGCGTCGGCCAACTCGGCCAACGCGCTCGGTACCACCATCGATTTCGGATCGAAGGCGCTGGTCGTTGGTTGCGTGAGCCCCGCGGACATCAAGAAGCTGTCCGTGATCGCTCAGGGTTCGTCCAAGCCCGCGTTGACCACGGCGAAGTACATGGCGTACCTCGTCAAGCAGTCGGCCGGAGCGATGATCAAGACGCCGGTCGGGGGCGTGAGCGATTACCTCGATCAGGGCAGCGGTAAGGAGGACGGGCTCGGGTCGACCGCGAAGGCCTCAAGCGTTCGTCTTGACGCATGGATTGCTGGTAATTACATCGTCCTGACCTTCACGGTCCCTGCAACCGCCACGGCGTCTAAGCCACTGCTGGCATTCATCAAGACGACGAAGAAGCTTCTTTAGTCTGCGAATCGTCGCCGTTGTGATGCCGCGCCTGCGGGCGCGGCATCAAGTGCGGATTCCGAGGGTTTTCGTACGTCCATTCCGGTTGAAACCGCCGATCTTCCTGGAGGAAAGTTCTCAATTTGAACTCGCCAATCAGCGGGTCAGGACAGTTTCACGAACAACCCACCAACAAGATTCTTGCGAGGATTCCGGCGGCGCTTCTAAGGTTTCCCCGATTCCGTGGAACCCGCGAAACGTCTTCACCGTTGCCGAGCAGTTCGTTGGATCTCAAGGCGTGCCGGGAATGTCCGTATTGCCGAGGAACGTGTCGCTCTCTAGCGCAAGCCCCACAGTGTTGTGACAGCGGTGATCACTCCGAACGCGATCACGATCATCGTCAGTAGGTAGGTGACGAACCTGCGCACACCACGCATCCGCATCGCTGGTGGCAATGCGCGACGCTCGAGCGCGAGCAGGAAGCCGAGAACGATCGGCAGGAGACAGGCATTCAAGACCTCGACGTCAACCGACAGGTTGATGAGGTTGGGCGCAACCAGGACAAGAGCGGCTCCCGTGACCGTGCCCGCGACAGCCAAGGCGTAGAAGCCGACCGCCCGGGTCGGCGAGTCGTTCAAACTGTGACGCCACCCGAAGACTTCCGAGATTCCCCACGCGCCCGCGAGGGTCACCACGAGCGCGGCAACCACAGATGCTCCGACCATACCGAGTCCGAAGAAGACAATCGCCTCGCGACGACCTAGGAACGGCGTCAGCGCCGATGCAATCTCCCCAATGGAACCAAGGGACTTCCCTACGTGCGAGACGCCGAGTGTTGCCGCCGATGCGATGATGATCGCCACCATGATCACTTGGGTCACCACCGCGCCCGTCGCGGTATCGAGTCGCGATGATCGTAGCGCCGATCGGAGGTCCAAACCATGTCGACCCTTGTCTATGACCGCTTCCTGCTGGTAGAAGATCATCCACGGCATGATCACCGCTCCGACATTGGCGGCGAGCAGTGTCATGAAGCCGCCACTCATGACCAGAGGATGGGTCATGTCGTCCACGATCATGCCCACGTGAGGATGCGAGACCAGGGCGGCCGGCAGGAAGAGCAGTTCCAACGCTCCGACGGCGAGGCCAATGTGCTCAACCCTCCGGTAGCGGCCCAAGAGGACGAGTGTGATCAGTGCTCCAGCCGAGGCGCTGATGGTGATCCACTTGGGAATGCCTACCAATTCTCCGACGCCGGCGATACCGGCAAACTCCGTGACCAGAGCTCCGACGCACGCTACGAAGAGCGTTCCGGCCGACAGACCGGCCCATCGTCTCCCGAACACTTGACTGATCAAGGCTCCGTGGCCGCGTTGGGTCGTCAAGCCCAGACGAACGGCCATCTCCTGGACCAGATACAGGACCGGAATGAGCAGTAGTTGGGGAAGCACCAGCACGTAGCGGTACTTAGCGCCCGACTGCGCTGCGGTCACCACACTTCCCGCGTCCGTGTCGGCCAGCATGACCATCAAACCAGGTCCCATAAGGGTAAGAATCGCCAACACCCAAGCCGGTGAGAATCTTCGAGAAACTCCATCGACGCCGTTGGCTGGAACCTGAGTGATGGTCAGTCTTGCGATTGCGGCACCCGTTCGTCCGGGCCAGGACGTATCACCGCAGCCTTCGTTGTAGGTCCACTCCGAACACGGGTCAAACCCCTGGCGATGTAGAAACGGCCGTTTTCCATATTCGTCAATGCTAGATACGTGTTGCTCAATTGTCGCGTGTCCAAAGTCACAGGTTCTTTCGGTGTCTCGATGGTTCGCACTCCTCGCTCATCCGTTCAGGAGGAATTGCGAACGTTTGGAGGCGAGACCGCGTCGAACTTGTCAGTCTGGCGTCGAGAGTAGGTAACCCACGCCCGGCACCGTGTGGATGATCTCGCCGGACTCGTCATTCAGCTTCTGGCGAAGGCGGTGCACGTAGGCGTGCACGTACTGGGCCTCCTCGCCGTAGCCCACCCCCCAGACTCCGCTCAAGATCATTTGGTGCGTGCACGTGCGCCCGGCGTTGCGAGCGAGGAAGGATAAGACCTCGAACTCCTTGGTCGTGAGCAAGACCCTTTCACCGTTGAGGTACGCCTCGTGGTGCACCAGGTCAAGTTCGAGCGGTCCGCAGCGCACCATTGCGCTGTCGATGCTCGTTGGTTCTTGGTTCTTGGTTCGAAGGACGGCCCGTATTCGAGCCTCGAGTTCGGCCATGCTGAACGGCTTCGTGACGTAGTCATTGGCCCCGCCATTCAGTGCATCAACTTTGCGGTTCTCCGCTCCAGAGGCCGAAAGGATGATGATGGGGACATCGCTCCATTGGCGAATCCTCTTGCAGACGACGAGCCCATCGAGGTCAGGTAGCCCAATATCCAAGATCACGACGTCGGGTGATCTCATGGCGGTCTGGTTGATGCCTTCTGCGCCGGTCTGCGCCGTCACGACTTCATGGCCACTTGACTTCAGGCCCAGGCGCATGGCTCGGAGCAACGACTTGTCGTCATCAATGACGAGGACCTTGGCCATTACGAGTGGTCCTTCACTGTTGACTCGACGATGGGCACCATCGTAAACGAGAACCGGGCCCCTCCCCCTTCGGCGTCATCACACCAGATGTCCTCGCCGTGGGCTTCGACGAAGGTGCGGGCAATCGTGAGTCCGAGTCCGGCCCTCCCTCCGGTGTCGAACGAGATGAACCGGTTGAAGATGGCGTGGCGCTCATTCTCGGGCACGCCCGAGCCCTGATCCGACACCGACGCCACGACCTTGCCCTCTTCGAGACGACAACTGATCGTGACAGTGCCGCCCCGAGGAGAGTGGCGATGAGCATTATCCAGAAGGTTCACGAGCACCTGGACCATGAGTAGCCGGTCGATACTCACGTGCGGAAGGGCATCGGCCACGTCTAGTTTGATCTGGTCACTCCCGAAACTCGTCGCCATGATGTCGACCGCCTCGTCCACGAACTCTTGAACGGAGGTCGAGGATTGTTCAACCTTTAAGACGCCCGCCTCGATTCGCGTCATATCCAGCAGATTCGTCACGAGACGAGTGAGGCGGTCAGATTCGATCTCGATGAGTTCGTGGAGCTCGTGCACGTCGTCGGAGGAAAGATGCTTCACCCGATTGACGAGGGTCGACGAGGCGACCTTGATGGTCGCCAGTGGCGTACGCAGGTCGTGCGACACCGCTCCCATGAGCGCATGACGAAGCTGGTCGACTTCTTCGAGGAGCGTGGTCCTGAGCGCCAACTCTCGGAGCTGGGTTCGCTCCATAGCGAGTGCGGCGTCGTTGGCGAAGGTGATGAGAACGTCCCGGTCGGTATCAGAGATTGAATGGCCCTTCAGCACCAGTAGGCCCACGGGTCGCCCTGAGGACGAGAGCGCCACCGTACGAAGCTCACCGGTCGCGCTACGGGCGGTCGCAATGCTCACCGATAGTCCTGATCGGGGATCCAATTGGGCACGCTCGGCTTTAGTGAGGTTTTCGCCCACGGAAGCGGCCATCTTCAACTCGTCGTTCTCGAGCACGAAGAGGGAGACTCCGTCGAAACCAAAGACGTTCTGGACTGCACGGACAATGGTGACCAGCAGGTCGTCGATAGACCGCTCGTGAACCAGTAGTTCTGACAACTCGTAAACCCGCCGCATGTTTTGTGTACTGCGGCGAGCGTCCACGCGCGCAATGTTGAGCTTGGAGACCACTCGGGCGACGAGTGCGACCACGATCAGGTACACGGCAAGGCCGGTCCAGTTCTGGGTCGAGCCAATCGAGAGCGTTCCGTAGGGCTTGATGAAGAAGAAGTCGAGCAGGAGCGCCCCGACAACCACCGTCACGAGTCCGGCGGAGAGCCCTCCGAGCACGACGCCAATGATTACCGGAATGATAAAGATCAAGGTCACCGTGGCGACTGCCACTTGACCGCGAAGGGGCACCAGGGCGAACACGAGAACCAGCGTGCCGACGATTCCCACCGTCAGGCCAGTCAGGCGTCCGCGCACCACCCCATTCTTCCACCATTGTTCGAGGCCCAACTCCGCTGCGACGAATGAAGAAATTATTAAGGGGATCGATTGCCTTTTAAGAACTTGTTGAGACCCGTCCAAGAAGACTGGGCCCATGGCAGACATCTATTCAATACTGGGCATCGTCGGGTTCACACTCGCCATGCTCGGGCTCATAAGAATCTTGGACCGAGTATGACGGTAACCCAAGGAATCCTCCTAGGCGTGGCGGTAGTCATGTTTCTCTATTTGGGCTACGCCATGTTCAAGCCAGAGAAGTTCTAATGGGCTTCTTCCTCACTCTTGTCCTGCTCGTCGTAACGCTGGGATTCACGTGGCGGTACCTCGGCTCCTATATGGCGGCCGTCTTTGACGGCCGGGTGCACTTCCTCGGCTTCGTCGAACGTCCCGTCTATCGATTGCTTGGCACGAATCCCGAGCAGGAGCAGACGTGGAAGCGCTACGCCGGCGCCATGGTTATCTTCTCCGCGGTCTCGATCCTCTTCACGTACGTGATCCTTCGCATTCAGGGATCGCTGCCACTCAATCCACAACACGTTGGCAACGTCGGGTCGGCTCTCAGTTTCAATACCGCATCGTCCTTTGTCACCAACACGAACTGGCAAAACTACGGCGGCGAGACGACGATGTCGTACTTCTCCCAGATCGGTGCGCTCACCGTCCAGCAGTTCGTCTCGCCCGCGGTGGGTATCGCCGCGGCGATGGTGATCGTCCGAGGATTTTCACGTCGCAACTCGAAGACGATCGGCAACTTCTGGATCGACATCACGCGCTGCCTCTTCTACATCATGCTGCCGATTGCCTTCCTCTTCGGCATCGTCTTCGTTGCGCAGGGCGCGGTCGAGACCTTGGCGGGCACGGCGACCATTCACGACGTGCTCAACCAGGTGACCCAGACCTTGGCCCGCGGTCCGATCGGCTTCATGGAGACGATCAAGCAGCTGGGGACCAACGGAGGAGGGTTCCTCAACACCAACTCCGCGACGACCTTTGAGAACCCGACTGGGCTCACCAACTTCCTCTCCATGTGGCTCATACTGTCCATTCCGGTTGCCCTCACCTACACCTTCGGCAAGATGGTGGGCAGCATCCGTCACGGTGTGGCACTGCTGTCGGTGATGGTCATTCTCTTCGGCGTGTGGGTCGGCTTCACCAGCTTCGCCGAGCACCAGAACAACCCGGCGGTCGCCGCCGCGGGCATCCACTCGACCGTCGGCAACATGGAGGGTAAGGAGGTCCGCTTCGGCGACACGTCGACCGCGCTGTTCGGCATCTCGTCCACATCGACTTCAACCGGATCGGCGGACGCTGCGTATGACTCCTTTACGCCAATCGGCGGGATGGGACTGCTCACCGGCATGATGCTGGGCGAGGTCTCGCCGGGTGGCACCGGCACTGGGCTCTACACTTTGCTTCTCTACGCCATCATTGCGGTCTTCATTGGAGGACTCATGATCGGGCGAACGCCGGAGTACCTCGGCAAGAAGATCCAGGCGAGAGAGGTCAAGCTCGCCGGGCTGGGCGCGCTCGTCATGCCGATCGCCGTGCTCATTCTCACCGCGATCGCCGTGGCGCTGGCGGTGGGCAGGGCGGGACCGCTCAATGCGGGTCCTCACGGATTCTCCGAGATCCTGTACGGCCTCACCTCCCAGGGCAACAACAACGGCTCCGCCTTCGGCGGGCTGACCGGTAACACGCCCTTCTACAACATCATCGGCGCCATCGATATGTTGATCGGAAGATTCGGCATCATGATCCCGGTGCTCGCCCTCGGGGGTGCGCTCGCCGAGAAGAACGTCGTGCCGGAGTCGCTCGGCACCTTCCGGACGGATAACGGGATGTTCGTCGGCCTCACCATTGGTGTGATCCTCATCATCGGCGGCTTGACGTTCTTCCCCGCCCTCTCCCTCGGACCCATACTCGAACAACTAAGCCACGCGAGGTTCTTTTAATGTCTACTGTCCTCACCCAGCCAACTTCTGAGTCGTCGCCGCACGGCGTCGCGCAGTCCCGTGGCCTGTTCGACCGAGCGATCCTTCGCCAGGCGTTTAGGGACTCGTTCAAGAAGATGGACCCTCGGGTTCAAGCGCGCAACCCGGTGATGTTCGTCGTCCTCGTGGGATCGGTCATCACCTTGATCGAGGCCATCACCCACCCGGGCACGTTCACCTGGTCCATCACCATCTGGCTCTTCCTCACCGTCATGTTCGCGAACTTCGCCGAGGCGATGGCCGAGGGTCGAGGCAAGGCCCAGGCCGACACGCTACGTAAGATGCGTTCGGAAACCGAGGCCCGCCGGCTCCGCCCCGACGGCACCGAGGAGTTGGTGCCCGCGGCGGACCTCTCGAAGGGCGACCTGGTCGTCTGCGAGGTCGGCGACGTCATACCCTCTGACGGCGAGATCATCGAAGGCATCGCGTCGGTCGACGAGTCCGCCATCACCGGAGAGTCGGCACCGGTGATCCGCGAGTCCGGAGGGGACCGCTCGGCCGTCACCGGCGGGACCAAGGTGCTCTCCGACCGGATTGTGGTGCGGATCACCGCGGAACGCGGTCATACGTTCATCGACCGGATGATCTCATTGGTCGAAGGGGCGAACCGGCAGAAGACGCCGAACGAGATCGCCCTGACGATTCTGCTGGCGGTGCTCACGATCGTCTTTATTCCGGTGGTGGTCACCCTCGATCCCTTCGCGGGATTCGCCGGGACCACGGTTTCGGTCGTGGTCCTAGTGTCGCTCCTGGTCTGCCTGATCCCCACGACGATCGGGGCGCTGCTGTCGGCGATTGGTATCGCGGGCATGGACCGATTGGTCCAGCGCAACGTGCTCGCTATGAGTGGTCGAGCCGTTGAGGCGGCGGGTGACGTGCAGGTGTTGCTGCTCGACAAGACCGGAACCATCACGCTCGGCAACCGGATGGCGGCGAATTTCTTCCCGGTGACGGGGCACACGGAGCAGGAGGTCGCCGACGCCGCGCAGTTGGCGTCGCTCGCCGACGAGACGCCGGAGGGCCGTTCGGTCGTGGTGCTGGCGAAGGAGAACTTCGGCATCCGCGAACGCCAGATTGACCCGTCCCACGTCTTCGTGCCCTTCACGGCGACGACGCGCATGTCGGGGCTCGACATGGGTCAGCGCCAGATTCGAAAAGGTGCCGCAGAGTCGGTGAAGAGGTGGGTGAGCGAGCAGGGCGGTGCGATTCCCTCGGACCTCGACGCCATCGTTGAGCGGGTCTCTCGAGCCGGCTCGACGCCATTGACCGTGACCGACGGACCGGACATCCTTGGCGTCATCGAGTTGAAGGACGTCGTGAAGCAGGGGATCAAGGCGAAGTTCGAGGAGATGCGCAAGATGGGCATCCGCACGGTGATGATCACCGGCGACAACCCGTTGACGGCAGCTGCCATTGCTCAGGAGGCTGGTGTCGACGACTTCCTCGCCGAAGCCACGCCCGAAGCGAAGATGGCCCTCATCAAGCAGGAGCAGGAGGGCGGAAGGCTGGTCGCGATGACCGGCGACGGGACCAACGACGCACCGGCGCTCGCTCAGGCCGACGTCGGTGTTGCCATGAACACGGGGACCACCGCGGCCAAGGAGGCCGGCAACATGGTCGACCTCGACTCCAACCCGACGAAGCTGATCGACATCGTCGAAATTGGCAAGCAACTGCTGATCACCCGAGGCTCGCTGACGACTTTCTCGATCGCCAACGACATCGCCAAGTACTTCGCGATCATTCCGGCGCTCTTTGCGGTCAAGTACCACCAGTTGGGTGCGCTCAACGTCATGCGCNNATCCCGTTGGCCCTGCGCGGCGTAAAGTTCCGCGCCGCGAATTCGGCGGCAATACTTCGGCGCAACGTCTGGATCTACGGCGTGGGCGGCGTCCTCGTACCATTCGTCTTTATCAAGCTCATTGACCTCGTGCTCGTTTCGCTGCACGCCTATTAAGAGAGAGTTTCAAATGCTCGTACATCTCCGCCGTTCCCTAGTAATGGCAGTAATCTGCATGGTCGTGTTCGGCTTCGTCTACGCCTTCGCTGGTACCGGAGTGGCGCAACTGTTCTTCAAGGGCCAGGCCGACGGATCAATCACCGCAAATGGCTCGACGCTCATTGGCCAGAACTGGTCAAGTCCTAAGTGGTTCCACGGCCGTCCCGATGACACCGGTCCCTACGCGGCCAACCCCAAGGACAACGTGTCCGGTGGCGACAACCCCCTGGTCGCGAACGGCGTGAGCGGTGAGTCCGGGGCGACCAACCTGGGTCCGCGGTCCAAGGTCCTCCTCGCCGACACCAAGGAGTTGGTCGCCTACTGGCACAAGTTGGGTGTCGACCCGACGATCGACCTGGTGACCACGTCCGGCAGCGGTTACGACCCCGACATTTCCCAACTGGACGCGGTAGTCCAGATTCCGATGGTCGCGAAGGCCACCGGCATCTCGCCGTCGCGGCTGCGCGCGCTGATCAGCAAGGAGACGCACGGTCCCGAATTGGGTTTCCTCGGAAGCAGCTACATCGATGTGCTCCAGCTGAACGAAGCTGTCGCGAAGTTGGGTTAGCGGATCATGACCCGTTGCACCGTGACGCGATGGCGTGCCCCCGAAGCGGTGAGTGGGGCCGTCGCGAAGTGAAGAATGCGACCAACTGCGTCAAGCGTCACCGCGCACGACTTGCCTCCCTCGCCGGTTTGCTCCTGCCGCTCGGCCTTTCGGCTGGCTTCGTACCGTTTCGACATTCGTTCACGAACGTCGGTGCGGCGCTGTGCCTTGTTGCGCTGATCGAGACGATTGCAATCCTGGGCAACCGGTTCAGCGGGGTGGTGGCGACGCTCTCGGCGGCGCTCTGGTTCGACTTCTTCCTCACGCCACCTTATGAGCGGTTCACCATCAACCATCGACCCGACCTGGAGACGACGATTTCGATCGTGGTGGTCGGGGCGATCGTCACCGAGGTTGCCGCTCGGAGCCGACGCCACCGGCGCGCCGCGGGTGAAGAGTCCAGGTTCGTCGCCATGCTGCACGAGGTGACGGAACTCTGCGCGGGCTCGACGAAGGCGTCGACGGTGACTCACTATGTTGCGGATTCGCTCGTCGAGCTCCTCGGACTGCGGGCTTGTCATTTCGAGACTGAGAGTTCCGGGCCGCCACCGGCGCAGCTTCGCTCGGGCGGCAACGTTGTCCACGTGGGGCTTCAATGGCCAACTCAGGATATTGGAATTCCCGGTCCGGAGGCGGAGGTTCTTTGCCAATGGCGTGGAGAGACGTTGGGGCGATTCGTTCTCACTCCGACACCCGGCCTTGCTATCTCGCGCGAACGGCGAGTCGTGGCTGTCTCAATGGCCAATCTTGTCGGGGCGCTGCTGCGTGACGAGCACTCTGCGGCGGGATCCTAATGGCGCACAATGGGTCCGAGTCCAGCAAATCCCGATTAGATCAGGGCACTCACGTGAGTCAGCCCACAAGTCGAGCTGGTAGTTATCGATTCGAACACCGGCACAGTCTCGCACCTCTCGGTTCCGAACGCGATGGCCACTTCGCACGCACTGTCTCCTCACGTAAGAATCAGCGTTGCGCTAGCCATGAGCCCGTCGGCTCTCTCCACCGGCGATAATTTCCATATGTCACGTGGTCACCTTCGCGTTTACTTGGGACTCGCACCCGGTGTGGGCAAGACCTACCGCATGCTCGACGAGGGATTTCGTCGTCGCGAGCGAGGGGCCGATGTAGTCGCGGCGTACGTAGAGAGCCACAAGCGCCCGCTGACCGATGCCCAGCTCCGCGATCTGGAGGTGATCCCTCGCACGACGTTTGAATATCGCGGCGCCCACCTCGAGGAAATGAACCTCGAAGCGGTACTCAAGAGACATCCGGAAGTTGCGCTCGTCGACGAACTCGCGCACACGAACGCTCCGGGCAGCGCGAACGAAAAGCGGTGGCAAGACGTCGAGGCCCTGCTCGACGCCGGCATCGACGTCATTACCACGGTGAACATCCAGCACCTGGAGTCTGTGAACGACGTCGTCGAGAAGATTACGGGCATCGTGCAACAAGAGACGGTACCGGACTTTGTCGTTCGCCGCGCCGAACAGATCGAGCTCGTCGACATCACGCCCGAGGCGTTGCGGCGGCGACTGGCCCACGGAAATATCTATCCTGCGGAGAAGATCGACGCATCACTTTCCAACTTCTTCCGCTCAGGAAACCTCTCGGCGTTACGTGAACTGTCATTGCTCTGGCTGGCCGATCGGGTCGAGGACTCCTTGCAGAGTTACCTCGACGCGCACGACATCAAAGGGGCGTGGGAGACCCGTGAACGGCTGATTGTGGCGGTCACGGGTAGCGAGGCCGATGAGGTGTTGCTTCGCAGAGCAGCGCGGATCGCGGCGAGAAATCACGCGCAATTGCTAGCCGTGCACGTAGTGGACGCGGGCAAAGCCCACCGTGATGACCTCGACACAACTCTCGCCCGAGACCTCGTTACCGAATTCGAAGGAACGTTTCACGAGGTTGTGGATGAGGACATCGCGGGCGCTCTGGTCGCCTTCGCCCGAGCCGAGCGAGGTACACAGATCGTTCTCGGCTCCAGCCGCCGCCGGAGGCTTCTGCGCATACCTGGGGTCGTCGAGAACGTACTTCGACAGGCTCGCGATCTCGACGTCCACATCATCTCGGTTACAGCGCCCCAGCCCGCGAAGGTCCACCAGCGCGGGGCTGGGACCTCGTTGATATCGCTCAGACGGCTCGCGGCGGGTCTGGGCGCAGCAGCGGTCTTGCTTCCCTTGCTCACGTTCGTCATGTCCGAAGCACGCTCCAGCCTCTCGCTGTCAACGGTGTTCCTCGTCTACCTCGTTGCTGTATTGGCGCTCACCGCTTGGAGTGGGGTTGCTGTCGGCGTAGTCGCCGCCATTGCCTCGTCGGGTCTGGAGAACTATTACTTCGTCAAACCCCTGCACACGCTGGAGGTCGCCCGGCCCGATGACCTAGTGGCGATCATCGCCTTTTTAGTGTTTGCCGTGGGGGCGAGCCTCATCGTCACTGGCTTTGCGAGCCGGTCTCATGATGCACAGCGTGCGCGCGCCGAAGCGGAGATTCTCGCCAAAGCCGCCGCCACAGTCGCAACGACCCGTGAGGAACTCATACCGCTGCTCGATTCATTGCGCGCCGTCTTCCTCTTGCCGACGGTGGCGCTGCTGGAGAAGAAGGGCGATCAATGGGTTACTGACCTCGTCAGTGGCGAACCGGTGTCGAATACCGATGCGGATGAACGATTTGAGGTCAACGACGAGACGGTGCTGATCATGACGGGAGCGAAGCTCGACACCCAGGACCGACAACTCGTCACCGCCTTTGCTGGACGCATCGCCGCCGGACTCGAGTCGCAAAAGCTGGCCAGGGAAGCGACGGCGCTCAAGGCCACCGCGGAGGCGGATGCGTTACGGATTGGCCTGCTGCGCACCGTCTCGCACGATCTCCGACCAGCGCTCGCGAAGATTGAGACCAGCGTCACCGCACTGCTTCGTGTCAATGCGTCCTGGAGCCCGTCAGAACAGAGGCATTACTTGAACGCCATCGCTCAAGAAGTGAACAACCTGACGCGGATGGTCACCAATCTCCTCGATTCTGGTCGGCTCGACGCCAAGTTGGTCGCCCCTCGTTCGCGTAGGGCGGCGCTGATCGATCTCGTGAATCGAGCAATCGAGACCATTGACACGCAGGGCCGCATAATTGAGGTCGACTTCAGCGACGAACTTCCCTTGCTCACGACCGACCCGGATCTACTCGAGCGCGTAATAGCCAACGTCGTCAGTAACGCGTGCGAATTCAGCCCCGAGGACCAGGTTGTGCGCCTTAGTGCCGGCCTCACTTCGAGCGGCATTGAACTGCTCGTCATTGACCGCGGTCCGGGCACGCGTGAGGCCGAACGCAGGATTCCCAAGGCTCAACTTGAGGAGGAAACCAGTGAAGACATCGGGCTCAGCGTCGCGTCTGGATTCATCACGCTGCTGGGCGGCGAACTTCGCTTCGAGGACACGCCGGGCGGTGGGTTGACCGTCGTGATCGAATTGAGCCAAGACCTCCCGGCCACCCCTGTGACGTCACCCCACGACTAGTCCACAGAAGCGAGGGTCCGATTCAAGAGTGTGATGTCTCAGTATTGCTGGGACATCACAGAGTGGGCGAGGGGGGACTGGGTCACCCCCAGGGGTCCTTTTGGACCCCTCGCTCACTTCCGGACGAACACGCACCCTTGTGGGGTGTGGGTTGGTCATGGCGCGAAGCGTGCAACGCGGCAGTGACGAGCGCCATTGCAGCAAGATGTGGGGACAGAGATTCTGCATCCATGCGATGGGTGTGGCCGTCGCGGCCAGGAGCCCTATCTGCAAATCCACACAGACGACGACGTCAAGTCGTGGTGAGCGACTCGGCCCTGAGCGACTGGTGGTGCTTCTTGAATGCAAAATCACTCCGAAACTCGTTTGATAACTCCCTTCACTTTCCTCAGAGCAAGGATTTTCAGCCTGTTCAATGATGTGTTAAGACCGCACTTGAGGGCCGTTGATGAAGGTGTTGACTCATGAGTGAAACGAACTGGCAACGCCCGGCGGCGATCAGTGCAATTCTCATCGTTCTCATCGTGGTCGTCGGCGTCCTGATCTACTCGCTGCGTACGATGACGTCGCTTGCGTCAGCCCCCCAGTCGGTGCACGCCGCCGCGGGTGACGCGTCCGCGACGTTGAGTTGGTCACCACCTTCGTCCGACGGGGGCGCCCCCATCGAGAGTTACACGGCGACGTCGCAGCCCGACGACCGGACCTGCACCACGTCAGCGACCTCGTGCACCGTGAAGGGCCTGACCAACGGAACCTCGTACACGTTCACCGTGGTGGCGAAGAATGCCGGCGGAACCGGTCCCGCCTCGAGTGTGTCGAACGCGGTGACACCGGTCGCGGTCCTGTCCGCCTGTTGGTCCCTCGACACTTCGCCGACCGCCTCGTTGGCGTCGGCTGTGCGGATGGTGGTGACCCAGTATTACGTCTCCATTCACCTGGGACCAGTCACGTTCCATAAGAACCAGGAGTGGGTGCTCAACGTGGCCCAGCAGTCAAAGGGAGTGCACTGGTGCAAGAATCCCGACGGATCCAAGAGCGGCTACGTCGGCTCGGTGCCCGCGAGCGCGACCGCAGCGGTCATGGTCGAGGCGACTCACAAGCCCTACCCAGTGACCGGCTCGCCCACGCACTTCGTGACCGTGGCCAAGTTGCCGACCGGCTGGAAGGTCGTGGCAGAGGGGACGGGCCCTTGAGCCCGCTGCCTCAAGCAACGTGCGTCCGCACTGGGTGCGGGCGCATGTTGTGTGGTGAGGGTTGCGACTATTTGGGCCGCATGCGAATGCCGGCGTCGATGCGGATGGATTCGGCGTTCATGGAGCTGTTGGCGAGTAGTTCCACCGCGAGCGAGGCGAACTTCGACGAATAACCGAGTCGCTTGGAGAAGAGCACACCCGCGCCGAGACGGGTGTCAATTGACGCCGTTGACGGTGCTGGGTCGCGGCGGTGCGCGCCGCGCCGGGATCGTTACGGTCCAGAAGGACCTCAACTGGTGGGCGAGGGGGGACTTGAACCCCCACATCCTTTCGGATACAGGCACCTGAAGCCTGCGCGTCTGCCAATTTCGCCACTCGCCCTGAGACCTAGCAACATTAGTCCAATAGCAGAACCCTTATTTTTCGGGGCTCATTCGTCGGGTATCGACCGATACAGTTGAAGATGTCATGGTTCTGAAAAAAGTAGAAAACGGCCTCGAGCGCATCTTTGAGCGGACTTTTTCCCGCCCGTTTAAGAACGCCCTTCAGCCGGTCGAGATTGGTACACGAATCGTTCGCGAGGTCGATCTCACGCGCCGGCTCTCCAGCCAGGGGCCGATTTCACCAAACCAGATCCGTGTCTGGCTCGGTCCAGGCGACGCCACCCGGTTCGACGGCTTCCAAAAGGCACTCGTCAGCGAACTCGAGGAGACCGTTCGTCAACACGCGGTGAGCGAGGGCTACAGCTTCGTGGGTCCGGTGGCGGTCGAGATCTTCATCGACGATGATCTTAAGATTGGTGATCTGGCGGTCAAGGCCGAGTTTGTGGGTGGTGAAAGTCAGCCGCGTCTCATCGTCAGTGACGGGCGGACGTTCCCAATCGGGGATCAACCGCTCGTCATTGGTCGAAGCCCCGATATCGCCGTCGTCGTGAACGACACGAATGTCTCGCGCCGCCATGCCGAAGTATGGCGCACGAGCGATGGGGTTGCAATTCGCGACCTGCAGTCCACCAATGGAACGTTCGTGAACGGTCACCGCATCTCGGCCGTCTCACTCTCGCCTCGTGATGACATCACGGTGGGCACGCTCCACTTTCGAATTGAGCTCGCTTGAATCTGATCGTCGCGTCATCGAACTACGCGGCGGTGGTGCGCCCACTACAGGTTCTGGTGATGGCAATCGCAGTCCTCTTCTTCGCGCGCGTGCTTCGAGTCGCTTCAGTTGAAGCACGCCCGGTTGACTACGTCAGCACCGGGCGACGGCGCAAGTCGGTGGAATTAGCACTGGAGTTCATCGAGCCGGTGGAGAGGGCGAAGGAGCGGATCGACGTGGACAACGCGGTCACAATCGGCCGTAGTTCTGACTGTGACCTAAGCCTTCAAGATACCTATCTCTCGTCACGCCACGCGCGTGTCGCCAACGACAACGGCGATCTCTCAATCGAGGACCTCGGCTCGACGAATGGAACCTACGTCAACCAGGAGCTGGTGAAGGGTCGCGTGCACCTAGAACGCGGTGACATCGTCCAGGTCGGTGGCGTGCTGTTCGAGGTGGTTCGTTGACGCGTTGGCGTTACGCCGCCGCAACGGACATCGGCCTGGTACGCGAAACGAACCAGGACGCGATATTCGTCGACGACTCGCTCGCCGTCGTCGCTGATGGAATGGGTGGCCACGCGGCTGGTGAAGTCGCGTCGGCTATGACCATTGACGCTGTTTATCAAGGTTTCCTTGAGAATCCGACGGTCGATGGTTTGAGCCAGGCGATCGAGGACGCCAACAGCGCAGTCTTGCAAGAGGCCCGCGAGAACCCGAATCGATTCGGAATGGGAACGACGGTGATCGCTCTGGGCCTCACCATTGATGAGCACGGTGTTTCGTCGCCGACGCTCTTCCACGTAGGCGACTCGCGCGCTTACCAGCTTCGCGATGGTGCGCTTCGCCAATTGAGTGACGACCACAGCGTCGCCGAAGAGTGGGTGCGGATGGGGCGGCTCACGCCCGAAGAGGCGCTCACCCATCCTCGTCGCCACCAGTTGACGAGAGGTATCGGGGTCGATGCGTCAGTCGACGTCGATATCGCGTCGGTCATCGCCGAACCCGGTGATCGCGTGCTGCTCTGCAGCGACGGTCTTTCCAATGAGCTTTCGAATGAAGTGATCGCCCGACTTGCGAGTTCGCCGGTTCCGATTGACGATGCGGTGAGCGACCTCGTCGCCGCGGCGCGCCAAGCCGGAGGTCGCGACAACATCTCGGTAGTTCTTGTCGAGTTTGACGAGGCCGACATCGCGGCGAAGCCGATCAAGAAGACGCTGAGCTCGGTGGCGCCACCCGTCGCCGAGGGACTCGGCGTCGCGGTGGAGCGCTCCAGTCGGCGTCGGCACCGCTTCACCTGGAGGGTGTGGGTGAGCCTTGCGTTCGTGGCGGCGGTTATCGGGGGTTGCTTCGTCGTGATCCATTGGTACGCGTATTCGAGTTACTACCTTGCGAACGACAACGGCCAGATCGCCGTGTACCAGGGTCAGCCCTCGGGCGTGCTCTGGTACAAACCAATCAAACTTTTCGACACCAAATTGTCTTCCAAAGACCTCAGAACTGGGGATCAGATCTCTCTCGGCGCGACGATCAGTGAGCCTTCCGTCGAGGTCGCTCTTCAGGTGGCGAACTTCATGCACAGCTCGTGGGAAGAGGGGCAGACGACGGTCACCACGACGACGACTGCGGGCACGACGACGTCCGCAGTCACTACTACGACAGTCAAGAAGGGTTAG
>PKWW01000038.1 GCA_003132165.1 Acidimicrobiaceae bacterium | reverse complement strand
GGTACGGACCGGCTCACTCGGGCCCTCGACGATAACGATCTGTCATCGGTGGGCTTCGCCCAGTCCGCTCACGACTTTCACGTGGTCATCGCCGAACTCAGCGGTAATCAGACCCTGCAGTTGTTCGTGGCCATTCTTACCCGAATCACCGCCAAACGGCTCGAGGAACCGGGTGCGCAGCGAGCCACGACGCCCGGCAACGTTCGAGAGCAGGTTGATTACGCGCATCGGAAAATCGTCGATGCCATTCTGGATGGTGACGTCCCGCTGGCTCGGCGTCGAATGCGCCTACATCTGCGGTCCCTGGAGTGTTCGATTGCGTAAGCCGCGTTCGTTCCAGGAGAACCACGAGGTCCAACCGGCGAGTCGGTCGGGCTGAGCGGGAAAAGAGGAGAAGATGACTGCATCGCAGTTCCCAATCGGGGCGGGCCACATCATGGTCTTTGCTCGGGCAATCGGCGACTTCAACCCCGTGTATCACGACGTGGACCAGGCGCGCGAGTCAGAGGTCCACGGAATTATCGCTCCGCCGACCTTCGTCCAAGCCAGCGCCCAGTACGATCCCGACTACCCCCTGCGGCCCCAACCCGGTGTGCCATGGTTCGGCTCGGGGAGAACACCAACCGGCAAGCCGCCCAACCCCGAGCCCGCCACCACAACCCAGGGTTCGGGTAGCGAACGAAGTGGGGGCACCGGTCTGCACGCTGAGCAACACTATGAGTATCTGCGCCCGGTGCGCCCCGGGGAAGTCCTCACCCTCACGCTGCGCCCCGGAAGGACGTGGGAGAAGCAGGGGCGCCGAGGTGGACTGCTCTACTTCCGCGAAACCGTCATCGAGTACCGCGGCGAAGATGGCGAACTCGCTGTGATCGCTCGCTCCGTTGGAGTACGCACTGAACAAACGGTAAAGGACTGACCATGCCACTCAGCACTTCGAGCATCAAGGTCGGCACCAGCCACAGCGCGGTGGTCGTCGACAACCTGACCCGTACCCAGATTGTCCAGTACGCCGGAGCTTCCGGCGACTTCAACCCCTTGCATACCGACGAGGTGTACGCCACCCAGGTCGCGGGCTATCCGAGTGTTTTCGCCCACGGAATGCTGACGATGGGCATGACCGGTCGAATGCTCACCGATTACGTCGGCGACGGCCGACTGACTCAATTCGGCGGAAGGTTCACCTCCCAGGTCTGGCCAGGCGATACGTTGACGGCAACGGCGACCGTCACGGCGGTCGAAGTACGCGACGGTGTCGCCGTTGCTGACTTCGACGTGGTGACCCATAACCAGACTGGCGTCGCCGTCTTTACGGGGTCGGCTTCGGCCCGCCTCGACTAGTCCCACTACGGTTTACTTGAGGTTCTCGAAGTAGTGATTGCTTCGCCTTCGACAAACAGTGAAGATGTGAACAGAAGAGGGGGAACGTTGGATGCTCTGGCTGTTGACGAAGCCTTGGTTGCGGACATTCAGCGGTTCTCGCTGCACGACGGTCCCGGCATTCGCACGACGGTCTTCCTCAAGGGCTGCTTTCTTCGCTGCCTCTGGTGTCAGAATCCTGAAGCCCTAGGGCGTACTCCCGAGATCGCCGTCTTCGTAGAGCGGTGCACGGATTCTGGTCGTTGCGCCGAGGTCTGCCCGCAGGGAGCTATCAGACTCGGGGCGGCCGGGCGGGTCGACTTCGCTCGCTGCACCTCGTGTGGCGCCTGCGTGCACGCGTGCGCACATGACGCGATCCGACTGGTGGGACGGCGGATGGGCGTCGATGAACTAGAACGCGAGTTACTCAAGGACCTGGCGTTCTTCGAGGACTCCGGTGGAGGGGTGACCTTCTCGGGTGGCGAGCCAATGGTCCAGGCGTCGTTTCTGGCGATGCTCCTACCCCGGTTGAGTGACCGGAGAGTTCATACGGCGATGGAGACGTGCGGCATGTTCCCCTGGTCACGCATGGCGGCCCTGCTGGGCTCGCTCGACCTCGTCTATTTCGACCTGAAGCACATGGACAGCGGCGTCCACCGGCGCCTCACTGGACTCGGCAACGAGTTGATCCTGGCTAACTTCGTGAAACTCGCGAGCTCTCCGGTCGAACTCGTGGCGCGCATGCCCGTCGTCCCTGGCTTCAATGACGACCAGGAGAACGTGCGCGCAACCGCAGACTTCCTCCTCGCTCACGAACATTCCACGATCCACCTGCTCGGCTACCACGGCTTTGGCGAGGCCAAGAAGTCGCACCTCGGCGCGCCACTGGCACCGTTCCAGCACGCCAGCATGGAGCGCCACGAACTCGAGGACTTCGCTCGCGGCTTCGAAGAGAGAGGGCTCAGTGTCAAGATCTACGAATGACGAAATTCGCCGTGGCGTAGTACCGCCTCGCGTCCGACGTTTGCAGCGGGCGGTACAGGAGTCCTTGCCAGGTATCTGCGCCGAGCGCGCGCTGATCTGGACGTCGTTCTTCCGCGACCCGACGACTCAGTCCATGTCCACTGAGATGCGAATGGCCGAGGCATTACGGCGGGTTCTGCGCGAGAAGAGCGTCCACATCTACGCCGACGAACTCGTCGTCGGGAACTTCTCTTCGAAGCGTGTGGCGGGAGCGATTTACCCCGAACTGCACGGCGTCGCGATGCTCGCTGATCTGTCGTCGTTCCCGACGCGCGCGGTCAACCCTCTCCAGATCAATCCTGACGAGGCGGCCCGGCTGAAGGGCATCAGGGGGTTCTGGTTGCGACGATCAATCCCGTACCTGGCGTATCGGGCGCCCTGGCGCAAGATCCGACTCGTGGCTGACCAATTGAAGCCGCGGTACTACACCCTCAATGAGCTCGGCGGCATCGCTCATATCGTTCCCGACTACTCCGCGCTCCTCGAGATCGGCACCGATGGTCTGGTGGCTCGCGCCCGCTCGGCGCGGATGAACTTCGCGCCGGGCTCGCAGCAAGTCGCATTCCTTGACGCCGTCGAATCAGCGGCTGCAGGACTCGCCGAATTTGGCGAGCGCTACGCGCACGAGGCCGTGAGGCTCGCCGAGGCCGAGGATGACCCGGTGCGGCGAGGCGAGTTGTTCGAGATCGCTGAGTCGTGCCGGCGCGTGCCCCGCCACCCCGCACGATCGTTCGCCGAGGCCCTGCAGTCAATGACCTTCGCGCAGATCGCGATCACTCTGGAGAGCCTCGACAATGGGGTAAGCCCGGGCCGCATGGACCAGTTGCTCTGGCCGTACTACGAACGTGACGTGGCAGCGGGAACCCTCACGCGCGAGCGGGCTTTCGAGCTCGTGGCGGCGTTCTGCATCAAGCTCTGCGAAGTCATTCCGGTCTTCTCTGACTCCGCGACGAGGTTGCACGGAGGCCTGATGAGCGGTCAGGCGGTCACCCTGGGCGGGGTCGACGCGGATGGCCGCGACGCGACCAACGAGTTGAGCTACGTGTTCCTGGAGGTTGCCGACGCCCTTCGGATGCGCCAGCCGAACTTCCACGTGAGGTTGCATCGCTCCTGCCCGGATGCGTTCACCGATCAAGTCACCTCAATGCTCTGCGACGGGGCGAACACTCCGGCGCTCTACAACGACGACGTGATCGTCCAAGCCCTTCTCCAGCGCGGGTACGACGAGGGTGACGCACTGGGCTTCGCGATTTGCGGCTG
>PKWW01000025.1 GCA_003132165.1 Acidimicrobiaceae bacterium | reverse complement strand
GTTCGAGTCCCTCAGCGCCCACGAGTCGTTGTTACGAACACAACGGTCCCCTTTGTCCTCTCATTCGACTCCTATTCCATCCGCGCGTCTTCGGGCCGGGTGATGCGCTCAAGAAGAGGCAGCGTAGAACCGATTATCGTGAGCGACCCCACGAGACCACCCAGCACGATGACGTAGTACGCGACCCCCGGCAGTCGCAACGTAAGGCCCAACTGTGATCTCAAGAAGAGGTCGGAGGCGACCAGCCCGAGCGCCGCCGACGCAAGCGCGATGACGATGAGCGGTGCAGCTGTCTCAAGGACGACGACACGCTGAAGAACACTCAGCGGTACACCGGTCAACCGTAGCAAGCTGAATGGACGTTTGCGCTCACTCACCCCGGATGCCATGGCGACCGCCAGGCTGCACCCAGCGATCAGCAGACTGGCCAGGATCACGACTTCGCTTGCGGTCTTCAACTCGGTCAGCAGTTGCGACGTTTGCGCGCCGATCTCGCCGAAGAGACTCGTCGAGCTTACGAAGGGAAGCGCTCGATCGAGAACGGTCTCGGCGCTCGCGATCGCCGAGACCGAGCCATCGGTGGCTACGGCGATTAGTTGAACTGGCAATCCCTGTAATCCTTGAGAGATGTGGGCCGTGGGCCAGGTCGTCGACGCCGCAATCGTCACCGATTTAGTGATCGGCATGAAGGCAACGTCATCGCCGAGCGCGGCCAATGCCGCACCGGCGTGACAGCGCCCGAGCGCGGGGGTCGATGCAAGTTGAGCGCATGACGCCAGTCCATCCTGGATATCGCCTCCGAGGCCGTTGATGATAGGCACCGCAGCGTTGGTTCGCATGCCGAAGGGCGCCACGTAGACGAGCGTCACCCCCGTCACGCCGTGGATCGAGCGTAACGAGGACAGCACCGTGGAAGGCACCGAGGGCACGGAGCCTTGTCGAGTGAAGACGAACTGATCGGTGACGGTCCTGCTGGCAGGAGTGCCGGAACTCGTGGAGCCATGATCGGTGAGCAGCGTTGAGACCACGCCGACCGAGACGCTCGTGACGAAGATAGCGAGGATGAGGCCGCTAATCGCTCGAAACGCCCCGCGCGGGTTGTCTGCCAGTCGGCGTCCCGCGAGTAGAACCGGTACACGATGGGTCCGCGAGACCATGATCTTCGAGCCCGTCATCGTCAGCCAGGGACCGGCCATCACCAGCCCGATCATGATCAGGAAGAAGCCGAGCAGATAGGCCTGGATCTGCCCACCTGAGCTGTTCGGGTGGCCGACGGCGACGAAGAACGCGAGCTCGGCGATGCCGGCGAGGAGGGGGAGGATCCGATAGACGCGGGGTGCAGGTGGCGTGACCCGCCGGCTTAAGCCGAGCGGAGAGATTCGCACTCGTCGCAGCGCGATCCGAGCGATCATCGCGGCTGCCGCCGGTACACCGATGACGACGACGAGGATGTCCACCACGCCGATCGAGAGGTCGCCTGCGGCGAGTGGCTGTCCGGTGAAGGGGACATGGGCGAGCGCCGGCTTTACGAGGAAGAAGACACCGAACCCAATGGCGACACCGATCACCGAAGCAACGACGGCCTCCACTGCTGAGATAACTGCGACCTGTCGCAACGACGCGCCGGCAAGGCGCATAGCCGCGAATCGCTGCTCACGTCGCGCAGCAGAAAGTCGCGTCGCCGTGCCGATGAACACGAGGACCGGGAACAGGAGCACCAAAGCCAAAATGGCCAACACGATTTGAAGGCCAATCGTTCCCAAACTGTCCGGTCCACCATTGTTCGACGACGTCGCGAAACTGGTGATCTCCGCGGCGCCGGGAGCTTTCGCCAGGGTGGAGGCGCTTTGGCCGATGATAATGACGAGATCGCTTGGTGATGGAAGTGCCGACGACCCAATGGTGCCAATCTCGGTTCCGCCAAAGCGATTGCCCAGTTCGCTGGCGGGCGTGGAGCGAAGCAGTATCGCAAGGGCCGGCGATGCGTAGAACTGGCCCGGCCCAGGGAGCCGTGGGATTCCGGGCGGGACCAAGGAGCGAGAGCCGAGGGCGGCCACGTCCACTCGGACGATGATCTTACTTCCGAATTGGTCCGTGCTGACGAGCCACCAGAGCGATTCGACGTTGGATGTGGAGGTCCCGCTTGTCTCCTGACGCGCGTGAGGACGAGCCTGCGATGAGGTAGCGAGCCAGGCGCCGCGTGCGTTCTGGGTGCCCAATGCGTTGATGGCCGCCATGGTCGCGAGGAGCATAGCCACCCCCACGGCCACCGCGAGTGCCATGACGACGAGCCGGATCAGCGATTCTCTCCCGCCGCGAAGTGTCAGGCGAAGACCGAAGCGGATCACGGTGCGAGAGCGTCGTGAACGAGCGAGTTGACGAGGCCGTCGCGGACGATGACTTCTCGGCCCGCGTAGGCAGCGACGCGCGGCTCGTGGGTCACGAGGACGACCGTGGTTCCATCCTGGCGTGCCGCGGTCACCACCAGCTCCATCACGAGCTCGCCCGTCAACGAGTCGAGCGATCCGGTGGGCTCATCGGCGAAGAGAACCTTTGGGTGCGCGACGAGGCCGCGCGCGAGGGCTACGCGCTGAGCCTGTCCGCCGGAGAGTTCCCCTGAACGTCGCCGCTCGAGCCCGTCGATTCCGAGACGCTCGAACCACTCTCGTGCGCGTCGAAGGGCGTCGTCCCGTCGAAGACCCGCGAGCAGGAGCGGTAACGCCACGTTTTCTTCAGCGGTCAATTCAGGCACCAGTTGACCAAACTGAAAGACGAAGCCAAAGGTGTCGCGCCGTAGCGCGCTGCGCTCGTTCTCATCGAGAGTGTCGACGCGCTGACCCGAAAGATAGATCCCTCCATGCTTGGGTACGAGGATGGCCGCCAGACAGTGCAGGAGCGTTGACTTGCCCGAGCCGCTCGGGCCCATAACAGCGAGAATCTCGCCCTCACGGATCGACAGGTTTGCCCCTCTGAGGGCTGGCGTTTCACCGAAGTCGTAAACGACGTCGCGCGCCTCGATGAGATAGTCCGCCGAGTGAACGTCACCAGGCGCGGCCATGTCCCTCACGTAGCCACCATCGAGGCGAGCGAGGGAAGGCGGGCGGCGGTCATGTCCATCCAGCGAAGGTCGGCTTCAAGGTGGAACAAACCGTGATCCGCGAGCAAGGCGTCGATCAGGCTGTCCTGTCGTTTCAGCTCGGTGAGTTCGCGCATGCGCCGCAGATGCGCGGCACGTTGGGTGTCGAGGTACTGTTCCGCGGAGCGACCGAGCATGAGTGCGAGGAGTACTTTCTCGAACAGGACCGTTTGGAGATGGGGCTCGGGTTCCACCGGCTCACGGAGCCAGGTTTCGAACTCCTGCTTTCCGGCCTCGGTGATGGCGAAGCGCTTACGGTCGGGCCCGTCACCAGGCTCAATCTCTCCGGGTGAAACTTTGCCGTCGCGAGACAGCCGGCCCAGTGTCGCGTAGACCTGGCCGAAGGGCAGCGGCTTGGAACGTCCGAAGTAGGAGTCGTAGTCGCGTTTCAGGTCGTATCCGTGGCTGGGCTCTCGTTCGAGTAGGCCAAGTAGGGCAAAGGGAACACTCATCTCTCGGAGAATACACTGAGAGAGTACCTAAGGGCAATACCAAATTCCGGAATCTCTCTGGCTCTTCGCGGTATTGCTCATCTGGGCCCGATCACCACGGTTCGCTGGTGAACGAGAGCTTGTTATGACTCGGAATGCGCACGGTCCAATTTATCCGACCAGCCCCGTCAAAAGCTGGAAAAGGTTTGAAAGCTGTCCGCCAGGGTCCACCACTCACCCGCGTATGAACGTGCACTGGGTGGACCATTCACCCGATACGAG
The DNA here is from genome assembly GCA_003132165.1 of Acidimicrobiaceae bacterium. Taxonomy (GTDB): domain Bacteria; phylum Actinomycetota; class Acidimicrobiia; order Acidimicrobiales; family RAAP-2; genus RAAP-2. Next base: position 2,384 of record PKWW01000025.1, on the reverse strand, counting down.
ACTGGCGTTCTATTGAGAGCAGCCGCGGGCCGTCACCTCGACCACGTCGACCAGTACGTCGCCTTGGACCATCCATAGGTGGTCATAACGGTCGACGGTGGGGTCGCAATGTGGTGGGACGAGCTCTAGTCGGTCGCCGCGACGAAAGTTCGTACTGGCGGGCATGGTGACGAGACCATGCTCGTCGCCGAAGAAGTGGTACTGCGACGTAGTTTCGTGTCCGACGACGAGTGGAGATCCGGCGTCATTGGCCATCGCCTTGAGTCCGGCGTCCACGGTCACGAAATCCTTCTGGTTGGCGGAAATAACGGTCGTGGCGATCGTCAGACTCTGCGCGAACGATCCTTCGTCGTTCAAGCCAAGCGCGTCGCGATACTCGCGGTCCATGAACACGTAACTCCCCGCCTGCAACTCGGTGAGGAGTCCAAGTTCGATGTCGATCCCGGCGGTTCCGGTACCGCCACCGGTGCGGATCGGCACCTCGAGTCCCACGTTGGTCAGAGCGGCGACGACCAACTCCAGGCGTCGAGTCGAATCCTTGGTGGCCTCGCGTCGCTCCTCCCGTCCCGCGATGTGCTGCAGATGTCCGCCGTAGCCCTGAACGCCCACGAAATCGAGCCAGGGACTGCGCTCGATGCGCTCCGTGACCGTGAGCGCGTGCGCAGCGTCGACGACACCGGTTCTGGCGAGACCAACGTCGACATCGCACAGTACTGACAGGCGGCGCCCGGCGCCCTCGCACGCATTGGACAACTCGTCAACGCCCCTCGGGTCGTCAACGACGACCAGGAGATCGCACAGCTCGCCGAGCGCGACCACTCTCTCGGCCGAGCGAGCGCCCACGACTGGCGACGTGAGCAGCGCCGAGATCGTCGCATCGATGCCCTCAGCGACCAGCGCTCCGACGACGGTTTCGGCCTCACCGAGTTTCGCGAAGCAGAGTCCGACTGCTCCTCTCTCGAGCTGTAGGCGGGCGATGAACGCCGACTTATGGGATTTCACGTGTGGGCGAAGTCCGACACCACCCGACGAGGTGACCCCGGCCATGCGTTCGATGTTCGCGACGAGCAACTCCAGGTCACAGAGCAGTGCGGGCGTGGGGATGAGGTTTCGCGAGCCCGGCTGGCCCAAGTGTTCAAGAATGCTGTGAAGGGACCGTTGCTGGGAGAGGGGATTACTCACGTTCACGTCGAATGCTCACAATCATTTGGAAAGACACCGGTCACGAGGGGTCAACCCGCCACCGCAGCGTCGCGCGCCCATTTGTAGTCGGCTTTTCCATTGGGCGCGCGCCGGACCTTCTCGCAGATGATCACGGCCTTGGGAATCTTGTAGTGGGCCAGTGTTGGTCGCAGGAAGTCACAGATCTCCTCGAATGACGGGGGTGTCGGTGACGCGACCCCCACTACCGCGACGACCCTTTGACCGAATCGTTCGTCCGGTAGGCCAACGACCAAACAGTCCTCCACCAGTGGATGACACTTGATGGCCTCCTCGACCTCTTCGGCGAAAACCTTCTCGCCCCCGGTATTGATGCTCATGGATCCACGACCCAGGAGCGTGATCGTCCCGTCCTGCTCGATCGTCGCCCAGTCGCCGGTCAGGACGTAGTTGTTCCCATCGAGCGTGATGAACGTTTGTACGGACTTCTCGGGATCCTTGTAGTAGCCGAACGCCGGAGTCAGGCTCGCGAGGATCCCACGCTCGCCCGAGCCGGGCTCGACTTGGCGACCGTCCTCGGTGACGACCTTGGTGGTGGGGGCGAGGGTGAAGTGAGCGGTCTGCGCGCCGACGTTGTGATTGGCGCCGCTGATGCCGAAACTACCGCCCTCGGTCGAGCCGAGCGCGTCGATCAAGTTCGCCGAGAGTCGCTGGCGGAGACCGTCCTTGATCTCGCCACTCCAGATCGCCCCCGAGGAGACGACGTTGCGAACGCTCGAGACGTTGTAAGGGGAGCCTCGCATCTCACGCGCTTCGAGGGCGCGGAGCAAGGGGCGGGCGAAGGCGTCGCCGACGATGATGATCTTGCCGACACCTTCGCTCTCGGTGAGCCTCCAGACCTCATCGGGGTCGAACGACCTTGACTGGGTCAACACGACGGTCCCGCCGGCCATGAGCGTGGGCATCGCGCTGATCCACATGCCGGTGCCGTGCATCAAGGGACAGCACGGGATGCTGACGTCGCCGCCGTCGGACGCAATGGCTCGCACGAAGGGAGTGATCGCCTCGCGAGTCGCGGGCAGCGGGTCTTTGAAGCCGAACGTGCTGAACAGGACCAGGAGCCGTTGGGTGAAGTCGCCCTGGTGGTACATGACGCCCTTGGGCATCCCGGTGGTGCCACCGGTGTAGAGCATGTACAGGTCGTCGGGGGAGCGTTCCTTGCG
>PKWW01000071.1 GCA_003132165.1 Acidimicrobiaceae bacterium | reverse complement strand
TGGAGTTCAATCAGTCTCGACCATTCGACCGCGTACTCCATGGGAAGCGTCCGGGTCACGGGCTCGATGAACCCGTTCACGATCATTCCCATGGCCTGGCTCTCTGTAAGCCCGCGACTCATCAGATAGAACAACTGGTCGTCACCGATCTTCGAGACCGTGGCCTCGTGACCGATTGACGCGTCCTGCTCGCCGACTTCCATGTAGGGCTTGGTCTCCGAGGTCGACATCTCGTCAAGCAACAGCGCGTCGCATCGCACGAAACTCTTCGCGCCCGTCGCGCCCTCTTCAACCTTCACGAGACCTCGATACGTCGTAAGTCCGCCATCCTTGGAAATCGACTTGGACACGATCGTCGAAGTGGTCTCGGGAGCACAGTGGACCATTTTCGCGCCGGCGTCTTGAATCTGACCGGGTCCGGCGTAGGCGACCGACAGCACTTCTCCGGAAGCTTTGGGGCCCATCAGGTAGACCGACGGGTACTTCATCGTCAGTCGTGAACCGATGTTGCCATCGATCCACTCAACACGCGCCTCGGCTTCGGCGCGAGCGCGCTTGGTCACCAAGTTGTAGACGTTATTGGACCAGTTCTGAATGGTCGTGTACGTGATGCGTGATCCCGGCAACGCCACCAGTTCGACGACTGCAGAGTGCAACGAGTCCGTCGAGTAGACGGGTGCCGAGCATCCCTCCACGTAGTGGACCTGACTACCCTCGTCAGCGATGATGAGCGTGCGCTCGAACTGGCCCATGTTCTCAGTGTTGATGCGAAAGTACGCCTGCAAGGGCTGGTCGACGTTGACGCCAGGTGGCACGTAGATAAACGAGCCACCACTCCACACCGCCGAATTCAAAGCGGCGAACTTGTTGTCATTGGGCGGGATTACCGTGCCGAAGTACTTACGCACGAGGTCGGGGTACTCGCGCACTGCGGTGTCCATGTCACAGAAGAGGACACCGAGGCGCTCGAGGTCTTCGCGATTGCGGTGAAAGACAACCTCAGATTCGTACTGCGCGGTGACGCCCGCCAGGTACTTGCGCTCNNTCTTCCCATCGCTCCACCCTTTCCCCGATGGGCTTGATGTAGTAGTAGATGTCGTTGAAGTCAAGGTCGGGCATGCGGTTGGCGAACCAGGGCAACATCGGCTTCTTCTCGAAGCGCTTCAGTGCGTTGAGACGGAACTCGAGCATCCAGGGCTCTTCGTTCTTGATGCCCGACATCTCACGGACGATGGCCTCGTTGATCCCCTTCTTCGGCTTGAAGACGGGAATTTGGTCGTCAGACCAGCCCAGCTGGTAACGACTGAAATCCAGATTGTCAATTGCCATGGCGCTCCTTTGGGATTAACCCTACGGCCATAGTAGTAACTACGACGGGCCGATTGCCCCCAATTCACTGATTCCGGCCCACATTGAGGCAGAATCACGATGGCGCAATGTTCCAGAAGGCAATCGCTCCGAGGATGGGACTGATCGATTTCCCACAATACCCAATCATCGGAGAAGACCAGGGAGCTCACCCCGCTGCTCGGCCACACGAGACACGTGAGGACCGTAATCGCTTTGTCGGCACTACGGGCCTCGTACCTGCCGGTGACCTCGATTCCGGTCGCCCACTCCTTGCACGCCGGCACACGCTTCATACGGGTCGCAAAATGGGGATGGCCGAGGACGGCGCGAGCCCGCGAGACGGCTAATCCGAGAAGTCTGGCAAAGTGGAGCGGTGACTTCTCCCCGCGTTCCACAGCGTCCCTTCCCGATCACGCGCCATGGCGACACCCGAATCGACCCTTACTACTGGTTGATGAACCGCGACGAAGAAGAAGTGCTCGCGCACCTGCGCGCTGAGAACGTCTATATCGCCCAAGAGCTCGCCGCGTTGAAGCCCATGGAGAATGAACTGTTCGAAGAGATCAAGGGTCGAATCGAGGAGACCGACATATCGGTACCCGTGCGGCGAGGCGCGTGGTGGTACTTCGAAAGGACCCGCGAGGGACTCGACTACCCGATCAGCTGCCGGGTGCCGGCGGACTCGGACGACCTGACGCCGCCCACCATTGACACCGCGTCCACCCTGAAAGGCGAACAAGTCATCCTGGACGAGAATGACGAAGCGAAGGGCCACGATTTCCTCTCCGTGGGCATCCTCGCCGTGAGCCCCGACGACGTCTGGGTGGCGGTCGGCACAGACTTCGAGGGCAACGAGCGCCACCACGTGACCATCCGGCCGCTGGAGGGACAAGCGGGGATCGCCGATCAACTCGACGACGTCTACTACGGCTTTGCCTGGGCGAGCGATAGCCGTCATTTCTTCTATACCCGCGTTGACGATGCGATGCGCCCCTGGCAGCTCTGGCGCCACGAACTCGGTACGCCCGCGTCCTCGGATGTCCTCGTCTTCCAAGAGGATGACGCCCAGTACACCGTCTCGGTCGGGAGAAGCCGCGACGACGCGGTAATCGTCATCCTGGTGGGTTCTTCAATGACGACCGAAGTCCACTTCATCGAAGCGAACGACCCCACCAGCGACTTCACGCTTCTCGAGCCGAGGCGTCAGGGCATCGAATACGGGGTGGAGCACTTCACCGATGTGAGGGGCCTCGGCTGGTGGCTGAAAGTGACGAACGAGGACGCCACCGACTTCCGTCTGCTTGCGCGTCTCGTGCGCGGTGGCGAATGGACCGAGTTGATCGCCAACCGCGAGGGAAACCGGCTGGACGGTGTCGACGCCTTCAAGTCTTTCCTCGCCATCAGCGAGCGCCACGATGGCTGCGCGGCAGTACGCCTCGTCGAGACCCTTGACGGCGACGACCCCTTCGGAATTGATCTACTGGAGCGGTCCTACCTGGTCGAAGGCGACGCGAACCCGAGCACCGTGGCGCTATCAGCGAACGTGACGTACGACACTCCCCAGGTGAGGGTCGTCATCACCTCGATGATCACCCCGCGCCTGATCGCTGACATCGTCGTCGCCTCGGGTGAGTCGGTCGTTCGAAAGCAGCAATTGGTGCTCGGCGGCTACAAGCAGTCCGACTACGTCACCGGACGTCTCTGGGTGAGCGCGAGTGACGGAGCCCAAATCCCCGTGACGATCGTCGCGCGCCGTGATCTGGTCGACGTCGCGAGCGACGGTGCGCTGAGCGCGAAGCAAGCGGCGCCGTTCCTGCTCTACGGCTACGGCAGTTACGAAATCTCCATCGACCCGTCGTTCTCGTCGCTTCGTCTGTCGCTTCTCGACCGGGGCGTCATCTTCGCCATCGCCCACATCCGCGGCGGCGGCGAAATGGGAAGATCTTGGTACGAGATGGGCAAGCTCGCCCAGAAGCCGACCACGTTCAGCGACTTCGTGCGGGTCGCTCGTTCGCTCGTCGAGAACGGCTGGACCAGGCCCGAGTTGCTCGCCGCGCGCGGAGGCTCGGCTGGAGGACTGCTCATGGGCGCGGTCATGAACCTCGCCCCCGAGTTGTTCCGCTGCGTCGTCGCCGAGGTGCCGTTCGTCGATGCGCTGACAACCATGCTCGACGCGTCATTGCCTCTCACCGTCGGCGAGTGGGAGGAATGGGGCAATCCCGACGCTAGCGCCACCGCATATCGAACCATGAAGAGCTATTCCCCGTACGACAACGTGGTCAACGTCAACGAAGACGGCTCGCCACGCGTCTACCCCCACCTGTACGCCGCGGGTGGCCTCAACGACTCACGCGTTGGATTCTGGGAACCCGCGAAGTGGGTTCTCAAACTGCGTGACACCAATGTGGCGAACATCGCATATCTGAAGACAGAAATGGGTGCCGGCCACGGTGGTCCGAGCGGTCGCTACGAGGCCTGGCGCGACGAGGCCCAGGTGTTGGCCTTCATCTTGAACGAGATCAGTCCCGCGAAAAGCTGACCGTTATGGTCCTCGCCGGCGATGGGGTGCTGACGTAGACAGTCGAGGCGAATGACGAGAGCGCGTTCGAACCGTCACCGTTCGTCGGTGCGCGCAGCCCACTTGACGTCGGCGGCGTCGTTGTCGTTGTCGACGAGGTCGTGGATGTGGAGGTGGACGTGGACGTGGACGTCGTCACCCCATGGCCCTTTGCACGGTGGCCGATCAGCACGATTGCTACGACCGCGACTGTGATCACGAGCACCGCTACCGCGATCATGCGCAGACCCGCCACCGAAAAACGTGCGCGTCGCGCCGAGCGTGAGAGCGCCCAGCTCTCGTCGTGGCGAAGTCGGGCGAGATTGCTCATCTCGTAAGGAGGGAGTTGCGCGTCACTGAAGACATAGTCCCGCTCGGGTTCAAGCCGCGGTCGCGACGGCTGCGGATGTTCAGACACCTGAGGCGCGGACCCGTCCAACAGGCGAAACCCCTTGGAAGTGGCGTAGGGCGAGGGCGGTGGCGTCATGAGGCGCTTGTCGATCTTGACGGCTTGCCCGCGAAATTCGTCGCGACGCAACTTTCGAATCCGCAGCACCGCTGCGGCCAGTACGAGGACAACGAGTATCGCCAGGACGATTTTGACTATGAGCACCACGAAACCCTCAATCGGTTGCGCCACTTGAGAGCCAGACTCGTCACAAGACGAAGCGTAGTAAACCCAACCGCCTAGGCAAAGGTGCCGAAGCCACCGCGGTAGTAAGTGAGCGGCGCACCTTGATGCGTCACGGCATAATCAACTGCGACGACCACGAGGTCATGGTCTCCGTGCGTGGTCCGGCTCACGATCCGCCCCTCGAGGTGCGCGAGCGCCCCGTCGAGGAGAGGCGCACCGTTGCGCCCCTCTGACCATCTGACGCCGGCGAACTTGTCGACGTCGCTCGTGGCGAACGCGCGAGCGAGCGCCTCCTGTGCGGAGGACAAGATATTGATACCCAGTGTCCCTGCCCGACTGACCTTGGGCCATGACCGGCCCAGCGTTTTGGCGGCGAATGAGACCAGCATCGGCTCGAGTGACAGGGACTCGAATGACTGACAGGTGAAGCCCGCGGGGCCGTCCTCTGACGACGCGGTGATCACCGTGACGCCGGTGACGTAGTGTCCGACCACTTCCTTGAAGTGTGCGATGTCAAGTGAACTCACGTGTGGCACCTTACCGGTCCCGTTTGACTACGGTGATCCTTATGGAACCCCTCATCGCGCAACTCAAAGATGTCACGCTCGACTACCTCTCGTTCGGCCCCGCGGACGGACCGTTGGTGCTGTGTCTGCACGGCTTTCCTGACACCCGCGCTACGTTCCGATTCCTTGCCCCACATCTCGCGGCACAGGGTTACCGCGTCGTCACCCCCGCGATGCGCGGTTACGCGCCGTCGTCAACCTCACGCACGCAGAACTACCAACTCGCGACCGTCGCCAACGACGCCAATCGTCTGCACGAACTACTGGGCGGCGATGAACGTGCCATTCTGATCGGTCACGACTGGGGGGCGGCCGCGAGTTACCCGGCTCTCAGCGCCGAGCCCCAGCGCTGGCGCCGCGCTGTCACGATGGCCGTCCCACCGCTCGCAGTGGTCAGCGCGGCGTTGCTGACGTTCGACCAACTCCGCGCCAGTTGGTACATGTTCTACTTCCAGAGCCCGATGGCCAACGACGTGGTCCCCTTCAACGACTACGACTTCATCGCAAAACTCTGGGCTGAATGGTCGCCCGGTCACGACGCCGACGAGGATATCGCCCATGTCCGCACGGCCCTGGGCAACGAGCAGAACCTGAGAGCGGCGCTCGGTTACTACCGCGCCTTGTTCTCGGGCGAACTCATCGACGAGTCACTTGCCCACGTGCAGGTCGCCACGGTCGCCACGCCGACGGTACCGACGCTCTACGTGCACGGCAGAAATGACGGCTGCATGCTGGCGTCCGGCCTCGACGGAGTGTTGAACCACCTCGCCCCGCACTCGCGGGTCGAGATCGTCGACGACGCCGGACACTTCGTGCACCTCGAACGACCGGCGTACGTCCACGGACTGATCGATTCCTTCCTCGCCGACTAGCCGCCCGCGAGTCGCAACGATCGGCCCCGCCGTTCGATCAAGCCGTCATCGATCAGACCCGCCAGAATGACCGCCAGTCGCGAGCCATCGACGTCGGCGAGGGTCTTCTCCAACTTTGCGTTCGACGTGGTTCCGGTACGGAGCATCGCGAGCACCCGGCCCCGAACCTGACGATTCGAACCGGCGAAGAGCGACTGCGGACGCGAGACGCCGGCACTCTTCGGCGCCGGATCGTCGCCGCCCTCTCGCTGCCAACGACATACCGTTGCGACGGGGCAAGCGCCACACAACGGCGCTGACCGGCAGAATTGGGCGCCGAGGTCAAGCATGGACTGATTAAACGAAGAGACGTCGGAATTAGGTAGGAGTTCCTGAGCCATGATCCTCGCATCGCGCCCACCCAGTTGACGGTTGGCGACCGCTCGGGCGAGGACCCGACCCACGTTCGTATCGAGGACCGCGAGCGGTAGATCGAAGGCGAACGAGGCGACCGCGTTCGCCGTGTACTCGCCCACGCCCGGGAGCCGACGTAGAGCAACGGCGTCCCTCGGCACCTGGCCATCGAAGTCGCGAACGATCACTCGGGCCGCTTCGTGCAGGGCCTTTGCTCGGCGGTGGTAGCCCAGACCCTCCCAGAGTTGCAGGATTGACGAAAGGGGCTGGTCGGCGCACGCCGTCGGGGTCGGGCACGCTTCGAGGAAGCGTCGCCACGGCGCGATCACCCTTGACGTCTGGGTCTGTTGGAGCATGACCTCGCTCACGAGCACCGCCCAGGGGTCGCGATGCCCTATCCAGGGAAGGTCGCGTCGAAGCTGAGGCGCTGCCCGACGAAGCACACGTCGAAACGTGGCGTAGTCGCTACTCCCAGACGTCGTCACTGTAGGGGCGACGTCGAGCGGGCGCGAAGTCCTTCTTCCAGACCATGACCTTTCGTCGGAAATAGCAGACCTCGAGCCCTTCCTGATTGAATCCCTTGGTCTCGACGATCACCACGCCACGGTCGTTCTTCGACGCGGACGGGGTCTTCTGCAAGACCCGGGTTTCGGCGTAGATGGTATCGCCGTGGAAGGTTGGAAATCGGTGCACCAGCGTCTCGATCTCGAGGTTCGCGATCGCCGAGCCCGACACGTCGGGCACGCTCATGCCGAGCACCAGCGAGTAGACGAGATTGCCCACGACGACATTGCGCTTCTGCACCGACTCGTTCTCCGCGAACCACGCGTTGGTGTGCAGCGGGTGGTGATTCATGGTGATCATGCAAAAGAGATGATCGTCGGCCTCAGTGATGGTCTTGCCGGGCCAGTGCTTGTAGATATCGCCGACTTCGAAGTCCTCGTAGTAGCGGCCAAAGGGTCGGTCGAAAGTGCTCATAGTCGTGGTCTGCCTTTACTCAGATGGTCAGATTGAATCAGTTTCCGCCAGCGGATCCGGAAGTGGTCGCGTCGTAAACGAGACGGTCCCTCCGGGCAGCGAGGCGCCGTCGACCACGATCCGCCAAGTGAAGCGCGAGCTGGGCTCCAGCGGGATCGGGCCGAAGTTCACCGCGATCGGCACGTCCACCGGCGTACCGGCGGGGACGCCTTCAGGAGCAGTGGTGCTGAAGTCACCGCGGACTTCAATGCTCTGGGAGCCTTCGGGGGTGTCGAAATGGACGAGCTGACCGTCGGCATCTTCGAGGAACAATTCCCAGTGGTGCTCGGCGTTGAATTCATTCGAATCGACGCTCACCTTTAGGGCGACCGCCGAGGGAACGGGGTCGGGGCCGGTGACCGACCAACCACCGCCGAGGATATAGAGCTTGCCGTCGGCGACCTGGGCCGAGTCCGCGAGGAGCATCGTTACATTCATGCCTTGAGCCTAGGTCTCCAATGGGGTGCGCACGAAACCTGTAAATTTCACCTATGCCAACGACCGCCCTCAATATCTCCGACGCCGCAGAAGTCATCGAACTCGCCCAAGAAGTCATCGACGGCGCCCTTCACGAGTTAGCGAAGGGCGGTGGCATCGACGCGAATCAGACCCTCGCCTATGACATCGCCCACGCGTCGAGCGCTCTGGCGACCGCACGGTCGTGTCTCGACTACGCGGCCAAGGGTGACGTCGAGTCATCGCTCGTCGCAGCATTCCTCGGCCTCGCACTGAGCGACCTCGCGACTCGCGTGCTCGGGCGCGAGAACCTCTGGAACGTCGAGCACAACTGGTACGAGCCATTCGCCCACTTCGTCACGACCTACCGCGACCCGCATTTCCTCGCCACTCTCGCCGAGACACCGGGACCGAAGCATCTGGACGAAGAGTTCCAGATGGTCGCCGAGATGTTCCATCGCTTCGCCGACGAGCAGGTTCGCCCTCACGCTGAGCACATCCACCGCACGAACGGCGACATTCCCGAATCGATCATCAACGGCCTCAACGAGCTCGGGGGCTTCGGTCTTTCGGTGCCCGAGGAGTTCGGCGGATTCGCGACCGGCGGCGAGTCGGAGTATCTCGGCATGGTCATCGCCACCGAAGAGCTCTCCTGGGGCGGGCTCGGCATCGGCGGCTCGTTGATCACGCGCCCCGAGATCCTGACGCGCGCGCTCGTGAAGGGCGGCACAACCGAGCAGAAGCAGCGCTGGCTTCCCCGCCTCGCGTCCGCCGAGACGCTCGCCGCAATCGCGGTCACCGAGCCCGATTTCGGTTCGGACGTGGCAGGCATCAACACGACCGCGACCAAGACCGCCGGAGGATGGCTCGTGAACGGCACAAAGACCTGGTGCACCTTCGCCGCACGGGCCAACGTGCTGATGCTGCTCGCGCGCACCGACCCGGACCGCTCGAAGGCGCACCGCGGTCTCTCGGTACTTTTGGTGGAGAAGCCTGTCGGCGACAGCCACGGGTTCCTCTTCAGCCAAGACGCCGGAGCCGAGGGGCGCGCGGATGCCAACGGACGTCTCGAGGGTCGGCCAATCGACACGATCGGCTACCGCGGTATGCATTCTTACGAGTTGAGCTTCGACAACTGGTTCGTGCCCGACGAGGATCTCGTCGGCGGCGAAGCGGGCTTGGGCAACGGCTTCTACTACCAGATGGCGGGCTTCGAGAACGGTCGCATCCAGACCGCCGCTCGAGCGGTAGGCGTCATGCAGGCCGCCTACGAAGCGGCGCTTGACTACGCGCGTAACCGCGTCGTGTTCGGCGAGCCCATCATCAACTACGAACTCACGAGGGTGAAACTCGCGACGATGGCTGCGATCATCCAATGCTCGCGCCAGTTCTCCCTCGGGGTCGCGCGTCTCATGGGCAATGGTGGCGGCGCGATGGAGGCCTCGATGGCCAAGGCCTACGTGTGTCGAGCCGCCGAATGGGTCACACGCGAGGCCATGCAGATCCACGGGGGTATGGGCTACGCCGAGGAGTATCCGGTCAGCCGGTACTTCGTCGACGCCCGCGTGCTGTCGATCTTCGAAGGCGCCGACGAGACGTTGTGCCTGAAGGTCGTCGCGCGCCGACTACTCGACCAGTTGGACCAGAGGGGCTAGTTCTCGTCGATTGTGAACGGCGCGTGCACCGCGCCGAGTACGATCCCCGCAGAATGGAGGTCGGGGCGTTCGCCGCGCGCGGTCTGAGCCTTCATCGCAGCACGTTCCCAGCGTTCCTCGACGCGGCCGTAGTGCCAGAACAGCAGCGCGAACGTCCACACCCCGACGAAGATCCCCACGATCACGAAACCAGCTTTGTTGATGTTGAACGCGGAGGCGTAGTCCCAAAGTCCGCCCTTCAGATTCAACTGCCCGGCGAGTACCTGCATCAGTTCAAGCGTGCCGATATAGAAGGCCACGAAAACGCTCAGTCCAGTAATGGCGATGTTGTAATAGACCTTGCGCACCGGCTTGGAGAAAGCCCAACCGTAGGCGAAGTTCATGAATGAACCGTCAATCGTGTCCAAGAGACTCATGCCGGCGGCGAACAGCAGCGGCAGCGAGAGCAGCGCCCAGAACGGTAGACCATAGGCCACGGAGGTTCCCGCAAGCACCAGGAACGCCACTTCGGTGAACGTGTCAAATCCAAGCCCGAACAGTACGCCGATCGGGTACATCTTCCAAGGGGCGTCGACCGATCGGGCGAGTGGACCGAAGAAGCGCATCATGAAGCCGCGCGCGTTCAGGTGCTTCTCCAATTCGGAATCGTCGAATCGGCCCTGGCGCATTTGAACGAAGAGCCGGAGGATTCCCCAAAGGATTATGGCGTTGAGGGTGGCGATGATGTACAGGAAACCGCCCGACACGATGGTGCCGACCAAGCCGCCGTAGTGGTGGAACGAGGAGTGCTGATTGGCGACCTGTGACCCTAGGGCCCGTGCGCCGAGCCCGAGCAGCACGGTGAGGCCGAAGACGATTGTCGAATGTCCCAGCGAGAAGAAAAAGCCCACCGACATCGGCCGTTTTCCTTCGGACATGAACTTTCGCGTCGTGTTGTCGATCGCGGCGATGTGATCCGCGTCGAAGGCGTGACGCATACCAAGGGTGTACGCCAGCACCCCAGTGCCGATGCCGAACATGTTTTTCGGCCCGATCACGTACTGGTGCGTTGAGGCAATTATGAGCAAGGTGAAACCGAGCACGTGCAGAAGAATGATGAAGCCGAACATTCCGTAGAGGCGGCGCCACTCAGACGGTGTGAATGACGCTCGCACCCGGTGTCGCAGCTTGGTCGGAGTCTCGACGACAGTGGCCATGTGGGCCACCTTACTGGGAGAGGTTCCTATTTAGCCATCCCTATTTTGGGGTGCGCGCCATCCCCGACCGGTGACCGCGGGCCACGAAGGAGTTGGCGATCTTCGCCGACGCCTCGTCGATCATCTCGTCGCCGAACATCACGGCCCCGGTGCCCTTCTGCTCGGTGGCGAACTCGTACGCATCGAGGATGGCGTAGGACTTGTCAAAGAGCTCCTGGCTCGGCGAATAGACCTCGTTGAGTACGAGCGCCTGGTCGGGTGTCAACGCCCATTTTCCGTCGAAGCCGTAGTTGTAGGAGATGTTGGCCGTGAAACGAAGGGCATCGAGGTCGCGGACCTTGAGGAACGGTCCATCGATCACCTGAAGGCCATTGGCCCGCCCCGCCATCAGGATCTTGGCGAAGATGTAGCTGAATGGCGTCGACGGGCCATGGTGGATCGTCTCGTCGATGGTCGTCACCGGCATGCCGATCGACGCGCTGAAGTCTGCGGGACCAAAGACGATTGTCTCCAGCCGTGGCGAGGCGGCGCAGATCTCCTCCACGTTGATCAAGCCTCGGGCGGTCTCGATCTGAGCCTCGATCCCGATGTGACCAACCGGCAGCCCGGCGTTCTTCTCCACCTGGGTGAGCAGGAGGTCCATTGCGATCACCTCGGCGGCACTCTGGACTTTGGGCATCATGATCTCGTCCAGGCGGCTACCGGCATTTCCCACGACCTCGATGACGTCGCCGTAGGTCCAAGGGGTGTCCCACGCGTTGATACGCACGCAGAGCACACGGTCATCCCACTCGAGCGTGCGGATCGCGTTCACGACCTTGGCGCGCGCGGCGACTTTCTCGTTCGGCGCGACTGAGTCCTCCAGGTCGAGGAAACTCATATCCGCCGTGGCCGTAGGGGCCTTGGCGAGGAAGCGATCGGATGACCCGGGGGTTGAAAGACAAGAGCGGCGGGGCAGGGAGCGGGAACGTTCTGACATGCGACGAGCCTATTCTCGCCGCGCTGATTGATCGAAATCCGGAAGTGACGAGGGATGGCTACGTTTGCGCCTTAGACCATTTGATCAGGTATTTTCAGAATTCTTATTCTAGTCTTTGCCCCTTTGTGACCGCCGAGCAGATAGCCTTGAACCCGTGTCCGACGTCGAGCGCTTCGCGCGCCTCTCGACGCTACGGCCAACTCGGGGACTTCAGCGGTCCCGGTGGATTAAGTCCGCTTTGGCTGTCGTCGCAGTGTGCTCCAGCACTGTGGCCGTTTTGCCACGTCCCGCCGCAGCCTCCAGTATCACGACCGACCGGCAGAAGGCCACCCGGATTTACAATCAGATTCAGTCCATCAACGGACGAGTGGAGTTGCTGGGTCAGAAGTACGACGGAGCCAAGGTGAAGCTCCAAAAGATCAACAATGAGATCGTCAACACCAAGGCCGTCGTTGCGGGCATTCAGGGTCGGGTCAACAACAACAACAAGCAACTTCGCGCCGACGCAATTTTCGCTTACGTGACCAACGGGGCCGCCGCCAGCAACAACCCCCTCTTCTCGTCCAACGCCTCGAACATCGGCGCCACGAACGTCTACAACCAGTTGGCCCAGGGCAATATCAGTTCGACCATTGCCAGTCTGAAGAACTACAGAATCGAACTCACCCAGGAGCGGAGCATCCTGAACTCCGAGGACGCTCAGGCGAGGGCCGCGGCCACGGTTGCCGCGTCATCGTTCCATAATGCCAAGGTGCTCCAGGCGACGCTACAGCGCGCCCTGGGCCAGGTGAAGGGCCAGATTGCAACGTACGTGGCCGAAGTCGCGGCCGCGGCCGCGGCGAAGTCCGCTGGCAAACTCAGGTCAGCCAAGCCGGTGAAGGGCTACCCCGCACCGCCCCCGGACTCGCGAGCCAATATCGCCATTCGCGCCGCCGAGAGCTACCTCGGCACCTGGTACTGCTGGGGCGGCGCGTCGCGTCGCTGCGTGGACTGCTCAGGTCTCGTGATGCTGGCGTACGACGCGGCCGGCATCGCCTTCCCGCACTATTCGGGTGGTCAATGGGATGACACCGCGCGGGTGCCGCTCTACGACATCCAACCTGGTGACCTGCTGTTCTACGGTTACAACGGTGACCAGCACGTCGCCATGTACGTCGGACACGGCCAGATGATCGAAGCCGAGGAAACGGGAACCCGTGTTCACATCGTGCCAATTCGACTCGGCTACGGCTTCGCTGGTGTCGGTCGCCCCCGGGCCTAGGCGTGTCGGGCTTACCCACTTCGATCCACCTAGGACCCTTGGTCTTTCATCTTTACGGCTTCGGACTAGCCATTGCCGCCTACGTCACCTACGTGTACGCCCGGCGACGACTCGCCCGAAGCGACTTTGACGTCGAGCCCTTCGCGCGGTATGCGGTTGCTCTGGTCGTGAGCGGTCTGGTTGGTGCGCGCGTGGCCAACATCGCCACGAACTGGTCGTACTACTCGGGCCACCCCGGCCGGTGGATCGCGGTGTGGCAGGGCGGCCTCGCGAGTTTCGGAGGTATCGCGCTCGCGCTTCCGGTCGGTCTTTACTTGCAACGAAAGTGGTGGCCATCAAGTTCGCTCGCCCGCTTCAGCGACGCGCTCGTGCCGGCGCTCGTCGCGGGCTGGGCCCTCGGGCGCGTGTTGGGTCCTCAATTCATGGTCAACGGCGGCGGACATCTGACCCACCAGTGGTTCGGCGTCCGCTACGCGGGCCAGCACGGCAAGCGCGTGCCCGTGCCGCTCATTCAGGGCGCCGAGGATGCGCTCTTATGGGGCGCGTTGCTATGGACCGAACGCCGATGGACGTCACGCTTCACCGGGGCCGTCACCGCGATCGCGATGATCGTGTGGGGGCTGGTTCGGTCCTACGACGAACACTGGCTGCTCGGCGAGCAGTCTCACAGTGGCTCGCTGGGCGTCCAGATCGCTGGTCTCGCCCTGACTCTGGGCGGCGTGCTGCTCTTTGTGCGACAGATGTCGAGGGAACGCTCCAGCCGCGGTTCCCTTCGTACTCGTTGAAACTGCACGCGAATCACCGGTCAACCGCCGGTTCAGTTGCTACCTTGGGCCGATGACAATCACCTCGGGGTTCCAACGTCACTCGACTGCACTCGATGTGGCTGAGTATCTCTGGCACCTGTCCGACGAATTGACGCTCCCGTGACCGGCGTACGCCCGCGGCACCAGCCCTACGCGGGCGAGCGCTACGTTCGAGGTTGATGCACGGACGCCCAATCACGCAACGCAAACGCGGCACGCTCGCTTTCGCCGGGTCCGTACTGGCTCTTGTGATCAGTACGGCGACGGTCCCTGGCGCGTGGGCGAGCGGCACAACGCCACCGGGTAATCTGCCCCAAACGCCAGCCGAGCCCAGTTTCGGCCTCGGACTCACGGCCCAAATGAGGGTCCTCTGGCGCGCGATCGCGACCGACTCGGCCTCGCTCGGCCAGAGTGCATTCTTCCCCCGCGGCGCGTATCTCCAGATGAAAACGGGATCGATCCCCAATCCCTCCAACGACTACGCCGATCGACTGATTGGTCTTTTCGACCTCGATATCGACGCCTACCACCGCGTACTCGCCTCCGGCGCCAGCGTGTCCTTCGTGCGTGTCGAGGTGAGTCCTCGCGACGCCGCGTGGATCCCGACGGGCGTCTGCGAGAACAAGATCGGGTACTGGCATCTGCCCGGCGTGCGCCTGGTTTTTCGGTCACGCGGCAAGGTCGAGTCGTTCAAGGTCGACTCTCTGATCTCCTGGCGCGGCATTTGGTACGTGGTGCATCTGGGGCCCAACCCCCGTCCGACGAACGTGGGCACGGTCGACGGACTGACGAGTGGCCCGGGAGTTCCCGGACCGGCGGGCGGCTGCTAACCGGATCCCGCAATCGTCCCGTTCCCCTCGATTAGGGCCGCGCTGGCACCGAAGTCGGCCTTGGACAGCTGATTGACGAAGATCGCTGCGGCGTTGGTTGCGTCGACGAAGGGCTGACCCCCGGGGGTGAGGCGCACCGATGTAAAGCGGCCCGATACGAACGAGCCCCCCGACGACAGTGTCACGTGCAGGATGGCTGAGAGGGCGAGGTCCCCGGCGGCGTAAAAATTGTCGTAGTTTGCAAAGTCGCCGAGGCTGTAGTCGATGAGATGACCCCGATACCACTCCATGCCACGAAGCACGTGGGGTCCGCTCGCGATAACGAGGGCGGCGCCATCGTCGATCGCGGCGTGCGCGAACGCGTACGGGTTGCCCCTGTCCTCACCGACGTAGGTCTCGGTCTGTCGGGTCACGTGGTCTGCACTCGCGCCTTCGGCACCGGCGTGCATGTACACGACGACCACATTGGCCATTTGCTTGGCCCGGTGGATCAGGATCGCCGCTGCAGAGAAGTTCAAAAGGTCGTTGGTATTCGCGTAGGGAGCGAAGTCCACGAAGGCCACCCGCGTCGGTCCCTCGTGGGTGACGCCGATCTGGCCGGGCAGTCCCGCCTGAACGATGCCCGCCGCGCGCAGAGCCGCCGTGGTGTCGAGCGCGCCCTGGGCGCCGAAGTCATGGGAATGGTTGTTGGCGCTGTTGAGGACCGTGAACCCGATCCGGCGGTAGTCCGAGGCGAACGACGTCGGCACGCGAAAGGCGTAACAGTTCGTTGAGGTCGCCGCGCACTTCGAGGTCGAGGCATCGGTCATCGTTCCTTCGAGGTTCCCAAAGACGATGGGCGCGGCCAGCGCGTTCTTGATGGGCGCAAGGTACGCGAGTGGATTCGACGGCACGTCGGGCGTGTTACCTAGTTCGCTGTCGCCCACCGCGGCGACGGTGACCGTGGGTGCGACGGTGGTGGTGGTCGACGCCGGCAAGGTCGTTGTGGTCGTCACGTGCGCCACCGCGGTCTGGTGTTTGGCGTGCACCACCAGCGCGCCGACGACTGCGGCGACAATGACCACGGCGCAGAGAGCGGCGACGGTCCAGCGGCGACGCGCGCCGAGCGGCGCCCGTCGGTGGGCTCCTACCACGGTTGCGCCTCACCGGGCGCGATCGACTTGTAGACGGCGAAGAAGTCCTTGGTGCTGGAATAGAGGAAACGCCGCGAGATCTGGTTGGGGTTGGGCACGAAGAGTGACGGGCCGACAGCTCCCGCACCCGCGTAGGTCACGAAGATCGGCCACTCCGGGTTGATATCGAGTTGCATCGCGCGCACAACGTGCAGGTCGACCATCGTCTGGGCCAGTTCGAGGGCGGTCACGTCGGATTGCGCAACGTAGACGAGATTCCCTTGGTCATCGAGGCCGAGCGCCGTGCGCCACACGGCGGGCACGCCGTGAAGGGTTATCCCCCACAAAGAGTTGTCCGCGGTACTCGAGGCGGCCGCGTGGCCGTCGACGAGCATCGACAGGTTCTGGCGGGCCATGACCACATTCGCGCCCGGTCGGACCCCACCCGACCACGCCTCGATGTCCACGGTGCCGTTGGTGTAACGCACGACCGTCGCGAGACCCTTGATCATCGGGTAGTACAGGGTGTGATTGACGTAGAAGCCGCCCGGACCATCCTTCTCGTAGAAACCCGAATTGAAAGCTGCGAGCAAGCGCGGATACCCCGTGGTCGGCACCATCTCGGGCCCCCTCGACAATGACGTCGGGCCCGGACCCTCGTAGCCCGGATAGAGCGCGAGGTCGGTGGTGGATGTCCTGATCCACGCCACGTACGCAACATTCGTCGGCTCGGTCGCGAACGGAGCGAACGACGTCGTGTAGATCGAGGGCGGCGAGCCCGACCAGTCATCGGCACGCGTCCACGTGGCGCATGACGAAGTCGATGTTTTGCCCGGCGGCGCCAGACACACACTCGCCGGTTGGGCCAACGTCGTCGTCGTAGAACTGGTCGAGGAGGTGGAAGTGGTGGTCGAGGGCGTCGCACCGTCACCGCTCCACCACAGCCCGGTTCCCATCACCATCGCCAAGGCGACCAGCAGTATCGCGAACTTACGCATCATCCTCTTTCGCGGGTCTGGTGAACATCATACGAACCGACTCATCCGGCCCTGGCGACACAGCACCACTCGACCGCCGGCGTCGAGCGGTCAATTGACAGTCGACAGGACGCAGAACACCGTGTTCTTGGGCCCCGAAAGGATCGAACTATTGGCGAGACTCGCGTTGGGACAAAAGCCCGGAGTCGACGCACGAGCGACGATGACGCCGTAGTGCACCGCGGTGCAGACAACCGCTTTAGCTTCGTCGTGCGCGGCGTCGGCGTAGGCGACGCAGTTTCCCACCGCCCAGCCGGTGACCGGCGTCGCGAGGACGGTGACCAGCGTGGTCTCCCCCCAGAGATTGGCGCGGAACGACGAACTCGCCGTCGCGAGCAACAACAGCGCGGTCGCGATGATGGCGATGATGTACGGAAATACCACCCAACTCCGAGTCCGCCTTCTCCCCGACTGCTCGGTTGAATGGTCCTTGCGGACAGCCTGCGAGTCCACCGCATTTTGCTCTTCGGTCCTCGACGCCTTCACCATAAATGAAGGTTGCATGGACTGGACCACGGCGGGTGCCGAACCCGACGAATCTGCAACGTCCGAAAGGGCGACAACTCGAGAAGGGTCCCTCTTAAATATTCCTGAGTCGAACGAGGGGTGCGACGTTGGCGACACTTCATTGTCAGCCGTCTTGCCCTTCTTCCCTCTCTTGTCCTTGCTCATCGGTGCATTGTATGGTTATCGACTATTTTTCAGGTTCCACGTTGGCGCTACGACTTCGAATCATTTGATGACCTCCGTCTTCTCTCAACTAGGCATCACTCATTAAGAAAAAGAATATCCCGTGTACAGGTTGTGAGGTTCGTCCCCGGTTACCGCTTGGTGCTTCGTCCTCCAAGCGAGGCCATGACCACGCACTCTGCTTCGCGAGGTGGCGCCTCGAGACCAGTCTCGATCACTGATGTCGATGCTGCGAGCTTGAGCGAGATTGCCAGCGTTCGCTCAGCGCCATTGTTGGTTTTGGCGCCCTCGCAGTTGTACCAGAGTGCTCCCGCGCCACGAGTGAGGTGTAAGAAAGACCAATGAAGGTTCGGTTCGCGACCGTGGTGGTCTTTGTCATCGGGTCGGTGCTCTCACTCTCGGTGTGCGAGAGCGCTCGAGCAGCGACGATCACGACGCATACTTCGCCGGTCCGCTCGGTGTGGACCCAACCCGCCGCGGGCTACGGATTTCTTCGAACCGCCTTCAGCGTCGCCAAGCAGAGCATCGATTTGTCGATCTACGAACTGGAGGATCCGACGATGGAGGCCGAACTTGTCGCGAGGGCCCGCGCCGGCGTCGACGTGCGTGTCCTGTTGAACGCCGCGTACGACGGGACCGCTCACAACACGCCGGCGGCGAACATACTCCGTGCCGGTGGTGTCCACGTCGAGTGGGCTCCAGCGGGCCAGATCTTTCACGCGAAGTACGCGGTCATCGATGGTCGCCTCCTCTACATCGGCACGGGCAATCTCGTCGTGACCGACTACCCGACCACACGCGACTTCTGGCTCTTGGACGCCAATCGGACAGACGTCACGGCAGCGCGAGCCACGTTCGACGACGACTTCTCGGGTAGCGGCGCTGGGACGCGCACGGCCGGTGGACTGGTGTGGAGCCCGGGTTCCGCAGCGAGAATCGTCTCATTGATCGGAGCGGCACGCCATACCTTGTTGATCGAGAACGAGGAGATGGACTCGACCGCGATTGAGAACGCCATCACCGACGCCGTGCGCCGAGGCGTGTCAGTCGATGTCGTCATGACCTACGAAAGTTCATGGAGAACGGCCCTCGCCCGGCTCGCGAGTGCTGGCGTGCACGTCAGCCAGTTGAATTCTTCCCAGGTCTACATCCACGCGAAGGTGACCTGCGCCGACTGCAGCACGAGCGGCGGGGTCGTCTTCATCGGCAGCGAGAACTTCTCCACATCCTCGCTCAACTACAACCGTGAACTCGGCGTTGTCACCACGACCCGAGCCGCGATCGACGCGGTGCGCAGTGCTGTGCTATCGGACTTCTCGGCTGGATTGAAACTTGCGACCGGACCGAGGGTGCCGACCACGACGATCGCATCAACGGGTGGTGCCCTGTCGATCACGTCCTTCGCGGCAACGATCGCGCCAGGTGACGAGGACTCACTCAGTATCCACTCGGCCCAGTCCAATGAAACCTGCTCGCTATCGGTGACGCTCCCGAGCGGAGCGACGAGCGAGTCCGAAGGTCTCGGAGCGGCGCGAACCGATGCCGCGGGCGACGTGACATGGATCTGGAGGATCGGCACGAGCACCGACGCTGGCACCGCCAAGGCCACCATCAGCTGCACTACGGGCACACTGCAGCGTTCGTTCGCCATCACATGAACCGGTTTCGCGGAAACGGCCGGGCCGGGTCGCAACTACGGTCGGGCCAGGGTATTCCATTCGTCATCGGTAAGCTTGCCGATACGTTCTCCCAAATCCGACGACTCGGTCAACGTTACGCGGACGCTGTCGATGTACGAGACGTGGTCGAGCGCCAGTCGACGCCACGGCTGGAACAAGGTCCGGGTGGCGGTGGCATTCGAATAGATAGCGCGCACGAGCACGCCCTTTTCGGATCCCGCGACGACCAGCACGGGACGATGTTTCGAGCGCTGGTCGGGTTCATTGGGGTCGACGGCGTCATAGGGGACGTCGGCGAGTAGGACCGAACCCGCGAGCGCGTGCCCGGAATCGAAGTTGGCCCGTTCGGCGGGCGTGAGTTCGATCTCGCGTCGAACGACGACCACGTCGCCTTCACTCCAGTCGAACTTCGACGGTGGAGCCACGTCGCTCTCGATCGGCGCCGGCTTCGGAGCCTTCACCTTGGCCGGTCGGACCGGGCGCGCGGTGTTGGCGCTCTGCTTCTTCAACTTCTCCTGCTCGCGGCGAGCGCGGCGATGTTCTTTGACGTCGGCGTCGACCTGCTTGGGAACGAGCAGCGACGTGGGCGCACTCGTCACGGGCAACGGTGGCAGCTCGAACTCGGGTCGTTCATCGAGCAGGCGGCGACAGTGTCCCGCTGCCGGGAACTCTTCACCGATGGCGAATACGAGCAGAGCGACGATGTCGTCGTTGGTGGCACCGTTCGTGCTCAATAGATCCACCGCGGCGCTCAACTGTTCGAACGAGGGTGAATCCGCGTGGTCGCCCAACGCCTCGACGACGTTCCCGAGTGGCTCCATGGCGAGCAACTCGAGGATGCCCTTCACGGCCGCCATGGGCGCGGTCGCCGCGAATGTCGTCACGTCGCGACGCTGCTGGAGCGTGCGAAGTGGCATGCCCACCACCGCTTGGACCTTGTTGCTCCCCTTGAGATTGAGCGAGTCAACCGTCGCGAGCACCGTGGTGTCATCTATCTTCAAAAGTCCGCGACGAATAATCTCGTTCGCGCTGGCGCTACTCGTGGTCATTGGTCCCTACTTCAAGAGGTGCTTGGAGATGACGACGCGCTGCACCTGGTTGGTTCCCTCGTAGATCTGGGTGATCTTGGCATCGCGCATGAAACGCTCCACGGGGAACTCCTTGGTGAAGCCGTAGCCACCCAGCAACTGTACGGCATCGGTCGCCACGCTCATCGCCGTGTCGGACGCGAACGACTTCGCCGCCGCGCCGAGATAGCTCAACTGGTTGTCGGGGTCGCCGGCATCGATGGTGGCGCACGCGCGGTAGACCAACGCGCGAGCGGCCTCGGTGCGGATGGCCATGTCGGCGAGCATGAAGCGCAGTCCCTGCAGGTCCGCGATCGGCGCGCCGAAGGCCTTGCGGTTCTTCATGTACTGACCCGCGAAGTCAATGGAGGCCTGGGCGATGCCGACAGCTTGGGCGCCGATGGTCGGGCGCGAGCGGTCGAGCGTGTGCATGGCAATTTTGAAGCCATCGCCCTCTTCGCCGATTCGGTGCGATGCGGGCACGCGCACGTCGTTGAACACAACCTCGCCGGTCGGCGAGGCGCGAAGTCCGAGCTTGTCCTCGTGCTTGGGGAATTGCACACCCGGGCCCTTCTCGACGAGGAAGCACGAGATGCCGTGGCTGCGAGCGTCGGGGTTCGTGCTCGCGAACACGGTGTAGGTGTCAGAAACCCCCGCATTGGTGATCCAGTACTTGGAGCCGTTCAAGATGTAGTCGTCGCCGTCGCGAACTGCGCGACAACGCATCGCCGCGACGTCAGAGCCGGCGTCAGCCTCGGAAAGGCAGTAGCTCGCCTGGATCTCGCCCGAAGCGATGCGCGGCAGGTACTGCTGCTTGATCTGCTCAGACGCGAAGTTCATGACCGGCAGCATGCCCAGTTTGGAGATCAGTATCGTCACTGATGTCGACGCGCAACCTCTCGCAATCTCCTCGGCCATGATCGCCTGCGTCACCATGTCGGCGCCGGCGCCGCCGTACGCTTCGGGCACCTGCAGCGAGGGCAGATCCATCTGGACGCAGGCATCGTAACTGTCCTGGGGGAAGATCTGCTCGCGGTCGTAACGCGCGGCATGCGGGGCGACGCGCTCGTCGACGAAACTGCGCATCACATCGCGAAAGGCTCGTTGCTCGGCGTTGAGATCAAAACTCATAATTGTTCCTTCGTCTATGGGGGGTTCTAGTGAGAGGAACTGGTGGGTACCAGTTGTTCATCCGACACGGCGTCGACGAAGCGTCGCTGGAGAACGTAACTGTGAGCGAGACCCGAGAAGGGCACGCAATCGTTGTGGTCAATGACCTCACCACTTCGAAGACCGAAGAGATCGAGGGCGACCTGCACGTCATTCAATATTGGGCCACGCCCGACAAGGCTCGCGCGCTTGGCGGCGACCAGCGCGACGCCGAGTCGGACGTCGTTGCGGTCATGTTCGTGCTGAAAACTCAACTTGGCGACCTCTCGCTGGGCAATCGTGAGGGCGAAACCTTCGCCCGGAGCGGGCGTACCGTAGCCCAACCCAATCGAGCGTGTGGCTGAACGTTGCAGTCCGGCCTTAGGTGCACGGGCGAGTTCGGGGGTTTGAGTAGCCGTCGTAGACCGAACTTCGCCCGCGAATGGAACTGGAGAAAACGTTGGTTGTGTCACACTTCGAGACTATCTCTCGAAATGGCTACACCCTCGCGAGCCAGCTCTCGTACTGGGGCAATTCGCCGCGCACGGCACTTGCGTACGTTGACTGGATCAACTTGGTGATCGGTCCGGGCTTACCATCACCAACGAGGCGGTCATCGACCGAGTGGATCGGGACCACTTCAGCGGCGGTGCCCGTCAGGAACGCCTCGTCCGCGAGGTAGAGGTCGTCGCGGCGCATGGCCTCGAAACTGACCTGGTAGCCGTTGTCGTTCGCGATCCGGACGACGCTCGCCTGGGTAATCCCCTTCAGGGCACCCGCTTCGGACGGAGGCGGACTGATGATGAGGCCGTCGCGGACGATGAAGAGGTTCTCACCGGTGCACTCGGAGACCCTCGCGTCGGGACCAAGCATGATCGCCTCGTCGTAGCCGGCCTTCAAGGCCTCCACTTTCGCCAGACCTGAATTCACGTAGCCGCCGACCGTCTTTGATGCGGTCGGCATCGAGTTGGGGGCGTGACGCGTCCACGACGAGATCTTCATCCGCACGCCATTCTCGGTGCCGTGGTCACCGAGGTACGCGCCCCAGGGCCAGACCGCGATTATGACGTTCACCGGCGACGGCAGCGGATTGACGCCCATCTCGCCGTAGCCGAGGTAGACCAGCGGGCGCATGTAACAGCCGTCCTCGACGTCGTTCACCCGAACGGTCTCCTTCGCCGCTTCGCAGAGTTCGTCAAGACTGAAGGGAACTTCAATCATAAGAATCTTGCAGCTGTTGAGCAGTCGCTGCATGTGCTCGCGGAGACGGAAGATAGCCACGCCCGTGAGGGTCTTGTACGCGCGAATACCTTCGAACGCGCCGGTGCCGTAGTGCAGGGTGTGAGTGAGTACGTGGGTAGTGGCCTTGTCCCAGTCAACCAGCGTGCCGTCCATCCAGATTTTCTTCGTGGGCGTTATAGGCATTTACAACCTCTCTATCAATTGCTTCGTAATACCTTCGGTGCCCAGCGTGGACACATCACCGTTGAATTCTTGCACCGCGCGCGCGATGCGCGACGCCGCCTCGTCTTCGCCCAGATGTTCGAGCATCAACACCGCTGACGATACCGCCGCCAGAGGGTTCGCCCGGCCGTTACCTGCGATGTCGTGCGCGGCCCCGTGGACGGGTTCAAACAGCGAGGCGCTCGTACGCGCGGGATTCAGATTGGCGCTCGCGGCGTAGCCAATGCCGCCGGTCACCGCGCCCGCCAGGTCCGAAAGGATGTCACCGAACAGATTGTCGGTGACGATGATGCCGTAGCGCTGCGGGTTTTCGACCAGATAGATACACGCGGCATCGACGTGGTTGTAGTCCACCTGTACGTCGGGATACTCCGCGCCGACCTCTCGCACCACGCGCGACCAGAGTTCACCGGCGAAGGTGAGGACGTTGGTCTTGTGCACCAGCGTCAACTGCTTTCGTTCAAGTCGCGACGCGCGTTCGAAGGCGTATCGAACGCACCGCTCGACGCCGAAGCGAGTGTTGACCGAGCCCTGGGTCGCGACCTCGTGAGGGGTCCCGTGTCGAAGCACCCCGCCTTCGCCGGCGTACGGGCCTTCAGTGTTCTCTCGCACGATTGCGAACTCGCAGCCCGCGGCCAACGAACCCGGCACGCCGCGAAACGGTCGGTAGTTGATATAGAGATCCAATTCGAAGCGCATCCGCAGCAAGAGTCCCCGCTCGAGGACGCCGCCGGGGATGCGCGTGTCGCCGATGGCCGGGCCGATGGCCCCTAGAAGGATGGCGTCAAAACCACGAAGCTCGTCAAGCGTCGCGTCGTCCAAGACGAAGCCGTCACGCAAGTATCGTGCCGCTCCCAACTCGTAGGGCGTTGTCTCAATGGCGACACCAGCGGCGCGCACGACGTCCAGTGCGGCGTCGGTGACCTCCGGGCCAATCCCATCGCCCCCGAGCACGGCCACGCGGTACGTGCGTTGGTTCATTACTCTTCGTCTCCTCGTTTCTCCTATTTTGCTCCGCGGCGCTGTTTAATGGCAAACCCGCAGTCAAAGTGACGGCGTCGCGTCAGTAGAATCAAGACTTCTCCAATAGTCGAGGTAACGCCATGGCGAGCGAAATTCATCGCATCACCCAAGAAACGCTGGACAAGCTTCGCGCCGAGTACGAGCACCTGACCACTGTCGGCCGAACGGATATTGCGCGCGTTATCGAAGCGGCACGCCTGCTGGGTGATCTCAGCGAGAACGGCGACTACCACGCCGCGAAGGACGACCAGGGAAAAATGGAGTCGCGAATCCGCCAGATTGACAACGTGATCCGCAATCACGAGATCGTCGCGCGCGACGGAAACGTCGGTATCGTCCAGCACGCCTCGATCGTCCAGGTCGTCTACGAGGGCGACGACGACAACGAGTTCCAGGAGTTCTTCATCGGTTCAATCGAAGAGAAACCCGAAGGCGTGTTGGTCGCTTCACCCACGTCGCCCCTGGGCTCCGCCCTGCTGGGCCGATCTATCGACGAAATGGTCGAATACGAGGCGCCCTCGGGCGTGCTTCGCGTGAAGATCGTGGGGATTCGCTGACCGTGGGCGGACGCACACTTTTCGAGAAGATCTGGGACGAACACATCGTCGCGTCACCAGAGGGTGAACCGACGCTTATCTATATCGACCTGCACCTCGTGCACGAAGTGACGAGTCCCCAGGCCTTTGATGGCCTTCGTCTCGACGGACGAGGCGTTCGTCGCCCCGACCGCACTCTCGCCACCGCCGACCACAACGTGCCGACCGATCCAATTTCGACGCCGGTGAAGGACCCGATCTCTCGCCGCCAACTCGAAGCGCTTGAGGAGAACTGCCACGAATACGGCATCACGGTCTTTCCCCGTGGTCACGAGAATCAAGGAATCGTCCACGTAATAGGTCCCGAGCTCGGCGTGACCCAGCCCGGGATGACCATCGTTTGCGGTGATTCGCACACGTCGACCCACGGAGCCTTTGGTGCGCTGGCCTTCGGTATCGGCACCAGCGAGGTGGAGCACGTACTCGCGACCCAGACCCTCCCCCAGCAACGTGCGAAGACCATGGCAGTCACGGTCGAAGGCCAAGCACCCGAAGGCGTCACGGCCAAGGACATCGTGCTCGCGATCGTCGCTAGGCTCGGCACCGGCGGGGGCGCGGGTTACGTGCTCGAATACCGCGGCGAGGCAATCCGCGATCTCTCCATGGAGGGTCGAATGACGGTGTGCAACATGAGCATCGAGGCCGGGGCTCGAGCCGGACTGGTCGCCGTTGACGAGAAGACTATTGACTACCTGCGTGGTCGCGCCGGTGTCCCCGAGGGGCTCGCGTTCGAGGCTGAAGCGGAACGTTGGTACGGATTCGTGAGTGACGATGACGCCACGTTCGACGCGGAGATCACCGTGCAGGCGTCAGAACTCGTTCCCTCCGTCACGTGGGGAACGAACCCAGCCCAAGTCATTGCGCTCGATGGGAACATCCCTTCACCCGACGATTACGACAACGACGACGAGAAGAACGCCACCGAACGGTCGCTCAGATACATGGGTCTGGACCCCGGTACCCCGATTCGTTCGATCCCGGTAGACGTCGTCTTCATCGGCTCGTGCACGAATTCGCGCATCGAGGACCTTCGCGCCGCTGCCGCTGTGGCGAACGGGAACCACGTGGCTTCAGGCGTTCGGGCACTGGTAGTGCCCGGTTCGCATCGCGTGAAGAAGCAGGCCGAACTCGAAGGCCTCGACCAGGTCTTTCTCAAGGCGGGCTTCGAATGGCGCGAGCCCGGTTGCTCGATGTGCTTGGGCATGAACCCCGACCAATTGACCCCGGGTCAACGCAGCGCTTCGACATCGAATCGAAACTTCGAAGGGCGCCAGGGGCGCGGAGGACGTACCCATCTGGTGTCGCCGGTCGTCGCGGCGGCGACGGCTATTAAGGGGAGATTCGCAACCCCTGATGAGGTGACCTCGTGAAGTCAGTTCGAGTCCTCGAAGGTCGCGCCGTGCCACTTGAGCGCTCGGATGTCGACACCGACCAGATCATCCCTTCGGACTGGCTGAAGCGAGTAGAGCGCACCGGTTTCGGACGCGGGCTCTTCAGCGAATGGCGTGATGACCCCGAATTCGTCCTCAATGATCAGAACTACGTCGGTGCCTCCATTCTCATCGCCGGACCCAGGTTCGGTACGGGCTCCTCGCGCGAACATGCGGTGTGGGCGCTCATGGACTACGGGTTCGCAGCGGTGATTGCGCCGTCGTTCGGCGACATCTTTCGCAACAATTCCTCGAAGCAGGGCCTCGTGATCGTGCAGCTTCCCCAGGCTGACGTGGATCAACTGACCACGCTCGTGAAGCATGACCCCTCGCGCCTCATCATGATTGATGTCGACCATCTACGTATCGAGGTGCCCGAGGCTGGGTGGCAACGAGAGTTTCAACTGGACCCGATGACGAGAGAGCGTCTCTTGAACGGCTGGGACGACATCGGGCTCACGATGCGACGCGAAGCGGCGATTACGAAGTACGAGACAACGAGCCACGCGCCGAGCCTCGCCGGCGTCTTCGACACTGAGGGTCACGTAAGGTAGCGAGTCGCCGGGGCCAGCACCAAAAGGGTGTGCAGGTACTCTTTGGGCGTGGAACATCCGCTGGGTTTTGACGCTATTGAAGAAGCGCGCGCGCAGTGGCAGCGGCAATGGCCCGAGGCGGCCGTCGCAATGGCCGCCGCTACCTCGATCATGCGGGCTCAACAGATCGTGCTCGGGGCGGTCGATGCCGTCCTTCGACCCCTGGGTCTCACCTTCGCTCGATACGAAGCGCTCGTATTGCTCTCGTTCACCCGCAACGGCAGTCTCCCGATGGGCAAGATGGGTCAGCGACTCATGATCCACCCCACCAGCGTCACCAACATCATCGACCGATTGAGTGACGCCGGCCTCGTTGAGCGAGTCCCGCACCCGGCCGACCGTCGCGCCACCCTCGCCCAGATAACCGGCGAAGGCAGAGCGCTCGTTGGTCGAGCGACGATGGCGGTAAACGCTGTTCGCTTCGGCGTCGGCGAGTTGGATGAGAATGAGCAACTCACGATCGTCCAACTTGTGCGAACACTGCGGCAGCGAGTTGGTGACTTCGAAGCGACGCCAACGTCATGAGAACATCAGGCAGTCCGATAAGAACCGTGGTTTGAAGAAGTAGAAGTCCTGACGCACTACGGGACATACCTGAAGAACTAGTGCTCTATCAGGAGGTACGAGGTGGTTGAGAAAATACAAGGAAATCCTACTATTGTACCTCCTATGACTACCTCGAGCAACGTCGTGGCCCCGCTGCACCAACCGCAGTTCCCGGTTCGCTTCATTACCGCGGCCAGCTTGTTCGACGGTCACGACGCAGCGATCAACATCATGCGGCGCCTGCTCCAGGCTCAGGGTGCCGAAGTCATTCACTTGGGCCACAACCGCTCAGTGCGCGAAATCGTTGACGCCGCAATCGCGGAGGACGTACAGGGCATCGCCCTCAGCTCCTATCAGGGTGGCCACATCGAGTACTTCAAGTACCTCGTCGACCAACTGCGCTCCGCCGGCCGAGGCGACATCAAGGTCTACGGCGGCGGCGGCGGTGTCATCATTCCCACCGAGATCGCTGAACTCGAGGCGTACGGCGTTCGGCGGATCTTCTCTCCGGCCGACGGCCAGCGGTTGGGCCTCGAAAAGATGATCAACATCCTCATCGAGGAGTGCGACATCGATCTCACCTCCTCGGTACCCTCCACCATCGATGACCTGATTCTGGGCGACGTCGCCGCGCTCGCGCGCGTCATCACGGCAATCGAGGTCGAAGCGCTCGACCCCAGCTTGAGCGCCGCGCTCGAACTCGCCGCCCAGCAGCACCGCGCCCCGGTCATCGGCATCACCGGTACTGGGGGGTCGGGAAAGTCCTCGATCACCGATGAGTTGATCCGCCGTTTCCGTCTCGATCAGAGCGACAAATTGCGCATTGCCGTCTTGGCCGTCGACCCAACGAAGCGTCGTAGCGGCGGCGCGCTGCTCGGGGACCGAATCCGTATGAACGCAATCGACTCGTCCCAGATCTTTTTCCGCTCGCTCGCCACCCGCGGCAGCAGCTCCGAGGTCCCCTCGCCCGTGCCCCGCGCCATCGCCGCATGCCGGGCGGCCGGGTACGACCTCGTTATCGTCGAGACCCCGGGGATTGGGCAAGGCGACGCCGCCATCGTGGATATTGCTGACGTCTCGCTGTACGTGATGACGCCCGAGTTCGGCGCCGCGTCGCAACTCGAAAAAATCGACATGCTCGATCTGGCCGACGTGATCGCCATCAACAAGTTCGACCGCTATGGCGCCGAGGATGCCCGGCGTTCGGTCGTTCGCCAGTGGAACCGCAGTCACCCCGGCGCCACCGACCCCGAGGCGGCCCCAGTGTTCGGAACCATCGCCTCACGCTTCAATGATCTGGGGACTACCGCTCTCTACCAGTATCTCCGCGAGGCGCTCAGCCACCACGGCCTGGTCGTGAACGAGCCACAGTTGGCGCCGGTCGACGTCATGGTCTCGGCGAGCTCACCGCCCACGATCCCGTCCAATCGGTCGCGCTATCTCGCAGAGATCGCCCACGCGGTCCGCGGTTACCACGCGACTTCGGTCGCCCAGTTAACGGCCGTGCGAAACGCCGAACAGGTACGAGCCACATTGCGACTCGCACGGGCGAACTTGGCCGAGCGATTCACCACCCTGGAAGAACTCGCAGTGTCGCTCGAGACCAAGGTGGATCCGTCGAGCCGCGCACTGCTCGACGCCTTCGCACGGCGTCGCGACGAGCTCGCTGGCGATGCGCTGATCACGCCGCAGGGTTCGATCGCCCTCGTCAAGACTTCGCTCTCGGGCAACAAGATTTCACGCGTCGCACTGCCCCGCTTCACCGACGAGGCCGAACTGCTTCGATGGCTACGTGCCGAGAACCTGCCGGGGTCGTTCCCCTTCACCGCGGGCGTCTTCCCGTTCAAGCGCGACAATGAAGATCCCGCTCGCATGTTCGCGGGCGAGGGTGACCCCTATCGCACGAACCGTCGCTTCCACATGCTTTCCGAGGGCCAGCCGGCGACGCGCCTTTCGACCGCTTTCGACTCGGTCACGCTCTACGGACGCGACCCCGATACTCCCCCCGATATCTACGGCAAGGTCGGAACCTCGGGCGTCTCGGTTGCCACGCTGGACGACATCAAGGTCCTCTACGACGGCTTCGACCTCTGCGACCCGAGCACGTCGGTTTCGATGACTATCAACGGACCGGCACCCACCATTCTCGCGATGTTCCTCAACGCCGCGATTGACCAGCAGCTCGAGCGTTTCGCCGCCGAGCAGGGTCGCTCCCCTGACGACACCGAGTCCCAAGAGATCCGCGAGTGGACCCTTCGAACAGTTCGTGGGACAGTTCAGGCCGACATCTTGAAGGAGGACCAGGGACAAAACACTTGTATCTTCTCTACCGAGTTCTCGCTTGGTGTCATGGCGGACATCCAGGAGTATTTCGTGCGCCACGATATCAAGAACTTCTATTCCGTGTCGATCTCCGGATACCACATCGCCGAAGCCGGCGCGAACCCCATCACCCAACTCGCCTTCACGCTGGCGAACGGATTCACGTACGTGGAGTCGTACCTCGCGCGGGGCATGTCGGTCGATGATTTCGCCTCAAATCTCTCGTTCTTCTTCTCCAACGGGATGGACCCCGAGTACACGGTCATTGGTCGTGTCGCCCGCCGCATCTGGGCGATTGCCATGCGTGATCGCTACGGCGCCGACGAGCGCGCCCAGAAACTCAAGTACCACGTGCAGACGTCGGGCCGGTCGCTGCACGCCCAGGAGATGGCATTCAACGACATCCGTACGACGCTGCAGGCGCTGTGTGCCATCTACGACAACGCCAACAGTCTCCACACCAACGCGTTCGATGAGGCAGTGACAACGCCAACCGAGGATTCAGTGCGTCGGGCCCTCGCCATCCAACTGATTATCAACAAGGAGTGGGGACTCGCGATGAACGAGAACTCGCTGCAGGGGAGCTTCATCGTCGAGGAACTGACCGATCTGGTCGAGGCGGCGGTCTTGGAGGAGATGGACCGGATCTCAGACCGTGGTGGAGTCCTCGGGGCGATGGAGACCGGGTACCAGCGAGGACGCATCCAGGACGATTCGATGGTCTACGAGCACGCCAAACACAGTGGGTCACTGCCAATCGTCGGGGTGAACACCTTTACCAGGCCTTCCAGCGAGGCCCCGCACGAACCGATCGAGCTCGCCCGGGCTACCGAGCAGGAGAAGGAGAGCCAGATCCTGCGCCTCGCAACTTTCCACCGGGCCCACGTCGGCGACCGGGACCGCGCGCTCGAAACACTGCGCGCGACGGCTCTGGCCGGTGACAATGTCTTCGAGACGCTGATGGAAACCGTGCGCCACGCGTCATTGGGCGACATCACCCGGACCCTGTTCGAGGTCGGGGGCATGTACCGACGCAACGTCTAAGTCCGACAGGAGACCGCTCGGACGTCCGTACTGCTGACCTTCGTCACTTGGCGAAGTTTTCGATTACGTTCCATAATCAGGGTGGGGGTTCTCCACCCTTGGGTAGAGCGAGGAAAGACATGTCCGACGTCACGGGACACGACCACAGCGTGCAACAGAGCCCTCTCGTTTCGCCGAAGCGCACAGCGTACGTGTATCCCTCGGACCTCGAGTGCGACGTCACCACCGGCACCGGAGCGACGTTGCACATGCGACCCATCCGTCCCGACGACGCGGACCAACTCGTACACTTCCACCTGAATCTTTCATCGGGTTCGATCTACCGCCGTTATTTCTCGTTCCACCCGGAACTGTCTGAAAACGAGGTCGAGCATCTCACCACGGTTGACTACGTGGACCGACTCGCGTTCATCGTCGAAGACGGCGATCAACTCGTCGCAGTCGGACGTTACGACCGGATTCCCGACACCTCCGAGGCCGAGGTCGCCTTCCTCGTGACCGACAGGTATCAGCATCACGGCCTCGGTCTACTCCTGCTCAAGCACCTCGCCGACGCCGCCTTCCCGATCGGCATCACCACCTTCACCGCCGAGACCCAGGTGAACAACCGGAGCATGCTCGGCGTCTTCAACGACTCGGGCTTTCCCGTGACGTCTTCCATCGAGGACGAGATCGTGAGCCTCACCTTTCCGATAAAACCCACCGAGAAGAGTCGGGCCCGGTACGCGGGCAGGCGTAAACGCCCCCAGGGGAAAGGGAAGGGGAAGCATTCATGATGCTGGTCATGAACGGACGCTACGAGGATGCCGGGCACGAGGAGTACGGGCACCCCGAGCGTCCGGACCGGGCGATCGCCGCGCTGCAGGGTGTGGACCAGTTGCACCTCGAGAGCGATCTGAGGATCGTGAATCCCTACGCCGCCACTCGCGCCGAACTCGTCCGGGTTCACGAAGGTGCGTACCTGGATGAACTGGGGGCCTTCTGTTACGCCGGCGGGGGCGACATCGACGAGGACACGTACGCCACGTACGACTCGTGGACGATCGCCCAGTACGCCGCGGGAAGCGGACTCGCGGTCGTCAGGGAACTGCACGAAAAAAGGGACGGCGTGGGTTTCGTGGTCACCCGCCCACCCGGACACCACGCGTTACGCGACCGGGCCATGGGATTTTGTCTGCTGAACAACATCGCCATCGCCGCGGCGGAGTTGACCGAACTTGGCGAGCGCGTGCTCATCGTCGACTGGGACGTGCACCACGGTAACGGCACCCAGGCGATCTTCTGGGATGACCCGAACGTCCTCTACGTGTCCACGCACCAGTCCCCCCTGTTCCCCGGCAGCGGCGGCGCCTACGAGGTCGGCGGGAGCGATGCGATCGGACGAACTGTGAACCTTCCGTTGCCATCGGGCGCCACGGGCGACGTCCTGCGCCAAGCCATCGACGAGATCGCCGCGCCGACTATCGATGAATTCAATCCCACCTGGGTGCTCGTGTCGGCCGGCTTTGACGCGCACCGTGACGATCCCATGGCCGACCTCGCGCTCACGAGCGGCGACTTCGCATTGCTCGCGAAGACCGTCGCCGGATACGCACCGGGTCCCGGTCGCCTCGCCATGTTCCTCGA
The DNA here is from genome assembly GCA_003132165.1 of Acidimicrobiaceae bacterium. GTDB lineage: Bacteria > Actinomycetota > Acidimicrobiia > Acidimicrobiales > RAAP-2 > RAAP-2. The sequence goes on along the minus strand of PKWW01000071.1, from coordinate 59,296 downwards.
GGGTGGCTACGACCTCGAGGCCCTTCGCGATTCAGTCGCCGCCACGCTGGGTGCCGTGCTCGAAAGTCCGTATCGGCCCGAAGCGCCGTCCTACGGCGGACCGGGCACCGAGATCGTGAGCAACAGTCAAGTCGAGCGTACCGCGGCACTGCGTATCGCCCACGAGGCCGCATTAAGAGAGGAACAACAATGACCGAGTCGCTTCGCACCATCGCCGTGGGGTTCGACGGTTCCCACGACGCCGAAACGGCAGTTCGTTGGTCCATGAAACTCGCCAGCGAAACCAACGCCAACGTCGTGGTGGTGAACGCCGTGGGAATGCTCGGCCGCTTCGACAATCCGACGGTCGCCTTCAAACTCGAGGATTCGGTGCGCCGCCTCGCCGACGAATACGGGCTCGACACGACGCGGGTCACGCTACACGTTGACGACGGCGACGCGTGCTCGGTGATGATGCGCATGGCCGAGGAGCCGATCAACGCCAGCATGCTGGTGGTCGGATCAAGGGGTCAGGGCAAACATCCTGGCCTATTGCTCGGCAGCACCAGCCTCGAACTCGCCGAGCACACCACGATTCCGCTGGTGATCGTGCCCAGTTGACCCGAGAGCCGGGCCGGCATCCTTTCGGATGCGCCAACCCGGCTCTCGATGAAATTCAAACGTGTTCGCTAATTGGTGGGACCGCCGGCGACGTAGAGCACCTGACCGGACACGAAGCCCGATCGGTCGTCTACGAAGAAAGCGACGGCGTTCGCAATGTCCTCTGGCTGGCCCGCACGGCCGACCGGAATCTGCTTGACGACGGCCTTCTCGAAGTCATCGAAGGCGACGCCCATGCGATCTGCGGTGGCGTGGGTCATCGCGGTTACCGTGAATCCCGGAGCCACCGCGTTCGCGGTGACGCCGTAGCGGCCAAGCTCGATGGCGAGCGTCTTCGTAAATCCTTGAAGTCCGGCCTTCGCGGCCGAGTAGTTCGCCTGCCCGCGGTTGCCCAGCGCCGACGTGCTCGAGAGGTTGACGATTCGACCCCATCCGGCTTCAGTCATGTAACGCTGGGTTGCCTTACTCATCAAGAACGCACCGGCGAGGTGCACGTCCATCACGGTCTGCCAGTCTGAAAGTTCCATCTTGAACAGCAGATTGTCGCGAAGCACGCCAGCGTTGTTCACGAGAACGACGGGCGCGCCCAACGTCTCTGCGATGTTGGCCACTGCGGCATTCACCGATGCCTCGTTGCTCACGTCAGCGCCGACGGCGAGTGCGTTGCGCCCCTTCGCCTTCACCGCTGCGACGGTGTCAGCGCACGCGTCGGCGTCAAGGTCGAGAACAGCGACGTCGAACCCGTCCTCGGCGAGGCGCACGGCCACGGCCGCACCGATTCCCCGGGCTGCCCCGGTCACAATTGCAACACGATTACTCATGATTTCCTTTCAACTCCAACCGGACAGCCCCGTGGCCGACCGACGTCAATAAGTTCCTGCGATCGAAACTCAGGCCAGACTAATCAACGCGAAGTGACTCGTCGAAATCCGAGGGACCGTCGCGCGTGACTAGATCGCAGTCATGAGCGGATTCGCCCGGGATTCCTCGACCACCGAGGTGTACCTTGACAATCAAGGGAGTCGTAACTCTTGCCTTGGAGGATTACGTGATCGAAGCCTCGTACCAATCAGACGACTGGTCGTTCGTGCCGCTCAGTGCCGAGGAGTTGACCGACTTGGCACTATCGGCCGACGTCGACGCGCCAATCGATCTCGACGTCGAACCGTGGGACATCAATAAGGGTTTCTCGAAGAATCCTCTCCCCGACTGGTACATGCCCCGGCCGATCGCCAGGGGTCGTGGGCGCCCAACGAGACTCGTCGTCTACACCGTGGTCGGCTGCATGCTGATCATCGCGGCGTTCGGTCTCTGCATCACCTCAGGTTTCCTCTCACTCGCCTAGCCAACCCGACTCGCGAATGGAGTTCGCTCAGTCCTCTGCGACCTCGCGCCAGAGATCGATGTGGCCCTCGGTGGCGTAGGCGTCGATTTTCGATAGTTCGTCGGCGCTGAAATCGGGGTTCTTCAGAGCATCGAGGTTCTCATCCAGTTGCTCGACGCTGCTCGCGCCGATCAACACCGAGGTGATCCGATCGTCACGCAACGCCCACGAGAGAGCCATCTGCGAGAGCTTCTGACCGCGGCCGGCGGCGATCTCGGCGAGCGCGCGGATGTGCGTGAGGTTCTCTTCGCTCAACATGTCGGTAGAAAGTGACGTGTGCTTGGACGCCCTGGAACCTTCGGGGATTCCGTGAAGGTAGCGGTCAGTGAGCATGCCCTGGGCCAACGGCGAGAACGCAATGCAGCCCACGCCCTCTTCTCCCAGCGCATCCAGGAGCCGGTTCTCGATCCACCGGTTGAGCATCGAGTACGACGGCTGATGAATCAACAGCGGGGTGCCGAGGCTTCGTAATATTCCCACCGCTTCCTTGGTCCGCACGTCCGAATACGACGAGATGCCGACATAGAGTGCCTTTCCCTGACGAACGGCGGCGTCGAGTGCACCAAGCGTCTCCTCGAGGGGCGTGTCCTTGTCGAAGTGGTGGTGGTAGAAGATGTCGACGTAGTCGAGGTTCATCCGAGTGAGACTCTGGTCCAGGCTCGACAGGAGATACTTGCGCGATCCGCGGTCGCCGTAGGGGCCGGGCCACATGTCCCAACCGGCCTTGGTGGAGATGACGAGCTCGTCTCGGTGTGCGGCGAAGTCCTCGTGGAGCAGGCGGCCGAAGTTGATCTCAGCGCTGCCGTAGGGAGGACCGTAGTTATTGGCGAGATCGAAGTGGGTGACGCCGCGATCGAATGCTCGACGCAATATCGAGCGTTGCACGTCGATTGGTCGGTCGTCGCCGAAGTTGTGCCAGAGCCCTAGTGATATCGCCGGTAGCAGGAGCCCGCTGCGGCCAACGCGGCGGTAGGGCATGGAGTCGTATCTGTCGGGGGCGGCTACGTAAGCATTCATGATCGCAGCGTACCGCTACCGTCGACTGTCCGTACCCGGGCGAGGAAAGGTTCTACGCTCGTGGAAGCCCACGCAGGAGAGAACCATGAGCGCATTCCCTTACGAAGGTCAGTTCGAAATCCACCGGACACTTCCCGAAGAGGGCACCGATCAGCACTCGGTCCTCGAGATGCTCACGATCATGTCAACGACCGAGAACCGCGTGTGGGAGTCGGGTCAGTGCTCGGGCACGATGTACTGCGGCGACCACGACCACTACGACTTCTTGAACGAGGCGTTCGCGAAGTTCTCGTACGTCAACACGCTCCAGCGCGACATGTGCCCAAGCGCAACAAAGTTCGAAGCCGAAATCATCGCCATGACCCTCGACCTCATGAACGCTTCGGCGCTCGAGGGAAGTGTTCCGGGAGGTCTCGTCACGAGTGGCGGCAGCGGTTCGATCGCCCACGCGATGCTCGCCTACCGCGAGATGAATAGTTCCACCACCCAGCGGCCCAACGTCATCAAGCCCGAGACCGCCCATCCCGCCTTCGACAAGGCTTGCCATCTCTTTGGCATCGAACTGCGAGTGGCACCCGTCGACCCGCTCACCACCCAAGTCGACCTCGACTGGGTGAAATCGAACATCGACGCCAACACCGTCGCTCTCATTGGATCCGCCGGGAACTACGGCTACGGCACGCTCGACCCGATCACCGAGCTCGGCGCCATCGCGCTCGAGCACGAGATCGGACTGCACGTCGACGGATGCCTCGGGGGCTTCATCCTGCCCTTCGGCCGAGAGCTCGGGTACGACATTGAACCATTTGACTTCGCGGTGCCCGGAGTGACGACGATCTCGGCCGACACCCACAAGTACGGCTACGCCTTGAAGGGAACGAGCGTCCTATGCTTCGCGGACCAGTCGCTTCGCAACAGTCAGTACTTCTACCGCACCGACTGGTCGGGTGGGAAATACTGCTCGCCGGGCATGGACGGTTCGCGCTCGGGGGGCCTGCTCGCCGCCACGTGGGCGGCCATGGTGCATCTCGGTCGCAGCGGCTACCGCCGCTACGCCAAGGAGATCTTCGCCACTTCCGCGGCGATGCAAGATGCGGTTCGGTCCCACGACTCGCTGCGCATCATGGGAAAGCCCAGCTTCCTGTTCTCCTTCACGTCCGACGAATTCGACATCTACCACGTCAATGACTTCCTTCAGACGAAGGGATGGCGTCTGAACGGAGAGCAGTACCCGAACGCCATTCACATGGCGGTGACTCGACCCCAGACCCAGCCCGGCACCGTCGAGCGCTTCACGGAGGACCTCGCCGACGCGGTGTCGTATGCGAAAGAGCACCGCGGTGAGAAGCCAAAGTCGGGCGCGATCTATGGCGGCGTCGACGGCGGTCCCAACGATGAGGCCGACGCCTTCATCAAGATGTTCATGGCCGCCATGATGGACCAGCAGTCATCCATACCGGTGTGATGCCTTCCGCGGAACTCTGTCTGAGCATCGACCTCGGCACCGGGGGTCCGAAGATCGGCGTCGTCACACTCGATGGAAAGCTACTCGCCTATGAGCACCACTCAGTCGCCACGCTCTTCGACGAGCGGGGCGCAGCAACCCAAGATGCCGAAGAGTGGTGGATACTGATCCGCACGGCCGCCAAACGGCTGCTCGAGCAGCCCCTCGTCACGCCCGGTCTTGTGCGGGCCGTCGTCGTCACCGGACAGTATGCATCGACTGTGCCGGTCGACGAGTACGGCGCGGCGACCGGACCGTGCCTGACGTGGCTCGACACTCGGGGCGGCCCCTACAGTCGTCGCGCCGTCGGTGGCGCCGTCCAGGGGTTCAATGCTCGGAAACTCTGGCGCTTCGTTCGAAAGACCGGAGGCGCACCCTCGACAGCGGGAGCGGACCCCGTCGGCCAAATCCTCTACCTGATGAACGAGCAGCCGGAGTTGTGCGCCAGGACCCGTTGGTTCATGGAGCCAGTGGACTTTCTCACGATGCGCTTCTGCGGCGTGGCGTCAGGCACGCACGCGTCGCGCCTCGCGATGTGGATGACCGACAACCGACGACTCACCCGACTCGAGTACGACGCCGAGTTGCTGCATGCGGTGGGCATCGAGGCCCGTCAACTGCCGCCGCTCGTGCCCACGGGCTCGGTCCTCGGTCCGGTCACCAGTGACGTCGCCGACGAGCTCGGCCTCGCGCGCGATACCGTCGTGCTGGCGGGCCTGCCCGACCTGCACGCCGCCGCCTACGGATCGGGCGCGACCGCGCTCTACGCCGCCCACGCCGCACTGTCGACGACGTCATGGATCAGTTGTCCGGTGGCGAAGAAGAAGACCGACATCTTCCATTCGATCGCTGCCGTACCCGGCCTGACCAACGACTCTTATATCGTCATCAACAATCAAGAGACCGGCGGCAAGTCACTGGAATGGCTGCAGGGCGTCCTCGCAGGAACCGGCACCACTATGAGCTTCGACGAGATGACAACCCTCGCTGCTTCGTCACCCGCCGGCTCGAACGGTGTGCAGTTCATACCCTGGCTCGCGGGCGAACGCTCCCCCGTGGATGACAAGCGGGCGCGAGCTGGCTTCACCAATCTCTCGATCACCACGACGACCGCCGACCTGATCCGTGCCGTTATGGAGGGAGTGGCTGCGAACAGCGCCTGGCTGTTCGGCTACGTGGAGAAGTTCGCCGGTGAGCGACTCACGCCGGTGCGTCTGGTCGGCGGTGGAGCCCAGTCGACGCTCTGGTGTCAGATCTTCGCCGACACCCTGGGACGCGAAGTGCACCAGGTTCGCGAACCAATGACCGCCCAATTACGAGGCATGGCCCTGATGGCGTCGGTCGCCCTCGGTCGACGTCGATTCGAGGAGCTGGACAGCGTTCACATTCCCGTCCAGGTGTTCACGCCGAATACACAGTTCGCCGATCTCTACCGCCAAAAGGTCGCGATGCTGCCTCGCCTCTACCAGCGTGACAAGAAATGGGCCCGGCGATCGCGCACGAAGTGACGATCTAAGCGACGAAGACCTCTTCGGCGATCATCCTGCTACGGCCCTGGCGGTGTCGCCACGCCGCCATCACGGCGATGACCGCGTTCGCGACGCCCGCGCAGAACGTTGACACGAGTGGCGCCCAGAGGTGGTCGCCGACGTAGTAAAGGACCCACGTCATCGAACAGGCCGTGCCGATCACCCACGAGCTCACGGACACGCCGCTCGCGTCATCGCGGCGGATGAGCTCAACGATCTGCGGACCCCGGGTGGCGGTCATGGCGACACCAGTGCCGTAGACACCGCCTGCCCAGCCCCAGAGCACGGTCGGCACCACACAGCACGCGACGAAGAACGCGAATGATCGGAACGTGACATTCCACATTCGCCACGGCTTCAGGCGAAAGACGATGGCGACTTGGAGGGGCAGGATGATGAGGCTGCCGATGACCACCTCCCAGGAGTGTGCCGACACCAGGCCGTAGACAATCCAAAAACAACCCATGAACGCGAACAGCACCCACGTCGCGAGCGAGATCCCCTCGACGCCGAGCCGGTTGGCGCGACGAAACTGGGCCAACGTGCCCACCAGGCCGAGAAGGACTGCCCCCCACCCCATCGCGATGAGAATGGAGTGCAAAGTCACTCCATCAGGCTACCGGTGCAATTTCTCAGCGGCGACGGTTGGCGGCGGAAATGACGGCTTCGAGCGACGCATCGAGGATTGAAGAACTCATGCCGACACCCCACCACGTCGAGCCATCGGTCCCCTCGGCCTCCACATACGCCACGGCCGAGGCCTCCGAACCCGCGGTCAACGCGTGCTCTTGGTAGTCACGCACCTTGAACTGAACGTCCATCTCGTTGCGCAGACCCGTCATCAGTGCGTCGATCGGTCCATTACCCTCGCCCTTCACCGTGACGTGCTGGCCGTTCACGACGAGCTGGGCGAATATCCGCGTGTTGTGCTGGTCGGCGGAGACTTCGCTCGACAGCAGTTGGATCTTCGGATTCTCGGGCTGGTAGGTCGTCGTGAAGACGTCCCAGATCTCGGCGGGCGAGATTTCCGTACCCGTCGCCTCGGTGAGCTCCTGGACCTGCTTGGAGAACTCCACCTGCATGGCGCGCGGCAGTTCGAGGCCGTGCTCGGCGCTGAGGAGATAGGCCACGCCGCCCTTGCCCGACTGGGAGTTGACGCGAATGATCGCCTCGTAGGTGCGTCCGGTGTGCTTGGGGTCGATGGGCAGATACGGCACCTCCCACACGTCGTAGGTGTCGCCGATTGCGAGCATGCCCTTCTTGATGGCGTCCTGGTGCGAGCCGGAGAAAGCGGTGTAGACGAGCTCGCCGACGTAGGGGTGGCGCATGTGCACCGGCAGACGGTTCGCGTACTCGGCGACGTGACGGGCCTTGTCAATGTCGCGGATGTCGAGTTCGGGGTCGACGCCCTGGGAGAAGAGATTCAATGCCAGGTTCACGACGTCCACGTTGCCCGTGCGTTCACCGTTGCCGAACAGCGTGCCCTCGACCCGGTCCGCGCCGGCGAGCACACCGAGTTCGGCGGAGGCGACGCCGGTGCCGCGGTCGTTGTGCGGGTGCAGCGAAATCAGCACGCTGTCGCGACGATGCACGTTGCGCCCGAACCACTCGATGGCGTCGGCGTAGAGGTTTGGCGTGTACATCTCGACCGTCGTGGGCAGGTTCAAGATCAGCGGTCGCTCGGGAGTCGGATCGATGACGTCGACCACCGCGTTGCAGACCTCGAGCGCGTAGTCGAGCTCGGTGCCCGTGAAGCTCTCGGGAGAGTACTCGTACACGAACTCAGTCGAGGGCGACGTCGACTCGAGGCTCCTGCAGAACGCGGCGGCGTCGGTTGCGATCTTCTTGATGCCGTCCATGTCGAGGTTGAACACGACGCGCCGCTGCAGGGTCGAAGTCGAGTTGTAGAAGTGCACGATGGCACGTTTGGCGCCGTGCAGCGATTCGTAGGTGCGCCGGATGAGGTCCTCGCGACACTGGGTCAGGACCTGGATCGTGACGTCGTCGGGGATCAGGTCGTTCTCGATGATGTGACGTACAAAGTCGTAGTCGGGCTGGGACGCCGAAGGGAAACCGACCTCGATCTCCTTGAAGCCCATGGCCACGAGCTGGGCGAACATCACGTTCTTACGCTCCAGGTCCATCGGATCGATGAGAGCCTGGTTGCCGTCGCGAAGGTCGACGCTGCACCAGAGCGGGGCCTTGGTCAGCCGCTTGTTCGGCCACGTCCGGTCGGATAGCTCAACGGGCACCGTTGGTCGGTACTTGTCAAACGCCATGGGGCTTGGCTGCTGGGGGTTGCGCCTCATGTCCATCCTTTCCGTAGCGGTCGAAGCGAGAAACAAAAAACCCCCGCGAAAGCGGGGGTGGCGGGCGAGCGGACGCTCGCCCTATCGAAGCAGTAGGTCGCTCTGGCCAAATGTCATAGACGCATTGTACTGCCATTTCACGAAATGTCCAGAAAGCGATGCCGCTATCCTGATTCTTCGTGGGCGCACTCAAGGCACTGTTCAAACTGGCACTTCTTCTCGTCGCGGCAGCTGCCGTCGCGGGGGTCGTCGCAATGGTGAGGCGACCGAAGTCAGCTGGTCCGCTCTCCTACGAACACTGGCCCGAAGTTCCCCGCAATCCTTCGGCATAGTGGCCGATCACTCAATCCTCCAAAGGGAGATCTCATGGCACAAATGGAATATCGACGACTGGGACGTTCAGGACTTCAAGTCAGTGTGCTCTCCTTAGGTAGTTGGGTCACCTTCGCCAACGCCGACCAGATCGAGACCGCTCACCAGGCGGCCGAGTGCCTGAGTGCCGCCAAGGATGCGGGCGTGAATTTCTTCGATAACGCCGAGGGTTACGCCGCAGGCGAGTCCGAGCGCGTCATGGGTGCCGCCTTTCGCGAGCTCGGCTGGAAGCGTCATGAGTACATTGTCTCGACCAAGTTCTGGGGCGGTCTCTTCGACATGCCCAACATGAAGCAGACACTCAACCGCAAGTACCTCAGCCAAGCGATCGACGGCTCACTCGAGCGCTTTGGTCTCGACTTCGTCGACCTGGTCTACTGTCACCGACCCGACCGACGGACACCCATCGAGGAGACCGTGTGGGCCATGAGCGACATGATCACCCAGGGTAAGGCCCTCTACTGGGGCACCTCCGAGTGGGCCGCGGACGAGATCCGCGCCGCCTACGACATCGCCGACAAGTACAACCTGCACAAGCCGCTGATGGAACAGCCCCAGTACAACATCCTCTGGCGCGATCGCGTCGAGAAGGAGTACAAGGGTCTCTACCGCGACATTGGCCTCGGTACCACAATCTGGTCACCCCTGTCCTCGGGACTTCTGACCGGCAAGTACCTGCACGGCGTGCCCGAAGGCTCGCGCGCGACGCTGCCCGGTTACGAGTGGCTGAAGGACACGCTGACCAACGAGGGACGCAACAAGAAGGTCGCCGATCTCAAGGTCATCGCTGACGAACTCGGAATCTCACTCACCCAGTTGTCGCTCGCCTGGTGCGCGAAGAACCCGAACGTCTCCACGGTCATCACCGGCGCGTCATCGGCCGCTCAGGTTCGAGAGAACATGACCGCGCTCGACGCGATGCCGCTCCTGACCAAGGAGATCATGGACCGTATCGACTTGATCAGCTTCTTCTAGCGCCAAAAGTTTTCCGCCAACGTTCGAATCCCGGGCGAGGTCGAAGCAGAATCAGCCGTACGGATTGTACGCCGGAACGCAACTGTTCAGGATCTTGACGGTTTCGTTGGCGGCCAGTTTAGGAAAGAGTGACCCGACGTAGGTCACCAGCGTGCACGATCCATTACTGAGCGCGATGGGTTGCGCTCCACTACCCACGTAGAAATCACTCGGACACTCCTCCGCCCTCCCGGTCCAGGTATCAGGCTGGCCTTTACCCGGCGACACCGAAATCGCAAAGAGTTCTGCATCTTCCATGCAGCCGCCGTAGTCGGTATTCGACAATGACGCGATGGCGGAGCGGACCGCGAGCGCCTGGGTGTGCGACAGGACCAGCGACACCGGATCACTCGAATTCTCCATGAGCGACAATTTCCGGTACAGGGTGATCGTCACGACACCCTTGGTGGGCATCAGTACGGTGCGGATCGGCATCCACTCCACCACGGCGTCGACGCGAAACTCCTGCTCGCCGTTGCTCGCCCGACCCGAGGCGTACGTCAATTGCTCGAGCGAGACGTGGCGGTTGGCGAACCGGAAACTCACCGAGGAGGTCGTCGTCGCCACGATGCCCGAACCCGACTCGACACCCGAAGTGCTCACAACCGACCCGCGAGGTTTATGAGCACTGAGAAACGTGGCGAGGTCGATGGGCTTTCTCAACAGGTAGTCGTGGTGAAGGTCGATGCGACCGATACCGGCCAGTTCGCCATTTCCAGCCAGCGGCGAAGGAAGTGACGTCGTCAAAACCGCGCCAGCGGGCAGCGGTGCTTTCGCTAGGAGCGACGCCGTGAACGCTTGACCCGCGGTCACCGAATGGGGTGCCCGAGTCTGCGATTCGTGCGCCCCCGCCGATCTCGCGGCGACCGCAGCCAAGGGAACGCTGACCGCTCCGAGCAGCGACACGACCAGCACCGTCGGTAGAACCCGTGACCTAAATACTCGCACAGCACTCCCCTCGTGACGTCAAGGCACTGCCCGCCATCAAATAGGTACTGTACGTCGCACCGCCAAAATTTCACCCCGAGAGAGAAAACTCTCCTCGGCGAACTCAGCGGAGCGTAATGAGGTGGATGTCCTGGATCCCGTCGGTGTGACGGAGTTTCTCCACCACATCGGCGGGCGTGGGCGTGCTGGTCGAAAGGACCATAAGCGCGGTCTTACTGACGGCGTCGGGTCCCACGGCCATGGAGCGAATGGAGATGTCCGCCTCGCCGAGCGCGACGCCTACGCGCCCGATCATGCCGGGGCGGTCGTCATTGTGAACCACCAGCATCGACGCGGCGGGAGGGATCTCGACGCTGTGACCGTCGACACCCACGATGCGAGTCTCGAGACGGGTTCCAATCGTCATCAGCGTGCCCGAGACAGCATGGTCGCCCGACTTGACGGTGATGAGGTTCACGTACTCCGGCGAGTCCACGTTCGAACTCTCACCGTACGTGAGCCCGTGCTCGGCGGCCATCTGGGGGGCGTTCACGAACGAGACGCTGTCGTGGCCGGTGGCGACGAGAAGTCCCTTCAACGCGCACAGCGTCAGGATCTTCGTCCCCGAACCAGCGAGCTCACCCTGGTAGAGCACTTCGAGGTCGGCGGGGTTCCCGTCCAGCAGTCCACCGATGAAACGGCCGAGGACCTCGGCGAGACCCATAAAGGGGCGCACGACGTTGGAGACCTCACCGGCCGACACGTTCACCGCGAAAGGTACGAAGTCGCCCGCGAGCGCCAGCTGCACCTGTTCGGCGATGGTGACACCGGCCTTGTCCTGGGCTTCGACTGTGGACGCGCCGAGGTGGGGCACCACGACGACCGACGGAAGTTCGAAAAGCGGCGACTCGGTCGTGGGCTCCTTCTCGAAAACGTCGAGGGCGGCACCCTGGACGTGACCGTCGCGAATAGCGGCGGCGAGATCGGCTTCGTTGACGATGCCGCCTCGGGCGACGTTGATGATTCGCACACCCTTCTTCGTCTTCTTCAACGACTCGGCGTTCAAGAGATTCGTGGTCTCCTTGTTCTTCGGAAGGTGAATCGTGATGAAGTCACTCTGGGCGAGCAGCGAGTCGAGGTCCATCAGTTCGATACCCATGTGGCGGGCGCGCTCGTCGCTGATGTAGGGGTCGTAGGCCACGAGCCGCATACCGAAGGCCATCGCACGTTGGGCGACGAGGGCACCGATCTTACCGAGGCCAATGATGCCGAGCGTCTTGCCGTGAAGCTCCACGCCCTCCCACTTGCTGCGCTCCCACTTGCCGTTCTTCAATGCGGCGTGCGCCTGGGGAATGTTACGGGCCTGGCTCAGCAGCAGCGCCATCGTCTGCTCGGCGGCGGAAAGGATGTTTGAAACCGGAGCGTTGACGACCATGACGCCCAGTTCGGTCGCCTTGGCGACGTCGACGTTGTCGAGGCCAATGCCAGCGCGACCGACGACGATGAGATCCTTCGCCGCTTCGAGTGTGGCCGCATCGACTTGGGTCGCCGAGCGGATGATGAGTGCGTGGGCGCCCTGAATGGCGTCAATGAGTTCAGCGGGCGAAAGGCCGAGACGAATGTCGACCTCGTGACCCGCATTTCGCAGTTCCTGAAGGCCCGAATCGGCGATTTCTTCTGTTACAAGTACACGGGCCACCGCAAAACCTTTCGTTGAGTGCTCTTATCTTAAGACAAATCGAAGGCGGCTCAGCCCGCGATAACCAGGGCGGCGAACCGCTCAAGTCCCTCGGCGAGGTCGGCGTCACCGAGCGCGTAACTCAGTCGGAAGAATCCCGGCGTCCCGAATGCCTCGCCGGGTACGACGGCGATCTTGATGGTCTCAAGCAATGATTCGGCGAGTTCCGCCGACGTCTTCGACACCTGGCCACCGAGTGATCGACCGAGGAGACCCGACACGTTGGGATAGCAGTAGAACGCGCCCTCGGGCTCGGCGCAGGTCACACCGTCGATTGCGTTCAGCATCGAAGTCATGGTCTTTCGACGGCGATCGAAGGCCGTACGCATCTCCTCGACGGCGCTCAGGTCGCCGTTGAGCGCGGCGACCGCGGCGCGCTGGGAGACGTTCGAGATGTTCGACGTGGTCTGGCTCTGGTAGTTGACGGCCGCGTTCATGATGTCGGGTGCGCCGATCATCCAGCCAATGCGCCATCCGGTCATCGCGTAGGTCTTGGCGACGCCGTTCACGACGATCCAGTGGTCGCCCAGCTCCGGCGCCACCACCGGCAGCGAGACGTTCTTCGCGTCGCCGTAGACGAGGTGCTCGTAAATCTCGTCACACAGCACCCACACATCGTGCTCGGCGGCCCATCGTCCAATGGCGGCGACGTCGTCGGGTCGTACCACGGCGCCCGTCGGGTTCGAGGGCGACACGAAGACCAGCAACTTCGTCTTGTCAGTGCGCGCGCGCTCCAGGTCGTCGACGGTCACGCGAAAGCCGTTCGCCTCACTCGTAAGGACGGGCACGGCCTTACCGCCGGCGAGGTACACGGCTTCGGGATAGGTCGTCCAGTACGGAGCCGGAATGAGTACTTCGTCACCGGGGTCGAGCATGGTCATGAACGCGGTCGCGACCGCGTGCTTGCCGCCATTGGTCACCAGGATCTGATTGGCCTTGATCTCGAGGCCGGTGTCGCGCTTGGTTTTGCGGACAATGGCGTCACGAAGGTCCTGGAGACCAGCGGTGGGCGTGTACTTGTGGTTGGTGGGGTCGTAACAGGCCTTCGCCGCGGCTTCGACGATGTGGGCCGGTGTCGGGAAGTCGGGCTCGCCCGCGCCGTAGCCAATGACCGGCTCTCCAGCGGCTTTCAAGGCCTTCGCCTTGGCGTCGACAGCAAGCGTTGCACTGGGGGCGAGGCCTCCAAGTAGGTCACTGACTCTCGCACTCATGGGCCACTCCGTCCGTTTTCTCTAGAGTTAAGTCTATGAGTTCACCCGACACCCTCCGTATCCCTGCCGACCTACTACCGCGTGACGGACGCTTCGGCTCCGGTCCATCGAAGGTCCGCGCCGAACAGCTCAGCGCTCTGGTCGCCGACGGTACCACCTACATGGGCACGTCACACCGCCAAGCGACGGTACGTAACAAGGTGGGCGAAGTTCGCGACGGACTCAACTCACTCTTCAACCTTCCCGAGGGCTACGAGGTACTGCTCGGTAACGGCGGCACGACGTGCTTCTGGGACGCGGCGACCTTCCACCTCGTCGCCAACCACTCCCAGCACTTGAGCTTCGGTGAGTTCTCGTCCAAGTTCGCCACGGCAGTGAAGGACGCCCCGCACCTGAGCGATCCCCAGATCATCAAAAGCGACGTCGGCACGCACCCCTACGCCGTCGCCGACGACTCCGTCGACCTGTACGCGCTGACCCACAACGAGACCTCGACGGGCGTCATGATGCCCATCGAGCGCCCATCCGGTGCGAAGGGTCTCGTCGCGGTGGACGCCACGTCAGGGGCCGGCGGACTATTCGTCGACCCGACCCAGTTCGACTGCTACTACTTCGCGCCCCAGAAGTCCTTCGCGAGCGACGGTGGTCTCTGGATCGCACTTTGCTCGCCCGCGGCTGTCGAGCGGATCGAAACGCTCGCGGCGTCGGACCGCTGGACCCCGGCGTTCTTCGACCTCAAGATCGCTCTCGACAACTCGAGACTGAACCAGACCTACAACACACCCGCGCTCGCCACCATCCACATGCTGGCGTCCCAGATCAAGTGGTTCAACGACAACGGCGGCCTGGAGTTCTCCGCCGGCCGTTCGCGCACGTCGGCTCAGACGCTCTACACCTGGGCCGAAGCGTCGGACTTCGCGACGCCCTTCGTCGAGAACCCGACTCAGCGCAGCAACGTGGTGGGAACCATCGACTTCAACGACGACATCGACGCCAATATCATCGCCAAGGTGCTACGCGCCAATGGCATCGTGGACACCGACCCTTACCGCAAGTTGGGGCGCAACCAGCTGCGCGTCGCGATGTTCCCCGCCGTTGATCCCGAGGACGTTGCCTCACTGTGCGCCAGTATCAACTGGATCGTGGGCAATCTCTAGGTCCATCGTCAACTGACGCTGACCAACACGACATCACCGCTTCCAAGCACGAGGACCGCGCCAGTGGCGCGGTCCTCGTGCTTTCGATATATCCCGACGAACCAACAGCCGGAGGCTAGTCAGTCGGTATCGCCACCGGAGATCTCCGAGACCTTCTGCTTGCCCGATGAGACGAACGGCATCATGTCGCGCAGCTTCTTGCCGATGTCCTCGATCGGGTGCTTCTTGCCCGAGTCGCGCAGTTCACGGTAACGCGGACGACCGATCTCGTTCTCCTTGACCCACTCGGCGGCGAACGTGCCGTCCTGGATCTCGGTGAGGACCTTCTTCATCTCAGCCTTGACCGATTCGGTGATGATGCGCGGTCCACGCGTGAGGTCGCCGTATTCGGCGGTGTCCGAGATACTGAAGCGCATGCCGGTGATGCCCTCTTCGTACATGAGGTCCACGATGAGCTTGAGTTCGTGCAGGCACTCGAAGTAGGCGCTCTCAGGTTGATAACCCGCCTCGACCAGCGTCTCGTAACCGGCCTTCACCAGCGCCGACACACCACCGCAGAGCACGGCCTGCTCGCCGAACAGATCGGTCTCGGTCTCCTCGGTGAACGTCGTCTCGAGCACTCCGGCGCGCGTGGCACCGATGCCGTCGGCGTACGCGAGCGCGATGGCGTGGGCGTTGCCGGTGGCGTCCTGATGTACGGCGATCAGAGCCGGCACACCGCCGCCCTCGACGTACGTGCGACGAACGAGGTGGCCGGGACCCTTGGGTGCGACCATAGCGACGTCGACGTCAGCCGGAGGATTGATGAGGTTAAACCGGATATTGAAGCCGTGCGCGAACAACAGGCACTTTCCCGCCGTCAGGAAGGGAGCGATCTCGGCGTCGTAGGTGCGCTTCTGTTCGGTGTCGGGAACGAGCACCATGATGACGTCGGCTTCCTTGCACGCGTCGGCGATCGTCAGCACGCGCAGTCCGGCCTCTTCGGCCTTGTGCACGGACGACGATTCGGGACGCAGTCCCACGCGTACGTCGTATCCGCTGTCGTGCAGGTTGAGCGCGTGCGCGTGACCCTGGGATCCGTACCCGAGGATTGCGATCTTCTTGGACTTCAAGATCTCTGGTTTGGCGTCAGCTTCGTAGTACATCTTGGTCATGGTCAATTTCTTTCTTTATTCGTCGAATTCTTAGGCCGAAGCCGTCTTGCCAAGTCTAGGTAATGCCACGCGACCGGTCCGATGGAGTTCCACGTCGGCGAAGCTCTCGAGGGCGCGTTCCAGTTCGTCACACCCTCCGGGGGTCCCCGCCAGCATGATCGTGACCGACTTCGCGTCAACGTCAACAATCGCGGCGCCGGCGTTCGCGATGATGTCGAGCAGGGACGTCCGGTTGTCCACGTTGGTCCGGACGGTGGCGAGGAGTAGTTCACGCTCCAGGGCGTCTTTGGGCGAGAGGTCCGAGATCGCCACCACGTTCACCAATTTGTCCAACTGACCGACGATCTGCTCCAGTGGCGCCGATTCAGCGTCCACCACGATGGTCACGCGAGAGAAACGTGCATTGCTCTCCGCCGGCGCCACCGCGAGTGAATAGATATTGAAACCCCGTCGGGCGAACAATCCGGCAATGCGCGCGAGCACGCCCGCCTTGTTCTCGACCAACACCGACAAGATGTGATGGCGCACCGGCGTGTGGTCGAGCGTGCCGAGGAATGGTTCTGGTGTGGCGCTCACTTCGAGGCTCCTCTCTGGAGTGGGTGAACCATGATGTCGTCATTGCTCGCTCCCGCAGCCACCATGGGGAAGACCTTCTCCGATGAGTCGGTGCGAAAGTCGATTACGACCGGTACGTCGTTGATCTTGTTCGCCTCTTCGATGACGTCGTGCATCTCCTTCAAGTTCGTCGCTCGCAGCCCGACGCAGCCCATCGCTTCGGCCCACTTGACGTAGTCCGGAAGGTCCGCCGACAAGTACACCTCCGAGTAACGCTCGTCGTAGAACATCTCCTGCCACTGACGCACCATCCCGAGGTACGCGTTGTTCAGGATCGCCACCTTGATGGGGATACCCTCGGAGCGCGCCGTGACGAGCTCCTGGGCGGTCATCTGGAAACAGCCGTCGCCGTCGATGCACCAGACGGTGCGGTCGGGGCGTCCGACCTTGGCACCGATGGCGGCCGGCACTCCGAAGCCCATGGTGCCCGCGCCGCCCGAGTTGATCCAGGTGCCGGGCTCCTCGTACTTCCAGAACTGCGAGGCCCACATCTGGTGCTGACCCACTCCCGAGGTGACGATCGTACCCGGTTCGGCCTTCCTCGCAATTGCCTCGATAACGTGCTGGGGGCGCAGGAGACCGTCATCGGACGGCTCCTCGTAGACGAGCGGATACTGCGCTTGCCAGTCTCGGATCTGGCGCCACCACGAATCGAGATTCTTCGGTATCGCGGACGCGGCGTCCAGGGCCCGAAGAGCCGCAGCGACATTGCTCTGGATGGCGACGTCGGCGTGACGCACCTTATTGAACTCGGCCTTGTCGATGTCGACGTGGATGACTTTGGCGCCCGCCGCGAAGGCGGGGATCTTGCCTGTCACGCGGTCGTCGAAACGTGCGCCGAGTGAGATCAGTAGGTCTGACTTCTGGATGGCGGTCACGGCCGTGTACATGCCGTGCATGCCGGGCATGCCCAGGTGCTGGTCGTGCGAGTCCGGGAATGAGCCGCGCGCCATGAGCGTCGTGACGACAGGCATGCGCGTGCGCTCAGCGAACGCCAGCAGTTCCTTCGTGGCATGCGACTTGAGCGTGCCGCCGCCCACGTAGAGCACCGGGCGCTCAGCTTGGCTGATCAGCGCCACCGCACGCTCGATCGCGTCCTGGTCGAGGGCGACCTCGGGTCGGTAACCGGGAAGATCGTACTCTTCGATCGTCGAGGGGTACCACCAGTCCATCATCGACTGGGTGACGTCCTTGGGCACGTCGATCAGCACCGGACCAGGACGGCCGGTCGTCGCCAGATGGAAGGCCGCGGCGACCGCGCGCGGAATCTCCTGAGCGGACTTGACCAGGAAGTTGTGCTTGGTGATGCCCATGGTTATGCCGGTGATGTCGCACTCCTGGAAGGCATCAGTGCCGATGGAACCCGACGCGACCTGGCCGGTGATCACGATGAGGGGTGTCGAGTCCATGTGCGCATTGCCGATCGGGGTCACAATATTGGTGGCGCCTGGGCCGCTTGTCACCATCGCGACGCCTGGACGGCCGGTCGCGAGCGCGTAGCCTTCGGCCATATGCCCGGCGCCTTGTTCGTGGCGAACCAGGATATGGCGGATCGACGAGTCGAGCAAGGGGTCATACACGGGAAGAATCGCCCCTCCCGGCAGTCCGAAGACAACCTCGACACCCTGCTGTTCGAGGCTCTTGATGAGTGCTTGCGCTCCTGTGAGTTGCACAATCTTCCTTTGTTCTTAGATATGAAAAAAGGCCTCCCTTTTTTGGGAGGCCTCCGGTATACGACGATGCGTGACTACCGGCGCCAGGCGCCTACTACTACAGAAAGAATCTCAGATCGAGTCGTCACATCTCTTATCTAAGCACACGACGACGCCCGACACAAACCGATCACGCTGACGTGACGGCTCCCTTTTCAGCACCCTGTACGAGACGCGCGAACTTCTCGAGCACACCCGTCGTGTAGCGCGGCACGAAGGGCTTGATGTGCTTGGCCCGCTCGGCAAGCACTGCCGCGTCGACCTTCAGGTCGATTGAGAGCCTGTCAACGTCGATCTCGATGATGTCCCCGTCCTCGATGAGCCCGATGGGTCCGCCGTCGAGCGCCTCTGGCGCGACGTGTCCCACGCAGAATCCGTGGGTTCCTCCACTGAAGCGACCGTCAGTGATCAAGGCGCAGTCCCCACCACGACCAACACCCTTCATCGCGCCGGTGACCGCGAGCATCTCGCGCATTCCCGGTCCCGCCCTCGGGCCCTCGTAACGGATGACGAGCACCGTTTGGGGCTTAATCTCGTCCGCCATGATCGCGGCCATCGCGGCGTCCTCGCCGTCAAAGACCCGCGCGGCGCCGGTGAACTGCATCGTGTCGATGCCCGCGACCTTCACGACCGAGCCCCTGGGTGCGAGTGAGCCGGTGAGGACCGCGATGCCCCCTCGGTCGTGAATCGGGTGCTCCAGGTCGTGCACGACGTCACCGTCGGGCCTGGCCGCCTTGTACTCCTCGAGGTTCTGGGCCATGGTGAGTCCGCTCACGGTGAGTACGTCGCCGTTGAGCAGGTCATTCTCAAAGAGGTGCTGAAGGACGACCGGCACGCCACCGATCCGGTCCAGGTCACTCATGTGGTACTTGCCAGCGGGCTTGGTGTCCGCGATATGGGGCACGCGCTTGCCGATCTTGTTGAAGTCGTCGAGTTCGAGTTCGACGCGCGCCTCGTGGGCGATCGCGAGCAGGTGCAACACGGCATTGGTCGAACCCCCGAGCGCCATCACGACCGCGATCGCATTCTCAAAGGCCGGTTTGGTCATGATCTTTCGGGCGGTGATCCCATTGTCGAGGAGGTTCAGCACCGCGAGGCCCGAGTCGTAGGCGTACTGGTCGCGACGATTGTCGATGGAGGGCGCTGACGCGCTACCGAGCAACGACATACCGAGCGCCTCGCCGACACTCGCCATGGTGTTCGCCGTGAACATCCCGGCGCAACTTCCTTCGCCCGGACACGCCGCGCACTCGATGGCACGAAGTTCTTCATCACTCATAGCACCCACGGCGTTGGCACCGACCGCCTCGAACACGGACGTAATGTCGAGAGCCTCGCCATTGTGCTCGCCTGGAAGGATCGAACCGCCATAGAGAAAGACGCTGGGCACATCTAGGCGCGCGGCGGCCATCAACATTCCCGGGAGCGACTTGTCGCAACCCGCCAAGGTCACCATGGCGTCGAAGCGCTCGGCGTGCATGACAGTCTCCACCGAGTCGGCGATGACTTCACGCGATACGAGTGACGCGCGCATTCCCTCGTGACCCATGGAGATTCCGTCCGAGACCGCGATGGTCACGAACTCGAACGGCACACCGCCGCCGTCGCGGACGGCGACCTTGGCCCGCTTGGCGAGACGGTCGAGTGGAAGATTACAGGGAGTGACCTCATTCCAACTCGACGCCACACCGATCTGGGGTTTGACCATGTCCGCGTCCTGGAGGCCCATGGCCCGCAGCATCGCACGAGCCGGTGCTCGACCTTTGCCCAAAGTGACGTCAGTGCTCCTCGGAGTTGGGTGATTGGACATGAGAGAAGTCTAGATAAGACGACTACCGTCGCTCAAAAGGTGTGGCCAGCCCATTTCGTGTAGTGAACTATTCGGTGAATCCACGCTCTAACGTGCACGGACCTCCACGTCGCTGTGTCGATGCCTGGTTCACTCAGCTCGGCGCCGATGCACAAATCTCTCAAATTGGAACGACCACGACAATATTTAGCAGGGGGAATTGAAAATCACCCCATCAGAGATCAAAAAAGCCTAATTAGTTGACGTTTCTAAGCTATCTCAATGGGCTTTTGATCATAACGCGACTCAGAAGACATATATAATCAGGGAACAAGAGAAGTCCGCCATTTGTCGCACTGCACGATGAAGTAAACACGGACTTTGTGAAAGGGCATTTATGTCCGCGAACGCTTCGCTGAAAGTTTCTGCTTCCGTAAGGAATCTTTTTAAGCTGCGTGGTCTCCACCGGCGACCAAGCAACCATACGGGCGTCAAAGTAGGTTTCGGGTCAATGGCCGCCGTGCTGGTCGCCTTTGCGACGGTGACCACCTTCGGCACGCAGGCCGCATTCGCTGCGCCAACAGCTGTCGGTCTCGGCTCGGCGTCTACCTACGCCATCCTCGCAGGCAGCGCGATCACGAATACCGGTTCGTCTGTTATCGCAGGTGACATCGGCTTGTCGCCCGGGACCGCCGATTCGGGATTCCCCCCTGCGGTACAGAGTTCCGGGTCTACGAACGTGGCCAACGCACAAGCGCTCGCCGCCCAGACAGACCTGACCGCGGCGTATCTCAACGCTGCTGGCCAGACTACGACGTCAACGGTGTCGGGTGACCTTGGTGGCACGACGCTGACTCCTGGTGTCTACACCTCGTCGTCCAGTCTTGGGCTCACCGGCGCATTGACGCTCAATGGTGGCGGCAACGCGGGTGCCGTCTTCATTCTCCAGGCTGGTTCTACGCTCACAACGGCTTCCGGCAGCAGTGTCGTGCTTGAGAATGGTGCGCAGGCGTGCAACGTTTTCTGGCAGGTTGGCTCGTCGGCGACCCTCGGCACCACCACTAGTTTCGTCGGTACCCTCATGGCCCTCACTTCGATCACCCTGAACACGGGTGCCACCGTCAGTGGACGAATGCTGGCGCGTAACGGTGCGGTGACATTGGACGACAACACGATCAGCGTTTCGACGTGCGCTGCCGTATCGCCCACCACGACCACTACGGTGCCTAGCAGCACGACCACTACGGTGCCTAGCAGCACGACCACTACGGTGCCTAGCGGCACGACCACGACCACGCCGGTCGTCCCGGTCGGCTCGCCTTCCACCGGCTTCGGCGGAACCGCTGGTCCTGGTCCATTGCCGCTCGGCCTCATTGGCGCAGGCGCCTTCGGCTTGGCTGGGATTGCGGGGCTGTTAGCCCTCAGCGCCCGTCGCCGCCAGACGCACTCGTCAGGAGTTGCCGATAGCAACAGTCGTGGTTCGTAAAGGTCGCACTAAGGCTGAGTGGATATTCTGGGCGGTCTTCGTAGTCGCCTTGGCCGTTGGAATCGGTTCCCTGGTCGGTCAACAGCCGGCCGGGGAACCGGGCACCAAAGTTTTGGCGACATCACCGTCGGGTACAACCGTAAGTTCGACGGTCGCGATGACGGCCGTTGCACGATCGGTGCCAACAAGGTTGTTGATTCCTTCAATCGGCATCACGACGAGCGTTGGATCACTCGGCCTGCAGCCCAATGGTCAGATCATGGTGCCCGCCACAGTGCACACTGTTGGTTGGTACCGATTCGGGCCGACGCCAGGTCAATTCGGCGCAGCGGTCATCCTGGGCCACGTGGATTCCTACGTCGGGCCTGGCGTGTTCTTCAGCTTGAAGGACCTTCACGCCGGTGCCCTCATCTCCGTCGTCCTCGCTGATGGCGCCACCACCCACTTCAAGGTCAACAAGGTCGTCGAGTACTCGAAAACGAATTTCCCCGACCGTCTCGTCTACACGGCGAAAGGCGCGCGCGAATTGAATCTCGTGACGTGTGGTGGGGCGTTCGATCACGCGACGGGTCATTACGAATCCAATGTCGTGGTGTTCAGTCAGTTCACCGGCATAACCAAATAGCACCCGTCACGCGTTGAGCTTCCGACGACTCGCCTTCGATTTGCCCGAGCCAGGTGATCTCCACGAGCCTCAATCACACCAAACGCAGTGATCAGCGACGGGCCTGCAATTCGGCGATGACCGCTTTGCCGTTCGCTTGCCCCTTGGTCAATTTCATGACCTGGCCAATGAAGAACTGGGCCAGCTTCTCGTCACCTTCGCGGTAACGCGCCCACTCGTCGGGGTTCTGCTCGATAAGTTCTGCGACGGTCGAGCCCAGTGAGTCCGAGGACAACTGCTCGAATCCCTTGGCCTTGGCGATCGACTTCGGGTCTCCCCCGCTCGCGAGCAGTTCACCGAGCACGGTCTTTGACTGGGTTGCCGACAATGCGCCGCCCTGCTCCATGAGCACGGTCGCACTAAAGGCTTCGGGGGCGAGGTTCGGCGTCATCTCGATGCCCGCGGCGAGTTCGTTCGCGGCGCGTGCGACGGCCAGCGCTGGTTCGACGCCTGCGTCAATCGCGGCGTTCACGAAGTTCTCAAGGCCGAGATCGATGACAACCTCCACCGCTTCGAGTTGCGCCTGAGAGGGCTCGCTCAGACGGGCCGTCAACTTCTGGCGTCGCTCTGCGGGCATTGGTGGCAGACCATTGCGAACTCGGTCCTGCCACGCCTGGTTCGGATCAAGGTCGACGAGGTCGGGCTCTCGGAAGTAGCGGTAGTCCTCTGCCTCTTCCTTCGTGCGCATCGTGGAGGTCTCGCCGAAGATCTCGTCCCAGTGTCGCGTCTCCTGGCGAATGGTCCCGCCGTCTTCGATCACGTCGATCTGGCGAAGGGCCTCGTAGTCGATCGCACGGTGGAGACTACGCAGCGAGTTCAGGTTCTTAATCTCGCAACGGGTGCCGAAGGGCGCGTTGGGCTTTCGCACCGAGACGTTGGCGTCGATTCGCATGGAGCCCTCTTCCATGCGACCATCGGATGCTCCGGTCGCAATCAGAATGCCGCGCAATTCGGCGGCGTACGCGCGGGCGTGGGCGGACGAACGGATGTCGGGTGCCGACACGATCTCCACGAGCGGGACGCCCGAGCGGTTGTAGTCAACGAGCGATCGGTCGGCACCGTGGATGCGTCCGGTGCCGCCGAGGTGCGTCGACTTGCCGGTGTCCTCTTCGAGGTGCGCACGCTCGATCGAGACGTGGCTACCGTCGGGCAGGTCCAGATACCCGCCGGAGTTGATCGGCAGGTCGTACTGGGTGATCTGGAAGTCCTTGGGCATGTCGGGGTAAAAATAATTCTTGCGGTGGAACGTCGAAGAAGCAATGCGACAGTGCAACGCGACGCCAATGGCCATCGCGAGTTCGACGGCACGCTCGTTGAGCACCGGTAAGGAACCGGGCAGACCGAGGCACACCGGGCAGATGTTCGTGTTCGGTTCCGAGCCGAACTGATTCGCGCAACCGCAGAACATCTTGGTCGCGGTCTTCAGTTCGGTGTGGACCTCCAGACCCACGACCATCTCCCACTCACCGGGCAATGTCATGAGCGACCCTCCGCAATCTCGAGTACCCGCGCGGCCGCAAACAGTTGCGCCTCGCTGCGTCCGGGACCCAGCAACTGCACCCCGACCGGCAGGTCCGCTTCACCGGAGCCGAAGGGCACTGAAACTGCGGCGTCGCCTGCGAGGTTGGTGGGAATCGTAAAGACGTCCGACAGGTACATCGCCATCGGATCGCTCGTCTTCGAGCCGAACTCGAACGCCACCGACGGCGTCGTCGCGCCGATCAGCAGATCGACATCCAGATAGGCACGTTTGAACGCCTCGATCATCTGCGTGCGAACTTTCAGGGCCTGACCGTAGTAGGCGTCGTAGTACCCCGCTGACAGTGCGTAGGTGCCGAGCATGATGCGTCGCTTCACTTCGGCGCCGAAGCCTGCAGTGCGCGTCGCTTCGTTCATCGCCGCAACGTCATCGGCGTCGACGCGAAGTCCGTAACGCACGCCGTCGTAACGAGCGAGGTTGCTCGACGCCTCGGCGGGCGCGATCAGGTAATAGGCGCTGAGGCCGAGGCGGAACTCAGGAATCGAGAGTTCCACGATCGTCGCGCCGGCGTCCTTCAGAGCCTCGACCGCGCGCTCCACGGACGCTACGACGTCGGGGTCGGCGCCATCGACGAGTTCACGCACCAGTGCGATGCGTTT
The DNA here is from genome assembly GCA_003132165.1 of Acidimicrobiaceae bacterium. Taxonomy (GTDB): domain Bacteria; phylum Actinomycetota; class Acidimicrobiia; order Acidimicrobiales; family RAAP-2; genus RAAP-2. The sequence continues at coordinate 34,975 of PKWW01000071.1, read as the reverse complement.
GCCAGCGACGCCATCGTTCACGTGTGCGACCAGCGAGGGTGGCGGCTCGGGAAGTGACGTGGAGTCCATGGGGTCGTGGCCCGCGATCGCCTCAAGCAGAATGGCCGCGTCCATGACGTTCTTCGCGAACGGTCCGATCTGGTCGAGCGAACTCGCGAACGCGATCAGTCCGTAGCGCGATACCAGGCCGTACGAGGGCTTCATCCCAACGAGACCGCACAGCGCGGCCGGCTGACGGATGGAACCCCCGGTGTCGCTGCCGACCGCAATCGAGGTCATGTCCGCGGCGACCGCCGCCGCGGAGCCGCCCGAAGAGCCACCCGGCACGCGGGTGGGGTCGAGCGGATTGCGTGTCGCGCCGAAGGCGGAGGTCTCCGTGGACGAGCCCATCGCGAACTCGTCGAGGTTGGTCTTGCCCACGGGCACGGCGCCGGCGGCGAGGAGCCGATCGATCACCGTCGCGCTGTAGGGCGGACGCCAGCCTTCGAGGATTCGCGACGAGCACGTCGTGGGAATGCCTCGCTGGCACATGTTGTCCTTGATGGCGATGGGTACACCGGCGAGTGGTCCGACGTTCTCGCCCTTCGCAACGCGCGCGTCGATGGAGGCTGCCGCTGAGCGCGCGCCGTCCTCGTCGACGTGGAGAAACACATTGAGCTCCTCATTGCGCGCGGCGATGACCCCGAGCGTACGCTCGAGTTCGCTCTCGGCCGAGCCGGCACCGCTCTGGACGTCGATGGCGATCTGGTGAGCGGTCTTCACGGTGCTTCTCCCATGATTCGCGGAACGGCAAAACGTCCATCTTCGGCGTCGGGCGCCATTGCGAGCACTTCATCGCGGTCAAGACTTGGTCGCACGACGTCGTCGCGCACGACGTTGATCAGTCCGAAGGGGTGCGCGGTGGGAATGACACCTTCTAGATCGAGCGAACTCATATCGTTCGCGTGCTCGAGGATCTGGCCGAGCTGCAGGGTGAACTGGTCCAGTTCGGCGTCGCTCAGCGACAAACGCGCCAATTTGGCGACGTGGGCGACGTCCTCGCGGCGAAGGGGCGACGTCATGATTTGAGAACCGAGTCGAGGAACATAAGCGTCTTGGACTCCACGAGTTCCTGGTCGTTGTCCATGGTCGCGACGTGGTACGAATCCTCGAGCCAGACCCGCTCGACGGGGCCGGTCGCCTTGCGAACAAGGTCATCGCCGTTGTCGGAGGTGACGACATGGTCTTCGCGGCTCGAGAGCAGGAGACTGGGAGCGGTGATCTTCGCCAGTTCGGCGTTCACCGTCTGGATCGCTTCGAAAAGACTTGCGGCACAGGCGAGCGGCGTGGCGTCGTAAGAGGCTTCCACCGAGCCCTCCTTCTTGATGTCCGAGCCAATGGAGTCAATGGTCTCGAGTCCTGCGTCGAGCAGGGCCCGGAGTCCGTCGACCATTTCCTCGACGGGGGGCTTGACCATGGGGTTGATGAACACGCAACCAGCGACGTCTTTGCGGTTCTCAGCGACGAAGGCGGTGAGTGCCCCGCCCATGGAAAGTCCCACGACGGCCACTTTCTCGCAACGCGCGCGCAGAGCGTCATAGGAGGCCAGCGCCGCGTCCGACCAGTCGGTCCAGGTCGTGGTCATCATGTCCTCGACGGTGGTGCCGTGTCCAGGCAGGCGCGGCAACTCCACGCTGTAGCCAGCGCTGGCGGCCCGCTCGGCGAGGGGCCGCATTGACGCGGGGTTACCCGTGAACCCGTGCAGGACGAGGACCCCCAGCGGACCCTTCTCGGCTGAAAACGACTCACATCCGGGCATAATCGCAGTAGTCATAGGGTTCAAGACTACCGGCAGAACTAATCGTTCCGTTTCCGATGCTCGCGCGGTACCGCGCGCATGCAGAAGGCCGCCACAACCCCGCCGGCGGCGACGCAGGCGCCGATCATGAACGGTAGATGGAAGGTATTGAGCAGCGCGGGCCCGGGTTTCGCCAGGCTGAGTTTGTCGTGGCGCACGAGGTACTGACGGATCGTCACCAATACCTCGATGCCGGCGACCTCGCCCACCTGGACGGCGAGCATCTGCGCGGCGGACATCACGCCAAACTCATCCTGGTTGACCTCATTGGCCATCGCCGAACTCGAAGCCGGCATCGCGACGCCCATGCCCAGACCAGACAGGGCGAGGGCGAGGGCGATGAACCACGCACTGGTGCTCGGATGCAGGAACGAGAACAACACGAGCGACGATGTGAGGAACGCGGCTCCGGCGAAGGCACTGACCCGTTCGCCGATACGCATCGTGATGTAGCCCGCGATTGGTGAGCAGATGGAGAAGGTGATGGGACGAAAGAGGGAGATGGCGCCCACGCCGCGCACCGAGTAGCCGTACCCTTTCTCCATCAGCAGCGGGAAGAGGAAGAACGCGCCGAAGTACGCGAAGTTCGAACAGGCTCGCAGCACCATGGGCATCACGAAATTCCGACGGCGGAAGTAGTGGGGCGGGATGAGCGGGTACTCGGCGCGTCGCAACCGATAGACGAACGACATAGTCATCAGCACCGTCAGCACGAAGCATCCGAGAGTGCGGTAGTTAGTCCAGCCCCACGTCTCGCCGATTGAAAGACCGAACATGAGAAATCCCACGGCGAACGAGAGCGACCAGCTACCGAGCCAGTCCATCCGGCGGAATTGTCGACGGGCCTCGGCCTTGGCCTCGGCACCCTCGTGATCGAAACCGCTGTTCCTCGGAAGGATGATCACAACGACCACGAAGGCGGTCATGATGAGAATCAACTGGAACCAGAAAAGGGCGCGCCACCCGTAGACGGCGATGATCGGCGCGCCGAGCGAGACCCCAATGACCGGACCACCCGCGCCGATGAGCGACCACCATCCAAGGGCCTTCACCCTTTCCTGGGGGCTGAAGACCATGTTGATCAAGGCACCCGACGCCGTGCCGGTCGCGGCGCCCTGGACACCGTCGAGGGCGCGCGCGAAGAGCAACATGTCAACGTTGTGCGAAAGGGCCGTAAGGATCGCCGACACCGCGGCGCCCAGGAGACCGAAGAGGTACAGGCGACGGTGACCGAAGATATCGCCGGTCTTTCCGAGGATTGGCGCCGCGAGTCCGTACGCGAGCAGCGGGCCGACCATGGTCCACGACAGCACCGTGACGTTGGTATGTAGCTGCACCGCAACTGTGCTCAAGTCGACCGTGAAGATCGTGAACGTGAAGTTGAGCGCGAGTAGTCCCGCGAGCAGGGTGCAAAGCACCCACCACCGGTAGCGGCTGGATCCGGCGGCACGGGTTTGGACCCGCTCGCGCAGCATCATTATCCAGTTGAGGTCGCTCCCGGCCTCGCTGCCCATCGTGCCGAGCGCCGCCCCGCCCGGGTCGGTGCGGGCATTGAGGAGACCCTCGGGGTCCTCGCGGTCCAGATGCGCTGGTGAGTTGGGCTCGGTCACTGCAACAAAGTCGGCAACTTCGCAGCCAACTCGGTGACTCGCCAACGATCGTCATTCTTCCGCGTCTCGGTCACATCAAACTGCTCCATCGCCAGCGTACCGCCGAGGTCGCTGACGACTTGCGAGTCTTCAACGGTCATGAGCAGAGCGTGCTCGCGGCCCCTGCCTCGACCAGCACCGGTGCTGATAGCCACACGGCCGTCAAGAACTCCCACGATGATTCCCCCAAAAAATGTCGTGTCCCGATTGTAACGACGATTCGAGTTTCGAACTGCCCTACGGGCGGCCCCAGAAGTACGGACGGCGCGCGTGAGCGTGGTAGTGATCGGGGATATTGCGCATGTGATCGTCAATTGTCCAGTTGCCCTCGCCGAGAGCTTCGTCGGCGACTTCGCCGAGGCGTTCATGAAGTTCGTGCTTCACGAGGTCGGGCGGCGTCGGATTGTGCTCACGCCAGACCACCATCGGTACCTGGCAGATCTCGCAGTCGGCGATCCAGCAGATCGCGTCCTCGTAGTGCCGCTTCGTGATTACCGCGGCCTCACAGAGATCGCAGTGCCCGCTCATCTGACGTTCAAGATGACGTTGGAATGCCACTTCACCATGGTGCCGGCAGCCGGCACCGACGACACGACCGTCGTCCATGTGGGCGAATCAGCCCCCGGACCCCTGGTGGAGTAGTAGAGGCCGGCGTTATGCAGCGCGGTGTTCACCTGAGCCCGGGTCATTCCTGCGACGTTTGGCATGGCCCGCAGACCTTCACCGGCGACCGTGGTCGTGGTCGTTGACGTGGACGGCGTGGTAACCGACGCAGTCGTAGTCGTAGTCGTCGACGACGCCGGACCGGGACCCGAACTGAGGGCCAGGATCACCGTTGAATGCGCCGGCACCGCGAGTGGATTCCTGGTGTTGCGGTAGAGCACTTCGGCGACGAGGCCGGTGGCGGTCCGGGTGCTCCTGATCGCGCTCGTCGACGGGCACTGAGCCCCGATCTTCAAGGCCTGCAGTTTCGCGGTCGCGGTGGCGCACGTCGCACCGATCAGATTCGTTGGCAATGTGACCAGCACGGGTCCGCTCGATACGGTGACGACGATCACGAGCCCCGACTTTGACACCGTTCCCGGTGCGGGGGTTTGGGCGACGATCTTGTGCGCTGGCACCGTCGCCGAACTCACTTCCTTGCCAATGGTCACCGTGAAGCCGTCACCGGTGAGCTGTTCGGAGGCTTGCTTGTAGGTGAGGTCGACGAGTTGGGGCACAGTGTGCTTGGTACTCAGATAGCCGAGTTTCCACGCGGCTCCAGCACCCACTGCTGCGAGCACGATCAAGACCGCGGCCAGAGAGAATGCGAGTCGTCGCCCACGAGTTGGTCGACTCGGCGGCAGGGCATCAAAGCCCCGTGGTGAAGACCTGCGCGCCGCTTCAAAACCTCGTGGACGGTCGCGAGCGGTACCCCCGGGCGTTTCGGCGGAAGAATACTGAGCGTCGGGGCCAGATTGGACTGCTCGCGAACCCACGACCTGCTCCGGCGACGGCGGCCGAAATCCAATTGACGTCCGTGGCTCGGAGGGCGTGAACTGGGCGAGCAGCGGCACGTCGCCCTGCCGACTGCGCACGACGAGCGGTGCCGAGTCGCTTACGACCGCGCTCAGGCGGCTGGCGAACTGTTCAGCATTGAGGCGAAGACGGGGGTCCGAGACCGCAGCCTGGGCCAGCAACATGTCGAGCGTGCCGAGTTCCACCCGTACAGGCAACGGTGCATTGATGCGCGAACGCAGCATCGACTCGGGCGTCATGCCGTCGAAAGCGGCGGTACCGGTCGCGGCTTCGAAGAGAATGAGCGCGAGGGCGTAGACGTCGGACTCGGCCCCCGCACGCTCACCCACCGCCTGCTCGGGACTCATGTAGCGCACGTCATCGAGCGTCAAGTGCTCGCGGAAATTCAACCCAAGGCCCGCGAGCGCAATATCACTGACGCGCACGCGTCCCTCGTCGTCGAAGAGCAACTTGCTCGGTGAGAGCTCGCCGTGGACGAAGCCGTTCATGTGCACGTATGCGAGGGCGCCCGCCACGTCACGACCCAGGCGGGCCACGTCGTCGATCTCAAGGGTCCGTCCCGCCGCCAATACGTCTTCGAGTGACCCGCCGCTCAGGTACTCGGTGATCATGAAGATTGCGCCCGACTCCTGGCCCCCGTCAAAAACCCTCGCGAGATGGGGGTGGCTCAGGGTGGCGGCACGAACGATGTGGTCACGAAACGCTCGGCGCACCTCTTCGTGCTGGGCGAGTGTCGGCAACAGGACTTTGACGATGACCGTCCGGCTGAGCGAGAGGTCCTCGGCGCTGTAGACCTCGGCGGTGTTGCCTACGCCGAGGAGTTCAATGATGCGATACCTACCAGCGAGGTCGTGTCCGGGGGGAAAAGTAGGTAACACCATGAGCGCCTCTAACCCTAGTGAACGCTTTAGGCGAGAGTGGCGGACCAGGTCCCGGTTTCCAGAAGTTCGTCAAACGACGCACCAGGGATCATTGGAATCTCCAATTCCTGCGCCTTGGTCACCTTGGAGGCGCCGGGGGCCTCACCGACGACGACACAGTAGGTTTTCTTCGAGACTGAGCCTGGCGACGTGCCTCCGCGCGCCACGATTGCGCCTTCAGCCCCGTCCCTCGAGTAGCCCTCGACCGCTCCCGTCACCACGACAGCCCGACCCGCGAGCGTGGGTTCGAGCGCGTTGGCGATCTTGGGCTCGACGAGGCCCAAGCCGTGACGTGCGAAACGCGCCATGCGCTCGATGCTCTCGGGCTCGCGCATGTAGCGGTGAACCGACGAGGCGATTACCGGGCCCACGCCGTCGAGCGCTTCGAGGTCCTCGAGCGGCGCAGCGGCGAGTTCGTCCAACGAACCGAATCTCGAAGCGAGCGCCCGCGCCGCGACCGGACCGACGTGGCGGATGCCGAGACCGACGAGAACACGGCTCAGCGGGGCCTGCTTCGCCCCCGCAATCGCCGCGACCAGCGACGCCGCGGAAAGTTCACCCAGACCCTCGAGCGACGCCAGGTCGCTCTCTTGCAGAGTGAACAGGTCAGCCACATCGTGGATGAGACCTACCTCGAGCAACTGGGTGACGCGTTGCTCACCCAGGCCCTCGATGTCGAGCGCCCCGCGCGACGCGAAGTGCAGTATCTGCTGCTGGAGTTGCGCGGGGCACGATGGGTTGACGCAGTACGTATCGCTCTCTTCGCCCACCCGCTCGAGACGACCCCCGCATTCGGGGCACTTGCTCGGAAACTTCCAGGGCGCGTGTCGCTTTCGGCCTGGTTCGTCCACCGCGCTCACCACCTCGGGGATGACGTCGCCGGCCTTTCGCACGATGACCAGGTCGCCCGGACGTACGTCCTTCTGAGCGACCTGGTCCTCATTGTGCAGCGTCGCCAACGAAACCGTGGAACCGGCGACTACGACTGGCTCGAACACCGCGTACGGAGTCGCTCGACCGGTACGGCCGATCGAGACCTCGATGGCGAGCAGGCGCGTGGTGCGCTCTTCGGGCGGGAACTTCCTCGCGACGGCCCAGCGCGGGGCGCGGCTCGTGAACCCGAGCGTCTCGCGGCGCGCGAGATCATCGAGCTTGATCACGACTCCATCGATTTCGTAGTGCAGATCGTGACGGTGCTCTTCGAACCATGTGCTTCGCGCGATTATGGCGTCAGCCCCGCGCTCGACCAATGTCTCTTCGGCGGTATAGAAACCCCACGACGCGAGCTGGTGGATCGTGTCGATGTACTTGGTGAACGAGAGAGAGCCGTCGAGATCGACCAGTTGATACGCGAGGAACGAGAGCGGTCGGCTGGCGCTCACGCCCGAGTCCTTCTGGCGAAGGCTTCCCGCGGCGGCGTTGCGAGGATTCGCGAACTCCTTCGACTCGAACTCGCGCTGGCGCGCGTTGAGAGCCTCGAAGTCCTGTTTCGAGATGAAGACCTCACCTCGGACCTCGACCCGGCCCGTCGTGGACCCGTGCAATATCGTGGGCAGGTTGCGGATGGTGCGCACGTTGTCGGTCACGTCCTCGCCCACCGTGCCGTCGCCGCGCGTGGCCCCCTGGACCAGTTCACCGTCGACGTAGATGATCGAGAGGGCCAAGCCGTCGATCTTGGGCTCGACGGCGAAATCGAGCGTATCGACGTCTTCGCCGAGCCCCTTCGCCACCCGTTCGCCCCAGGCCCGCAGTTCGTCGACGTCGAACACGTTGTCGAGGCTCAACATGGGTTCGGCGTGGACGACCTCGCTAAACACCGTGGATGACGGTGCACCCACCTTCGTCGTAACCGAGTCCTCGGCGTTCAGTTCCGGGTACTGGGTCTCGAGCGTACGAAGCTCGCGAATGAGCACGTCGTAATCGGCGTCCGGTATGAGCGGCGCATCACGCACGAAGTAGGCGTCGTTGTGCCTGGTGATCTCTCGGCGCAGGAAGTCGGCGCGCTCCTGCGGAGTGCTCACGGCGCGGCGACGATCGCCGCACCCTCGACGATCGTAGGCTCGTCAGCGCGGTAGAAGACGACCGTCTGGCCGGCAGCGACCGGTCGCTGGGGTTCAAACAGCTCGAGCGACCACTGTTCACCTTCGCGCAGGGTCGCCGTGCGAGGCGTCCCGTGAGCGCTCCACTGGGCCAGCACGACCGAGCCGTCCTTCAAGGGCTCGTGCGAAAACGTGAGCGACGATCCATCAAGAGATATGGCGGTGACGAGCACGTCCTCGAGTCGACCGACTTCGATTCGACGCTCTCTGATGTCAACCTTCGCCACGTAGCGCTTCTCACCGTCCCGTCCGGGCAGCACACCGCGTCGCTGACCGACCGTCATCAGCTCGGCGGCGTCGGTCGTTCCGACGACCTCGCCGCTCGCCCGGTCGACGATGGTCGCGGGCGTGAACGAGATCCGCTGACCGAGGAACGACGAACGTCCCTTGGAGGCTTCGATGAAGCAGACATCCTGACTGTCGGGCTTGTCCCAGGTGCGAAGTCCCAGACGCTCCGCGTGGGCGCGGACCTCGCTCTTTTGCATGGCACCGATCGGCAGCAGAAGTCTCGCGAGCAGGGGCTCGGTGAGATAGCCCAACACGTAACTCTGGTCCTTCTGGTCGTCCGCGCCACGCACCAGCAGGTGCGCGCCCTCGCGTTCGGCTACGCGGGCGTGATGTCCGGTCGCGACGACGTCGAAACCGAGGCGCTCGGCGCGCTCGAAGAGCAGGTCGAACTTTATGTGACGATTGCATTCAATGCAGGGGTTGGGTGACTGACCCGCGGCGTGGGCGTCGACGAACGGCGCGACTACGTGACGCTCGAACTCCTCGGTGTAATTGAAGACGTGGTGGTCGATTCCGAGCATCTGGGCGACCCGTCGCGCGTCATCGACGTCGGCGACCGAGCAGCATCCCGAGTCCGATGCGCCACCCCAAAGTTTCAGCGTCGCCCCCACCACCTCGTGGCCGGCTTCGAGGAGCAGACCCGCGGCGACTGACGAATCGACGCCACCGCTCATGGCTACAAGGACTTTCACCGTCCCAGTCTGCCAGCCCGATGCGACGTCTATGCCCCGTCGCGCAGGCGGTAGACCACGGACGACAGGATCCTTATGAGATCGTCGACCTCCTGGGCCGTCGTCTCGGGGCCCATACTCAGCCGCAGGGACCCTTTCGCCCGCTCGGGGTCCATTCCCATGGCCGCGAGGACGTGGCTCGCAACCGCCGCCCCGCTCGAGCAACTCGACGCCGCTGACGCGCAGACGCCCTCCTGGTCGAGCAGAAAGAGTAATTCGTCGCTGGCGATCCCCTCGAATGTCACGTGCACGGTGCCGGGTACCTTGCTGGCACCCGGTGCCGTGATTTCACAACCCGGCAGGAAACTCAAGGCCGCCATCAACTTGTGCTGGAGATCAATTATCCGATAATTCGTGTCGGCGAGTTCCTCACCAGTGAGACGTGCCGCCTCGGCGAGTCCCACGCAGGCCGCGACGTCGACGGTGCCACCGCGACGACCACGTTCCTGGCCTCCCCCGGGCACCACCGCGTCGATGGCGATGCCGTTGCGCACGATGAGTGCTCCACTGTTCACCGGGCCGCCGATTTTGTGCGCGCAGATCGAGATCAGGTCACTAGTCGCCGTTACCGTTGGCAGGTACAGCCACGGCGCTGCGGCGACCGCATCGGTGTGCACGGTGACACCCTCGGGGACGGCCTTGGCGAGAGCGCTCACGCCGTCCAGGGGTTGACGCACGCCGGTCTCGTTGTTCGCCGCCATCACACTCACGATGGCGACGTCAGTGCCGAGTTTCGATTGGAGCGACTCCAGGTCAAGGACGCCTTCCGCGTCGACGTCGACGTAGCGAACGGTGACGTCATCAAAGTCGCGCGCCATCTTCTCGGCGGCGTCGATCACCGCGTGGTGCTCGATCTTCGAGATCACGATAACGCTCGACTCGTGTGCACGGCGGTACACGTTCGTTACTCCCGCGATGGCCAAGTGACACGATTCCGTGCCGCCACCGGTGAAGATGACGTCGCCCGGCTTCGCGCCCACGAACTCGGCCACGACGTCACGGGCCTCTTCGACCGCACGCCGCGCCGCGCGTGCGGCCCGGTGGCTACCCGAGGGATTGCCCACGACGCCGCTCATCCACGGCTCCATCGCCGCGGCGACCTCGTCGCGACGCGGTGCGGACGCGGCGTGATCGAAATAGTAAAGCGGGGTCATGCGACGTAGAAGGACTTCGCGTTCGTGAATTCACGCACGCCGTTCACTGACAGTTCGCGGCCGATCCCCGAGGCTTTGGTGCCACCAAATGGCAGTTCGGGCATCGAAACAACGACGGCATTGGCGAAGATCATCCCCACATCGAGACCGGCAATGGCCTGGTCGATCTCGGCCTGGTCGGTCGCCCAGATCGAGCCGGCGAGGCCCCACGGGGTGGCGTTGGCGAACGTGATCGCTTCATCAAGATCCTCGACCACGTGCACCACGGCGACCGGTCCGAAAAGTTCCTCGCAACCGGCGCGCGAGTCGGCCGGCACGTTGGTGAGCACGGTCGCCGGGTAGTAGTAGCCCTTGCCCTCGAGTGGCGCACCTCCGGTGCGTACGACCGCTCCCTTCTGGACCGACGAGGCGACCTGGGCCGTCAAGAGGTCGAACTGCGACTTGCTGACGAGCGGTCCAAGCACCGTTGAAGGGTCCATCGGATCGCCCACCGGTACGGCTGCCATGGCCTGGACGAACTTGTCGATGAACTCGTCAGCGCGATCCTTCACGACGATGAAGCGCTTGGAGGCGATGCAGGCCTGACCGTTGTTCTGCACGCGCGCGGTCACGGCGAGCGGCACGGTTCGATCGAGGTCGGCCGAGGAGGCGACGATGAACGGGTCCGATCCGCCGAGTTCGAGCAGGCACTTCTTCAGATTGCGACCCGCAATCTCGGCGACGGCGCGACCGGCACGCTCGGAACCGGTCAGGGTCACGCCCGCGACTCGCGGATCGGCAATGACGCCTTCGATTTGATCGATCTCGAGAAACAGATTCGTGAAGACACCCTTGGGGAAGCCCGCGCGCGTGAAGAGCCCCTCGACGTACATCGCACAACCCGGCACGTTGGGTGCGTGCTTCAAGATTGTGACGTTGCCCGCCATGATGGTCGGCGCCGCGGCGCGGATGATCTGCCACAACGGAAAGTTCCAGGGCATAATGGCGAATATCGGCCCAATGGGATCGAAGCGGACACCGCTCTTCGAGCCCGAGGTCGAGATCAGCTCGGTCTCCAGCATCGACGCCGCGTGCTCGGCGTAGTAGCGCATGGTCATCGCGCACTTGGCAGCCTCGCCCTTCGCGGCGCCAAAGGTCTTTCCCATCTCGCTCGTCATGAGCTCGGCGATGACCGGAATCTCGCCCTCGAGAAGTTCGGCGGCGCGGTTCATCAGCACGGCCCGATCGGCCAGTGGGACCTGGCGCCACGCGGTGAAGGCGGACTCGGCGCCGGCGAGCGCCGACTCCACCTCGGTGGGTGTGTGACTCGGGTACTCGGCGATGATTTCTTCGGTGGCGGGATTAACAGCGGTAAATGACATGGCTCTAGTCTGCCAGCAATTGCGCTCTCTCCGACGGGGGTGAAGCTATTTCACCCCAGAACGCGGGCATGAAGATGGTGACCATACAAAGTACGACGAGCATGACGCACGAAGCGCCAAACATCACGGAGCGGACACCCCAGGCCTTGGCGAACGCCGCCTGCGCGAGGGCGCCGAGCGGGTAGAAGAGCGACAGTGAAAGCGTGTAGAGCGCGAGGATCCGCGAGCGTTCACCACGCGGCGCGTGCAACTGTACCGAAGTGTTCAGTCCGCTCAGCGCCCCCATGTACGCGCCACCGAGGACAACGAAGGCGCACATGGAAAGCGCGAGGTTGGGCGCGAGGGCGTACAGTCCCTCAGCGACCGCCACCGTGAAGAGCGAACCGCGCAGCACGAGGATTCGCGATGTCCGCTTGGCGAGCGCCGGCAGCGTGACCGCTGCGCTCACCGCACCCACGCCCTGAGCCGTCACCAACCAGGCCGTGCCGGCCTTACCCGAGTGCAATGCCTGAATGGCCATCGCCGGCACCAAGGCGATGAAGGGGCTCGAGATCACGGCGAGGGTGCCGATGCCGATGATGGGGTTTCGACACCCCCTCACTGACCAGGCGACCTTCGCACCGATGACCGTCTCGGCCCAGACGTGGATCTTGGTCGTGACCGGTGGGCGCGACGGGCTCTTCACGAACGAGAAGATGATGACGACAAAGATGAATGACGCGGCGTTCAGAGCAAAACAGATACCCGTTGAGCCGACCGCGAGCGCCACGCCCGCCGCGGCGGGGCCGATGATCCGACCGAGGTTGAACTGCGCCGAGGACAACGAGACCGCAGCGAGCACCTCGTCGCCGCCGACGAGGTCGGGCAGCAGCGACTGCCACGCCGCCCACGACGCCGCAGAGCAGAATCCCTCGACGACCGCGAGATAACACGCGAGTTCAGGCGAGAGATGATGAGTGAGCTCCGCCGTGGCGAGCAGGCTCGCCGTGATGGCCATCACGAAGTTGTTCGCCTGGATCCACCGCTGACGGCTGAACCGGTCCGCGAAGACGCCGCCCAGTGGCGAACCGATCAACGCGGGAGTCCACGCGGCGACCGTGATGAGGCCGAGCCACACTGCGTTGTGGGTCGTTTGGGTGAGGTACACCCCCAGCGCGACTGCCTGCATCCACGTGCCCGTCGAAGAGACAAACGATGAACTCAGTGCGAGGACGAAACTTCGATGACGCAGCGGAGCAAAAGAAGTCGAAGCCATCAGCCAACGCTAACGCTGCGGCCCGCGTCGGACCACTGTGCGACGAGCGGATTACTCCTCAGTCTTCTTCTTTCGCGGACGCAGGGCGAACCACCACACTGAAATGATCGTGGCGAGTGCGCCCACCACTCCGAGTGTTGACTTGACGCCCTTACCCTTCGATTCTTCTGCCATACATCCATCGTAACGAGCAAAACGCCGGGGGCCAAAGCCCCCGGCGTCTCACACGGCTAACTGGTGGAGTCAGGCAGTTACGACAGACTCCTGGTGGGCCTCCAGAGCGATCTCGAGGACGATCTTGTTGCCGACAACGAGGCTGCCGTTCTCAAGAGATCCTTCGAAGTTCACACCGAAATCACGGCGGTCGATCTCGGCGCTGGCCTCAAAGCCAGTCACGTCAACGCCCGGGGCCATGCTGGGGCCGGTGCCCAAGTACTCGACGTTGAACGTCACGGACTTGGTGATGCCCTTGATCGTGAGGTCGGCCACGAGGTCGAACTTGTCGCCACCCTTCGCGGTGATCTTGGTCGACTTCAGCGACAGGGTCGGGTAGGTCTCCTCTTCGAGGAAATCACCACTCTTGAGGTGACCATCGCGCATCTCGTTGTTGGTGGTGATGCTGGCCGCCTTCACGGTCGCCTCGACCGTTGAATTCTCGAAGCTGTCACCAATGGTGATCACGCCTGAGAAGTCAGTGAAGTTTCCGCGGACCTTCGCCGCCACGAGGTGGCGAGCCACGAAACCAATGGTTGAATGGACTGCATCGACGTTGTAAACGCCGGGAGCGGGGGAGGTGCTCATTTGTTTCTCCTATTTTCTAGACACTTGCTGTGTAGGCACCAGTATAGTTGCATCTGCAACATTCTGTCAAGAAGTAATTGCGTAGGCGATATTCCTGCTAAAATGACCATATGTCCATTCAGCCAACCGTCTGTCCCTCAGGTGACGAGCGAGTTGCCCTGTTCGGTCTCCTCCTCGAGACCAACGCTCGCCTGTCCCGGAGCCTCGGCGTGGAGCTCGAAGCAAGTTGTGAACTGCCGCTTCCTTGGTTCGACGTCTTGTTGCAATTACGCAAGTCGCCCGAGGGCCGGCTGAAGATGAATCAGGTCGCCGACGCGATCGTGCATTCGACCGGTGGCACGACTCGGCTCATCGACCGGCTGGAAGAAGCCGGATTAGTCGAACGACAAAACTGTCCGAGCGATCGGCGCGCCATTCACGTCGCGATCACGACGAAGGGCAACGCGAAGCTCGACGAGGCACTCGGTGTGCACCTCGAGTATCTGGAGGACAACCTCACGTCACGGCTCAGTGACACCGAACGCACGACGCTGGCCGAACTGCTGACCAAGCTCAACGCTCCGCGCTAAGCCTTCGTCACCCACGCCGCCGCGGTACGGTCGTCATCGAGTTCGAGTGGAGTTCCCTCGCCCGCTCCCTCACCGGCGATGACCTCGACCGCGAGGACCTCGCTCGCCAGAGTCGAGAACCAGTCACCAAGGTCGTCAATACCGGTGACGTGCAGGATGATGCGGTCCGATACGTCGAAGCCTGAGTTCTTTCGAAGGTCTTGGACCTGACGCACGACGTCGCGCACGTAACCGCGACGAAGCAACTCGTCGTTCAAGGTGAGATCGAGCGCGATCACCTCCCCGCCGTCCCTCGACACCGCGAAACCTCCCTGACTCTTCACGCGAAGCTCAAGATCGTCGCCGCCGAGTTCGAACGTGCCCGTCGACAACGTGACCGCAACCATTCCCCCGCTCTCGAGTATCTGGGCGGTCACAACGGAATCGAGTTTGGCCAGTGCGGGCTTCAACTCTTTCACCGCTTCGCCCAATCGGGGCCCCACATTTCGGAAATTCGGCACCAGCTCGAACGTGAGCACATCGGCAAGTTCGGTGCCGTACTCGAGTTCGTCCACGTTGAGTTCATCCTCGACGACGCCCGCGGGCGGCATGATTGAGCCCAACGGCAAGAAGACCAAGGCTCTCGAGAGGGGCTGGCGTACTTTGACACCCGCCTCGGCACGTGCGGCTCGACCGAGCGACGTGAGTCGCCGAGCGACCGCCATCGACTCCTCGAGAGCCACGTTGCGTCGCGCGGGCTCGCTCGAGGGCCAGTCCGCGAGGTGCACGGACGCGTCGCTTTCCACATCAAAAAGTTCGGCGTAGAGACGCTCAGCGACGAAGGGACAGAACGGCGCCATCAGCAAGGTCACCCTCTGCAAGACCTCCAGCAACGTCGCTTGGGCCGCGAGCGAGTCGGACCTGGGCGTGTTGGGGTCGGTGCGCCAGAAACGGCGGCGGCTGCGACGTACGTACCAGTTCGAGAGGTCGTCGATGAGCAGCGCCAGCGAGTCAGTGCCACCGAGCGGCTCGTAGCCGTCGAGGGCCGTCGTCACGTCGACCGTCACACTCTCCAGACGCGAGAGGATCCACTGGTCGATCGCCGAGCGGTCCTGGGCCGCGGGGATCTCGGGGTCCAACGGGTCAAAGTTGTTGAGCGATGCGTAGGTCGTGAAAAAGCTGAACGTGTTCCAGAGTGTCGCCAGGGTCTCGCGCAGCGACGCATCGATGGCGCCCAACGAGGCACGCGTCGAGGTCCACGGCGAGCCCTGGGAGAACATCCACCAGCGCAGCGGGTCGGCGCCGCGTGTCGACAGCACTTCCCACGGATCGATGACGTTGCCGACCGACTTGCTCATCTTCTTGCCGTTCTCGTCGACGATATGACCCAGGCACAGCACGTGCTCGTATGGCTTTTCGCCGAAGACCAGCGTGTTGACCGCCAGTAACGAATAGAACCAACCCCTGGTCTGGTCGATCGCCTCGACTACCAATTGAGCGGGGAACTGCATCGCCGCCTCACTCCCGGGAACGTGGGGGAAGCCCACCTGCGCGGCGGGCATGGCGCCGGAGTCGAACCACGCGTCGATGACCGGCTCAACGCGACGCGCGTCGGCACCGCACGTGCGACACGGCACAATGATCTCGTCGATCGCGGGGCGGTGAGGGTCGAGGTCGCTCAGGTCGTGACCGGTGAGCGCGGATAGTTCATCGCGCGATCCCACGCAGGTGAGGTGATTCTCGGGACAGCGCCAGATTGGCAACGGCGTCCCCCAGAAACGATCGCGAGAGAGCGCCCAGTCGACGTTGTTCGAGAGCCAGTCACCCATGCGCCCGTCGCGGATATGGGCGGGGTGCCAGTCAATTGTGGCGTTCTCGGACAGCATCTTGTCCTTGAACTGGCTGGTGGCGACGTACCAGTTGGGCTTGCCCCAATAGATGAGCACTGTGCTGCACCGCCAACAGTGGGGCAGTGAGTGGGTGTAGTCGAGGCGCCGAAGCAGAATTCCGCGTCGATCGAGTTCGTCGTTGATCGCGTGGTTGGCGGCGCGCACGTCGCGACCCTCGAGCCAGGCGATCTGGGCCGTGAAACAACCGTCGGGTCCGACCGGATTGACGGTGGGCAGTCCATTCTCGCGCGCGATCTGACGGTCAATCTCACCAAAGGCCGGGGCCTGGTGCACGAGTCCCGTGCCGTCGTCGATTGTCACGTAGTCCGCTGAAACCACGTAGCAGGCATCGACGTCCTCGGGAAGTTCCACGTCACTGAACGGCCGCTCGTAGTGCACACCGAGTAACTCGGTGCCGAGGAAGGTGGTCGTCGCCGTGGCGCCGTCACCAAAAACCGACTCGATGAGCGCTTCAGCGACAACGAGTCCGTTGACGACCGCGTAGGTCACCTCGGGGTTCACCGCCACCGCGACGTTCGACAACAACGTCCAGGGCGTCGTCGTCCACACGGCCAGGTGCGTCGCGCCGTGCAGTCCGTCGTGGGCCTGCGCATCGGTGATGCGAAGTTGCACGTAAGCGCTCTCGTCGACTTCGTCGGTGTAGACGCCGGGCTGGCCGAGCTCGTGGCTCGACAATGCGGTCCCGCAGCGCGGACAGTACGGTACGACCTTCAGATCCTCGTACAAGAGCCCGCGGTCGAAAAGTTGCTGAAGCTGCCACCACACCGACTCGACGTAGGACGGGTGGTACGTGTAGTACGCGTGCTCCATATCGGTCCAGTAGCCAATGCGCTCCGTCAAACGTTCGAATTCACCGATGTAGGTCATCACCGACTCACGGCACAGTCTCGTGAACTCGGCGATGCCCACCTGCTCCTCGATGGCCTTCTTGCCCGAAATACCGAGCTGCTTCTCCACCTGGACTTCGACGGGCAGACCGTGGGTGTCCCAGCCCGCGCGACGCGCGACGTAGCGGCCCTGCATGGTCTGATAGCGACAGAAGAGGTCCTTGTAGACACGAGCCCACACGTGGTGCAGCCCCGGCATGCCGTTGGCGGTGGGGGGACCCTCGTAGAAGATCCAGGGCTCGGCGCCCTCTCGCTGCTTCGTTGAACGGGCGAAGACGTCGTTGGCCTTCCAGCGCGCGAGTTCGGCCTCTTCGATGGCTACGAAATCAAGTTCAGCGCTGACGGGGCGAAACACGGGTCTCCTTCAATGAGTTGTTCCATCGTACTTTGCAAGTGGCGATGCGCCTCGCCCGTAGAGTGGAACGATGCTTTCTCTCACGATCACCGACGAATCCATCGAGACGAGCGGGGCGAGGAGCGTGCTGTACGCCGCGACGGACGAACTCAACCGTCGCTACAACTCGGTCGACGACGACATGCACATGCACTACGACGAATTGTCGCCCCCCAGTGGCGCATTTCTGGTCGCCCGGGTCGACGGCCATCTCTCCGGAGGGGTGGGCGTGCGCTCCATCAGCGATCCACAGTCCAAGTTCGCCGAGGTGAAGCGACTCTGGGTGCGCCCCGACCTTCGCCGTCACGGGGTCGCCGTTGCGCTAATGAACGAGATCGAGCGTCGCGCACGCGAACTCGGCTACGCGCATCTCTACCTCGAGACGGGACCAGCCCAGCCCGAGGCGCTGGCGTTCTATCCCAAGCACGGCTGGACCCGGGTCGACGACTTCCCGGCGGGCGCCTTCACCCACGAAATCGCCACCCGCTTTACCAAGGACCTCTAAGCGAATCGTTCGTCCAGCCACTGCGGCGTCAACTCGACGAGTGAATCGAGCACCAGGTCCGCGAGCGCGAACGCCGGTTGGTGGAGATCCTCGGTGGTCGGTACGGCTACGACGCTCATCCGACCGGCCTTGGCGGCGAGCACGCCCGCGGCGGAGTCCTCGAAGACGAGACACGTCTGGGGATCGATGTTGAGCGCGCGCGCCGCGCTCAGAAAAACGCCAGGGTGCGGTTTGCCGTAGGGCTCGAATTCCGCCGAGTGGACCGTGACGAACCGCGAGCGCAGCCCGAAATGGTCAAGGCACCGATAGATGAGTTGCAACGGCGTCGAACTCGCGAGCGCGATGGGACCACGATCGCTCGTGAGGTCGAGTGCGCGAAGCGCCCCAGGCAGCAGCCGGCCCTCTTCCTCGACGAGATCGCCCACGCGATGCAGCAACTGGGCGACGACGTCCTCAGCGCTAGGTCCCTTCCAGGGGTAGCGCGTGAACCAGTAGTCCACGACTTCATTGACGAACATCCCCTTGGTGGAACGGTCTTCGTTCTGGGAGATTGGCACGCCGAGCGCGCCGAAGATCTCGACCTCAGCCTTGTGCCAGAGAATCTCCGAGTCGATCAGCAAGCCATCCATGTCGAACAACGTCGCGTGCAAAGTCACCCCCGCAACTCTGGCACATCGCAACCACTACGGTCCCCTTCGGCAAACTCGGGACCTAGTGGTGTACGGTAAATGCCCACTTGGACTGAGTTCTGACCGAAGTACCTCCTACGCGCCGACTTCTGGTGGCGTTTCAGTTGACGCTTCACCGGGGTGCGCCATTGCAACAAGTTTCTGCTGCGCGGAACTTACCTCCCCTCCACGTCTAGTACCGAAGCTTGTCCCCGGCAGGCCCATCCGGGCCAGGTTGATGGCCGCGTTGAGATCGCGGCCGACCGTGTGCCCGCAGACCTCACAGGCGTAGGTGCGCGTCGTGAGGGACAGCTTGGCTTTCACTGTCCCGCACGACGCGCAGATCTTTGATGACGGGTAGAAGCGGCCGGCCTTCACCAACGTCGATCCGTACCATTTCGTCTTGTACTCGAGCTGTCGGGTGAACTCACCCCACGCGGCGTCTTGGATGTGCTCCGCGAGCGAGTGGTTCTTCACCATTCCCGCCACGTTGAGGTCCTCGATCACGATGACGTCGTAGTTCTTCGCTAGGCGAGCGGCGGTCCCATGGATCAGGTTCGTGCGGGCGTTGCGGGTGGCGACGTGAATCTTCTGGACTCGGCCGTTGGCCTTCTTCCACCGATTCGACGGTGCGACGCCCTTCTTCGGACCCTGGCGCCGCGATGCGATGCGTTGGGCGTGCGCTAGCTTTTTCTCGGCGTCCACGTAGTGGCGTGGGTTCTCGACACGCAGTACGTGCTCACCGTCCGGGGTCGCACCGGTATGGAGGGTGGTGAGGCCGACGTCGATGCCAATGATTCTGTCCGGAGCCCGTGTAACGGGGATCACTCTCATGACCTCGACGTTGAAGGCAATGAAATACTTGCCGTTGCTCAATGACACCGTGGATGACACGATACGACCAGTGCCCCGCTCCAGATGCCGGTGTATCTTGCGCATCGACTCGTAGGTCTTTATTTCACCGATGCGGGTGACGCGCACGTGGTGGGAGTCGGCCAGTCGGACCGCACTGGCGAGGAAGCTCACCGAGCCACCCTGGCCCGCTTCTTGAACGTCGGGAACTTCGAGCGGCCCTCGCGGAAGTTGGTGAAGGCCTTGGACAGGTTCAGGCACGCGTAGTTGTAGGTCGATGAGCCGTTCTCGCTCCACCACGGCGCCAGCTCATCGCGATTCTCGTACCAGAGCTTCTGGAGATCGAAGTGACTCGTTCCGAGGTAGTCGTCCCTGGTGAGTTCGATTCCGGCTTGCTTCTTCTCCCGGTTCTCGTCCCAATTGGCCTTGACCAGTGCGAGCATCGCGTTGTAGACGAAACGAGTTCCTCCGATGTGACTGCGCAGCGCGTTGGCCTTCTCGCTCGTGGGATCCAACTCGTACCGGTAGGCCTGTCGAACCTGTACTTGGGTCACTTCAGGCCGCTGTGTCACGTGATCAGCATCGTCACCAGGTGTGACATTTGCCGCACACCATCGGGTCCCGGGCTTGTCGAAGGGGACTACGGTTATCGCGTGACGCCGGTTCGATCACTGCAACCGAGTGACGCCGATCAATTGGTCCAGCGGGTCGTGGACCAATTGATCGGGGATGCTTTCGTCAACCCGCTCGTCAATCCGATGGTCGATCAGCGCCTGCTTCGCGATTCCTTTCGCGCCACCAACGAGCGCGCCTGGGTCGCTGACGAGCATAAGCAACTCACCGGCCATCTCTACGGCGCGGTCCTCGGCGATCGCGCCGGGGAGCGTGCCGTGTGGACCGGGCCTGACGGTGTCAGTTTCGACGACGACCAGGTGCTGCGCGAGTTGCATCGCACAGCGCTCCCCTACTGGCGATCGACCGGAGCTCGCGAACACTTCGTGTGGTGTCTTAGCGAGCCGACCAGGCTCGAACCCTGGCACGCGCTCGGGTACACGCTCGCGGCGGTGCGCGGATCGCTCGAGCTGAGGGCGCGCGCGACGCGCGAATTCCCCGACGGCTACACATTGCGCCGAGGGACGATCGACGACTTCGAGCGGTGTCTCAAACTCGACGAGATTCTCGACACCGCTCAAGGCGTCGACCTTCGCACACTTTCACGTGAACAGCGCATCGCCGACCGCGAGGAACTGTTCGAAACCCTGAGCGACGACGAGTGCCACCTCTACGTTGTCGAGCACCGGGGCCGGATTGTCGCCCAGTGCGTGACGTTCCCTTCGCCGCAGCGTCGGGGGTCCTTCGACCACACGATCTACCTGAGCGAGGTCGTCGTCGAACCACACCACGAACATCGCGGCGTCGCGAGCGCCCTGATCGACGCGGCACTCTCGATCGCACTGGCCCACGGCTTCGGGTACGTCGAGACCCAATGGCGCTTGTCGAACCTTCGCGCGACGCTGTACTGGACGAACTACGGCTTCAGCCCCACCTACGTGCGACTACGCCGGGCGCTCGAAATCAGCTGAGCGAGGCCTCGATGGCGCCGACGAGCGCGGGGTCCTCGGGGACCACGGTGGGTGCGAAGCGCTGAACGTCGCCGTCGGGACCGACGAGGAACTTCTCGAAGTTCCATCGAATATCGCCGGTGTAACCGTCGGCGTCGACCGTCTTCGTCAACTCGGCGTAGATCGGACTCTGCTCCTCACCGTTGACGTCGATCTTCTCAAAGAGGGGGAACGTCACGCCGTAGGTCGTCGAACAGAACGTCTGGATTTCCTCGGCGGTGCCGGGCTCTTGACCCATGAATTGATTACAAGGGAATCCGACCACGCTGAAGCCACGGTCGCCGTAGGTCTTCTGCAGATTCTCGAGTCCTTCGTACTGGGGCGTGAGCCCGCACTTGGAAGCGACGTTGACGACGAGCACCGTCTTGCCGGCGTAGGGAGCGAGTGAACTCTCTTCGCCGCCAAGGGTGTGGACGGGGATATCAAATATGGACATGCGAAGACCCTATTGGTGATTTCGCCGACGATGTCACCCGTAGGCTTGGAACCATGCAGGCAGTCGTGATTGACAATGGAAATCTGGTGATTCAGGACCGTCCGAACCCCGAGCCGGGCCCCCACGATGTCGTGGTGGCAGTGCAGGCTGCGGGCATCAACGCCGCCGACACGATGCAGCGAAAGGGCTTCTACCCAGCTCCCGCGGGTTGGCCCGCCGACATACCCGGACTCGAGATGGCGGGGGTCGTGAATGCCGTCGGCGACCGGATCACTGAGCCACTGCTCGGTCGGCGGGTGTGCGCGGTGGTCGGCGGCGGTGGGCAGGCTACGCACTGCCTCGTGCCCGCCGAGCACCTGATCTTCATCCCCGACAACGCCAGTTGGGACGAGGCCGGCGGTTTCGCCGAGACCTTCACGACCGCCCACGACGCGCTCGTCAGCCAAGGCCACCTTCGCACGGGTGAGCGTATCCTGATCTCGGGTGGCGCCGGCGGTGTCGGGTCCGCGGCGATACAGATCGCGCACTCGCTGGGCGCGCAGGTCACGGCCGTCACCAGGACGGCCGAGCACCACGAGCAGCTTCGAGCGCTCGGTGCCGACGTCACGATTACCACCGATGAAATTCCGTCGATCGAACCGGTCGACGTAGTGCTCGAATTGGTGGGAGCAGCGAACCTCTCGCTCGCACAAACCGTCCTCGCGCCACGGGCGCGAGTCGTCGTGATCGGCGTGGGCGGCGGTGCCCGGGTCGAAATCGATTTGCTCGGCATCATGTCGCGTCGCGCCACCCTCACCGGCTCCACGTTGCGGGCGCGCTCGCGCGAGGAAAAAGCGCAGGTGATTGCGCTCGTCAACCAGTCCCTCGTACCGCGCTGGACCGACGGCGAACTGCGAGTCCCGATCGCGAAGACGTTTCCGCTCGGCGACGTGAACGAGGCCTACGACTACTTCGGCCAGCCAGGAAAATTCGGCAAGGTCGTCGTTCGTTTTGGCGACTGACCCCGTTAGTTTGAAACAGTGAGTACGCCCGCAGTTCGACCGCATCCGTCACGTTGCGATTCCTCGCGAGCCGACTACCAGGCGATTCTCGACGCGCACGACGCCGCGGTGCACTCGGGAGAGCCCTTCTACCGCGATCCTTCGACGGGGCTTATGGTGCTGACCGTCGCCACGCATCTCGCGCGCGGCACGTGCTGCGACAGTGGTTGTCGACACTGCCCCTATCTCGCTGGTTAGTGCGCGACGACCTCGTCGTGCTGGCCGAGATGGTGCCGGTCAATGTTGACGAGGAAGTAAAAATGCATCGCCGCGGGTATCAGCATCAGTGAACCGAACCGGAACGCCATGTCAACACCGTGCACGTCCGCCGGGGCCTTCAACGCGGTCACCGTCAAAATCGTCGCCGACCCGTGCGTGGCGCCGGTCAGGGCTCTCAACAGGCTCAGTACTGTCTACTTTTGCATAATTTTAGAGAAACGAAGACAGCGGAGTGAACGGTGTGCCGGTCGCCTCGGCGACCGGGCCGTAGGTGACGGCACCATCGACGACGTTGACGCCTTCGGCTAAGGCGTCGTCGTGGAGCACGGCCTCGCGCCACCCGTGACGCGCTAATTCCAGCGCATAGGGCAGCGTCGCGTTCGCAAGTGCGTACGTCGACGTGTGGGGCACGGCACCTGGCATGTTCGCCACGCAGTAGAAAACCGAGTTGTGCACCCTGAACGTGGGCTCGGAGTGCGTCGTAGCGCGCGTGTCCTCGAAGCAGCCTCCCTGATCGACCGAGATATCCACGAGCACGGATCCGGCTCGCATACGCGACACCAGGTCGTTCGAGACGAGCTTGGGCGCCTTGGCACCCACGACGAGCACCGCACCGATCACGATGTCGGCGTCGAGACAGGCCTCTTCCAACGTAAGCGTCGACGAGGCGATCGTCTGGACTCGACCATCGAAGTGGATGTCGACCTGGCGAAGTCGATCAAGGTTGCGATCGAGGATCTTCACGTTCGCGTGCAATCCCGCGGCCATGGACGCCGCGGCGAGACCGGCCACACCGGCACCGATCACTACGACGTTCGAAGGGTGCACCCCGGGAACTCCACCAATAAGCGTGCCGCGACCGCCTCCCGGACGCATGAGGTGGTGGGCTCCCATCAAGGGCGCCATGCGACCGGCGACCTCGCTCATGGGCGTCAGCAAGGGCAACGAGTTGTCGGGAAGGCGGACCGTCTCGTACGCAATGGCGACGTTGCCGGCCTTCACGAGGGCGTCGGTGCACTCGGGCGACGCAGCGAGGTGCAGGTAGGTGAAGAGAACCTGATCCGTCCGCGCGGACAGGCGGTGGCATTCGTCGGCGACCGGTTCCTTGACCTTCATGACCAGTTCGCTCTGAGCCCAGACGTCGTCCGCCTCGTCAACGATCGTCGCCCCATTGGCGATGTAGTCGTCGTCACTGATCGACGAACCCACGCCAGCACCGCGCTCGACCAGCACCTTGTGGCCGGCGCCGGTCAACTCACGAGCCCCCGCGGGCGTCAGCGCGACGCGGTTCTCGTCTTTCTTGATTTCCTTGGGGATGCCGATGATCATCGTTGATCATCCTTTCAACTAGTGGACTCTTACTACCGTACTAATGCAACGCGGCCGCGTCTCGGCCGTGCGGCCTCCACGCTTGACGTACTAGAACTCGATGTTGTGCATCACGTGCTTGATGCGGGTGTAATCCTCGAAGCCGTAGACCGAGAGGTCCTTGCCGTAGCCCGATCGCTTGAATCCGCCGTGAGGCATCTCAGCGACGATCGGGATGTGTGTATTCACCCACACGCAACCGAAGTCAAGATCGCGCGTGAAGCGCATGGCCCGGCCGTGGTCGCTCGTCCATACCGATGACGCGAGTCCGTACTCGACGCCGTTCGCCCATTCGAGCGCTTCGGCCTCGTCGCTGAACTTCTGGACGGTGATGACCGGCCCGAAGATCTCATTCTGGATCATCTCGTCGTCCTGGTGCAGGTCGGCAACGACCGTAGGCGCAATGAAGTAGCCCGCGTCGCCCACCCGCTCGCCCCCCGCGGCGAACTTCGCGTGACTGGGCTTGCGACCGAGGATCCCAGTGACGCGTTCGAACTGGTTCACGTTGTTGACCGGACCGAAGAGCGCGTCCTCGTTATCGGGAAGACCAATGACGGTGTTCCTCGCCTGCTCGGACAACGCGTCGACGAAGTCGCCGTACGCCTTGGGTCCGACCAGTACGCGCGTCGCCGCGGTGCAGTCCTGACCGGCATTGAAGAATCCGCCGATGGCGATACCTTCGGCGGCGGCGGCGATATCGACGTCGTCAAAGACGACGACCGGCGCCTTGCCACCGAGTTCGAGGTGTACGCGCTTGAGCGTTTTTGACGCGGATGATGCGACTTCCATGCCCGCTCGAACCGAGCCGGTCACCGAGACCATGGCCGGGATCGGGTGCTCGACGAGGGCACGACCAGTGTCTCGATCGCCACAGACCACGTTGAAGACGCCAGCGGGTAGGACCTCGGCCATCAGCTGCGCCATGAGCAGCGTTGACATGGGAGTCGAGTCGCCGGGCTTCAGCACCATCGTGTTACCCGCGGCGATCGCCGGAGCCCACTTCCACACCGCCATCATCATGGGGTAGTTCCAAGGCGTCACGGCACCACAGACACCAACAGGTTCGCGGCGCACGTAACTGGTCATGCCCTCCATGTACTCTGTGGCGCCGCGTCCTTCGAGCAGGCGCGCCGCGCCCGCGAAGAAACGAACCTGGTCAAGCATCGGAGGAATCTCCTCGCTCATCGTGACCGAAATGATCTTGCCGCAGTTCTCTACTTCGACAGCGACAAGTTCCTCCGCATGGGCCTCGAGGACATCGGCGATTTGAAGGAGCGCTCGGCTGCGCTGTGAGGGAGTGGTCCTCTTCCACGATTGGAAGGCTTTCGCGGCGACATTGACGGCGTCATCGATGTCCGCTCCGTTCGACACCGGCATCTCGGCCATGGGCTGACCGGTTCCAGGGTTGATGAGTTCGACGTACTTGCCGCTCTTGGGCGCGATCAACTCGCCACCGATGAAATTGCTCAATCGACGCATATTCTTCCTCCAAGGCACGGCGACCGTTCGCCCTTGCTCTCAGCCACTCTGCCAGAGTTTTCATGGGTCTCGCAAACTAAAAATAAGAAAACAGTCCCTTAATTGGCATATCACGACTCATTTCGTCGCCAAATGCCCCTATACTGTCTCTATCCGCAGTTACGGAGCCTATGGCCACCGGACCGGGAGCGACCAATGCCAGGACCTAAACCACAAAGTCAGAGTTCTAAGAATGCGGAGCGTTCCAACCTGGAACTGGTCTCCACGCCTCACGCGCTCGATGCGATTGACCGCAAGATCATCGGCCTTCTCCAGCAGGACGGTCGCCGGGCTTACGGTGCGATCGCCGAAGAGGTCGGACTCTCCGAAGCCGGCGTGCGGCGTCGCGTACAGCGTCTCCGCGACTCAGGCGTCATGCAGATCGTGGCGATCACCGATCCTCTGCAGTTGGGGTACGGCCGAGAGGCTCTCATCGGCATTCGAGTGCACGGCGACGTTCGACTGGTGGCCGACAAAATCGCCGCAATCGAAGAGGCGAACTACGTGGTTATGACCGCGGGGAGTTTCGACATCATCGCAGAACTGATCGCGGTGGACGACAACGCATTGGTGCACCTCTTGAATGACTCCATCCGGAGTATTCCCGGGGTTACCGAAGTTGAGACATTTCTGTATTTGAAACTTTCAAAGCAGACATACGCATGGGGGACCAAATGACGCTTCACGAAATCTATACAGACGGCATCACCGTCAGTGATGAGCGATCAGCCAGTCATGACTATTCCGAGCGCGCACGCCGACACCTATGGCTGCAGATGTCGCGCATGGGCGCTTACGACGAACACAATGAGATTCCGATCATGGTGCGCGGCGAGGGAACTCGCGTCTACGACGCGAACGGCAAGGAGTACTTCGACGGCTTGTCGGGTCTCTTCACCAACATGCTCGGACACGGGCGCACCGAGATCGGCGCCGCAGCTGCGGAGCAGATGAACACGATGGCGTTCTTCCCGCTGTGGACCTACGCGCACCCCAAGGCCATTGAACTGGCTGAAAAGATCGCGAGCCTCGCGCCCGGCGATCTCAATCGCGTCTTCTTCACCACCGGTGGAGCCGAGGCGAATGAGAGCGCTTGGAAGTTGGCTCGTCAGTACCACAAGATGCGTGGCGACACCGACCGCTACAAAGTCATCAGTCGCGACATCGCCTATCACGGTACGACGCTCGGCGCCCTGACGATTACCTCGCTTGAGGCGTACCGCAAGCCGTTCGAACCCCTCGTGCCCGGCGCCGTCAAGGTTCCGGCCGTCAACTTCTATCGGACTGAGCATCACGTCGACGACTTCGAGGCCTTCGGTCTCTGGTCGGCCCGTCAGATCGAAGAGGCGATTCTTCGTGAGGGGCCCGAGACGGTTGCCGCCGTCTTCCTCGAGCCCGTGCAGAACGCCGGTGGTTGCTTCACGCCGCCGCGGGGCTACTGGCAGGAAGTGCGCGCCATCTGTGACCGCTACGGAGTGTTGCTTGTCTCGGACGAGGTCATCTGTGCCTTCGGTCGGCTCGGCACCTGGTTCGGTGGCGAGAAGTACGATTACGTGCCCGACATCATCTGCTGCGCGAAGGGCATCACTGCGGGTTACGCACCCCTCGGCGCCATGATCGTCTCGGATCGCATTGCTGAGCCCTTCCTCCACGAGGACAACTCCTTCATGCACGGCTTCACGTGGTCGGGCCATCCGGTCGCCTGCGCCGTCGCTCTGGCGAGCATCAAGATCATCGAGGACGAGAATGTGCTCGACAACGTGCTCGCCAACGAGGAGTACTTCCACCAGAGTCTGCTCTCGCTGAAGGACATTCCGATCGTCGGCGACGTGCGTGGTACCGGCTACTTCTGGGGCGTCGAACTCGTGAAGGACCAGCTCACCAAGGAGACGTGGGCTGGCCAAGATGCCGAGCGTCTCTTGCGAGGCTACGTCTCACCCGAGATCTTCCGTCGAGGTCTCATCTGCCGTTCGGATGACCGAGGCGACCCCGTTGTCCAGTTGGCTCCCCCTCTGATCTCCACGCGCGAGGACATCGACCTGATGGTCGGCATCCTGCGAGAGGTCTTCACCGGAGCCGCCAAGCTGCACATCTAGTGCAACCGCCGCAGTCATTGTGGTGGGCAACTCTCGATCGACCAGTCGCCGCGCGCGATTCACTGCGCGCTGACCTCGACGTCGACGTCGCCATCGTCGGCGGCGGTTTCACCGGTCTGTGGACGGCACGCGAGTTGAAGCGTCGCGACCCTTCTCTTCGAATCGCGGTACTGGAGAAATCGGTCTGCGGTTTCGGCGCATCGGGGAGGAACGGCGGCTGGGCCTCTGCCCTCTTCCCGTTAAGCGACGACGTGGTGGCGGGCCACTTCGGACAAGATGCCTTCAACCACCAACGACACGTGCTCGAGGGCGCCGTACGCCAACTGGGTGACGCGGCGCGCGAGGACCACATCGACGCCCACTTCGTCCAAGGTGGCAGCCTGACCTTCGCACGAAGCGCCGTCCAGGAGAGCCGACTTCGAGACAGCGTGCGCGCCGCCCGCGAACTGGGGCTAACGATCGACGACCTCCGGTGGCTCGACGTCGGCGAACTCTCGGCCTTCGGCTACGTGCGCGCCGCGCGCGGCGCCACGTTCTCGCCCCACTGCGCTCGAATCAACCCCGCCCGCCTGGTGCGTGGACTCGCTGACGTCGATGAGGCGCTGGGCGTGCGAATCTTCGAGAACACCGCGGTCACCCGGATTTTCGGAGGTGACGGAAGCTCGCGACCGCGGGTCGTCACGATCGGCGCCACGGTGCGAGCCACTTACGTCGTTCGCGCCACCGAGGGCTTCACGCCGACCCTACCGGGCGAGCGCAGGACGGTTGCACCGATCTACTCGCTGATGATCGCGACCCAACCTCAGACCGCGTCATTCTGGGACGAGGTCGGCTTCGGAGGGTACGAGACCTTCGCCGATGACCGGCACCTCATCATCTACGGGCAACGAACCAAAGACGACCGGATCGCCTTCGGTGGGCGCGGTTCGCCCTACCACTTCGGCTCCACGGTCGAGGAGCGCTTCGACAAGGATGCGAGTGTCTTTCGCGCACTGGCGGCCACACTTCGTGAACTCTTCCCCACTTACAAGGGACCGATAACACACCAGTGGGGCGGCCCCCTCGCGATGCCGCGCGATCTCGTGCCATCGGTACTCGTCGACCACGTCACCGGCCTTGCGAGCGCCGGCGGCTATACCGGCGACGGCGTCGTGCTCAGCCGGGTGTGCGCCACGGCCCTCGCCGACATCATCACCGCTCCCGACAGTGACACCGACCACACGCGGCTCACCTTCGTCCGGCACCGATCAAAGAAATGGGAGCCCGAGCCCCTTCGCTGGCTCGGCATCAACGTCGGACTCGGCCTTGCGACCTGGGCCGATCACACCGAGAAGATCCGGGGCAAGCAGAGCCGGGCCAGCGGCTGGCTCGACCGGCTCTTCAACCAGTTCCCGCCCTAATTCAGAATATTGACGGCCCTCGCGGCGACGACGGCGATAGTCACGAGCGACACAATTGACTCGGTGGCGAAGAGGGTCTTGGCCTTGGCGCTGAGCGGCATGGCGTCCGCGGGCGCGAAGCTCGTACCGTTGGCGAGACTCGTATAGAGATAGTCAATGAAGCGCGGCCGCCAGTCGGGCGGAGCCAACCGGGGGTTCTCCATCTGAGGGAACTGGAAGTCCGGAAAGTTCGTCGTCCCACCCGCGCGCAGGTGCGGACCCCCTCGGTCTAACTCCCAGAACCACAGCCCGTAGACGATCACGTTCGTCAGCCACACCGAGACGGCTGAGTAGATGAGATTGCGCCCCTGGGACACGTTCGCCACCAGCAAGTGGTGCACGAGAAGCGCCATCGAGGTCACGTTGGCGACCGTGATCACACCAACGAGGAACAACGTCAACCGGCGTACCCACGGTGCCTCATTGGGATGGCGGTGTCGCCTCGCCGACAGCGGAATGAGCGGCAGTGCGATAAGTACCGGCAGCAGCCACCGTGGCCCGACGACCAACCGGTTCGGCAGCACGATGTAGAGACCGACACAGGCGAGCAGCGCCACGGACGCGGGCCAACGCGGCTCAGGTCGTGTCGTCGTATCGTCCACTAGCTGAGCTGGGTCGAGCCCAGCGACGTCAGATTCTGCGGAACGAGCAGAGAGGCGATGGGCGTCTTGGCGAGGATACCCATGAGGAACTTCGCGTCCTCGGGCTTGACTTCATTCGCGGGCGGGGCGGTGATGCGGGCGGGCTTGTTGTACGAGAGCACGGTGACACTCAGGATCGCCTCCGACGACTTCTTCGAGATCGTGAGCGTACTCTGTGTCACTTCGCCCTCGGCACCGGTCGTGATACTCCAGTTGACCGAGCCCACGCCGGGAAGCTTGGCGCTCTTCGCGCCGAGTGATGTCACCGCGACGTTGTCACGCGAGAAATCGTAGGTCGTGAAGTAGCCGCTCTTGGTCACGGTCTTGTGACTAAAACCGGTGATCAACGAGATGTCGGGCTTGGTCATCTCGAGCGAGAGTCCGTAGAGTGACGGCAGCGTCTCCTTGGTACTGAGCCATTTCGAACCTATGACCGACGAGAGATTGGTCGACGTCGCATAGAGGTGATGGTGCAAGAAACGCGCGTCGATCGAGACCCCCGAGAAGACGAGCGGGACCTGGAGCGTCGCCTCGATGTCGTTGGTGTTGAAGTTGATGTTGACGTTCGCCTGCACACTGTAGGACTGGCCGGTCGATACGGTAACGGCGAGGTCGGCGGAGCGGGGCGGATAGCCGTGCAAGGCCAACGGGTCCCTCGTGACGCCCGAGGGGTTCGAATCGGTTGCCGCGAGCACGACGCCGGTAATCGTGAGCGCCGAAGCTACGGCGGCCAATAATACGGCCGGGGTTCGTTTGGATACTGCCATGGAACAACCCTAGTGTCCGGCCCTGCGCGCAGACTCCGGCCCTACGCCAAGGGTTCTTGCAGCAGAGCCAGGAATAATTCATGCGAGATATTTCGCCCGCTGGCGATGAAACCAATTCGTGACGTCGTGTCGTCCACCAGGTCGGTGGTGATGGCGGCGTACGCAGTCGCCGCGGAGCCTTCGAATACGAGTCCATTCGTCTCGGAGGCCTCGCGCACGGCCCGGCGGATGTCAACCTCCTCGACTCGAACGAGAGGGACCCCGTAGCGGGCGATCAACTCATTGGTGACCGCGCCGTCGTCTCCTCCCCCAGCGAGACCGTCGGCGATGGTCGGGTGGTGCACTATCTCTGCCATGTTGGCGCCGCGCAGCACGTGGTACATCGCTGAACTCTCCATGGGCTGCACGCCGGTGACCCTCACATCGGCGCGCCCGTGGTATTCGCGCGACAACAGCACTCCCGAGATGAGGCCGCCGCCGCCAACCGGGACGATGATGTGCTCGAGTTCGGGCGTCTGCAGCAACATCTCGTCGAAAATGGTCGACTGGCCCGCAATCACGTTCGTGTCGTTGAACGGCGATATGTAACGGATGGACCGGTTTTGGGCGAGTTCGAGGGCGCGGCTCTGGGCGTCGTCGTAGGACGAACCGAACTGAATCAGCTCGATGTCGTAGCCGCGAAGTTTCTTAACCTTGGCGTGCGACGCATTCGCGGGCACCACCACCGTGGCGGGCACGTCGAGCACCATCGCGGCGTGAGCGATACCGAGCCCGTGGTTCCCGGCCGATGACGTGATGACCGCGCCCCGTGGATCCTCGCGGTGCGCGGCGTCGATAGCGGCCAATGCTCCACGCACTTTGAAGGCACCGGTTATCTGAAGGCTCTCGAGCTTGGCGAGAACGGGCCGGCCACGCAGCGAGAGTGTGACGGTGGGTGTCGCCACGAGATGGTCGGCAACGACTCGACGGGCGGCTTCCAACTGCTCAGAGGTGGGGAGTGCGACGTGGCGAATCATCGAATGCCATCCTACTCGGCACACTTTTTGTCATTCTCGTACTAGCAAGTAAGGTCTGCTCGTGCATTCGATTCCGGCTGTCGTCGTCGTCGGCACGCTCGCGTTCGTCGGCACGATGTTCGACAATTTCTTCGCGTTCGCGACGCAGCTCTCGCTCACGCCGCGCGACCGCTACAAGCGCGTTGGTTCGGCACACGCTCTCGCGGTGCTCGCCCTCGTCGGGCTCGCCGCGGGCGTCGGTTCGGTGCTGATCGTGATACCGACTCGTTGGATAGGGGTGCTCTGTCTGGCGCCGTGGGCCTTGGCGGTGCACGCGTGGCGACACCGCGATCAACCGACAAGAGAGCAGTACCGGCGCGGGGCCCTCACGACATTTACGCTGTGCCTCGCACTCGGCGGCGACAACCTCGCGGTGTGGATACCATTGCTGCGCGCCAACGGCTCGATGCACGAAATCCTCATCATCGTGGTCTTCGCGCTGTGGGAGGCAGTCTTCATCCTTTGCGCTCAGGGACTCGCCAGTCACCCGCGAGCCGTCGCGTGGGGCACTCGGTTCGGTCCCGCCTTCATCCCGTGGATCTACTTTGCGCTCGGAATATTGATTCTTGTCGAGTGCGGAACCTTCACGTAGCCGGCCCACTCTTGTAAGAGCCAACCGCTAGCGTGGCCTCCGTGCCACGTTCGACTCCCAAGCAGACACTTCGTCGTCTCACCATCATCGTCGCACTCCAGTGGATGGGCGCCACGCTCGGCCTACCCCTACTTCCGCTGTTCCTCGAGCACCGTGGCGGCACGCCGAGCATCATCGGGCTCATCATGGCGTCGTTCTTCGTGGCGGGCGTCATCACCCAGTTCTTCCTCGGCCACCTCGCCGACCGGTTCGGCCGGCGACCGGTTCTCATATTCAGCCTCGTCGCGTACGGACTCGCTTCGATGACCTATCTGCTACCAGCGGCGGCTCCGTGGTTCGCACTGACCCGCGTCATCCAGGGGGCGTCCGCGGGCGCCATTGAAGTCGCTTCGATGTCGGCGGTCGCTTCGCTCTTCTCCGAGCAACAGCGCGGTCGGGCGGTGTCCCAGATCCTCGCGGCACAGCTCTTCGGCATCGCAATCGGTCCCGTTGCGGGTGTGGTCGCATCGGTGAACGAATTGGGCTTCGCCTTCTTCGTCACCGGACTGGTGAGCCTCGCGGCCGCGGTCGTTGCCTTCAATACAAACCTCGGCGACAAGGAGTACGACCCCAGTCCTCTGCCCAAACTCCAATGGAATTCACAGTTGACCGGCGCCCTGTTCGCCGCCAGCGCGAGCGGGCTGACCATAGGCGTCTACGAAGCGTGCTGGAGCCTCTTGATGCACTCACACCACGCCACGACGCTGCAGATTCGTCTCAGCTGGACCATGTTCTCTCTCCCCTGGGTGCTGCTCAGTCGAGTCGGCGGCTGGTTGGCCGACCACTCGAACCGACGCTTCATTGCGCTCGCGGGGCTCCTCAACGGGGCCATCTTCCTTTCGATCTACCCACACATCCATAACAACGTCGTCATGCTCTTCGTCGGATCCCTCGAGTCAGTAGGTGCTTCGCTGTCGGTGCCCTCGATCTCGTCACTAATGAGCCAGGGTGCGGTCGATCGCGAGCTCAGCCGACGCCAGGGTCTCTACGCGACGTCCAACACCGCCGCGCTCGCGATCGCCGCCAGCGTGTCGGGCTTTCTCTTCACCATCAACTCGGCGCTGCCCTTCACCCTTATTGCCATCACCGCATCGGCGCTGGCGGCGACGACCCTCTGGTGGTGGCGCCACGTCAACGGCCACATCAAGTTGACGGCGTAAGTGCGCCAATGCAAAAGGGCGGCACCGAAGTGCCGCCCTTTTGAGTACTGCAAAAGTCGAACTACGACTTCCAGATTTGGTCCCAACGAGCCGCGCCGCCGTCGGGGGTGAGGCAACGGGTGGTTCCGTCAGCCGCAGTTCCGTAGGCCCAGTTCTGGACGTTCTTTCGCGCGGCCCACGCCGACACCGTGGTGTCAAGCCACAGGTACGGGATGTCCTTCGCGAACTGCTTGTTCACCGCCTGCCAGTTCGACCTCAGGCTCGCCGATCCCGGAGCCGCCGTCAGGGCACTCAACATCGCGCCTTCGACGGCGGGGTCCGCCAGGTGGGCGAAGTTCACCGCACCCGGGATGTACGTCCCCGACGGCAGCGCCGTGAAGCCCAACTGTGTCGCGGGCTGAGAGAGGAACCACACGTAGTTGACCGACGGGTCCGCGCCGCCGAACTGATTCCAACCAGCACAGTCGTACTCGCCGTAGATCACGTTCTGGATGAGCGTGCTCTGGGTCAACGGGCGTGGCGTCACCGTGATGCCAACGGCCGCCAACTGCTGCTCGAAGAAGGAGAACTGCTTCGTCGCCGCCGTGCTGCCCGCAATGATGTCGATCACAAAGCCAACCGTCGTGACGTTGTTGTTCTTCATGTAGGCCTGCACCAGTTTTTTAGCCGAAGACGGGTTGTACGCCGGGTACCCGGGGTTCTTGTAGTAGCGCGACGTCTTCTTGAAGATTCCGTCCGCCTCGAAGCCCACACCACCGTCGATGTCCTTGAAGTACGTCGCACGGTTGATCGCCATGGCACACGCCTGACGAATCGTCACATCGTTGAGCACCGGAATGAGCTTCGGGTTCCACTGCATCGACGAAGGGTCGATCGCGCCCGTGATGGTACCCGTGTTATAGGCAGCCAACTGGGCCGCAGTCGGCGCGGCCTTTCCTTGTGCCAGGTACGGATACACGCCGGCAATGCCGAAGCTCGTGAACTCGCCGGCCCAAGCGAAGTACTGGTTCAGTGTTCCCGAGGTGTTCAGGATCAGGCAGTTGACCGACGGGTCGCGATGGTCGCTCGCGTCGGTGCGGTAGTTGATGCCCGAGATCTTCTTCAGGGCGGCAATGCTCGCACCGTCCTGCTGGACGATGATGTCCACTGCTCCGGTCTGCAGCGCTTGGTTGCGCGCAGTCGGGTCCGCGATGGTCTTGAAGTTGATCTGGCTGAGGTACGGCAAACGGCGACCGTGAGCGTCCTTGCGCCAGTAGCCCTTGTTCTTGGTCAACTGGGACTCGACACCGACCTGCCACGACTTCACTTGGAACGGACCCGTACCAATGGGGTTGCCCGTGTAGCCGGCAACCATCGAAGTTGGGTGCGCCATGTACGCGGTCTGCTGCTCAGCCAGGTTCGACGGATAGGTCGAGAATGGAATCACCATGTTGTACGTGACCGTGTAGTTGTCAACCGCGACCACGCTCTTGATGATCGGCTGGATGGCCAGACCAACGGTGGGGTCGGCTGCCGCTGCCGTGTAGTTCGCGACCACGACTGCAGCGTTGAACGGGTCACCGTTGGTGAATTTGATGCCGTGGCCCCCCCTCTACTCCTGAGGTGA
>PKWW01000040.1 GCA_003132165.1 Acidimicrobiaceae bacterium | reverse complement strand
TTCGCCTTTAAGGCGGAGTCGTCCACCAATGGCTGGCGAGGCGTCTGGATATCCGAGGCGGGAATTGGGGCCATAGCGTCTGCGGTCATCCTCTGGTATGCGTTCAGGGCACCTTCCTCCGTTGAGCATCGCGGAGCACCAATTTCCACGACATTTCGAATGCCTCACTGGGTTGCGCTCGGGATGGCCTACCTTTGCTTTGGTGCCGCTTACAGCATTTACAGCAACCTTGCTGTCAAGGGGTGGGAACTGGGTGGATTGAGCGGGTCGTCGGCAGCCGACTCATTGCTGTTTGTAGCCCCGGCGCAGATCTGCGGGGGCCTTCTCCTGCTCTGGCTGGCTCGGCGTTTCGGAGTGCGTCGCACAATCGGAGCTACCTACATAATGCTTGCACTGGCAGTCGGCGAGGTTAGTCTCAAGTCGCACAGCATCGTACTCTCGATCACCTCGGCGATCTTTCTTGGACTGGTCGGCGCCGGTATTAGCGCCCAGTTCGTTCTCGTGGTCCGATCACGACTCGAGAAACAGAGAGTCCTACGTGATGCGACTACTACGGTCTTCGGGACCATCACGCTCATGTATAGCTTCGGTGGACTGGTTGGTCTTCTCGGAGGGGCGCAACTGTCAAAGGGGCATGGCACGCTTTCATCAACATTCCTTGTGGCCGCGCTTATCGCCTTGGTGGGCGGTCTGTGCGCGGTACGCGGCACCGTCGGCCTGGATTGATGTTCGAATGAGTGCTCGGCATTCCATGTCGCAACTTCAGCAAAGCGCAGTCGCCTGGTCGCTATGTCAAGCTATGAATGGGACTGTCCACCTTTTCATTGCACGAGAGCTGGCGGTTTCAACCGGTCAGCGCAACACTTGGTGATTAAAAGGAAGTTCTCATCAGTTGTTGTGTGTTGATCTGGTTGCGTATGTCGTCAAGTTTTGACTGATGCTTATCCAGAATTGCGATCACCGACATGAACATGGCGAAGATAAGAAGGCCGGTTTCGTCAAACTTGTTCTTGTTACGGCGACCGGAAGGCAAGCTACAGGGCTAGTGCAACGGCCTTGCGTGTCGACTCCATGAATGACTGCAGCGAGAGCGGGCTAGTGGGCGCCGTCGCCTGCCAGGCAACGACCGCGACCAGCGGATGGTTGTCACGAATCTCCCGGAGCCAACGAACTTC
The DNA here is from genome assembly GCA_003132165.1 of Acidimicrobiaceae bacterium. GTDB lineage: Bacteria > Actinomycetota > Acidimicrobiia > Acidimicrobiales > RAAP-2 > RAAP-2. Next base: position 3,075 of record PKWW01000040.1, on the reverse strand, counting down.
GTGCCTAGCGCGCGCGACCAATGTCGGGTCGGTCGTGCCGGTCGCCGCAAGGCTCTGGTTGACCACCCATGCTGCGGGGTGAATTCCTGCCCGGTCCAGATCTCCTTGGAGGGCGGCCGCCTCGTGGACAGGAGTCGGCTCTGGAAGGGTGACGAGTAAGACAGAAGTGAAATCGGGGTCGCGCAACCGTCCGAGCAACTCTGAAACGTCGCTTGGAGTTTGGTCCCGAAGGCGGCTCACCTCACGGCTGTAGCTCTCTGCAGCGTCAAGCAGTAGCAGGGTGTGTCCGGTTGGTGCGGTGTCAAGGACGACGATTCGGTCAGTCGCTTTGGCGACGGTTGCCGCAAAAGCCTTGAAGACGGCAATCTCCTCGGTGCACGGAGATCGGAGATCCTCTTCGAGCACCGCTCGTCCAGCCTCATCGAGATCGGCTCCCGCTGTTGCCAGTACGTCTGCCACGTACGCGGCGGTCACGACGTTGGGGTCGACTCGCTCGACCAAGAGGTTCGAGGGCCAGGTCCGCTCTTCGCCGAGAGTGTCTTGAAGATGGGCTGCGGGATCGGTGGTCGTTAACGTGACCGCAAGTCCTCGCTCCGCCAGGTCGACGGCGAGGGCCGCGGCGACAGTGGTCTTGCCCACGCCCCCCTTGCCCATGGTCATGACGAGTCCGTGACCCCTTTTTGCAATGCCGTCGGCAATCTCGGCCAGCGACGTTGACGCGGCGTCAAAGTCATCCATGGCAACGTCATCGGGACTGTGTCCCTCGAGAAGATCACGTAGGGCCTTCGGGCCTATCGGTGCTCCGGAGAGCAAAGGCAGCGTCTCGTGTCGCAACCCGGCCAATGACCGGGGCAGGTTCTTCAGTGCTTCGCGGTGGCTGGATTCAAGAGCCTGCGCGGTCTGGTCTTCAAGGTTCTTGGCCGTGAAGACTCCGTTGATCACGAGGTACTGGTTGGTGAGGCCCAACAACTCCAACTCAGCCCGGGCGCGATCGACTTCGTTGATTGCGCCGCTGTCAGGGCGGGTCACGAGCACAAGGGTCGTCGTGGTCGGGTCGGCCAGCGCGTCGAGGGCGATCCGGTACCGGTCCTGAGCCTGGGTGAGGCCGGACAACGGTCCAATGCATGTGGTACCGGCGGTACTCGTGTCGAGGAAGCCGGTCCACGCCGCTGGCAGCGCGAGCAGTCGCAAGGTGTGACCCGTCGGCGCTGTGTCAAAGACGACGTGGTCGTACTGCGCAGTGGCCTCTGGATCGGCCAACAATGCGGTGAACTCGTCAAAGGCCGCGATCTCCACGGTGCACGCGCCCGAGAGCTGCTCTTCGATCCCGCTCACGATGTTGTCGGGCAGTACTCCACGAATCGGGCCGACGATGCGATCTCGGTACGCCGAAGCGGCGGCATTCGGATCGATATCGAGTGCGTCGAGTCCAGGAACGCCGTCAACCTGATGAGGCGCGCGTCCGATGGGGGTGCCGAGCACTTCGGCGAGGTTCGATGCCGGGTCGGTCGACACGAGCAGAACATGTCGCCCCATTCCGGCCAAGGCCACTGCCGTTGCCGACGAAAGCGATGTCTTGCCGACACCGCCCTTGCCGGTGAAGAACATGAATCGAGTGGGGCTAGTGAGGAGTTCTTGAAGCATGGCAATCGCCGCTCAACAGCACGATGTGCTGGTGCTGGACTTCTTGCCCATCGTCAGTGGCTCTGAGGCAGAGCAGCACGCCGCCGCGTCGGACGCGCCATCGTCATCTGACGAGCAGCACGACGTCTTCTCTGCGTCTGAAGTTGACTCGATGGAAGGAGTTGCGATTGGGGTCTTGGTCCATTCAGCTAACTCATCGTGAGTTGGGAATCGTCCGGCCGAGCGTAAGTCTCCGTCAGTGAAGACAATAGGAAGCGCAGACTCGCCCGTGGTCGTCAGGAGTTCGCGGACTTGCTCGTTCTGGGCAAACGCCAGTGGCTCTTGACCGAGGTTGAATCGACGCACGGTCACCCCGGACGATGCGAGCCCGTCGAGATCAGCGGCAAACCTTGCCAGCGCGGGATCAACGCTCGGACCGCACACTCCGGTCGAACAACACATCGCTGGGTCGAAGACTTCAATCTGCACGGTGACTCCCTTGGTCGAACTATTCATCGTTAATCGACGATAGCCGATTGATTGGCTCGTGTCAACTACCAACGAGCGATGATGTCACAGGGCCGCGATGCCCGCTTTCAAGGCGGCGAGGCCCGATGTGTTCACGCAGTAGCGGGTCCGGGGTCCCTCGATCTCACCCTGTATCAATCCTGCTTCGCGAAGGATCCGTAAGTGCTCTGACACCGTGGACTGGGCAAGTCCGAGTTCGACGACAACGTCGCCGGTGACGCAGGCCTGACGGGAGTCAAGTACCCGAAGAATTCGCAACCTCGCAGGGTGAGCGAGGGCCTTCGCCATCATCGCCAGGTCGACGTCATCGGGCGGTTGCGAAACCGGCGTGCCCACGTCGACCACGCAACACTCGTCCAGGTTCGACGAAGAATCTGTTTGCCGAGTCACCATAGTTCGACGATAACGGACTGGGGCGCACAGCGCTGCGCCGGGGTCAGAGCAATCGTTATAGCTTATTGCTCAGAAAATATTGACTCAAAGATTATCGAGTGATACGTTGACGTCGTGTCACCAGATCCCACCTTCGAACGCCGAGTGCGCCTTCACGCGGCACTCGGCGATCCGGTCCGCCTTTCGATCGTGGACGAACTGATGGTCTCGGACCGCGCACCAGTGGAACTGCAGGTTGTCACGGGTCTTGAATCAAATCACCTAGCCCACCACCTCGACACGCTTGAACAAGCCGGTCTCATTGTCCGGTCCCAATCGAGCGGTGACGGTCGGCGTCGCTATGTCCGCCTCGTCACCGGGGCACTCGACTCGCTGCACCCTCGTACGAAGTTGGCCCCCTCCGACGTGCTCTTCGTGTGTTCCATGAACTCAGCTCGTAGTCAACTCGCGGCGGCGTTGTGGACCGAGTGGACTGGGGTCCCCGCCCATTCAGCGGGCACGCACCCCGCCAAGAACGTCCATCCTGGTGCC
>PKWW01000016.1 GCA_003132165.1 Acidimicrobiaceae bacterium | reverse complement strand
CTGCGGGGACCCCTGTTAGTGGTCCAATGCGACTAGGAGTCGTTGTTGGTGTTGCTTCTGCCACAGCTCTTTGAACTCGACCGGGGTCAGGTAGCAAAGAGAGCTGTGGAGACGTTCTCGATTGTATTCCCGGCGCCAGCCCTCGAGCAGGACCTGCGCTTCGAGCAAGGACTCGAAGAGGTGACCGTTCAAGTACTCGTCACGAATACGCGAGTTGAACGACTCGATGTGTCCGTTCTGCCAGGGTGAGCCGGGATCGATGAACGTGGTCGAAGCGTTGTTGAACTTGCACCAGTCGGCAATGGCGAAGGCCGCGAACTCGGGACCGTTGTCGCAGCGCAGGAACGTCGGTGTGCCGTGTCGGGCCACGAGCCCGTCGAGCACGTTCATCAGGTCATCGGCGGTGATGGAGCGCTGGACGTGCACCGCCAGGCACTCGCGGGTGAAGATGTCTTGGATGTTGAGCAGCTTCAACTGCTTGCCGTCGCGGGTCTCGTCGAACTGGAAGTCCATGGCCCAGATGGCGTTGGGTCGGATGGGCGACATGGCCCCGACGTGAACCCCGAGTCCGCGCAGGGGTTTCTTGCGCTTGCGATAGGGAACCTTCAAGCCCTCTAAGCGCCACAGGCGTTGGACTCGCTTCTTGTTCACGCGGTGTCCCTCGCGGCGCCGGTGCTGATAGGCCCGCTTCCAACCCCAGCGGGGGTGGTCCTTCGCGAAATGAACGAGCCAGCGGCGCAACTCCTTCTCATCATCGGTGGGTAGCGGCACCTCGAGGCGCTGGGTCGAACGGTGTTGACCCACGACCCGACAGGCCCGGCGTTCTTTCACCCCGAACGATTCCTCGAGCATCACGACTGCTCGACGGCGGGCGTTCGGGGTTAGAAGTTTCCCTTGGCGACCTCTTTGAGCATTGCGTTGTCGAGGGTGAGATCGGCGACGATTCGCTTCAAGCGTCCGTTCTCGGTCTCGAGCTCCTTCAGGCGCTTGGCGTCGTTGGCCTTCATGCCACCGTATTGGGCCTTCCAACGGTGCCACGTCGACTCGGCGATCGCGAGATGCCGGCAGACCTCGGCGATGTCGTTGCCTTCGTTGAGCATCTTGTCGCCCTCGGCGAGCTTTCGGATGATCTGCTCGGGGCTGTGGTGCCTCTGTTTCATTGCTTTCCTCCTGGCTCCATTCTGGAGCATCGGGACTCTCAGTCGCGCTGGATCATTTCAGAGGGGACCCCGCAGTACTCCAGATGTGCGGCGGCCTGTTCCGGTGATGCGGGAGGCTCCGCCCACCCGGTTTCGAGACAGGTCTTCGCGTCGTGCACCACGCCGACGACGGTCGTGGATGTGACGTGCTCGCCGATCCGTACTTTCGGCGTGATGTTCTCCGCCACGTAGACGTAGAGGCCCTTCGCCGGGCCACTGGTCAATCGGTAGGAAATGAACACGCCACTCGGCCATCCAGGGTCGTAGAGATTCTCCACCACCGCGTCGCCGAGTGCGTAGACGGGTCCCGACGCGCAGTAGTCCACGCCCTGGTCGATCTCTTGGGGAACAAGCGACGTGACAGCTCGAAGTGGGTTGAGGTAGCCGTCGAGTGGCGCCACGTCAACCGCGACGTAGTAGCCACCCGTCGAGGGATCCACCGCGAGTGCGCTGGCGAAACCGCCTACGGGCATCGACTTCGATGCAGCGAGTGAACCGTGCAACGCGGCTCCGTAGCCGTCAACCTCGCCGTTGGCTCTCAGCACGTAGTAGCCCGTTCCGTCGGTCGTGGCCGCGAGAGCGCTGACGGGAACGCCGCCGTACCCACCGTGAGCACTGGCCAAGGGGGACCCGTCGTTGGGAGCATCGAAATTGGCGACGTCGCCCGTCGACGTCGCAATCCAGTAGCCACCCGTCGTGGGATCGACCGCCAAGGCAACCGCAACCACCGGGGCCGTCGCTCCGTAGTGGAGGCGACTGGCGAGCGAGCCGTGCCCTTGGACGCCGTAGGCGTCGACGCTTCCGTTCGCGCGCAGCACGTAGTAGCCGGTTCCGTCGGGTGCGGCCGCGATGGCGACGGCGGCTGGGTACTGGCCCCACCCTCCCGACCTGATGTGCGGTTCGCCGAGAAACGGAGCGTTGAACCCCTTCACCGTGCCGTTAGAGCTCACAATCCAATAGCCACCGGTCGAGGAGTCGAGTGCGATACCTGTCGCGCTGGCGCCGGTCGCCAAACTGGAGGAATCGAGTGAACCGTAGCTGGGCGCACCGTAGGCGTCGACGCTTCCGTCCGCGCGCAGCACGTAGTAGCCACCGCCGCCAGCGACCGTGGTGATGCCAACGACGGCCGGATTCGTCGCCGGCGGGGCACCCAGGTAGGGCGCGTCGTACGCGGCCACCGTCGACGAAGGTGACGTCGACACCGCGGAAGCGTTCGGCGTGAGCCCACCGGGCGCAAGGATGAGCAACAAACCTGTGAGTGTGCTGACAACGGCTCTTCGCGCTGGAAGCCTGTACCACGCGCCGCGTGAGATGTCGGTGTCGACCTCGTGTTTACGTCGCGCCAGTGTTGTTCGCGCGTCGTGCTGCGGCACAAGGTCTGACGAATGGACTAACACGACTTCCCATCTCTTGTCTGATGACGTCTCGTCGCGCAGCAGCTGGGCGACGAGAACATTGCGCGAACGATGAAGGGACGCGTTCCTCCTGCGGCAGCTGAGCCCAGTGCGCGACCGCACTGAGAAGAATTGACGTGTGCGAATTGGGGCGATTTCGACAACCTCCCAGGTCCTAGAGAATCATTTCGAGGATGGAGCGCCATCCACCCAAAGTGTCTGGTCTAAGTCCGTGGCGACGAGGCTTATTCGACGCCCTTCATTCATCAACTCAAACTAGTTGGCTCGGGCTGCCGTCAACATAGTTGACATCTTGGCCCGTCCGGGGAAATTTAGCGAGAATGGGTTCGTCACGTTGTTCCACGTTGCTGAACCACACTCGCATAAACGAGGTCCACTATTCGGGGTCAAGGCCAAGCCGGTCAGAATTCAGGGGCCAGTAGCGAGCGCTTGATATTCGACATGGGAAGGGCTAGACATACGCCTATCAGCGAGGAATGGGATGGCAGCGGGCAGGCTGGGCGTTTTCCTTTCAACCGACTGACTCAGCCGGGTGTGAACAGGTGAAACGAATCGGGGGTGCGACATGGCCAAGGATAAGCCCAAGCAGGACGGGATCCAAAAAGGATCCAATGCTCTCGGGACCCTGATTCAATCGGAAGTGACTCGTGAAGAACTGCGACGCCAAGATTTTCGAGGTCGATCGGTGACCCTCTTGGGGATTTCCGCGGGAGTTCTTACGATTACGACAGGGCTCTTCACGGTCGCGGGGGCAACGACGAACACAGGTTTAGTAAGAGATGCGCATGCACTCGCCATTGTTGCGCTGGTCGCTCTAGTTTTGTCAGCTGTCTCCGCATTGGCAATCAACACCAGCACCCACGACTATGTCGTCGATGACGTGGGGGAACTGAAAGTCGACGTCACGTGTGAGTGGGATGAGTCGGACTGGGACAGAAGAGTCGCTGACCTCGAGATTGATTACCTGTCTAGGTTGCGCCAGTCCAACCGCAAGAAGCAGTGGTTGCTGAACACGTCAATATTCCTTCAAATTATTGGAGTTGCGGTCATCGCCACCAGTGCACTGATGAGACTCAAGAACTAGAACTGGATGGATCTTGCGTTTCCCGTCTTTCGAATTGGACGGGCGAACTGCTTCTGCCAATTTTTACGACGCCCAACCGCCGCTGATCCCACGTTCGCTGGAAGATTGATTCTTCGTTTTGTCCCGACGGCTGGACAATTACTGTCTCACAGAAAATCTTGCTGCCACAACGGCGGGGCAGATACTGGCAAAGGCTGAAGATTGAGCAAACGCCTATAAAACAAGGCTATTGCTTGGTGGTGGTTACGAGACTATGTTCGAACCTCTTGGCGTGGCCAATACTCGCTGATTTGCTCACTCTAACGACTCTGGCACCTGGGGTAACAAGCCGAGGCGATAACCAGATTCATATGTGTTACCATATGGTTCATGGGACGACGCGAAGTTCTGGTGCAATTGGACGACGATCTTGTCGCGCGACTTGATCGACTTGCCGCTGAACGTGGAACCAACCGTTCGGAACTTCTGCGCAGGGGCGCAGTCGCGGTGCTTGATGCCGAGGAGCTTCGCCGGGCAGATGCCGAACTGCAAGCGTCGTATCGCTTCACTCCACAAGACCCGATCATCGTCGAGGTTGCCGCTCGACTTGCTACCGAGACAATTTCGAATTGGTAGCCAGGGGCGACATCATCTGGGCCGATCTGGGAAGCCCCGCTGGCCGGCGTCCGGTGTGCGTGTTGACACGAGACGCTGCCATTCAAGTTCTCTCGGCGTTGACCTGCGCTCCGATTACGCGAACAGTTCGCGGGATTCGCTCGGAGGTCGAAGTTGGACCTGAAGAAGGACTCCCCGAAGTAAGTGTGATCACGTGCGACAACATCGTGACACTGCCGATCGGCATGCTCGCCAGCAGCCGGGTCGGCCATCTCAGCCTTGGAAAACGTGCCGAGTTGGACCACGCGCTGCGCTACGCGCTCGATGTTCAATACTGAATCAGCAACTACTAGGAACCGCGCGACACATTTGTCTACCGATCCTTCATTGAACAAATTGGACCGCGCATGGATCTCGTCCGAATGCGCGTCTGCTATTCGCATATTCAATCTCAGTGTTGCCATCAGGCTTGATCTTCGCGGGCCCTGTTGACCCAAGCCCGGCGCCCTGACTCTAGGGTTACTTCAATTCGGTGGTAATCGTCCGCCTCGTACGCATCGGCCGCTGGTAACTCGTGTGACGTGAGTTCGATAGACGGTTTCAAGGGGTCACTGCAACGGTTCGGTGAGTCTTATGCTGCAGCCACCTCGTCACTTCCATCGGGGCAAGCATCTGGGGCCTCGTCTGTTTGAGCATTGCAATTCTTGCGGTTCCTGAAGCGATTGACACAGCAGGACTCAGCGAAGTGGCAGCTCAATCTGTGCAGTGGGCGCTGGCTGCAAGTGGAGTCAGTTGCGCTCTCTCTGCGGTTTAGTCTATTTCCAGTTCAATTGAAAAGAGTGAAGATTGGAACATGCCGAGATCGTGAGCCGATGGGTTGGTTCGGTCTCGCTGATCGCGCTGATTTTGATGCGACTTGGCGACTGGACAAGTGGAATAGCGGAAACAGTTGTTTTCTATGTCTTCGTTGCCCTCGCAATCTTCGGGAACATTTCGGCAATGCACTTCTTTCACCAACGTTCATCGAGGAGACGCGAGACGGATCGATAGTTCTCGCTGAATACCTCATCGGGAAACGTTGGAGCGGACATTCTTCCTGCTCACGCGGTAGTCGGGGGCTGATATCGGTTTAGGTGACAGGTCAAGGTGACACTGCGGGAACCCCGGTTAGCGGCTAAGAAAACGGGGTCCGGTCATAGTGTTTAACTTGGTCCTTCGGACATTTCGCGGACTCAACCTCGAAAAGGCTGACCCCTTGAAACCACCCTCCATTGCTTCTCGACCTTGCCATTTCAAACTCGATTCTCCGTTGCTGAAACTGTTACTGACAATGGTCATAACAAGCGGGAAATTGGAGAAGTTAGGAAGAATAAAGTACCTCTGACGAGGAAAAGTTTTGTGGACGTGAGGGGATTCGAACCCCTGACCCCTTACGCGTGATGCGGTCTTTTTCAGTTCGCCGGCGTTCAGGGCGTGACCGCACGTAATCGCCGACGTCGCTGAATGCGTTGCTAAAGGATTTGGCTAGGTTGACCCTTTGCAAATCGTAAAATTTTGCTGGTCATCATCCATTTGCCCTGGGGTCACGACCTACGGGGTTTGTCGTGAATCCGCTGCGGGTTAGAAGCCGGGAAATGCCTTTCGCAGGTCTTCCAGATGCAGTTGATTGATGCCCGCGGGGGCGTTGTCAGCGTCGAGGCGTCCGTAGACCAGGCGGACGAACGCCTCGGCGGGGAGTTCCAGATCCACGTCACCGCTGTGGGCGGAGTCGCCCAGGCTGATGGCATCGCCCTCGAACACGAGCATGAAGTCGCGTGCAGGATTCGTCGTGCGCACGCTCATCTCCGTGACCTCGCCGCGGGCCTTACCGGCGAAGCGGATGATCAACTGGAGGTTGTCAATGATCGCCCCGGCGACCTCGTCGGAGAGAGTGGCCGAGGGGTTGACGGCGACTTCGACGTCCCACGTGTGCACCGCCTGCTCGTTGAGTCGAAGTCCGATGAATCCGTCGAAGTCCAGATCGAAGGGACCCATGGAGAAGTGAAAGGCGCTCTTCTCGGATTCGCTGAGGGACTCGAGAGACAGAAGCAGCTTCTCGTCGGCGACCAACGCGTCGTTGACCTGATCAGTCGGTGATTTGGCGTTCCACTCGTCCCAGACCGACTGATTGAAGCCCGGGTCGCCCTCGCGACCGGCCACCGCGTTCTCCAGGTTCTGCTTCATGATGGTCGCGCCCGACCCGATGTGCGACATCGTGTCGGCGACCGTCCACTCGGTGGGGTAGGCAGCGACGTCGGGGTCGAAGGCCTCGACGTCATCTATGACGCGGCGCAGGTGCTCCACTGAGGCGCGCAGGACGGCAAGGCGGTCGGTCATGAGGACTCTTCTGACGAATAGTGGTCGGTGTCGCGGGGGAAGTTCTCGCTGGCCCAGGTACTCAAGGCGTGCATCGCGGGAATCAATGCATTGCCGGTGTCGGAGAGTTCGTAGGACACCGACAACGGGGGGCCGGGAACGACGGATCGCGTGATGAGACCCGCCTGCTGGAGTTCGCTAAGGCGCTCGGACAGTACCGAGTCGCTGATGCCCTGCACGTTGCGCTTGAGTTCGGCGAAGCCCGACGAGCCGTTGGTCAAGGTTCCCAGGATGACGCCGTTCCAGCGCTTACCGAGGAATTTGAACGCCTGGGCGAGGGCGCCGTCACACGACTTGGACATCTCCGCACTAGAGGATTCGTCGAGAGGGTCAGACGCGAGCGGTCCAGCCGCTGGACTGGTCGACAGGTCTGTTCCCACGCAACTCATCGTACTAGCGACTTGTGGGAAAAAAGCCGCTTTGTTTTTAAGAGTTACCAGTATTCTGAAAGCAGAAAGCCATTACGACGAGTAGGAGCAATCATGTCACTCTTTCGACTAGACGCCAGTATCCGCACCGAGGGCTCGGTCAGCCGCGCCATCGCCGACATCGTGGAGGAGTCCTGGCGCCAGGACAACCCCGAGGAGACGGTCATTCGCCGCCACATCGGCGTGGAACCGGTCCCCGCCACCGCGTGGGCCGCGTCGGTGTTCGCCGACCGCGGCAACGTCGAGGGTTTCACTCCCGACCAGAAGAGTGCCGTCGACTTGGCGACGACGTTGGCTGACGAGCTCCTCGAGGCCGACGCCCTGCTCTTCGCGGTTCCCCTGTACAACTTCGGCGTCTCACAGCACTTCAAGACGTGGGTCGACCTGGTGATCACCGATCCGCGAGTGGGAGTGGGTCTCAAGGGCCGTCCCGCGGTCCTCGTCGCCGTGCGCGGCGGCGCTTACGGTGCGGGCACGCCGCGTGAGGGCTGGGACCACGCGACGGGCTGGATGCGGCGCATTCTGGAGGACGTCTGGGGTTTGGACCTGCGCGTGGTCGAGACCGAGTTCACCCTCGTGGGTGTTAACCCGGCCCTGGACCAGTTCAAGGAGTTGGCGGCCGAGATGCGCCACGAGTCCGAACGCGTCGCTGCTGAACACGGGCGCCACCTCTCGGGTGCTCTCACCCACTGACCATTCAACGCATCATTACCTCGTCACTAATCACACCAAACCCGGGAGAAAACATGAAGCTAGCCATGATCATCGTCTCGTCGCTGCTGGCTCTCGCGGCGTTCGCCTCGGCGAGCGCCAAGTTGCGCAAATCGTCCCAGATCATCGAGGGCATGACGCACGTCGGCGTGAAGGAGAGCCAGGTTCCCCTGCTGGCCCTGTTGGAGATCGCCGGGAGTGGGGCTCCTCGTCGGCTTCGCCGTCAAGGACCTCGGTCGACTGGCGGCCGCGGGGCTCGTCCTCTATTTCGCGGGCGCGGTGGTGGCGCACCTGCGTATCAAGGACAACTTCGCGACATTCGCCCCGGCGTTCTTCTTGTTCGCGATCTCCATCGGCACTCTCGTTTTGCAGATCGGCCGCTGATGTTCAAGGGTGCGAATAAACACACCGATCCTCTCGCTGATCGACACAGGAAAGCAGTGAGCATCGCAGAATGCGAACAGGCAATGACCCCGTCGTGACCATCGAGACCGATACCCAGAGGGCGCATCGGCGCCGCTGGTGGATTCTCGTCGTATTGGCCATTTCTCAGTTGATGGTGATTCTCGACGGCACCATCGTCAACATCGCCTTACCGACGGCCCAGCACGCGTTGGGTTTCTCGAACGCCGACCGCCAGTGGATTGTCACGGCCTACTCGCTCGCCTTCGGCAGTCTGCTGTTGTTGGGCGGACGAGTCTCCGACTACATCGGTCGAAGGAATGCGCTCATCATCGGTCTCGCGGGCTTCGCCGGCGCGTCGGCCTTTGGAGCGGCTGCCCAGAACTTCACCATGCTCGTTACCGCACGCACCATTCAGGGTGTTTTTGGCGCCTTATTGGCGCCCGCGGTCTTGGCGCTGCTCACGACGACCTTCACTGACCCCTCCGAGCGTGGCAAGGCTTTTGCCATCTACGGCGCGGTCGGGGGTGGAGGCGGGGCCATTGGCCTGATCCTCGGTGGCGTGCTCACCAGCTACGCCTCGTGGCGCTGGACGTTGCTGGTGAACCTGTTCTTCGCCGCCGTCGCTATTGCGGGCGCGGTGTTATTGCTCAAGCGTGACCGTGGCGTGGACCACGATCCCCTCGACGTGAGGGGTGTCCTGAGCGTGACCGCGGGTCTCTTCGCCCTGGTGTACGGCTTCTCGCACGTGGAGACGACCTCGTGGAGCAACCACTACACGCTGGGCAGCTTCGCGCTCGCCGCGATTCTGTTGTCCTACTTCTTTCGCGTTCAGTCCACGGCGAAGTATCCGGTGTTGCCACTGCGGGTACTGGCTGACCGCAATCGCGGCGGCTCACTGTTGTCGATGCTGGTCGCGGGACTCGGCATGTTCGGCATGTTCCTCTTCCTGACCTACTACCTACAGACGACACTGGGCTTCTCGGCGGTGAGAACCGGCATCGCATTCTTGCCCATGATCTTCTCGATCACCATCACCGCCCAGCTCTCGAACGTTGTCTTCATGCCGCGGGTCGGACCTCGTCCGCTCATCCCGACGGGTATGGTGATGTCCGCCGGCGGTCTGTTCTGGTTGAGCCACCTGACGATTCATTCGACCTACCTGGGCGGGGTGCTCTTTCCGCTCATCGTGATTGGACTCGGCGTGGGCTTCATCTTCGCTCCGGGCTTCAACACCGCGACGCTGGGCGTTGAACCCCACGACGCGGGTGTGGCCTCGGCCATGGTGAACACCGCTCAGCAGGTGGGTGGCTCGGTGGGCACGGCGTTACTCAACACCTTGGCCGCAAGTGCCGCGACGACGTTCATGGTGGGTAAAGCGGCGACGACGTTCAACAAGAACACCGCCGCGGTGCATAGTTACACCACCGCGTTTAACGTCTCGGCTTTTATCTTTCTCGGCGGCGCGCTGGCGACGGCGATGATCTTGCGCTCGGGCGCGCCGCGAGTGGGTGAAGCGCGCGAGGTGCCGGTAGCCGCCCACTGAACCTCTAACCTCGATCGTTCACGAGAAGTCCGGAAGTAGTTCCGCGACGTCTTTGTCGATTGAGCGCGCCCTCTCTGCGCTGAAATTGCCTGTGTCGTGATTCCAATCACGCTCATGGAGCAGTTTTCTACCATGCGGTCGTTTTCAGTTCGCCGACGTTCACTGGTGACCGTAGACGGTTGCAATATTGAGGTTGTAGTTCGCCGACGTTCGGGCGCGACCGCACGTAAACGCTGGCTTTGCTAAGGGCGTTGCTGACATGATTTTTCGTTAACTCAGGATTCGAATCGGCGCGTCCACGCACACAATCTCAGACTGGCGCTCCGTAGCGGGAGTAACCCTCGTCAATACAAGTTGCCAAGAACGTTGTTCAATCCGAGTTAGCCATTCCGCAACCGGTACAGAACTTTCCTGGAGCACTAAACGGAGTTCCACAATTTGCGCAGAACAGCCCTGTGGACTTTGCGTCATTTCCATCAGTTGCGGCTCCTTTACCTAGAGTTTGCTCCTCGACTTCCAGGACCTTCGGTCTTACTCGGAGCAGGTAGTAAATAGCAATCAGCGAGCCGAATCCATAGAAAACCGTGAATACGGCGATCACAATGATCCAGGCGGTC
>PKWW01000018.1 GCA_003132165.1 Acidimicrobiaceae bacterium | reverse complement strand
CTCGGGGGCTTCGATGTCCTGGGTTACAAGCGCTGATTCACCCCACTGTAAACGAGGGGACCGATCAAGTGAAACACGCAACACCAATATCACCGGGTCAAACGTCCCGACAGATCCAGTCGCGCCGCACCCCGACCATCACAGCGGTCGGGGTGCGGCGCGACTGGTTGATAGTGGCCGCCGCGATGTTCGGGGTCGGCTGGGGTGCCAACCAGTTCGCGCCCATGCTCGTCGCCTACCACCAGTACCTCGGCTTCACCATCAGGACCAACGAAGTCCTTCTCGTGATCTACGCCCTCGGCCTGGTCCCCGCGCTACTTCTCGGGGGACCCGCATCGGACCGCTGGGGCAGGAGCGTGGTGATCCGACCAGCCGCAATCGTCTCGTTGGTGGCGACGCTGATGCTGGTGGTCGGTTCGCACTCCGTTCTCATGCTCGGCGCCGGACGCTTCGTCGCCGGCGTCGCCAGCGGTGCGGCCCTCGCAGCTGGCACCGCCTGGGTGAAGGAGCTGTCGGTCCCCCCGTACGACGTCGCCGCCGATGAGCAGGCGGGAGCGCGACGGGCGGCCATCGCCCTCTCCGCCGGCTTCGGCCTCGGGCCGGTGGTAGCAAGTCTCCTCGCCCAATGGGGCCCCGCACCATTGGTGGTCGCCTACCTCCCGCATCTGGCGGTGATGGCACTCGTACTGCCCGGACTGTGGAGTGTGCCCGAGACGGTTCGCCACGAGAAGAACTCCGGCCCCGGTCTCTTGTCGCGCCTGAGGGTCCCGAGAGCGGGACACCCCCGGTTCGTCACCGTGGTAGTGCCGCTCGCCCCGTGGGTATTTGCCGCGAGCAACGTCTCGATCGCCGTGCTCCCCTCGGTCGTCAGCGGCCGAACCCACGGGCTCGGCATCGCCTTCGCCGGCTTGGTCGCCGGGGTGACCTTGGCGACCGGGGTACTCGTCCAGCCGATCGCGAGGCGACTCGACAAGGACGACGACGCCCGGGGAGCATCGGTCGGACTCGCCATCGTCGTGCTCGGAATGCTGCTCGCGGCCTTGGCCACGCACCTCGTGAGCCCGCTGCTCGTCCTCGTGGCAGCGACGGTCCTCGGTGCCGGATACGGCTTCTGCCTGGTCGCCGGGCTGTTGGAGGTGCAGCGTCTCGCAGGCCCCGACGACCTGGCGGGATTGAACGCCGTGTTCTACGTCCTCACCTACGTGGGCTTTTCCGTCCCCGTGGCGCTCGCCGAACTCGACCGCCTGGTCAGTAATCCGGTGCTGCTGTTATGCCTCGCCGGGCTGGCGGCGCTCAGCCTGATGGTGGTCGCCACCCAGTCTCCCCGTTTCCCCGTCGCGCACCGACAAAGTGCACCGCTGGGCTGACGCCCACGAAGACCATCGTCGCACGCGAAGGAAGCGGTCCGTCAACTCCCCCGTCACGCAGTCGCCGCTTCGTGCGCAACTTCATCAGCTGCGCTCACGAGCCTCTGGCCAGCCAGTCGGGGAGGTGGGGTGCTTCGGCACCGATGGTGGTCTCTTCACCATGCCCGGGCAGCGCGCGCGTGGCATCGGGCAGGACGAGGAGCCGGTCCCTGATCGAAGCGATGATCGTCGCGAAGTCAGAGAAGCGTCGCCCGGTTGCTCCGGGGCCGCCCTTGAAGAGGGTGTCGCCCGAGAAGAGCACCCCACCGGAGGCGTCAAAGAGACAGCATCCCCCCGGCGTGTGCCCCGGCGTGTGGATGACCTCGAGCGACGTGCCGCCGGCGGATACCGTCATCCCGTCGGCCAGGTACCCATCGGGGGAGCGGTCGGGATAGATCTCGTGCCACAGCATCAAATCATCGGGGTGCAGCAGGATTGGGGCACCCAGAACGTCCGCCAAGGACCGCGCGGCGTTGATGTGGTCATTGTGACCATGGGTGGCGATGATGGCCACCGTCGAACGGTCGCCGACCGCCTCGACGATTGGGCGATGGTCGTGGGCAGCATCAATCACCAGGACTTCTCGTTCGTCGCCCACGATCCAGATGTTGTTCTCGACCTCGAAGTCCGACCCATCCAGTGAGAAGATGCCCGAGGTGATGACCAACTCGATCATCAGATCACCACGACCGACCGCAGCACCTCTCCGCGCTCCATCCGATGAAATGCCTCCTCGACGTCACCGAGGCCAATGGTCTCGGTGACAAATCGATCGAGGTCGAGCCTGCCCTGAAGGTAGAGGTCGACCAGCATCGGGAAGTCGCGTGACGGCAGGCAGTCCCCGTACCAACTCGGCTTCAGTTGTCCGCCGCGCCCGAAGAAGTCAATCATCGGCAGGTCGATCCGCATGTCGGGCATGGGCACACCCACTTGCACGAGGGTACAGGCCAGGTCCCTCGCGTAGAAGGCCTGCTCCATCGCCTTGGGACTACCCACCGCCTCGATGCAGACATCCGCACCG
Source organism: Acidimicrobiaceae bacterium (assembly GCA_003132165.1). Taxonomy (GTDB): domain Bacteria; phylum Actinomycetota; class Acidimicrobiia; order Acidimicrobiales; family RAAP-2; genus RAAP-2. The sequence goes on along the minus strand of PKWW01000018.1, from coordinate 2,875 downwards.
TTGCCATCGGTCAACACACGCACCGCCGCGACGACATCCTCACTCGAGCCGTTGACGACATCGGTGGCCCCGAACTCGCGAGCCCGGTCGAGCTTGCGCGCATCGAGGTCGATAGCAATTATTTTCGTGGCCCCGGCCAGGCGCGCACCGGCAATCGCCGCGCAGCCCACACCGCCGCAGCCGAACACCGCCACCGAGTCACCGGCTCCGACCTCGCCGGTCAACATGGCCGAGCCCAGTCCGGCCATCACGCCACAGCCCAACAAGCCGACCGCTTCCGGACGAGCCCTCGGGTCCACCTTCGTGCACTGGCCCGCCGCCACCAGGGTCTTCTCCGCGAACGCTCCGATTCCCAACGCCGCAGCCAGCGGCGTCCCGTCGGTCAACGTCATCTTCTGTGATGCGTTGTGAGTGGCGAAGCAGTACCAGGGCCGACCCCGCCTGCAGGCGCGACACTCGCCGCACACCGCGCGCCAATTCAGCACGACGAAATCGTCGGGTTCGACTGATGTGACGTCGGGCCCGATTGTCTCTACTATGCCCGCGGCCTCATGTCCGAGTAGGAACGGAAACTCGTCGTTAATCCCGCCCTCGCGGTAGTGCAGATCGGTATGGCAGACACCGCACGCCTGAATGCGGACGACAACTTCACCAGGCCCCGGATCCGGCACCACGATAGTCACCAGCGACACAGGCTCCCCCTTGGCCATTGCGACGACTCCTTGGACCTCTGATGTCATTGCCTGCTCCTTGTCGATTTTGGCCTGATTTTACGGCGACCTTCCTCAGGATTTCTGGCCTTCTCATAATCATGACGTAGTCCAGAGAAGATTGACATTCTCATAGGTCGCGTCTTTTGGGTGGTCATTTTGTTTGGCCGCCAAACAGTTCTGACGTGGTCGCATTCGTAACCTACATCGTTGGCCGACCGAGGTCAGGCGAGGCGTCGAACGAACCACTGGGGATGCTCAAGCCCCTCTCGCCCGCGCGCAAGACTGGGTTTCTATTGGCGACCGAGGCCTGATCGTGCCGGCAGCACTCTCTGGTCTCAGTCGCGCGAGCGCGCTTTTCCGTCGGCGTCCAGGTAGTCCCTCCACGACCGCTTCGGCGTCCAGCCGAGCATCCGGCGAGCCTTCTCGCTGGAGATACCCGACGCATCCGGACGCGCGGTGGGTCGCAGTTCGATCTTGTCCCCGTAGTACTGGTGCAGAATCTCGCCGAAGTTCCTGCCCCCGACGTTGTCCGGCGAGGCAATGTAGAAGACCTCATGTCCGGAGAGCTCCGACTCCGTGGCCAACACGATCGCGTCGGCAAGGTCGTAGGCGTCGATGTAGCTCCACAGGTTGGGGCTGAGCACCGCGGCATCGCGCACCTGGGGCCCGAGGTTCTGCTCGTAGTTGTCTTCGTTCTGAACCCAGCTCGGGCGCAGCGAGATGCACCGGATGTCCGAGCGTTCGACGGCGGCGTTCATCAGCTGCTCACCGAAGTGCTTGGACAGGGCGTACGGATCCTGCGGGTGCACCGGGTGAAGTTCGTCGACTGGCGCGTAGTCCGGAAGGAATTCGCGTTCGGGAAAGAAGAATCCGGGCACGGTCTCGCTCGAGATGTTCACGAAACGCTTCACCCCGAAACGGATGGCCGCCTCGAGAACGTTGAACGTCGCCATCAGGTTGGTACGGAACACCACTTGTGGCGGGTTGCCGGTCGGCTCCGGGATCGCGGCGGCGTGCACAACAGCGTCGGCCCCACGGATGACGGCGAATGCTTCGCCGGCATCGGTGAGATCAGCCATTTGGTACCGAGCCGTTCCCTCTGGCTCCCGTTCGAATCCCGGCCGGGTCAAATCGGTCGCGAGCACCTCGTGACCCGCGTCAAGCAGTGCCTGGGTCGCAGCACGACCGACTTTTCCATGGGCACCCGTAATGACTACCTTCATGATTTCTCCTTGTTTACTCGAGACATGACCAATGGACGCACCGTCGGACATCGATCAATCACGTTGGCGTTGGCTGCGCCGAATGTTTCAGTGCGACTTAAACTGCACGTAATCTTCCATAACTCTTCCATAGCTCGCATGGTCTCAGGACGTGCCCCGGCGTCTCACCAGGTCCGTTGCAATTGAAGTCCAACTGCACCAGGAAGCGCCAGGCGACCTACTGCACAGGCGGACAATCGATTGGAGTCCCCGAGATGATGACGTAGATCAGGGAATATTCGAACCGTTGGCCAACCGAAAATCCGTCCTTCCATTCGAGTCACCTCGCACCCCGGACACCACCCTTTCAAGGCGGCAGCCCGGGTCCGAATCCCGTTGGGGATGCGACGTGCGCTTGACACCAATTACCGGACAACTCTTATGAGAGTTGAGTCTGGTTTTGGGTCAAGTGTAGGTTCTCGACTGAACTCACGCGAGGAAACGTCTCGTCAATCGCAGGCGAGCCATGTTTGCCAAGTGACCCGATTCAGTGGTTCGATATCTCTTGACTCTTCCGATCCGAATGATCGGTGCAGTGGTCAAACGTCAATCTTTTTGATCAGACGTTCATTCCTCGATGTCAGCGGTTCCCAAGAGCAATAAATTCAGGGTGCACAGCGTCCAGCAGCGGCGCACAAAGCCCACGCGATTTGATTTTGAGCCCAAGTCGCCGTGGATTGGGAGAACTGTGAGATTACTCTCAAGACAGCAACATTCGAAAGACCGGTTGCTGCAGCAATCTCCCCCACTATTACGTCTGCGGCGGCTGATTCTCCTGCAGCCACGGTTCCCAACATTTATATCGTGAAGGCAAACGGAGCCATCTGATTCATGCAAGCCGTACGGTCACTCGTCATGCTCATTCTCTCCCCCTCGACTAAACCTCGATCCACCGTGACG
>PKWW01000052.1 GCA_003132165.1 Acidimicrobiaceae bacterium | reverse complement strand
GTGGAGGTGATGGGATTCGAACCCACTGCCTCTACATTGCGAACGTAGCGCTCTACCAATTGAGCTACACCCCCGAAGGAGTACCAACTCTAGCCCAAGGCGTAGTGCGACGCGGACTCTCTACGCCACTCAGCTTCCGCTTCAGGATCGTAGAACTCGGATTCATGGAACCCGCCATCGTCGGGCCGGAGCGACTCAATCGTCGCCAGCCCGCGAGGTGCGTTGCGGCGAAGCGGCAAGGATGACTCGTGTAGGTAACCCTGACTCACGGCGAAGAGGGCGACGGCGACGAAACCAACGACACCCAGCCACGAAACAATTGCGAGGTCCTGGATGATCGACGAACCCACGACAAATACTCCAGCGCTGAACACTAGGGCCGCCGCGCAAAGCCCGAGGAAAACCCTCGTGCGTCGAACCTTCATCGACACGCGGGGTCGATGGGAATCCTCGTAACGAGACAGCACCGGTTCACTCGGCACTGACGAATAAGCGGCCGCGTAACGGTTCTTCGCCTCTTCGCGTCGCCGCGCGTTGGCGTCGCGGTCGTAGTCGTAGTCCTGGCTCCACTCGTCCCACGAACTCCGTGTCTCCAGTGAGCGGTACGTGTCGTCAGCGTGAACAACGGTCAGCCTCGGACGCGCCGCGTTCTCTGCGCTCGGTGCCCCATCCTCGTCAGCCCGGTCCAGCCGATGGGCGGGCGGCACGGTGTATTCCTGACGGCTGAGGACCTCATGCTCGGCATGGAAAGACTCGATCGAACGCTCAGTCCCGCTGTCACGGAAGTGCCGTATACCGACCGGCACGAGCACCGCTACCCAGAAAAAGGCGAGGACTATTAGAAGCATCTGACCAATCCCTTGACCGAGTGCTTAAACATTGAGGTCAAATGTACAGCGGAATACTGGAAAGTTGGTGGATATCAGGCTTCGTGGAGACCGCACTCTTCCTTATCGGCACCGACCCAGCGACCCGAACGACGGTCCCCGGGCACCGCGGGCTTGGCCGTCACCGCGGCGCAACCAATCGAGGCGTACCCCTGGGCCCACAACGGGTGCTCGGGTAGATGGTGTGCCGTGAGGTAGTACGCGACGTCGTCGTCGCTCCATGTGGCGAGCGGATTCACCTTCACGAGACCGAATTTCTCGTCCCACGAGAGGATCTTCATGGTGGCGCGTGTCGGCGCATCAACGCGCTTCACTGACGTGATCCACGCAGCGCTGCCCGCTACGGCGCGCGACAGAGGCTCGACCTTCCTGAGCTCGCAGCACCTCTCGGTGCCGCACGGCCAGGCGTCGGCTTCGCTCGAGGGCACCGTGCGGGTGAGACGGAGGTGCCATTCATGCTCGATACGACTGGCGAACTCGAGGGTCTCGGGAAAGTGGCCGAGCGTATCGAGGAAGATGATCTCGGTGTTCGGGCGTGTCTCGTGCACCATGTGCAACAGCGCCAGGTCCTCGAACGAGCAGGCCATCACGACGTCGTCGCTGAACCGATCAAAGGTCCATGCGAGAATCTCGCCCGGTGAGGCATGCTCGAACTCCAGATTCTTGGTTTCGAGTTCGTCGAGCAGCGTCTGCGTGGGAGTATTCATAGAGTTTCCGGCTTCAAGTCTAACTTTGTCTAGTGGTTTACTAGGATATTTATAACAACTTACCCTTATGACTACACATACCCTTCAGGCCCCCCACATGATTGATCATTTAGATCTGCTCGAATCGCACGCCATCTTCATACTTCGAGAGGTCGTCGCCGAGTGCGAACGACCGGTTCTCCTGTTCTCGGGTGGCAAGGACTCCGCAGTCCTCCTGCACCTGGCCGCCAAGGCCTTCGCACCCCAGGCTCTCCCCTTCCCCGTCATGCACATCGACACGGGTCAGAACTTCCCCGAGGTCCTCGAGTACCGCGACCGGGCCGTCGAGTCCATCGGTGCCCGACTGGTCGTAGCGAAGGTGCAGGACTCGATCGATCAAGGAAAGGTCGTCGACCCGGGCCCCATGGGATCGCGCAACCGACTGCAGACCGTGACCCTGCTCGACGCCATCACCGACAACGGCTTCGACGCCGCCTTCGGCGGAGCGCGACGTGACGAGGACAAGGCTCGCGCGAAAGAACGCATCCTTTCGTTCCGCGACGCTTTTGGACAATGGGACCCGCGCCAGCAGCGCCCCGAGTTGTGGCAGCTCTACCAGGGCAAGGTCAATCCCGGCGAACACCTCCGCGCGTTCCCGCTCTCGGACTGGACCGAACTCGACATCTGGCAGTACATCGAACGCGAGGCGATGGACCTGCCGTCGATCTACTTCGCCCACGAACGCGACGTCGTGTTGCGCGACGGTATGTGGCTCGCCGTCGGACCGTTCGTCGAGCCTGCGCCTGGCGAAAAGGTCGAGCGACTCACGGTGCGCTTTCGCACGGTCGGTGACGCGAACTGCACGGGTGCCGTGTTGTCGAACGCCGCCACCCTCGCCGAAATCATCGACGAGGTCGCGATTGCCAACGTCTCCGAGCGCGGTGCCACGCGCGCGGACGACCGGTTCAGCGAAACCGCGATGGAAGATCGTAAGCGCGAGGGTTACTTCTAAATGAAGCCCGTGCACAAGGATCTTCTGCGGCTCGCGACTGTTGGATCGGTCGACGACGGCAAGTCAACCCTGATTGGTCGGTTACTCGTTGACACTCGTCAACTCTTCGACGACCAACTCGACGCCGTCGCCGCCGCCTCCGAGAAGAGGGGCGTGGGTGACCTCGACCTCAGCTTCGTCACCGATGGCCTGAGGGCCGAGCGCGAACAGGGCATCACGATTGACGTCGCGTACCGCTACGCCACGACGCCCACGCGCAAGTTCATCATCGCGGACTGCCCCGGACACGTGCAGTACACGAGGAACATGGCGACCGGCGCCTCGACCGCCGACCTGGCCCTCGTTGTATTGAACGTCGAACACGGTCTGAAGGAGCAGTCGCGTCGCCACCTCTGCATCGCCGCACTGCTCGGCGTGCGCTCCATCGTCGTCGCGGTGAACAAGATGGACGAGGTCAACTGGTCAGAGAGCGCCTACCTGAGCGTCGTCGACGAGCTCGAGACCCTCGCCAAGGAACTGGGCTTCGAATCAGTCATCTCGATCCCCGTCTCGGCCCTGCTCGGGGACAACGTCGTCGACCCCTCCCCCAACACCCCCTGGTACACGGGTCCCACGGTGCTGCACGCACTCGAGACTTCCGACGCCGGATCGTGGACGACCACCAACCGAGGTGCGCGTCTGCCGATCCAGTGGGTGCTTCGCCAACCCGGTGGGGGACGAACCTACGCGGGCATGCTGAACGGCTCCTCGCTGCACGTCGGCGACAAGGTCACCTTGTTACCGGCCAATATCGAGACGACCGTGGGTGCCATCAACTCGGGCTCAGGTCCGCTCGACGAGGCCCACGCCGGGCTTTCGATCGACGTCGATCTCGCCGCCGAGACCGATGCCGGCCGCGGCGACTTGATCGCGACCGCGCCGCTGCCGACGGTCACCAAGGAATTCACGGCAACCATCTGCTGGTTCGGCGAGAACCCGCTACAGGTCGGTCAGCGACTTCGCCTGAAGCACACGACCAAGGTCACGCCGGTTCGTGTCAGCGCCCTCACGGGCGTCGTCGACATCGCCACGTTGAGTGTCGACGAGACGTCGGGTCTCAGCACCAACGAAATAGGACTGGCGACTCTCCAGACGGCTGACTCGCTCGCCGTCGACGACTACCGCGATAACCGGGTCACCGGGAGTTTCGTGCTCATTGACGCCGTCACCAACGCCACTGTCGCCGCAGGCATGGTGGGCCGAGCGGCGTTCCTCTAAAACTGCAGCAGCATCGCGAGAATCGCCACGGCGACGAGCGCGAGCAGAATATCAATGGAACGAACAAGCGAGCGTCCGCGTTCGGGAGACGCGAGCCCATCGTGGGCAATGACCTCGCTCACGACCCGTTCCAATGGCAGCGTCCGGGCTTCGAGGTGACCGGCCGCCGCGAGGTAACAAAGGATGCCAACGCCGATCCAGGGCTTCGTGAGCGACACCGCGCTGTCGCCGCTCAGGGACATGATGAGACCGGTCACCGGCAGTACGTGCAGCACTCGCGCCGCCCAGTTGCGCCGGCTCGGGAATCGAGCCTCTTGAACCGAAGCATCCGCTCCGTTTGCGACCGACTTGGCGGAAGCCCTCATCGTGATGAAGACGATCAAGACCGCCACGGCCGAAAGGATGTGGACGAGAAAAACGAGGTCGTAGGCGACCGAGGTGGCAATCATGACTCAGCGAGTAACGTCTCGGCCGCGCGGTACGGGTCAGTCGTGCCCGCGAGCAGTGCGTCCACCTGGGCGTCGTAGGAGACGCCGTGGGCGAGGTCGGCCACCTTCGATCGAAGCAGTGCCGAGAGCACCTTGTCGAGTTCCTTCTTCATACGCGTGCGGCGATGCTCGTCGAGACGCCCGTCCTCGATGAAGGTGCGGTGCTCGACGATTGCGGCCCAGAGCTCGTCGGTGCCCACGCCGGTGTTCGCCACCGTCTCGACGATCAAGGGACGCCACTCGTGCACACCGAGGTCGAGCATCTGTTCGAGGTCGCGACGGGTCTCGCGCACCCCGGGTCGATCGGCCTTGTTGATGACGAAGATGTCCGCCACCTCGAGCAGTCCGGCCTTGCTCGCCTGCATCGAGTCCCCCCAACCGGGATTCGTGACAACGATCGTCGTATCCGCGGCCGAGGCGATGTCCACCTCCATCTGGCCGACCCCGACGGTCTCGACGAGCGCGAACGTGAACCTCGAGGCCCCGAGCACCCGCAGGGCATCGGGCACGGCGAGCGAGAGCCCGCCGAGATGACCACGGGTCGCCATCGAACGGATGAAGACGTGCTCGTTGGTCGCGTGGCCCTGCATGCGGATGCGGTCGCCCAGGATCGCGCCGCCACTGAACGGTGAACTGGGATCGATGCAGAGCACGCCGATCTCACTGAAGTCGTGTTGTCCGGCGAACGACCCGTGCGCGAGTGCGCACGAGATCAACCGGTCGGTGAGCGTGGACTTGCCTGCGCCCGGAGCTCCGGTGAGCCCCACGACGTAGGGTGCGGGGACTCGGTAGGCCAGCGACGCGGTCGCGGCGTGGGCCGGGCCGTTCGACTCCACGTAGGTGAGCAGGCGCGCGAGCGCGGTGCGTGATCCGCCCCGGGCGAGTTCGACCAACTCCTTCGGGTCGCGCGGAATCATGCGACCGGCTCGAACGTGGCGCCCAGTGACGTCAGGCGACCCAGGAAGTCGTCATACCCGCGCGCAACGTGTTCGAGACCACTCACCGTTGTCTGGCCCTCGGCGATCAATCCGGCGAGTACCAGTGCGGCCGCGGCGCGAATGTCGGTCGCGCGCACCGACGTGCCGATGAGATGATCGACCCCTCGGATCATGGCGTGGTGGCCCTCGGTAGTGATGCTCGCGCCTAAACGGACCAGCTCGTCGACGTATCGGAACCGACCTACGAACAGGTTCTCGGTGACGACCGAGACTCCGTCGGCGACACTCAGCATCGTGGTGATCAACGGTTTGTAGTCGGTCGCAACCCCGGGATACGGCAGCGTCGCGACATCACAGGCCCGTAGCCGCTGCGGTGCGACGACCGCAATGCCTACGCCACTGGTGTCGACCTCGGCGCCCATCGTCTCGAGCTTTCGAAGCAGCATGACCATATGGTCACTTCGCCCATCGACCACCCGGACCTGACCGCCGGTGATGAGGCCCGAGGCGAGGTACGTCGCCGTGACGACCCGGTCAGTGATGACCTCGTGGCGCGCCGCGTGCAACTCAGCGACGCCTTCGATGCTGAGTCGCGACGTACCCAGCCCGTCGATCTTGGCGCCCATGGCGATTAGTTGACGCGCGAGGTCCTCCACCTCAGGCTCGCGTGCGGCGTTATCGATCACGGACCGTCCTTCGGCGAGCACGCAGGCCATGAGCAGATTGTCGGTGGCGGTGTGGCTCGGATACTCAAGTGTGATGTGCGTGGCATGAAGACGCTTACCGCCCGTCGACGCGCTGATCGAGTTGCGATCGTTGCGGAACGTCGCGCCCATGTCCGAGAGGCCGTCGGTGTGGAAGTTGATGGGCCGGTGACCGAAGTCGTCACCGCCGGGCAGCGCCATGTTCGCTTCGCCGCATCGGGCGAGCAGCGGCCCGAGGATCACGATCGAGGCGCGCATCGCCTCGAAGAGATGCGCGGGCGCCACCGGGTGGAGATCCTGGACTTCGGGAACGGTGATCCGTAACTCGTGCGCCACGTGTCGATTCACCGAACATCCGAGCTCCTCCAGCAGTTCGGCCATGATCGCGACATCGGTGATGTCGGGGACGTTGGTCAGCTGGTGCTCGCCCGACGCGAGCAGGCAGGCCGCCATCTGCTTCAACACCGCATTCTTCGCGCCGTACGCCCGCACCTCCCCGACGAGGGGTCCGCTCGGCTTGACAATCACGGTGCTCACCCTCCAAGTATTGCCGCAATGAGCAAATAGGCTGGTAGTCCCCTTCGTTTCAAGGCCGTCGGGAGTACTCTTAGCATCGTGCAACCACCTATCAAGCCTGATCGAAATATCGCCCTCGAAATGATCCGCGTCACCGAGGCTGCGGCTATCGCCGCTGCCCGCTGGGCCGGTCGGGGTGACAAGAACGCCGCCGATGGCGCCGCCGTGGACGCCATGCGATTCGTACTCGGGGCCATCGCGATGGACGGCATCGTCGTCATTGGCGAAGGCGAGAAGGACGAAGCACCGATGCTGTACAACGGGGAGCGAATCGGTGACGGCCGTCCACCCCAGGTCGACGTCGCCGTCGACCCCGTCGATGGCACGACGCTCACGGCCATGGGTCGAAACGGCGCGCTCGCGGTCATCGCGCTCTCCGAGCGCGGCACCATGTTCAATCCCGGTCCTTGCGTGTACATGAAGAAGGTCGCGGTAGGACCGCGCGGTCGAGGTGCCGTCGACATCAACGCGTCGGCGACTGACAACCTCAACGAACTCTCCAAGCGTCTGAAGAAGCCGGTCCAGGAGTTGGGCGTCGTCATCCTCGACCGCCCGCGCCACGACCTGCTCGTCCAAGAGGTCCGCGAAGCCGGTGCGCGCGTGCTCTCGATCTCCGATGGTGACGTCGCCGGCGCCATCGCGACCGGATGGCCCAACTCGGGCGCCGATATCCTCTTCGGGATCGGCGGCACCCCCGAGGGCGTCATCGCGGCAGCCGCGCTCAAGGGACTCGGCGGCGAGATTCAAGGCGTACTTCATCCACGCGACGAGCAAGAAAAGCGCGACGCCGAGGCGCTCGGCTACGACTTCACCCGGGTCCTGTTCACCGACGATCTCGTCGCGAGTGACAATTGCTATTTCTCCGCGACCGCCATTACCGACGGTGACTTCCTGCGGGGTGTTCGTTTCTACGACTTCGGGGCCACGACCCAGTCGCTCGTCGTGCGCTCGCGCTCGGGCACCGTGCGGACCATCGAGACCTTCCATCGTCACGACAAGCTTCAGGAATTCACGGCAACGGGCTTCTAGACCTTAAGTACTTTCTAAGGTTTCGTCGCTTCTCGTTGCAAAAGGTCCATCCTGGGCCTAAGGTCCGCATAGGACCAAGGGTCCGGGATTCACGCAATGAGGGGGAAGCAAATGAAGGTTAAGGACCTGCTGGCGAACAAGGGCCACGACGTGGCCACCATTTCTCAGGAACGCTCCGTCGCCGACGCGCTGGCGCTACTGAAGGAGCGCGGCATCGGTGCCTTGATCGTCACGGGTGCCACCGCGCCGTTCGTCGGGATCTTCTCCGAGCGTGACGCCGTACGCGCACTCGCCACACGCGGGGCCGCAGCCTTGAAGGAGACCGTCGCCCAACTCATGTCCAAGGACGTCATGACGTGCGATGAGACGACGTCGGTGACCACGTTGATGGGCCTCATGACCGAGCGACGAATCCGCCACATCCCGGTCGTCCAGGACGGGAAACTCGCCGGCATGATCTCAATCGGTGACGTGGTGAAGGCCCGCTTTGACGAGTTGGAGCACGAGAAGAAGGACCTTCTCGATTACGTGTCGGCCCGTTAGGGCTTACTTCGAGGCGGAACGCAACCGAAGTTCGGCACGTTCCAGCGCAGCCTGCGCGAGAAGTTGGGCCGCGTGGTCGTTGCCGTCGCCCCGAGTCGCGCTGGCGAGTTCCAGTTCGGCTGCTTCCTTGGCGGCTTGTGCGCGCGGCACGTCGATCTCGGTCGTTCTCTCCGCGATGCCCGCGAGCACCGTGGCGAGCGTGACGCCGTCGCCCTCGCCGGCACCCACCTGGAAGTAGCCGCCGTGGACGGCGAAGGCGAGTTCACCTTCGCTCGTCTCGACGCGGACCAACCCGGGCACTACGTCGCCCACCGTTGACGTGTGTTGAGGAAGAATCGTGAACTCGCCATCGGACGACCTGGCGAGCAGGGCCGTGGCCTCACCCGACCAGAGCGCCGACTCGGGCGTCACGATCTCTACCTTCAGGATGGCCATGGTCTAGTTCTTCTGCAGTTCGGCGGCCTTGCGCTCGACGTCCGAGGCGCCACCGACGTTCAAGAAGGCCTGCTCCGGGAATGCGTCGAGGTCACCCTTGACCAGGTGCTCGAAGGACTCAATGGTCTCCTGCACCGGGACGTTGATGCCGTCAATGCCCGTGAAGATCTTGGAAACGAACATCGGCTGGGACAGGAAGCGCTGGATCTTTCGAGCGCGCGACACGGTGATGCGGTCGTCCTCGGATAGTTCATCAAGACCGAGGATCGCGATGATGTCCTGGAGTTCCTTGTAGCGCTGAAGGATCTGCTGCACCTGACGCGCGACCGCGTAGTGACGGTCGCCGACGATCTCGGGAGCGAGGATGTTCGAGGTCGAGGTCAACGGGTCCACCGCCGGGTAGATTCCCAGCGCAGCGATCTGACGACTCAACTCGGTCGTGGCGTCCAAGTGGGTGAACGTGGTGAACGGTGCCGGGTCGGTGTAGTCGTCCGCGGGCACGTACACGGCCTGCAGTGACGTGATCGAACGACCTCGGGTCGAGGTGATCCGCTCCTGGAGCTCTCCCATCTCGTCAGCCAGTGTCGGCTGGTAACCCACGGCGCTCGGCATACGCCCGAGCAGCGTCGAAACCTCAGAGCCGGCCTGAACGAAGCGGAAGATGTTGTCGATGAACAACAACACGTCCTGGTTCTTCACGTCGCGGAAGTACTCCGCCATCGTGAGCGCCGCGAGAGCAACTCGAAGGCGGACCCCCGGTGGTTCGTCCATCTGACCGTAGACAAGGGCGGTCTTTTCGATAACGCCGGATTCGCGCATCTCCAACAAGAGGTCAGTGCCTTCACGAGTACGCTCGCCGACGCCGGCGAACACCGACACACCTTCGTGCTGCTCGGCGACTCGACGGATCATCTCCATGATCAGAACGGTCTTTCCCACACCGGCACCCCCGAAGAGGCCGATCTTGCCACCCTGCACGTAGGGCGCGAGGAGGTCGATGACCTTGATGCCCGTCTCGAACATCGTGGCGCGCGGCTCGAGCTGGTCGAAGGCTGGGGCGCTGCGGTGGATCTCCCAGTAGTCCTCGACCGGTCCGATGTTGTCGGTGTCGAGAGGCTGGCCGATCACGTTGAACACGTGACCGAGCACGGCGTCACCGACCGGCACGGTGATGCCGCGACCGGTCTGGCGCACGACGGCACCTCGCACGAGACCATCGGTGGGCTTCATGCACACGCAACGGACACGCCCCTCGCCGATCTGCTGGGCAACTTCGCCGGTCACCGTCACGGTAACGCCGTCAATGACGATGTCGACCTCGACGGCGTGGTTGATCTCGGGCAACGAGTGCGGCGGGAACTCTACGTCCACCACCGGTCCGGCGATCGCGACGACGCGTCCTGTTTCGAGAGTGGTCTTTTCAGGAGCCATGGTCATTTGTTTCTCACTTTCCCGAGCGGAGCGCTTCAGCGCCGCTCACGATTTCCATGATTTCGGTGGTGATCGAGTCCTGGCGGGCTCGGTTCATGATGCGAGTCAAGGTCTGGCCGAGTTCGTCGGCGTTGTCAGTCGCGGCCGCCATGGCGCGCTGCTGACTGGTGTGGAATGAAGCAGCACCCTCCAAGAGTGCGGAGAAGATCTCGCTCTCGAGCGCCCTAGGGGCGAGGTAGGTGAGCAGCGCTTCGACTTCGGGCTCGAATTCGGTGTAGCCCTTCAGCGCCTTGGGTGAGTCGTCCACGACCACCTCAGGCACCGAGAGCGGCAAGAGCTGCTCGACCTCGACGCTCTGGCTTCCCGCCGAGTGGAACCTCGTCGACACGAGCAGCACCTGCTGGGCCTGCCCGTCGATGAAGGGGGCGGCGATGGTGCCCGCAACCAGTCGAGCGTCGGAGAAACTCGGACGGTCGGCGAAGCCGACGAAACTTTGCTCGACCTCCATGCCGCGGAACCGGAAGAATGCAGCCGCCTTCTTGCCAACGGCGAAGAGTCGAACTGACGCTCCCTCACTTCGCAGTTGGCGCACGAGGCGCTCGCCGGCGCGCAGCACCGAGGAGTTGTACGCGCCCGACAGTCCGCGGTCACCGGTGATGACGAGCACGATCGCCGTGTCGACCTTCTCGGGAGCGATCAGCATCTTCTTCGCGGCCGCGGGGTCCCCCAGGGCCGCCTCGATGATGATGCGCTGCATACCGTTGCGGTACGGACGGTTGGCAACGATTCGTGCCTGACTACGAGAAATCTGGGACGCAGCGATCAGTTCCATCGCCTTGGTGATCTTCCTTGTGGCCTGCACCGACTTGATACGTCGACGCAGAATTCTTTCCTGTCCACCGGCCATCGCTACTCCTTTCTCGCTCGATCCCTAGTTAAATCAGTTGCTGGTCGCAAAGCTGTCGACGAACGAACGCAGCGCGGCGTCGATCTTGTCCGTGTCGGGAAGTGTGCCCGTAGTGCGGATCTGGTCCAGCAACTCGACGTGCTTCGCGCGGAAGTTCGTCATCAGTTCCGACTCGAAGCGACGTACGTCGCCGACGGGGATCGTGTCGAGCCAGCCCTTGGTACCCGCGTAGATAATGATGCACTGCTCTTCGACCGGTACCGGAGCGTTGAGTCCCTGCTTCAGCAATTCGGTCAAGCGGTAACCGCGGTCAAGTTGCTGCTGGGACGACTTGTCGAGTTCCGAGCCGAAGGTCGCAAACGACTCCAGGTCGCGGAACTGGGCCAGGTCGATCTTGAGCGTACCGGCGACGGCCTTCATGGCCTTGATCTGCGCGGCGCCACCGACTCGTGACACCGAGTTACCGACGTTGATCGCCGGGCGCACGCCCGAGTAGAAGAGGTCGGACTCGAGGAACACCTGACCGTCGGTGATCGAGATCACGTTGGTGGGGATGTAGGCCGAGATGTCGCCAGCCTTGGTCTCGATGATGGGCAGTGCCGTCAACGATCCGCCGCCGAGCTCGTCGCTCAACTTCGCCGCACGCTCGAGCAGACGGCTGTGCAGGTAGAAGACGTCGCCAGGGTACGCCTCACGGCCCGGTGGGCGGCGTAGCAACAGTGAGATCTGACGGTAGGCCTCAGCCTGCTTCGAGAGGTCGTCGTAGACGACCAGCGCGTGTCCGCCGCCGTCCATCCACTCCTGGCCGATTGCGCAGCCGGCGTAGGGGGCGAGGAACTTGAACGGTGCGGGGTCGCCCGCAGATGCGACGACAACGACCGTGTACTCAAGAGCGCCGTGGTCTTCCAGGGTCTTTACGGTCTGGGCGACCGACGAGTTCTTCTGACCGATTGCGACGTAGATGCACTTGACACCCTGACCCTTTTGATTCAGGATCGTGTCGATGGCGACGGTGGTCTTGCCGGTCTTGCGGTCACCAATGATGAGCTCACGCTGGCCGCGGCCGATCGGGGTCATGGCGTCGATGGCCTTGATGCCGGTCTGGAGGGGCTCGCCGACGGGCTGGCGACCGATGATGCCCGGCGCCTGGACTTCCATACGGCGCTGGCCGGGGTTCACGAGCGGACCCTTGCCGTCGATGGGCTCGCCCAGTGCGTTCACCACTCGACCGAGCAGCGCGTCGCCCACGGGCATCGAGAGGATGCGACCGGTGGCGCGTACGATCTGCTCTTCTTCGATACCGTCGACCGAACCGAGCACCACAGCGCCGATGGTCTCCTCGTCGAGGTTCATCGCGAGGCCGAGTGTGCCGTCCTGAAACTCGAGGAGCTCATTGACCTTCGCCGAGGGCAGACCCGAGACGCGGGCGATCCCGTCACCGACTTCGACGACGCGGCCCACCTGCTCGGCACCCACGGCGGGGTTGAAGTCCGTGACGTACTTCTGGAGCGCGTCGGTAATCTCGGTGGCACTAATGGTGAGCTCAGTCATCACAGTTTCCTTTTCCTTAGTCGTTTCGATTCAATGCGGATTCGTACAGCCGGCCCGACGACACCGCGTCGTGCAGCGCACCCAGACGACCACGGGTGGTGGCGTCCAGACGTAGATCGCCCACCTCGACCAACACGCCACCCAACAGGGCGGGGTCCTCGGCGATCTGGAGTTCAACGTTCTTACCGGTCAGCGCCGTGAGTGAACCCACGAGTTGCGCCTGGCTGGCGTCGTCGAGGGCGCGGGCAGTGTGCACACGCGCCACCCGCCAGTCGCGAGCCCTCGCGACGTAGTCGACCAGGAAGTCGAGCGTGCCCACCACGTCACGCGGACGGCCACCCTCGATGACGTAGAGCGCGAGGCGCAAGGTAATGGCATTGACCTTGTCCCCGAGCAACTGCCTCGTGGCGCCTTCGCGGCTTTCGAGTGCGGCGTCGCGGTCGAGGAGGAGTCGACGAAGCGCCTGATTGCCCTCGATGGTACGGGCCCACTGGAAGAGTTCATTCTCCACCACGGCGAACTGGGAAGTCTCGACCCCGTCGAGGAGCGCGTCAGCGAATCCGCCCACGCGCTTGCGTGCGGCGAGCAGCCCGAGCATCCTCTGGTCGAACTCGCCGGACTCCTGGAGGACCCTGGCGACGAATGCCAACTCGGCGATCGAGTGCGCGACTTCCTGGGCGGGAGCCCACTCGGCGGCGTACACGGCCAGTCGAAGGGTCGTTTCGTGCACCTTGCCGCGCAACAGATCGCCGACGATGTGGCCGCGCGCGACCCCGACGATGGAGGTGTCGCTCAGCACGGCGCGAAGCTCGGCCCGGCTCAGGACGGTCTGCTCGAGCGACGTGAGGTCACTGGTCACCGTGGCGAGCACGGGTCCATCCAGCGAATTCAGAAGAGCGGCAGCGAATCCTTCGAGCTTGGGCAGCATGATCAGCGGTTCGATTCTTTCTGCGCTTCGGCATTGAGCGCCGACACCGCTTCACGAACGAGGTCCTGGTGCGCGTTCTGGTCCACTTCACGACCGACGATCTTCGTCACGAGGTCGAATACGATCTCACCGATCTTGGCCGAGGCCTCATCGATTGCGCGCTGGCGCGCGGTCACCACTTCGCCCTGGGCCATGGCGACGATGCGTTCGTACTCGACTTGTCCGCGTCCACCGGCTTCGGCCTTCACCTGGTCAGCGGTTGCTTGCGCCGCGGCGACGATCTCGCGGGCCTGGTCGCGAGCGGCGCTCAAGACCTTGGCCCGCTCGTCCCCGGCCGCGTCGGCCTCGGCTCGTGCCAGGTCAGCCGCCTCAAGGGCGCCACGAATCTTGTTCTGACGAGCTTCCATCGCCTTGTTAAGGGGCGGCAGGATGAACTTCGTAACGAGAAACAAAATCACCGCAAACACGGCGAGTTCAACGAAGAACGTGCCGTTGGGGATGAGGAAGATTGACCCGGTAATCATGTCGAAGGACCTTCTTTAGTTGGTGGGAGAACATCGTTGCGTGGCCCGAAGAGGTCACGCAACGTTAGGACTATTGCGCCTTGAAGACGTAGACGAAGACGACCATGAACAGCAGGTTGATGAAGTACATCGCTTCAACCAAGCCGACTGTCAGGAAGAAGTACTGACGTGCCTTGTTCTCAATTTCGGGCTGACGTGCGATTGCAGCGATGGTCTGGCTACCGGCGAGGCCGTCACCGATTGCCGCACCGATGGCGCCACCACCGAGGGCGAGACCGCCACCGACAAGTGCGCCGGCGATGCGTACCGCTGAAGCCACTGAATCTGTATTTGCCATTTCTGTATTTCCTCCTGGGTTTGGTTAGTGCGCGGTCTCGAGGACTACATCGTGTCCCTCGTCATGGCTCATCGCCATGCCGAAGTACAAGATCGTCAACAACATGAAGATGAATGCCTGGATTGCTCCAAGCAAACCTGTGTCAAACAACTTCCATCCGATTTCTGGGATTGGACTCAGATAGATGGGCAACAGCGTCGTCATGACCGCGACCATGAGTCCACCGGAGAAGAGGTTACCGAAGAGACGAAAGGTCATCGTGATGGGCTTGGTAATTTCCTCGACCATATTGATAGGTGCCAACGCTGCGTAGGGCTGCGTGTAGTGCTTGAAGTAGCCGAAGAAACCGCGGGCGCGAAACGACTCAAAGTGCACCCAGACGATGACGAACAGTGCCATCGCGAGAGGCAGGTTCACGTCGCCCGTGGGCGCAGGAAGGATTGGTTCGGACGAACCAGGGTGCATTGCCGAGGGTATGAAGTCAATCCAATTGCAGATCAGAATGAAGAGAAAGATCGTGACGCCGATGGGCACGAATCGTCGGCCCTTGGGCCCAATCGCCGAATGGGCCAACTCGGTCACCTGCTCAACGAGGATCTCCCAGAAGAGTTGCAGTTTGCTGGGTACACCGTCAGAGACTCTGGTGCTCATTCGAAAGCCGAGGAAGAGGAAAATCGCCATCGCGAGCAACGTTGACATGATGATGTCAAGGTCAAAGGTGAGTCCAAAGACGTGGAACGTCTGGTGGACCCCAACAGTGATCGTCTTTGCCGCGAAAAGCGTATTCACTACATTCCTCCCTGGTTCGCCACCACACGCATGACGTTGACGACGAACACAATTTGATAAAGCACGAGCCCTGACACAATACCGATTCCCAGAGGGGCGTTCAGCCACACCACCGCCAAGACCACCACAGTCATGACTACGAGGCGGCCGGTCGTCTTTCCGCCGAGTTGACGGCGTACCGCTTTGGAACTCTGTTCGCCCTTCAGCTCAACGCGCGCGGCTTGACGATCGAGAAATCGGAGGTTCACTATGGCGAGACCCACGCCGATCACGACGCCTAAGGCGCTCAGCGGCGGTGCTATCAGCAGGGCGACCACGAAGCCCAAAAAACCCACGATGATGGCCGAAAGTATGGTTCGGCGCAGCAATCGAGGCAGAGTATTTGGTGGGAGGTTTTCGAGCACGTGCAATGGGTTTCTAAAGGAAACGCCGGACTTGCGCAACAACGCTCACCACGGCGGCGACCGTTCCCAACACTATCCCGATTAGCAAGCCCGCGGGAGCGGTCCCCCATGCGTGGTCCGCCCACAGGCCGAGAACGACACCAACGCCGATGCACGTCGCGATAGTGGTGCCCATGACCGCGAACGCGGCCAGTCCCGGAAGGTCCGAGCGATCAGGGCTTTCCGCTACAGGTTTGAGCGGATCCTTCGGATTGCCGGTCAAGGCTCCACGCTCTCGTCTTCTCGTTCAGATGAATCGTTCCTATCCTGGAGCCGACTCGCCAGCGGACTGAACCAGGTGAACAGTCCGACGAGCAACAGCGCGACACCGAACGGGATGAAGACGTTGATCCTCGCCTGGAAGAGGGGGAAGAGCACGAAGCCACACAAAAGCGCCGTCCAGAGCCACAAAATGATGACCGTGCGACGGTGCCCGTGACCGAGGCGCATAAGGCGGTGATGGATGTGGTTCTTGTCCGGCGTATGAAAGCCCTGACCAGATGCGGTGCGTCGGACAAAGGCCCAGACGGCGTCAAGTAGCGGCACGCCGAGGATGAACACCGGAATGAGCAAGGGGGCGAAGAAGAAGAACGTCTGGCCGCTCGCCGGCGGGGTTCGACCGCCGATCACCATGGTCGATGCGCTCATGAGAAGTCCCAGCATCAGAGCTCCGGCGTCGCCCATGAACAGTTTGGCCGGATAGAAGTTGTCGCGCAGGAAGCCGAGACAGATGCCACACGTCAGGGCCGCGATGAGCGGACCCACGTTGGTCGCCGGCAGCAACCCGAGGTCCTCGAGACGCAGGCCATAGAGGCACAGCGTTCCCGAGGCGATCGCCACGATGCCGCCGGCGAGGCCGTCCAGCCCGTCAATCAGATTGATGGCGTTGCACAGGGCGAAGACCCAAATTGCGGTGATGATGGGCAGTACCGAGGGTCCGAGCACGATGAACCCGGCGAAGGGCAGCTTCAGTTGGTACATCGTGCACCCGCTGAAGTAGAGAATCGACGCGGCGAGGATCTGGCCCGCGACCTTGGCGGGAGCGCTCATGTCGCGAAAGTCGTCGACGACGCCCACGACGAATATGACGCCGACCGCGAGCAGCACGCCCATCATCTCGTGCGATGACGTGATGATCGTGCGTAACGACGGGATCGCGAACGCCGCCAGCAGCGCGATGCAGAATCCGATGAACATCGCGGCCCCGCCGCCGTAGGGCGTGACCTTCTGGTGGACCTTGCGGGCGTCGGGCTCGGCGCTGTAGCCAATGCGCAGCGAGATGATCCTCGCGGGGCGGTTGGCCAACAAGGTGATGACCGCTCCTACGACCAGTACCACGACGTAGGAGCCAATATTGCCCATGGGCTATTTCGTGAAGGTGGCGTAAGGATTGAAGTTGGCGCACAACGCTGCGACTTCGCTTCGAATCTGCAAAATCTCCGCCTCGTCGCTTCGATGGCGAAGGGCTCTGGCCATCAGCGCGGCGACGGTGACGAACTCGCCCTCTTTCAGCCCCGCGGTCGTCTCCGCGGCGGTACCCACGCGAAGACCCGACGTGATGAACGGGCTACGCGGGTCGTCAGGGATCGTGTTGCGGTTTGTCGTGATGCCGGCGCGGTCGAGCACTTCCTGAGCCTCTTTTCCCGTGAGCTCGGCGTCGAATTCGTTGAGGTCGAGCAGGACCATGTGGTTCTCCGTCCCGCCCGACACGCTTCGAAACCCTTCACCGGCGAGTGCGGCGGAGAACGCCACTGCGTTCTTCACGATCTGGTCCGTGTACACAGAGAAACTCGGCAACGAAGCTTCCTTGAAAGCCACGGCCTTGGCGGCGATGGCGTGCTCGAGCGGGCCACCCTGCTGGCCGGGGAACACCGCCGAGTCGATCTTCTTGGCGAACTCCTCGCGACAGATGATCGCTCCCCCGCGTGGGCCGCGCAACGTCTTGTGCGTGGTGAACGTGACGACGTCGGCGTAGGGCACCGGGTTCGGGTGTGAGCCGCCGGCGATGAGCCCCGCGACGTGGGCCGAGTCGAACATCAAGAGCGCCCCGACCTCGTCGGCGATCTCGCGGAACGGCGCCGGGTCGATTCGCCGCGCGTAGGCGGTCGCACCCGCGACGATCAACTTCGGCCGATGCGCGAGAGCGAGTTCACGTACGTTGTCAAAGTCGATGAGTTCACCGGGCGTCGCCGGGTCGTCGCAACGCGGCGTCACCCCGTAGGAGACGAAGTTCCAGATCTTCGAGGTCATCGACGCCGGTGAGCCGTGGGTGAGGTGACCACCCTGGTCGAGGCGCATCGCGAGGATCGTGTCGCCCGCATTGAGGAGCGCCTGGTACACGGCCACGTTGGCGTTGGCCCCGCTGTGGGGCTGCACGTTGGCGTGGTCGGCTCCGAAGAGAGCGGTGAGCCGGCGACGAGCGAGGTCTTCGACCTCGTCGACGACCTGATTGCCTCCGTAGTAGCGACGTCCGGGATAACCCTCGGCGTACTTATTGGTGAGTATCGAGCCGGTGGCGGCCATCACCGCCGGTGACGCAAAGTTCTCACTCGCAATCAATTGCAGCGTGGTCGTCTGGCGATCCCACTCCTGGCGCAACAGCGACGTCACTTCCTCGTCATTGGTGATCCAGTTATCAAATGGTGAAGATCCCACAGCTTGAGATACCTTTCCTATTCGCCAAGGTGCTCGTCGAGCACGCGCAACTTTTCGATTCGACCCAGATGGCGCCCGTCGCCCGGCACGGCGTTCAGCCACGCCTCGAGGGCGTCGACGGCAACCGGGGGGCCGATCAAACGTGCGCCCAGGCACAGAACGTTGGCGTGATTGTGCTGGCGGGCCAGTCGCGCCGAGGTCGCATCGTGCGCCAGCGCCGCTCTGATACCTGGCACCTTGTTCGCGGCGATCGATATGCCGATACCCGATCCGCACACGGCAACACCCAATTCGGCTTGGCCCGAAGCGACGGCGTGGCCCACGGCGGCGCCGAAGTCCGGATAGTCGACTGAATCAGTCGCGTTGGTAGTCCCGACGTCAAGGACTTCGTGTCCCCACTCGCCCAATGTGGCCACCAACAACGACTTGAGGTCGTACCCCGCGTGATCAGATCCAAGGGCGATTCGCATTGCCACCACCCTACCTTTTGCTTGCTCGAAGCGACGATCCGCCCGCGACGTCACGGTCGCACCTCGAGAAGACCACTCGAGCAATTCCCCCTCGTGAACCCACCATTGCGGCGACGGTGTGCTCAGTAGTATCGGCACATGAAGCAAGTCTTGCTCGCCCCACCCCTTCCGTCATCGCTCGACACCTCGTCAGCACAGTTCCAGAAGAACCGTGAGGACATGCTCGAACAGTTGAGCGTGATCGACGGTTTGCTCGACGAAGCCGAGGCCGGCGGCGGCGAGAAGGCCATGGACCGACTCCGATCTCGTGGCAAACTCCCTGTTCGAGAACGCATTGCGCTGGTGCTCGACCCCGACACACCGTTCCTCGAGATTTCGGCGCTCGCCGGGTACGACTCGGACTACACGATGGGCGGAGGCATGATCGTGGGCATCGGCGTCATCGCCGGCACCGAATGCGTCATCATGGGCAACGACCCGACGGTGCTCGGCGGTGCACTCACCGCCTACTCCGCCAAGAAGTGGGCGCGCGCACTCGAAATCGCACGTGACAACCAGATCCCTTACGTGAGTTTCGTCGAGTCCGCGGGTGCCGACCTCCGTGTGGGCGGCGGTGGCGGCGGACGCATGCACACGGCCCACTTCGCCGAGAGCGGGCGCTTCTTCTACGACCTGATCGAGCTCTCCAAGATGCGCGTGCCGACCGTGTGCGTGGTCTTCGGATCCTCGACCGCTGGCGGCGCGTACCAACCGGGACTTTCGGACTACAACATCGTCGTGAAGAACCAGTCCAAGGTCTTTCTCGCCGGTCCTCCCCTCGTGAAGATGGCGACGGGCGAGGAATCCGACGACGAGACCCTCGGCGGCGCCCAGATGCACGCGGAGATCTCGGGGCTCGGCGACTACTTCGCCGAGGACGAAATGGACGCGCTTCGCATGTGCCGCGAAGTGGTGTCGCACCTCAATTGGAGAAAGCGCGGCCCCGAGCCGTCGACCGTGTGCGACGAACCGGTCCACGACCCCGAACAGCTGCTCGGCATCGTCAGCCGCGATCTTCGCCAAGCGGTCGACGTGCGCGACATCATCGCGCGAGTCGTGGACGGCTCGCGTTTTGAGGAGTTCAAGGCCCGTTACGGCAGCACGATGATCTGCGGCTGGGCGAGCATCCACGGTTACCCCGTGGGGATACTCGGCAACAACGGCGTGATCTATCCGCACGCCGCCGAGAAGGCGGGACAGTTCATCCAACTGTGCAATCAGATCGACGTGCCGCTCATCTTTCTTCAGAACATCACGGGTTACATGGTCGGCAAGGACGCCGAAGCCGAAGGCATCATCAAGAAGGGTTCACAAATGCTCAACGCGGTCACCAATTCGACGGTGCCGCACTTGACCGTGATCGTGGGCTCCTCCTACGGAGCCGGTACCTACGGGATGTCGGGTCGGGCCTTCGGGAACCGGTTCACCTTCATCTGGCCGACCGCGAAGATCGCCGTCATGGGGCCCAAGCAGATCGCGGGCGTCATGAGCCAGGTTCGACGCGGTCAAGCCGCACGCAAGGGTGAGGAGTTCGACGAGGAAGAAGATCGCAAGATCGTCGAGATGGTCGAAGCGGCTCAGGAGAAGGGCTCGCTCGCGCTCGCCGCGACCGGGGCCATCAGTGACGACGGCATCATCGACCCGCGCGACACGCGCACGGTGCTCGGCATGTGCCTGTCGATCGTTCGAAGCAGACCAATTGAAGGATCGTCGAGTTACGGAGTGTTTCGCCTGTGACCTTCTCAACACTCCTCATCGCCAACCGCGGCGAGATAGCGCGCCGCATCATTCGTGGCGCCCACGCCATGGGCATCCAGTGCGTGGGCGTCTACGTCGACGCCGACGCCACGGCTGCGTTCATTGGCGACTGCGACGTGTCGGTGCGACTGTCGACGGGTTACCTCGACGGCGACGCCATCATCGCGGCCGCCCAGTTCAGTGGGGCCCAAGCGATTCACCCCGGGTACGGATTCCTCTCCGAGAACGCGGAGTTCGCGCGAAAGGTCGAAGCCGCCGGACTGGTCTGGGTAGGTCCTCGCGCGAGCGTGATCAGCTCCATGGGCGACAAGATCGCGGCGAAGGAAGCGGCGCGCACGGCCGGTGTGCCGGTCCTCGCGTCGAGTGAGAATCCCGGGGACGCCCAGTTCATTGGCTTTCCCCTCATCGTGAAGGCCGCCGGCGGCGGCGGCGGCAAGGGTATGCGGATCGTGCACGACGCCGCGCACCTCGACGAAGCGGTGGCCGCCGCGAAGCGTGAGGCGTTGAGCGGCTTCGGCGACGACCGGGTGTTCCTCGAGCGCTACGTCGCCTCCTCGCGTCACGTCGAGATACAGATCCTCGGCGACCGTCACGGGAACCTCGTTCACCTGGGTGAGCGCGAATGCTCGATTCAGCGCCGACACCAGAAGTTGGTGGAAGAGTCTCCGTCACCGATCGTCGACGACGCGATGCGCGCGGCGATGGGCTCGGCGGCACTCGAACTCGCGCGCGCCATTGGCTATGAGTCTGCCGGTACCGTCGAGTTCCTCGTCGATGACGAGACCAGGGACTTCTACTTTCTCGAGGTGAATACGCGACTCCAGGTCGAGCACCCCGTCACCGAAGAAGTGACCGGAATCGATCTTGTGCGCGAGCAGCTGCGCATCGCCGCTGGTGAAGTACTCGGCTACGGCCAGGGCGACATCCAATTCCACGGATCGGCCATCGAGGTGCGTCTTTGCGCGGAGGACCCGGTTGCCGGTTTCCTCCCCGCGATCGGCACGCTCGCGGCGTTCGAGCCGTCACCCGATCCACGGGTGCGCTGGGAGTCGGGCGTCGAGATCGGCTCTTCGGTGACGGTGTCGTTCGACCCCCTGCTCGCCAAGGTCATCGCCCACGCCCCCACCCGTGCAGAAGCCGCCGCCACCTTGGCGTTGGCCCTCGAGCGCCTGCACATGGGCGGCGTCACGACCAACCGCGACTTCCTCGCCGCCACGCTTCGAAGCGAGGGCTTCCTGCGCGGCGATACGACGACGAGCTTCATCGAACGATTCGAACCCGCGCGCACGCTGCAATTGAGCGACCACGATCTCACCTGGGCGAGCACCGCCGGGACCCTGTGGGTGCAGGGGTGGAACCGGTCGACGACACCCGTACTCGCCCAAGTGCCGAGTGGTTGGCGCAACGCGCGTCTTCCCGCGCAAAGTACGAACTTGTCGTGGAACGGCCAGCTGGTGAACGTCCACTACCGTTCGCTGCGCGACGGTTCGTTCAGCCTCGGCGAGGACGGACTGGCTCGGGTGCATCGCTGGAGCGAACGCGACATTGACGTCGAAGTGAACGGTCTGCGTTGCACCTCGCGCGTCACGAGGGCGGGCGACCACTTGTACGTCCAGACCCCGCGGGGCACCGTCAGCTTCGCGATTCTCCCTCGCTTCGTGGCGCCCGGCGTCGAAGCGACGCTCGGGGGGCTGAGCGCTCCGATGCCCGGCGTCATCATCGACGTTCGCGTGGCCGTAGGCCAGCGCGTCGAAGTCGGCGAGACCCTGGTCGTGATGGAAGCAATGAAGATGGAGCACGTGATCAGCGCACCCAGCGCGGGTACCGTGAGCGAGATCTTCGTTACGACGACCCAGCAAGTGGACAACGGCGCGGTCCTGCTCACCCTCGACGCCGACGAGCCGGCTCTCGACCAAGAAGGCGGCCGATCATGACCAGTCCAATTCGTATCGCCAACTGTTCAGGCTTCTACGGGGATCGACTCTCGGCGGCGGCGGAGATGGTCAACGACGGTCCCATCGACGTGCTGACGGGCGACTGGCTCGCGGAACTGACGATGCTCATTCTCGCGAGGACCCAGGCGAAGAACCCCGGCGGCGGGTACGCGCGCAGCTTCGTCAAGCAAATGGAGCAGGTGATGGGAACGTGCCTGGACCGGGGCATCAAGGTCGTCACCAACGCCGGTGGCCTCGACCCCGACCACTGCGCCGAAGCGGTCGCGCAGGTTGCCCAAAAGCTCGGCCTCTCGCCGAAGATCGCCTACGTGAACGGCGACAACTTGATCCCGCGTCTTGGTGAACTACAGGCGGCGGGCGTGGACCTCGCCCACTTCGAGACCGGTGAACCCGTGGGTGACGTCTCGAGGTTCATCACCGCGAACGCCTACCTCGGTTGCTTCGGCATCGTCGAGGCGCTCAACTCGGGTGCCGACATCGTCATCACCGGACGTGTGACCGACGCTGCGGTGGTTTGCGGTCCGGCCGCGTGGCACCACGGCTGGTCGCGCGACAACTGGGATGCCCTGGCGGGCGCGGTCATCGCCGGACACGTCATCGAATGCGGTGCGCAGGTCACCGGCGGCAACTACTCGTTCTTCACTGAAGTGCCGGGCATGACCCGCGTGGGATTCCCGTGGGTCGAGATCGCCGACGACGGTTCGTCGGTGGTGGGTAAGCACGACGGCACGGGCGGTGAAGTCTCTCTCGGCACCGTGACCTCACAGTTGCTCTACGAGATCGGGAGTCCGCGGTATCTGGGTCCGGACGTCACGTCGAGGTTCGACACGATCCATCTCGACCAGGTCGAAAAGGATCGCGTGCGGATCAGCGGCGCCAAGGGTGAGCCGCCGCCCGCCACACTCAAGGTCGCCATGAATGAGATCGGCGGTTATCGCAAGGACCTGAGCATCGCGTTGACCGGCCTCGACATCGAAGCCAAGGCCCAACTGGTGGAGGACGCCTTCTGGGTGGCGTGCCCGTACGGCCGTGATGATTTCGAAAGCGTGACCACGAAGCTGATCCGCACGGACAAGCCCGACCCCGCGACCAATGAGGAGGCGGTCGCTATCTGGCGCATGACCCTGAAGGATCACGATGAGCGAAAGGTCGGACGCGCCCTCGCGGACGCCGCCGTCGAAATCGCCCTCGCCACGATCCCGGGGTTCTTCATGGTCGGGGGAAGTCCATCGGCGGGCTCACCGTTCGGCGTGTACCGTCCGGCAGTTGTCCCGGCAGAACTCGTGCCCCAGTACGTGGTGATGCTGAACGGCGCGACGACCGTCGTCGATTCCGTCGCACCCACGGGTCGCGTGGACGTGAGCCCCGATCCCGGTCCGTCGGCGAATGTGCCCACCGGCGCGACGAAGCGCGCACCTTTGGGCCTGCTCTACGGTGCACGCTCGGGCGACAAGGGCGGTAACGCCAACGTGGGCATCTTCGCGCGCAGTGATGAAGCCTGGTCTTGGCTGGACAATTTCCTCAGCGTCGAAAAGTTACGCGAACTGCTCCCCGAGACCGCGCCACTCGCCGTCGAGCGCTACCGGTTGCCGGCACTGCGATCCCTCAACTTCGTCATCCACGATCTTCTTCAAGAGGGCGTCGCCGCATCGACGCGTCAGGACGGCCAGGCCAAGGGTCTCGGCGAATGGCTGCGAAGCCGTGTCGTGGAGATCCCCGAGTCGCTGCTCGGTGCATCGTGAGTGACTTCGATGTCGTGCGTGGCGACCTGATCGCCGAGCAAGATGCGCTCGACGACATCGTCGCCACCATCACCAATGAGCAGTGGATGACCCCGACGCCGAGTCCGGGGTGGAACGTGGCGGACCAGATCGGGCACCTGGCGTACTTCGACGACACCGCGTCGCTCGCCATCGTTGACCCCGAAGGTTTCAAGGAGACGATGACGGCACTCTTCGAAGGCGCCGTCGCTACGGGCGTGGACGAATTCACACTCGGGAGCTTTCGGGCACTCTCACACCCGGACCAACTGGCGAAGTGGCGCGAGAACCGCGCCGCACTCACCCGAGCCACGGCGACGCTCGACGAGACCGCCCGAGTCCCCTGGTACGGACCATCGATGGGGGCCAAGTCCTTTCTCACCGCCCGACTCATGGAGGTATGGGCCCACGGCACCGACATCGTCGACGCCCTGGGCGTCGAACGGCCCGCGACCGACCGCATCCGCCACATCGCCCAACTGGGTTTCATCACGAGGAAATGGTCCTACAAGGTGCGCGGCGAGGAACCGCCCGCTGGCGAGGTCCGTCTCTGTCTCACCAGCCCCTCGGGCCAGATATGGACGTGGGGACCCGAGCACGCCGAGGACACGATCGAAGGCCTCGCTGAGGACTTCTGTCTGGTCGTCACACAACGACGCCACCTCGACGACACCTCACTGACGACCGGCGAGCTCGGTCGCCACTGGATGCTTCGAGCCCAGGCCTTCGCTGGCGGCCCCACTCAGGGCCCCGCACCGAGTGGTCGCTGATGACGCTGCTGGAAGCATCCTTCGAGCACGGTGTGCTCACTCTCACGCTCAGCGACGAACAGCGTCGCAACGCGCTCAGCCGACAGCTCCTCTCCGAACTCGTCGACGCGATCGACGCCGCCGAGAACGACCAACGCGTCCGTGTCATCGTGCTCACCAATCGCGGCAGCGTCTTTTGTGCCGGTGCAAACCTGGTTGAGCGCGCCTCTGGATCGACACCCACCGAGCCGGGACGCACGATCGAACTGAGCGATCTATTCCTTCGCATCCAGAGGTCCCCCCTACCCTTCGTCGGACGAATTAACGGTCACTGCGTGGCCGGAGGCGTGGGACTCGCCGCGGTGATGGACATCTCGATTGCGCTCGACACTGCTCTGTTCGGCTTCACCGAGGTACGGATCGGCGTCGCGCCGTCGATGATCTCGGTGGTGTGCCTGCCCAAAATGCGCCGGGCCGACGCCAGCGAGGCATTCCTGCGCGGCAACCGCTTCAGCGCCGGCGAAGCGGTGAGAATGGGCCTCATCAACAAGGCGCTCAGCGCCGAGAACATCGACGCAGAACTCACGAACGTGCTGAACGACCTATTGAAGGGTGAGCCGAACGCCCTGGCGGCGGCGAAGCAGCTCTCGACGACCGTTCCCTCAATGTCGATCGAGGAAGCCTTCAGGTGGACAACGACGTTGTCGATGGGCCTCTTCGCGAGCGACGAAGCCCGCGAGGGGATTTCCGCCTTCCTTGAGAAGCGACCGGCATCATGGGTTCAGCAACTTCCCGACGAGTGATGATCCTGCGGACTTTTAATCC
>PKWW01000041.1 GCA_003132165.1 Acidimicrobiaceae bacterium | reverse complement strand
GCCTCGTACCTTCCCACCTTGGGAACGGCAGCCACTACGACACTGAACTCATTCGTGACCGGTTTCGAAGCTGTTCACCCCAACATCGCCGTCACCATCGAGCCCGAGACGAGTACCGCGGCCGGAGCCATCTCTGGTCAATTGCAGCAGGACACGATCGCGGGCAAGACGCCCGACCTCGTCCAGGTGCCCTTTGACGAGATGCCCAATGTCGTGACCAACTTCAAAGGTGTCAACCTTACGAAAGTCGTCGGCTCGACGAGTCTCAGTGCGGAGTGGGGGGGCAAGTATCCTTACGCGAACGCCATCACCAAGCTCGGCGTGTTGAAGGGCAACGTCTACGGGATTCCGTGGGTTCTCTCCACGCCTGTTCTCTTCATCAACGATGACCTGTTCACCAAGGCGGGCCTCAACCCCCACAAGCCGCCGACCAATTGGTCCCAGTTGAACACCGACGCTCTCGCCATTGAGAAGGCGACCGGCGCGAGTGGTTTCGAGAATGGATGCGTGGGCACCGCCGCCGGTGGCACGGACTGGTGCCTGCAGTCGATCATCGACTCAGCGGGCGGTTCGGTCATGAACGCCAAACAGAATGCGGTCACGTTCACCAACTCCGGCGCTATCACTGCGGTCTCCCAGATGCAGACGCTGGCCCAGAGCGGCGCGATGGTGAATCTTTCGATCGCCCAGGCCGCTCAGGCGTGGGGGGCCGGGAAGCTCGGGATGTTCCTCGACACGAGCGCCCTCCAGTCCACCCTGGTCGCCGCGGACGCCGGGAACTTCACGATGGATGCGAGCGGTGAGCCCGGTTTCGGTACCTCCCTGGCCGTGCCAACGAATTCAGGCTCGGCGATCGTCATGCTCTCTTCTTCCAAGGTCAATCGCGAAGCTGACTGGGAACTGGAGCAGTATCTGACCTCGCCGGGATCCGAGACGTCGATCACCGAGAACATCGGCTACGTGCCGCTTCGAACCTCCATCACCAACGCCCCCCAGTATCTGGCGAGCTGGGCGAGTAACCAGCAGTTCGTGCAGCCGAACATCGATCAACTGAACAGAGTGCAGCCCTGGCTGGCCTATCCGGGTCCGAATTACGCGACCATCATGACCGATGAGCTCAACGCGACGACGAGCATCATCTTCCAGAACGCCAACGTGCAGTCCACCATGGCCAGCTTGCAGTCAACGGCAGCGGGGCTCTTAGGATGACGACGATCGACGACACCGAAATACTGGCCCGTCGGATCCCTCTCGAGGGTACGCTGAACGTCCGCGACATTGGCGGGTACGTCACGCACGACGGTCGCGTGGTCGCTCGGCGCAAGGTGCTCCGTGGTGACGCCGTGCACATGGTCGACGACCAGGGCCGTGAGCTGCTCACCCAGCTACCACTACGCACTTCGATCGACCTTCGTGAACTCGACGAACGAACGAGTGCGCCGGACCGGCTGAACGCTGACGCCCAACTGATATCGATTCCGCTCTTCACCTACCGTCAGGACGACGACGAACTCGTCGACCGCGCCCAGTTCAGTACTCTCGACGACGTCTACCGGTTCCTGGTGTCCCAGCGAGGACCGGCCGTCGCCGAGGTGCTGCGCCAACTCGCGCAACCCGCGACCATGCCGGCACTGGTGCACTGCACGGGTGGCAAGGACCGTACGGGAGTGGTGATCGCGTTGCTGCTCTCGTTGCTCGGGGTTCCTGACGACGTGATTGCTCGCGACTACGAGGCGACGAGTCTTTTCCTCACGCCGGCGTTCCACGAGGCGATTCTGGCGCGTGCCGAAGCGGCGGGCCAGGATCGCGAGTCCTTCGTCGCGATGCTCGGCTGCGAGTCGTACCTCATCTACGGCGTCCTGTCGACGGTTCGCGCGACCCACGGTGACGTCGAGTCCTACCTCGTCGCGCACGGCCTCAGCACTGAAGAGGTGGGGCGACTACGCGAGATGCTGCTCGAGGATGGCGACGGCGAGCCTGCGCACTCGGTGTCGGGAAGCTCGCTCGAGACAGAAGGTGGTTCGGATGTCTGAGTCCAAGGTCATCATCCAACTCTCCGACCTCCACATCGTCGCCGAGGGTTCCTTGCACGGGAAGGTTGATTCCTTCGCCATCCTCAACGAAATACTCGCGACGCTCGAGGAGACCGGGCGATTCGACGCGGTCCTGCTGACCGGCGACTTGGCCGACCAGGGCGAGCCCGAGGCCTACCGACGACTGCGATCGCTCGTCGATGCGTTCAGTGAGCGCACCGGCGTGCCGGTGATGTACCTGCCCGGTAATCATGATGAGCGCGGGGCATTCCGCGCCGAGCTGTTCGACGACGACGATGCCGAGAGGAAGAGCGATCAAGTGCTCTGGATCGATGGACTTCGGATCATCGGACTCGATTCAACGGCGAAGGATGGGCACCACGGTGAGTTCGATGACGAGCAGCTCACCTGGCTCGACGAGCAACTGGCGGTGCCGGCGCCGCTCGGCACGATCGTGGCGTTCCATCATCCGCCCATTCCCGGGCCCATCGACGTGATCAATCTGATCACGCTGCGCGAGCCCGAGCGGCTGGCCGCAGTGGTCGAGGGTCGCGATGTCGTGATGATCCTCGCCGGACACACCCACCACGTCTCGGGTGGGGCGCTCGGCGGCGTACCGGTCTGGGTGGCGACGGCGACGGCGTATCAGGTTGACGTGCGGGCGAGCGACGCCGGGCTCTTTCGCGGCGTGACGGGCAGCGGCTTCACGCGCATCGACGTCGACGGTTCGGGGGCCTACGCGACGCATCTCACGCCGGGTACCGATGAAAACGTCCTCTACCAACTCGACCTCGAGCTGCTACGAAGTCACATCGGCGGCGCGAGCACCGAGGAGAAACTCGACGACGCCCTGATGTCCGCTGGCGAGCACTAGGAACCCTGATGCTGGTCGAAGTCACCGAGCAACGCCCGTTCGCCCCCGCGGAGGTAGGACGCGTCACAACGAGTAAGGGTCGACGGCTCTTGTCGGGCTCTGAGCCCTACCTCTATCTGGTGCCCGCCGTCATTGGTCTGGTGCTCTGGATCTACCGGCCGCTCGTGGAGACGCTCGACTATTCCTTCTACCGGTGGAATCTGCTCCCGACGACTCCCAAGGTCAATGTGGGCTGGAGCAACTACTCCGAGTTGCTGCGCATGCCGGCGCTCTGGAAGGCCGTTGGGACGAGCGGGTTCTTCCTGGTCGGTCTGTTGATCTTCGGTCTTCTCTTGCCGTTGGGGATAGCCACCGTGGCCCAGCACGTCTCGCCCCGGGCGAGCACGGTCTACCGTGCGCTGATCTTCCTACCCGTCCTCGTCTCGCCGATCGTCACCGCGACGCTGTGGGAGTTCCTCCTCTCCCCGGTGGGCGGCTTCGTTGACACCGTGCTCGGATGGTTCGGGCTCGCGCCAACGAACTGGCTGCAACAACTCAACACCGCCAGGTACGCGATCGCCCTGACGAGCGGGTGGAAGGTCCTCGGGGTTTCGGTGCTGGTCATCACCGCCGGTCTCGCTGCGATCAGCGTCGAGTACTTCGAGGCGGCGGCGGTTGACGGCGCCAGCCGGCTGCAGGTCTTTCGTCGGGTCACGCTGCCCCTGCTCTCGCCGACACTCCTGTTCATGTTCATCACCGTCGTGCTGTTGTCGAGCCAGATCATCTTCCCGCTGGTCAACGCCCTGACCCAGGGTGGGCCCGAGGGCTCGACGACCGACATCTACTACTTCTTGTACCAGAACGGTTTCGAGAGTTTCAACGTGGGGCTCGCCTCGGCGGCGGCGGTGTGCTTCTTCGCCGTCTTCGCCGTGGTCGCACTCGTGTGCGTTCGTCTCCTCGACCGCTTCAGCTTTTACGACAACTAGGAGCAGCATGGGACTCATTACCCTCGAACCAACGGTCGACCACAAGGAATTCAGAACTCCCTCGCCTCCCATCACCCCAGCCCGACGGGATCGAGGTGCCAGGGTGCGCGACGAGCAGTCGCCAATGTTCTCGACGACCCGTTCGTGGCGACACACGACCGTCGGACACGTGACGCTGGCGATCGTGGCGCTTTTCTGCGTCTTTCCAATCGTCTGGATGTTCTTCACGTCCTTTCGGCCCGCGAGCGACTTCTTCACTTCCGGACTCTGGCCGTCGGGTTTCAGCATGTCGAACTACTCGGCCGCT
>PKWW01000063.1 GCA_003132165.1 Acidimicrobiaceae bacterium | reverse complement strand
CCCTGAATCAAGCGGGATTGACACCGGCGCGGTGGTCCGCGAAATGCGTAACGAAGACATCAGTCTTGTTGAAGCCAAATACGAGAGAATCCGTCACCAAAAGGTAGATCTTGAAGCACTCGATCAAGTCCCCGTAGAGCTCGGGCTTTCGTAGTCGAGAATTGAGAAGTACCTTTCGAGCGGAATGCTCAACTGAAAGTTCCTACCTCTTTTTTGGCGGGGACGAAGGCAAAAGATTGCCCATGACCACCGCCACCTGATCGGTCGCCGCAAAGAAATGTGCGTAGACCGAAAGAGTTGTCGCGGGGTTGGCATGCGCTAACCGCCCGGATATGGCGTAAACGGGAACACCCGCTTCGACAAGTCGAGTTGCGGCAGAGTGACGAAAATCGTGGAGACGGACGTTGTCGCAGCAATGCGAGCGAATGTTTTTCGGTGCCTCTTGGCTTCGCTGCTTAGTGTTCGGGGAAAGTGTCCATCCAAGTCATGGAATGAACTTAGAGCCAACGAAGTTCATCGTGGGACCAGGTGCCTTCTGTTTTCCCTAAAAGAAGTGGGTTCAGGAAAGAACCAACGAGAGACAGCGCAGTATCTAAATCATCAGCCAAAGAGAGAAGCGATTGTGC
Source organism: Acidimicrobiaceae bacterium (assembly GCA_003132165.1). GTDB lineage: Bacteria > Actinomycetota > Acidimicrobiia > Acidimicrobiales > RAAP-2 > RAAP-2. Next base: position 2,767 of record PKWW01000063.1, on the reverse strand, counting down.
GCACTCTAATCGGTAGCCTCGCTCCCATGCTTGTCGATCTGGCACCGCGAAAGCGGTAGGAAACTCGAGTGAACGCCTCTTGAATTCTGACATGAGCGCGCGCGCTTGGTGTTCAGCTTTGATGGAAACTCCTGAGATGATTGCTACGAGATCGACGAGGTCGCGATACCGGGTCGAGACCTGTCCACTCGCTCCATAGACCTCGTAGGTCGCAGCCACTTTGTCAGCAACGTGATCAACAATTGGATAGACGCGATAACCGCGCTGAGCTATGTCAGGCATTATTCCTCGCGCCAAGGCCGGCACGTCATCTGGTGCACCCGTGATGTTCAACTCACCGCCAACAATATCGATCGGAAAGCCCACCCACCGAGTGGATCCAATGGACGCAGTGATGCTAAGTCGGATGCCAACCTTCATTGGTTTTGATAGTCCAACCTCGAATCGCATCCAGTCGATTGGTAATTGGGCTGCTCGTCTAACGATTGCCTCAGCAATTTCATGTGTCGCCGGCATGTAGAGGTCGAGATCAAGGCTCCCTCGTACGCCGATATTGCGTGCGAGCAACGCCGTGGCACCCTTGAGTATCCAACCGTCATCCTCAAAGTAAAGACGTTCCAGAAAGCGGTCGTAGGCGAACTGGCGTTGCAACTGGACCAGAGTCCACTTGCTTGCTTTCGACCGTTCTCGTAGTCGAGCGGTCAGTGCGGTGCGGAACGCCTCAGGGGAGCCGTACTGAGAGACGTTCACGTACGCTTCGCCATGGGCTCATCAAAGATCTCGAATTGAGATATAAGTTCTTCGTCTCCCGCAACGTCCACGAGTCGACGAAGTACTGCACGGCCGTTTCCTGCGTCCTCTCCCACGCGGGTCGCAACTCGATTGAGCTCGACAACGAAGTTTGGAAGGTAATCCTTCACTTCCCTAATTGCCTCGACCGTAATCTGTGCCACCGCTTCGAAGTCTTCGTTCTCTCGAAGGAGATCTGCGACGATTCGAGATGGTCGGGTGACAAACATTCCCTGCAGCGTTATACATTCCGATTCCTCGAGTGGAAGTTTGTGCAGACGCACGTCGTCGAGTCGAGTTTGTCGACGCGTTTCAAACGTGAATTCATGAACGTCGGCTGTGAGGTGGCCAAGATCGTACAGCGAAGCGGCTGATCGATGAGACACAACCCCACTACTTGGAACTCGACGCCAAGCGGGCACGCCCGGTTCAAGTTGTAGGTAAGCAGCGCGAAGTTCGAGGTGATTAGGTCGAGGGCTTCCGGCAGCAAGGTATACGCCTTGAGTGACTCGTTCGAGGGTCCCTGAGGCAATCATTCGTGCCAGCGTGGCGGGTGGGATGCCTGCATGTCTCGCCTGTTGACGAGTGACAAGACCCCATTGGTCAACAGTGATTCGTGCGATCTTCATTGCTGTCGACTGCTTAGGCATACTTCGTAGTATATCATTAACGATTAACTTTGCAGTATCAATTAGAGGAACATAACTTCCTTGCATGACGACCGCTAAACCTTCGGCTTCGACTGAGGCAGAAGAAGGCCCATGACAGTCGCAGCTTCCTGGTCGCTTGCCTCAACCCAGTGGGCGTAGACCGAAAGCGTGGTCGCAGCATTGGCGTGCCCCAGGCGGCCGGAGACGGTCCGAACGGGTACGCCGGCCGCCATCAGTCGAGTGGCCGTGAAGTGACGAAAATCGTGGAGGCGGATCTTGTCGTAACCAAGAGAGTGTCTGATCACTTCGAACCGTCTGGTGACGGTGCCTGGGGTCCAGGGGATTGCGCCGTCAGGTTCGCGTGAAAAAATGTAGGAGTCGTCGGTTAACTTCAGGCTGGCGTCGTGGGCAAAATTGAGCATCTCGATTCGCTGCTCTTCGAACACGTCCAATGTTCCAGGGTCGAGGGCGATTCGGCGATTGGCGTGGGTCTTGGTATCTTTCTCGGCGAGTCCGCCGGGGACTTCGATGATCGAACGTTCGATGGTGAGCGTTTGAGATTCTGTGTTGAGATTTGACCAGCGAAGGGCACAAAGTTCTCCTCTACGCGCGCCGGTCGAAGCGGCGATGTGAAGAAAGCGCGCAAGTTGAGGATCGTCGGCGCGCGCCATTTCAAGAATCTTTCCGACTTGAGCGACGTCGGGAGGAGAGAGGTCAGCTTTCACGAGCCGAGGCGGGCTCGCGTTGATCGCGGGATTCGTAGAAACCCAACCCCAGCGGACAGCTTGGCGAAACGCGCGTCGGATTACGGAGTGGACTTGGCGGACGGTCGCCGGCGCCAATCCAACCTGCTTGGTCAATCCCAAGTAGAGCTGATCAAGATCCATTGTTCGAATGCTGTGGACCGGCCTCGGTCCCAGGGCTGGAAGAATCCGCTTTGAAAGTAGGTTCTTGTATCGACGAAGAGTCGTTGGACTGAGATCATTCCCCGATTGAGCTAACCACTGTGTGCAGAGTTGTTCGAACGTGGTTGAGGTTCCGAGATATGCCCCAGCGTCAGCTTCGACAACCAAGGCGTTGAGTATTTTCTGGGCTTCGCCCTTAGTGCCTCGGACACTCCGGCTCTTTTGGCGCCGTCGACCCGTGACGGGGTCTCGTCCAGTTTCAAACCTGATCTCCCAGACCCCGTCAGACCTTTGTCGAAGACCTCCGCTCATAGTTGAGACGCTAATGTCTGGATGTGACGTGTGGGAAATCCGTGGGATTTATTCAGTCTCGTGAAATCAAAACTCTCAAATTTCCTTTGTTTTACTGGTGGGCCGCCCGGG
>PKWW01000039.1:17059-33128 GCA_003132165.1 Acidimicrobiaceae bacterium | reverse complement strand
AAGGACGACTCGTAGCGCTTGGACTCGGAGATTCCGCGCCAGATGGTGAACGCGGCGAAGAGGCCGATCACGGCGGCCGCGATGTCCACGAGGGCGAGTCCGGTCTGGGCGAGGGTGCTCTGCGCGACGCTCGGCACCACGTACCCGAAGGTCGGGGCGAGGAAGCCGGCGAGCGAGTCGTGGTGGATCCACGGCAAGTCGAGGATGCCGCCCACGGTCGAGAGCAGCGCGAGCACGATGAGCGGCGTCGTCATGACCCATGGCGACTCGTGCGGATCGTGGCCGTGGGTCTCCTCGCGGAAGCGCTCGGTGCCACGGAACGTGAGCACGAAGAGCCGAGTCATGTAGTACGCGGTCAGGATCGCCGTCAGCACGCCGAGGACCCAAAGGATCTTGTTGTGCTGGAAGACGTTCGTGAGCACGTCACCCTTCGCCCAGAAACCGGCGAACGGCGGTATGCCCGAGATGGCGAGCCAGCCAATCAGGAATGTCGGGAACGTGAGCGGGAGATATTTCTGCAGTCCGCCCATCTTTCGCATGTCCTGCTCGCCGTTGAGCGAGTGGATGACCGAGCCCGAACCGAGGAAGAGCAGCGCCTTGAAGAAGGCGTGGCACACCATCAAGAAGATGGCGGCCGAGTACGCGCCGACACCGACCGCGAGGACCATGTAGCCAATCTGGGAGATGGTCGAGAAGGCGAGGACCTTCTTGATGTCCTTCTGGGACGTGGCGATCGTGGCGGCGACGAAGGCCGTCACGCCGCCGATCACTGCGATGGTCATGCGTCCCGACGAGGACAGCGCGAGGATTGGCGACATACGAACGAGCAGGTAGACACCGGCGGTGACCATGGTCGCCGCGTGGATCAGCGCCGACACCGGGGTCGGGCCTTCCATGGCATCGGGCAGCCAGTTGAACAGCGGGATCTGCGCGCTCTTACCGGTGGCGGCTAGCAGCAGCGCGAGCACGGTCAACGTCGCGATGGTCGGCGACAGTGATCCAGCCTTCGCGAACACGCCGACGTAGGTGAGCGTGTGGAGGTGCGAGAACAGCAGGAACATAGCGATCAGCAGGCCCACGTCACCCACGCGGTTGTAAATGAAGGCCTTCTTGCCCGCCGAGGCGGCGGAGTCACGGTCGAAGTAGAAACTCACGAGCCAGTAGGAGCAGACGCCCACGCCTTCCCAGCCCACGAACGTGAGGACCAGGTTGTTGGCGAGCACGAGGGTCAGCATCGAGAACACGAAGAGGTTCAGATAGAGGAAGAACTTGCGGAAGTCCCTCTCACCGTGCATGTAACCGATCGAGTAGAGGTGGATGAGTGTCGAGATACCGGTGACGAACAGGCACATCGTGATCGACAGCGGGTCGACCAAGAGAGCGGCGGGCACGTGCAAGGTACCCACGCTGATCCACGTGAAGAGCTTGACGGTGACCTCACGGTTCGAGTCATGCAGCAAGAGAAAGAACGAGATCACGGTCCCGACGAAGCTGAGTCCGACGGCGCCGGTCGCGACCCAGCCGACCTGCGCCTCCTTCATATGGCGTCCGTTCAAGAGGACGAAGAAGAAGCCCACCAGGGGCATCAACAGTACGAGTGTCGAAATATGTGCCATCTCAGCCCTTTAGCTCCGAAAGATCATCGACCGAAGTCGACGAACGGCGCCGGAAGATTGCGACCACGATGCCGAGACCGACGGTGACCTCCGCGGCGGCGACGACCATGATGAAAAAGACGCTCGCCTGTCCCCCGATGTCGCTCAGCGTGCGCGAGAACGTGACGAAGGTGAGGTTGACCGCGTTCAGCATCAACTCGATGCACATGAACATGATCAGGGCGCTGCGCCGCGTCAGCAGCCCGAAGGCTCCGACACCGAAGAGCACAGCGGCGAGGATCAGATACCAGGCGGCGGGTACGTTCATACCTCTACCTCTTCACTTTGCAGGGTTCGCTCGCGGCGTGCGAGCAGCACTGCACCGACGACGGCGATCACGAGCAGCGCGGCCGTGGCTTCGAAAGCGAACAGGTACGTCGTGAACACCGCGGTGCCGAGTTGCTTGACGTTGCCCTGGCCCACGGCGAGCTTGACACCGTTGGTCGACACCGACATGGTCCCGGTGACCCAGTGCGACTTGGCCATGAGTGCAATGAGGCCGGCGATCGTGATGATGACGCCGACGCCCGCGAACGCGCGCTGACCGACGAGCGGCTCGACGTGGACGTTCTCCTTGCGGTCGACGCCGAGGAACATGATGACGAACAGGAACAGCACGACGATGGCGCCCGCGTAGACGATGATCTCGACCGCTGCGAGGAAGTCGGCCGACTGGGCGACGAAGGCGACGGCCACGCCGAAGAGCGTCATTATGAGACTCAGCGCACTGTGCACGGGATTCTTCATCGTGATCACGCCGACGGCGCCGCCGAGAATGAGCAGCGCTGCGGTCACAAAGACCAAGATGCTCGCAAGCGCGTAGGTGCTGGCAATCATGACTTGTCTCCTCGGCGATGAGGGAGCTTCGATTTGACGCTGCTCACCAGACCCTGCAGACCGCGCTGGTCCAGTGGTACGTCCTCGGGGTTGAGGTGGCGCGAGAAGACCGTGCGAAGCTGCTTCGATCCGGTCGCTTCATCATCGCGATTCTCTGACTGGCCGGCTTCGGGCGCGCGGATTCCCTCACCGAGGTCAGCCGTCCACTGGACGACACCCTCGAACGACGCGTCGCCGGCGGGAGAGGTGGCGCGCATCCATCCACCAGTCATCGCGGCTTCGCCCTCACGCCAGTCCTCCCACGGCAGTCGCTGCGGGAAGCCCTGGTCGTCGACGAGGAGCTCGGACTTCGTGTAGATCGCGTCGGAGCGGTTCGAGAAGGAGAACTCGAACATCTTGGATTCGGTGATCGCCTGGGTCGGGCAGGCCTCCACGCACAAGTCGCAGTGGATGCAGCGAAGGTAGTTGATCTCGTAGACGTAGCCGTAGCGCTCGCCGGGGCTGACCGGGTGGTCCGGCGGATTGTCCAGACCACGCACGTAGATGCAGTTGGCGGGGCAGACTCCGGCGCACAACTCACAGCCGATGCACTTCTCCATCCCGTCCTCGTAGCGGTTGAGTACGTGGCGACCGTGCTGGCGGGGCTGCTTGGGCCGCTTCACCTTCGGGTAACTGTTGGTGACCGTCGGGCGGCCAATGTGCGCCAGGGTCAACTTGAAACCGCCGAAGAAGTCAAAAAGCTTGGCCATCAGCTCTGCTCCCCGTCGGTGAACCTGCGTATGACGCGTCCGGGAATCGGACGCTCACCCACTGTGGGCAGCACCGCATCGCGGGTACCACCCTCGCGACCCTGGCCGAGTTCGAAGGCTCGGGTGAGCACGATCCAGGCGAGCAGCACCAGCGAGGCCATGAGAAAGCCCCACGCCGGGGCGATCAAGAAGCCGGCGACAATGAGCATCCAACCGAGCGACAGCGGGATCAGCCGCTTCCAGCCGAGGTCCATGACCTGGTCGTAACGGAAACGCGGCAGTGAGGCGCGGAACCAGATGTAACTGAAGCAGAAGAAGGTGACCTTCGCGACGAACCAGAGGATCGGGAACACCCAGCGCAGATGAGGGACATTCGGGACCCACCCGGCGGGACCGCCGAGGAAGAGCGTGACGATGATCGCCGACATGGTGATCGTGTTCATGAACTCGGCGAGGTAGAAGATACCGAATCGAATCGACGAGTACTCGGTGTTGAAACCGCCGACCAGTTCGCTCTCGGCTTCGACCACGTCGAAGGGGGGGCGGTTGAGTTCGGCGGTGATCGCGATGAGGAACACGACGAAGGGGACGATGCCGAGACGGATGATGTTCCAGTGCCAGACGCCGCCAGCCTGGGCGGCGACGATGTTGTGGGTCGACAATGAACCGGTCGCGAGGATGATAGTGACGACGGTCATGCCGAGGGCCGCCTCGTAGCTGATCATCTGGGCGCTCGCGCGCACTGAGGAGAGCAGCGGGTACTTCGAGCCCGACGACCAGCCCGCGAGCATGACCCCGTAGACCGAGACGCCCGACATCGCGAGCATGAGGAGAATTCCCATGGGCGGGTTCGCGACCTGCAGCATGACCGTGTGGCCGGCGATGTGCATGGTGCCGCCGAGGGGCACGAGCGCGAACGTGATGAACGCGGGAACGAGCACGAGGTACGGCGCCAACTTGAAGACGAAGCGGTCCGCCTCGGCGGGAACGAGGTCCTCCTTCGCGATGAGCTTGAGACCGTCGGCCAACGTCTGGAAGAGGCCGAACGGTCCCCACCGTTGGGGCCCGATCCGACTCTGCATGTCCGAGATCGCCTTGCGCTCGAACCAGATCATGATCGTGACTGATCCCATGATGACGGCGAAACCAATCAGGACCTTGATCAGGACGATGAGCAGCACGACACCGGTGACGCCGTGGGCGAAGAGCGGGTCAGACGATGCGAGCAACTGGTTCATCGCGTCTCCAATCGAACCTGGCTGATGACACTGTCGCTGTCGATCAGGTCAGGGATCACGTTGACGCCGTCGACGTTGCGCGTCGCGAAGGCGACGTTGGTCGTCCCCCTCACCACGCCGTCGTCAAGGGCGACCGGCAGTTCGAGCGATCCTCGCGGGCCGTTCACCTTGACGTACTCGCCGCTCGCGACACCCAGGCGGTCGAGATCGAAGTGATTGAGGTGCAGCACGGTCGCCGGCACCATGTTGTACAGCGCGGGAGATCCCTGCATGGCGATTCCACGGTCGTAGAGCCTGCGGCTCAAGACGACACGCAGCGAGTAGGCGTCCGCGAGCGGCACGTCGACACCGTGACCGGCCGCGACGTCGCTCCAGAGCGCGGCGCTCGTCGTGACGTCACCGGTGGCGTTCGTGACGACGGTCGTGCCCGTGCGCGAGCCCAGTCCCACCGAGTCGGTGGAACGGATGCCGGGGAACGCCATCGGGTCCATACTGTGGCGCCGCGAGGGCACTTCGTGGCGTCCGACGACGACGCCGTCGTAGACCTCGTCGTTCAGTACCGACAGCGCCGGGTAGCCCGTGGTTTCTTCGATGGTTTGTGCGGTCTGCTCGACCGAAATTAGACCGAGATTCTGACCGAATTCCTCGGCCAGCTCAGCGGCGATCGCGACGTCGTGCCATGCCGAACCCGGCGCCACTATCTTTGGCGAGACGGCGGATACGCGACCTTCGATGTTGGTGACGGTGCCCGAGCGCTCGTGCTGGACCGCGGCGGGCAGCACGACCTTCGCGTACGCGAGCGTGGCGCCGCCGTGTCCCGTGACCGCGACCACGTCGGCGTTCTCGAGAGCGGCCTTCGCGGCTTCAACGTCGACGACGTTGCCGAGCAGGCAACCACCGAGCAGCAGTACGGCCTTCTGGTCGCCACTGCGCAGCGCTTCGAGCTGGGCCAGTGTGTCGCGGCCGGTCACGCTGGCGTCAAAACCCCGTCCCGGTCGCAGTGACGGGCTGAGACCCATGTCGAGGGCGCCGTTCACGTTCGAGCGACGAAGGGCGGGCAGGAACTTCGCCTGCGGGTAACGCTCGGCGAGGGTCCGGATAGCGGCTTCGATCACGCGCTGGTCCTCGGCGAGGTTTGGACGTCCGACGACGAAGACGACACCTTCGCCACTTTCGCCGACGAGGCGGCGAGCATCGTTGAGCTCATCCTCGCTGATGACGACACCCTTGGGCAGTTCGCCACCTTGGGCAATGGCCTTGGCGACGATGTGCGCCTCACCGGGTCGCACCACGAGCGACGTACGAGCGACCGAGCGCAGCGCCGATGGACCGAAGGAGAACTCGACAATCGAGTTGTGACGCTTGACCGCGTTCTCGCGCAGGCGCAGGAACAGGATGGGCAGTTCCTCGCGCAAGTCACCGGTCAACGTGACGACCGTGCGGGCGTTCGCGGCCTCTTCGATGGTGGCCTTCGGCAGCGCCTGGAGCAGTTTGGCGTCCAGTCCGTCACCGTACTGGGCGTCGACGTGCTCACTGGAGAGCACTCCCCTGACGAAACGCTCCCAAGCGAACGCTCCTTCATTCGTAAGCGCCGCGCCGCCAATGGCGCCCACGCCACCGGGCGTCGCGGATGCGTCGCGCAACAGGGTCGCCGCTTCGCGAAGAGCCTCTCCCCAACTGACCGGCACCAGTTCGCCGTCGCGGCGCACCATAGGTTCGGTGATTCGTGAGGTTGCGAGCAACGGGTCGCTAGACAAAATGTTGCCGTCAATCGAATCGAGTGTAAAACGACCCTTGTCGCAGAGCCAACCGTGGTTCACGGGGTCGCTGTCGACGCCGAGCACGCGCGTTAGCCGGTTGCCCGACGACTGGACGGCGACGCGACATCCCACCGCGCAGGTCGTACAAGTGCTCTCGACCTGCTCGAGGTCCCAGGGGCGGGCACTGAACCGGTAGGGCTTGGCAGTGAGCGCGCCGACAGGACAGATCTGGACGGTGTTACCCGAGAAGACCGAATCGAACGGCTGTGTGGGTGACTGCGCGACCTCGATGAGGTCGCCGCGACCGGAGAAATCGATCTGGGCGTCGCCGGCGACTTCTGCCTGGAAACGCGTGCAGCGCGAGCACTGGATGCAGCGCTCGCGGTCGAGCAGCACGAGTTCGCCGATCTCGATGGGCTTGACGAAGTGACGCTTCTCTTCGATGAAGCGGGTCTCGCCCGAGCCGTGGGCCAGGGTCTGGTCCTGCAGGGGGCACTCGCCGCCCTTGTCGCAGATCGGACAGTCGAGCGGGTGGTTGGCGAGTAGGAACTCGAGGACGCCGTCCTGGGCCTTCTTCACCTTTTCGGAGTCGGTGACGACGTTCATGCCGTCATTCACTCGCAGGTAGCAGGCGGGCTGCAGGGTCGCGCCGCGAGGACTGTCCACCTCGACGAGGCACATGCGGCATACGCCAACTGGCTCCATACGCGGGTGGTAGCAGAAGCGCGGCACGTAGGTACCGGCGCGCTCGGCGGCCTCGATGAGTAACTCACCGGGCTTGGCCTCAATGACACGGCCGTTCAGCGTGACCTGGACCGTTGTTCGCGTCACGTCAGTCATGCGGACACCCTCCGTGCTCTACGTGCGCTACGAAATCGTCGCGGAACATTTGAATTGCCGAATGCACCGAGGACGGGATTGAAGGTCCGAGTACACAGATCGTGGTTTGCTGGGGCGGCCATGTGAGGCCGGGGGCGATGTTGTCGCAGAGGTCGAGCAGGAGATCGATGTCTTCCATCCGCCCGCCCCCGTTCTCGAGGCGATACATCACCCGCTCAATCCAGCCCGAGCCTTCACGGCACGGCGTGCACTGGCCACAAGACTCGCGCGAGAAGAACTTGGTGATGCGCCACGTGGCGCGCACGACGCAACTGGTCTCGTCCATCACGACGATCGAACCCGAGCCGAGCATCGAGCCCTTCTCCGCCACTTCGTCCTGGCCGAGCGGCAGGTCCAACAACTCGGGGCCGAACCACGGGGCGGACACGCCACCGGGGATGAAAGCCTTAATCTGCTTGTCGTCGATGATGCCACCGCCCAGTCGGGGGTCGTAGATCAGGTCACGGAAGGTGTTCTTCACCATTTCGATCTCGTAGACGCCGGGATTCTTCACCCGTCCCGCGAGCGCAAAAAGACGAGTTCCCGTCGAGCGGCCGGCACCGAGGGCGGCGAAGGCGGCGCCACCGTTGTTCACGATCCACGGCAGATTCGACATGGTCTCGACGTTGTTAACGACCGTGGGCTCACCGTAGAGACCGGTGACCGCGGGAAAGAACGGCGGCTTGATGCGCGGAAAACCACGCTTGCCCTCGAGGGCCTCGATCAGCGAGGTCTCCTCGCCGCAGATGTAGGCGCCGGCGCCGGGGTGCACGACGATGTCGAGCGAGAAGTCTGAGCCGAAGATCTTGGAACCGAGCGCGCCGTGCGCGTAGGCGTCGTTGACCGCCTGCTGGACGCGCTCGAGACCGAGCGCGAACTCGCCACGCATGAAGATGAAGGCCTGGTTGACCTGGAGCGCGTACGAGGCGATGATGACGCCCTCGACGAGCTGGTGCGGGTCACGCTCGACGAGGTAGTGGTCCTTGAACGTCGCGGGCTCGGACTCGTCGCCGTTGACGACGAGGTACGAGATCGGTGACTTGCGCAACATCGACCATTTGCGTCCGGCGGGGAAACCAGCACCGCCGCGTCCCAGCAGCGACGCGGCGTCGACCTCCGCGGCGACGACCTCGGGGAACATCGTGAGCGCCTTCTTCAAAGCTACGTACCCGCCGGTCTCGAGGTAGCGGCTGAGCGTGAACGAGTCGGCGTAGTCCTTGCGCGACGAGACGATCTGGGGCGCGTCGAGCGAAGCCATTACTTCTTCTCACTTTCGACGCGGGCATCGCGTGCGGCCTTGGCCGTCTGGCGCTGGTCGGCGACTTCCTGGCGCGCGGCGCGAAGTCCGCCGCTGCGGCGCACGCGGATCAGCGTGCCGTGCGAGGGAACGTCATGGTCGAGCTTGCCACTACGCAAGTCGTCGATCATCGCGTCGAAGGTCTCGGGCGTCGTGGTGCGCACGTAGCGGTGGTTCACCTGCACGACGGGAGCGATGTTGCAGTCCGCCAGGCACTCGGTCTCTTCGAGCGTGAACAGTCCGTCATCGGAGGTGGATCCCACCGGGCAGCCGAGCTTCTTGCTGGCGTGCTCGAGGAACTCTTCACCGCCGGCGAGCAGGCAGGCGATGTTGGTACAGACGCCGACGACGTACTTACCCACGGGCTCGAGGTGGAACATGTCGTAGAACGCGGCGGTACCGCGCACTTCGGCCGGCGTGGTGCCGGTCAGTTCGGCGACTTCGGCGATTCCCTCATCGCTCAGGTAGCCGTCCTGCTCCTGGGCGAGGTGCAGCATCGGCAGCATCGCCGAACGCTGACGCGGGTACAGGGCGACGAGCTCTTCAGCGCGCTGGCGGATATCGCTACGAAAATGGCTCATCGATCTACTTCTCCCATGACGGGGTCGACAGTGGAAATCACGGTGATGGCGTCGGACATCGAACCACCACGCATCAAGAGCGGGATGGCCTGCAGGTTCACGAAACTCGGACCGCGCACGTGCAGGCGGTAGGGCTTCGGGCCGCCATCGGAGACGATGTAGCAGCCAATCTCGCCGCGCGGGGACTCGACGGCCGAGTACACCTCGCCCGCGGGAACGTGGAAGCCCTCGGTGAAGAGCTTGAAGTGGTGGATCAGCGCTTCCATCGACTCGCCGATGCGCGCGCGCGGTGGCGGCGTGACCTTTGCGTCCTGACTGCGGTAGTCGCCCTTGGGCATCATGTCGATGCACTGACGCACGATGCGCAACGACTCGCGAATCTCGTTGAGGCGGATGGCGTAACGGTCGAAGTTATCGCCGTAGGTGCCGACGATGACGTCGAACTCCACCTGGTCGTAGGCGAGGTACGGCATGGAACGGCGAAGGTCCCACGGAACGCCCGTCGAGCGGAGCAACGGACCGGTGACGCTGAGGGCCAAGGCCTCTTCCGCGGTGATGGGTGCAACCCCGACCAAGCGCTGACGGAAGATGGGCTGACCGGTGAGGAGCTGGTCGTATTCGTAGGTTCGCTCGGTGACCGTGTCGCAGATGACGAGCACGTCGTCCTGCCAACCGTCGGGTAGGTCCGCCGCCACGCCACCGGGGCGCACGTAGTTCAAGTTCATTCGTAGTCCGGCGGTCTTCTCGAAGAAGGCCAGGACCAGTTCGCGATCGCGCAGGCCGTAGATCATCATCGACGTGGAACCGAGGTCCATGCCGTTGGTCGCCATCCACACCAAGTGTGAGGACACGCGGTTGAGCTCGCTCATCATCATGCGAATCCACACGGCGCGCTCGGGCACCTCGATGCCGAGCAACTTCTCGACGGCCATTGAGTAGCAGAGCTCGTTGATCACCGGCGAGAGGTAGTCCATCCGGGTCACGTTGGTGCCGCCCTGGACGTAGCTCAGTTCCTCTGCGGTCTTCTCCATGCCCGTGTGCAGGTAACCAATGACGGGCTTGGTGCGAAGGACGAACTCGCCGTCGAGTTCAAGCATCAGGCGAAGCACGCCGTGCGTCGACGGGTGCGACGGACCCATGTTGATGATCATGGTTTCGTCGTCGCGGCGTTCGTAGTCGATCGAGTTGGGGTCGAGGTTGAGTCCGTTCAGGCGAAGGACCGCGCCGACCTCACGGCCGAGCTCGTCCGAGCCGGTCTGCTTGCGCGGTTGGAGTTCCTGCGCGCCCTCAGATGTCTCGCCGACCAGCAGCTCGACGCGCTCGGCGGTGCGGATGGTGGGTTCGCTCATCGAGGACCCGGCGCTTCCTTGAACTGCACGGGCACGCGCCCCGACCCGTAGTCCTTGCGTAGGGGGTGACCTTCCCAGTCCTCGGGCATCAGTATGCGCGTGAGGTCGGGGTGGTTGGTGAAGAGGATGCCGTACATGTCGAACGCCTCGCGCTCCATGGCTTCGCTCCCGGGGTAGAGGTCGAACAACGTGTCGACCTCAGGGTCTTCGTTGCCGGCCTGGACGCGGATACGCACGCGCCGCTTCTTGGACAAGCTGAGCAGGTTCGTGACGACCTCGAAGCGCGTCGCTGCGACACCCTCGGGTAGTGCCCGGTCCATGTACTCGAGATAGTCGACCCCGCACACGTCAGCGCAGAGTTCGAAACCGTCGTCCTTGAAGGACGACACCAGGGCGAAGTACTGGTCGCGGGTAGGGAAACAGGCGAGGTCACAGGCCAGCGCGTCGCTGGTGACTACGGCTGGGGGGGCCAAGGGGGGAAGGGAAATCACTTCGGGGTTCCCACCCTTACCGCCACTGGCACCTCAGGGGTCCAGAGATTCTGTACCGCCTCGACGTGTGTCGGACGACCCTCACTGCGACGCTGCATGATCTCGCCGGTGCGAATCTGCTCGTGCAGCGTGAGGATCGCGTGCATCAGGGTCTCGGGGCTCGGCGGGCAGCCTGGCGCGTAGACGTCCACCGGCACGATCTGGTCAACGCCCTGGACAATCGCGTAGTTGTTGAAGAGGCCGCCCGTCGACGCGCACACGCCCATCGAGATGACCCACTTGGGCTCCATCATCTGGTCGTAGACCTGGCGAAGGACCGGGGCCATCTTCTGCGACACGCGTCCGGCGACGATCATGAGGTCGGCTTGGCGCGGTGAGTTGCGAAAGACTTCCATACCAAAGCGCGCGAGATCGAAGTCGGCTCCGCCCGCGCTCATCATCTCGATCGCACAACACGCCAGACCGAACGACGCCGGCCAGACCGATGCACGGCGGGCCCAGCGCACGAGGTCCTCGAGCTGGCCGGTCAGGAAGTTGTGCTGTAGATCCTCAAAACCCATGAATCAAGCCGCTTCTTCTGCGTCCGCGCCGATACGCACGATGGTCGATGAACTGGTGCGTGAGGGAATACCGGGGGTCAGGTGCTTCACGGGTCCCCACGACAGGGCACCCTCGCTCACGAGAAACAGGAGCGCACCAAAGACCGTAAGGGAGAACGCCAGCACCTCGATGAGTCCGAAAGTGTGCAATTGACGGAAAACAACGGCGAACGGGTACATGAAGACGACTTCAATGTCAAAGATGACAAAGATCATGGCGACCAGATAAAAGCGCACCGGGAAGCGCTGCGGCGGTTCGTATTCGGGGACAATCCCGCACTCGTACGGCGCCAATTTCGCATCACTGGGACGCTTGTGCGGTGCCAGCCAGGCTGACATCACAAACGACCCCGATGCGAAGAGCACTCCGAGAATCAGGAGCCCCAGTATTGGTAAGTACTGGTCCACGTCCATCATTTCTATCAGACCCAGAAGGGATGGTCCCGAGATGAACGTAGGGTCGTTGGACCTAGGCTGTCCCGCGTGACAAGTCTCAACGAAATTGTTTCCAAACCCCTCACCTTTGACGTCGTCATCGTGGGCGCGGGCCCCAGCGGTTCGGCCTGCGCGTACTGGCTGGCCCAGGCCGGCTGGTCGGTGTGCCTGATCGAGAAGAAGAAGTTCCCACGTGAGAAGACCTGCGGCGACGGGCTCACCCCGCGCTCGGTGTACCAGCTTCAAGAGATGGGCCTCGAGCGCGAAGTGGCGGCGAACGGCCATCGCTACAACGGACTTCGCGCCTTCGGCTTCGGCGCATCGCTCGAGATGAACTGGCCCGACCATCCGATCTTCCCCAATTACGGCTATACGATCACCCGCTTCAACCTCGACGGACTCGTCGCCCAGCACGCCGAGCAGAAGGGCGCGATCCTGCTCAACGGCGTCGAGGTCGTCGACCTGCTCGATCCGACGCCCGCCGCTGAAGGAATGCTGAAGGGCGCCTCGGGCGTGCTCGTGAAGGAGAAGGAGACCGGCACGAGCGCCGAGATCCGCGGGCGCTACGTCGTGGTCGGCGACGGACAGAACTCGCGAATCGGTCGAGAACTCGGCACCACCCGCAATCGCAAATGGCCCATGGGCATGGCGCTGCGCGGTTACTACACGAGCGATCGCCACGCCGAGCCGTGGATCGACTCGCACCTCGACATTCGCGACCCCAAGGGCGCAGTCGTGCCCGGCTACGGATGGATCTTCCCTCTGGCCGACGGGCGCGTGAACGTCGGGGTCGGACTGTTGTCCACTGGCGGCGCCTGGAAGGGCGTCAACACCACCAAACTCCAGGAGTATTTCGTTGCCCAGATCGCGGAGGAGTGGGGGCTCAATGACGAGACCTGCTGCGGACCAGCGACCGGCGGTCGCCTCCCGATGGGTCTCGCTATTGGTCCTCGTGTCGGACCCAACACGATGACCATCGGTGACGCCACCGGCACCGTCAATCCCTTCAACGGCGAGGGCATCGCCTACGGCTACGAATCGGGACGACTCGCCGCGGGCGTGCTCGGCGAGGCGCTGGTCTCGAATGACCCGCGAGCGCTCGCGCTCTACGACGAGCGACTCGACCAGGCCTACGGCGACTACTACAAGGTCGCGCGCGCGTTCGTGCGCGTGATCTCGGAGCCGAAGATCCTCGCCGCGTGCGTGGGGCTCGGTCTTCGCATCGAGCCACTCATGAAGGAACTACTCGCGATCATGGCGAACCTGATGAGCAACGACTCCAAGGGTCCGGCCGAGATTGGATACCGCGCGCTCGTGCGTCTCGCTGACGTCGTGCCAGAGCGCGCCTACGAACTACTTCTCGGCGACAACAATTCCGACGACTAGTTGTGATCCCAACTCCCGTGTTTGACCGGCTTTCGCGGGCGGGCCGTTAGCCTTGTCCCGTGACGTTCGAGCCTCGAGCAGCCGGGTAGACCAGTGATTCCCACCTTCGTGATCTTCCTGCGCGAGGGCATCGAGGCGTCCATGATCATCGCGATCCTGCTCTCCTACCTCGTCCAGATCAATAAGCGCGAGCACTTCCGCGACGTCTACCTGGGCGTCGCGGCCGCCTTCGTACTGGTGCTGCTCGGCGGTGTCGGGGCCTACTTTCTCATCAAGCACTACGACGGTTCGAACGCCCAGACCTACTTCGAGACCGCGACGTACGTTATCGCCGCGAGTTTTCTCACCTGGATGACCTTCTGGATGCACAAGCACGCGCGCACCATGGCGAAAGAACTCCAGGCGCGAAGCGACGTCGCCCTGACCCGCGGCGGTCGATTCGGCCTCGGGGTCCTGGCCTTTCAAGCGGTGGGCCGCGAAGGGCTCGAGACCATGGTCTTCACCCTCGCCATCATCTTCTCGAGTTCGCGGCAGGCGGCGACCCCGGTGCACGGCGACCTCCTGCTGATAGGCGCCGCGCTGGGTCTCGTCGTCGCGCTCTCGATCGCCTACGCCATCTACAGACTGGGCGCCAAACTCAACCTCAAGCGCTTCTTTCGCATCCTCGGCATCGTGCTGATGGTCTTCGCCGCCGGACTGCTCGCTGACGCCATCGAGAACCTGCAACAACTGGGTTGGCTCACCATTGGCACCCACGTGATGTGGAACTCGAGCGGCGCGATCACCGAGTCATCGAGTTTCGGCGACGTGCTGCACTCGCTCGTGGGCTACGCCGACCGACCGACCGTCATGCAGGGCATCGTCTGGGTCGGTTACATCGTGGTCAGCGTCTCGGCGTTCGTCGGGCTCGGGCGCAGAGGCCAGCGTCACCGCTCAAAGGTGTGCGAGCCCTTAGGCCGACGTTGAGGTTGACGCCGTGATGCGCGACAATACGGTGTTCACGAGTCCGTCCACCAGCGGCTTCGCCTTCTTCCAGTCGACGGCCAAGGCACCGACCGTCACTTCGTAGCGTCCCGAGGTGACGATGACAACCACGAGACTCAGTTTCACCGAGGAACCCTGTTCGGTGATGGCGACGACTCCGCCCCTCGCCCATCCGTGCACGAAGGTCGTTGGCTTGAAGTTGGCGCCCGGCGGGATTGTCGGGACCTTGGACGTGTAGGCCGACATGATGAGCGCGGCGTTGGACGCCACGAGACAACCGCCGAACTTGGCGGACGACATCTCTTTCGTGTCCTTCTTCACCATCTGAGCGGTGTTGTAGTACTGGGACGTGGTCACGACCTCGACGCCGCCGTAAGTCGTCGAAGCGAAAACCGGCGAGGTGACCTGGTAGTCGGGCGACTGTCCGGCGGTTCCGTAGACGCGGTCCTTCTTCGCCGACACGCCCATGCACGACTGGAACTGGGTCGAAACCTGCGCCCAGGCCGACGTTGGCTTGGGTGCGGTCGTGGTCGTCGAGGGATTCAGTTTGAAGACTTTGTTGGCCGCACTGAACACGTACCCGAGCACCGACGTTGACGTGGTGCTGAAGTTCGGGGGGAGGTCCTTCAGTGCGATGTTCGCTGCCTTCGTGTCCTTCAGCTCCACATTGACCGGCGTACCCCTTGAGAGCAGCGCGCCGATGCCGCCCGCGAGGGACGCGAGGATGACGATGGCGACGACCGCGTAGACCCCGAAGCGGCGCTTTCGATGGATCAGGCGTCCGCCGTGCGCGGTGACGACCGCGGCGACCGCGTCGTAGTCGGCCTTACTCTGAGAGCGCCAGCAGTACCGCACGCCGTCGGCGGTCGCGAAGAGAGCGAGACCGCGCGAGAAGCGCAGTAGTTGTATCGAGGACAACTCCTCCCACGGCGTCTGCCACGCCACCTGGGGCGTGCCGGACAACTGGGTGAGACCCTGCTCGTCACCGAGCAACGTGATTGGCACCGTGGCGCCGTTCGGCACGAAACTCGGTCGCACGGTCCAGCCTTCGCTGCGAAACGTCGTCATGACCGAGCTGCTGCTTGAGCGGCACGGACTGCGCACTCGATCGTGCGCGTGAAATTGTCCTCGGTGTGGGCCATTGACACGAAGAGGATCTCGTAGGCGCCGGGCGCGAGCGCGATGCCCTGAGCGAGCATCTCGTGGAAGAACGGACGATAGAGTCCGTTGTCGCACAGCACCTTGGCCTCGTCGAAATTCGTCGGTGTGGCAGTCTCCTCACGCGAAAGATACAGGCCGAGCAACGGCCCCTCGGTCGGCACCACGGCGAACAGACCCGCGCTCTCGATCGCGTAGCGAAGTCCGCTCGCGAAGTCCTCGACCTTCTTCGTGAGGTCCGTGTAGTCAACGGGGGACACCAGACTCAGCACCTTGGCTCCGGCGGCGGTGGCGAGCGGATTACCCGAAAGGGTGCCCGCCTGGTAGACGGGTCCGAGCGGCGCGAGTGACGAGAGCACCTTGGCTGATCCGCCGAAGGCGCCGACGGGTAGTCCGCCGCCAATCACCTTGCCGAAGCACCAGAGGTCGGGAGTGACGCCGAAGTACTCTTCGGCACCGCCGAAGGCGAGACGGAAGCCCGTGATCACCTCGTCGAAAATAAGCAACGCACCCACACGATCGCATTCGTCGCGCAGGCCCTGCAGGAAGCCGGCGACCGGGGCGACCAGGTTCATATTGGCGGCGACCGGCTCGACGATCACGCAGGCAACCGTCTCGTCCAGTGTGGGCACGACGTTGTAGGGAGCGACGATGGTGTCCTCGACCGCGCC
>PKWW01000039.1:0-17045 GCA_003132165.1 Acidimicrobiaceae bacterium | reverse complement strand
GCCAGACGAACCGCGCTCATCACCGCCTCGGTGCCCGAGGACACCAGACGAACCTGCTCGAGCCCCGCGACCCGCGTGGTCATGGCTTCAGCGAGCAACACCTCACCGGGAGTCGGCGCGCCAAAGGTCGTGCCCTCGCCCACTGCGTAGCGCAGCACCTCCACGACGTGAGGGTGCGCGTGGCCGAGCAGCGACGCTCCGTAGGACTGGACGTAGTCGAGGTACGTCGTGCCCTCGATGTCCTCGACGTAGGCGCCCTTGCCGCGTACGACCGTGTACGGCGTACCACCGACCGATCGAAACGAGCGCACGGGCGAGTCAACGCCGCCGGGGATCACCTTTTGCGCGCGGTCGAACCACGCCTGATTTGTATTCGTCAACGTCCGAGCTCCTCGGCGATCTCGCGCGCGAAGTACGTCAACACGAAGTCGGCTCCCGCGCGTCGTACGGCGGTCAATTGCTCGATGGCGACGGCGGTACCGTCGATCCAACCGTTCGCTGCGGCGGCCTTGATCATGGCGTACTCGCCACTCACGTGATAGGCGCACAACGGCACATCGAGTTCGCGGCGTAGGTCGCTCACAATATCGAGATAGGTCATCGCAGGCTTCACCATGACGATGTCCGCGCCCTCGGCGACGTCGGCACGCGCTTCGCGCAGGGCTTCGCGGCGGTTGCGCGAGTCCTGCTGGTAACTGCGCCGGTCGCCGCCTCCAGCGATCTCGACCCCGACCGCCTCGCGGAACGGTCCGTAGAGTCCGCTCGCGTACTTGGCGGCGTAGGCCATGATCACGGTTTCCTGGAAACCGGCGTCGTCGAGGGCGCTGCGGACAGCGCCGACCTGGCCGTCCATCATGCCGCTCGGCGCCACGACCTGGGCACCGGCGCTCGCCTGAGCGACGGCGGTGCGAGCGTAGAGTTCGAGCGTGGCGTCGTTGTCGACGGTACCGTCGCTGCGTACGACCCCGCAGTGCCCGTGGATCGTGTACTCGTCAAGGCAGAGATCGGCCATGATCACCAGATCGTCGCCGAACTCATCGCGCAAGGACTTGAGAGCCACTTGGGCGATGCCGCTCGGGTCCCAGGCGCCGCTTCCGAGTTCATCCTTGGACGACGGTACGCCAAAGAGGATGATCCCTCCGACGCCCACGTCGTGTAGTCGACGGACCTCTTCGTGCAGGGAGGAAACGGTGTGTTGGAAGTGACCGGGCAAAGAATTGATGGCGACGGGTGCGTCGCGACCCTCGGCCACGAAAAGTGGCGCAACGAAGTCGACCGGCGAAAGTGAGGTTTCAGCTACGAGACGGCGAAGGGCCGACGTTCGGCGAAGTCGGCGGGGTCGCTCAGCGGGAAACACCCCCTCAGCCTATTACCCGACCCGACGACGTCCTTCGAGCGAATCAGTCGTCCAACGTGGCGAGAATACCGCGCAGCGACGGGTCCCAACCCTCGATCACGCGATCGTGAACGGCCCTCACCACGTCGGCCGTCGTGACGCCCGGGACCACCACCCACGCCGATTGACCAATGCACGCTTGACCTGCGCGCCACGCCGACGGTGCGCCGATGAAGACGACGTCGGCGGAGGTGAGCGAATTTCTCATCGACTCGTCGAGTTCGACGGGCGTAGTCTCGTAGCACGCCAGGTGAAGAATTCTTAGGCCCCGCTTAACCAGCGCGTCGGGCAACTCGGGGCGTGCGACGTCCGCGCCGAGCAGCAGCACTGGTCCTAGGGTGACGACCAATTGCAGGTCCCCCGCGGTGCCTGACGACTCGCCCGAGACCGAGAAGTCGTGGCGCACGAGCGAGCGCGTCGTCGATCGTCCGACGCTGAAGACTTGCGCATCGGGCGAGAGCGCGGACTTGACGACCTCCAAATACTCCTCGCTGCGCGGACTCGTGACGACGAGCGTTTGGAACGTTCCAAAGGCGGGATCGCGCTTCAGTTCGCCCTCGACCTCGTCCACGGACCGATACCGCGTGTACGTAAGTGGTACTTCGGTGACGTCGGCACCGTCAGGAAGATACTGGCGGAGCATTTCATTGTGACCGGTCTCTCGAGTGAGAACGATGCGCACGACTACGAGCGGTCCCAGCCCGGAAGTGCGTCGCCACCCAACTCGTCGCGCAGTTCGATCGCGAGTTCCTGGCCCAATTGCTCAGGGTGGTTGCCGAGAAGTGAGGAACGCACGCTCGTCGAACCGTCGATGCCGATCATCACCGCGTGCAGTTCGATCACATCGTCATCGACGCGCGCGAACGCGCCGGCCGGGACCGAACATCCGGCGCCGAGTTCGCGCAGGAAAGCCCGCTCGGTACGCAGTGCCGTCATGGCGTCCTCATCGTTGATCTTCGCGAGAAGCGCGTGCGTCGTGTCGTCATCGGTCCTCGCTTCGAGAGCGAGTGTGCCCTGACCCACCTGAGGCACGAACCACGAAGGATCGAGGCGTTCGGCGATCTTCTCCTGCTCGCCCATGCGTTCGAGCGCCGCCGCAGCCGCGACGATGGCGTCCACGCCGTCGTGACCCGGCGTCGCGAGCCGCTTGGCCATGTTGCCGCGCAATTCAACAACACGAATGTCGGGACGGCGTTCGAGCAGGAGCGCGCGGCGTCGAGGTGAACCTGTCGCCACCGTCGCCCCGGGGCCGAGTCCGGCGAGCGAACGGCCCACGAGCACATCGGCGGCGTCGCGACGTTCGGGTACGCAGCTAATGGCGAGCCCCTCGGGACACTGGCTCGGTAAGTCCTTCGCGCTGTGCACGGCGACGTCCGCCTCACCGCGTAGCAGCGCGCGTTGAATCTCGATGGCGAAGACGCCCTGTCCGCCGAGCGTGGACAACGGAACGTCGTGCTTGCGGTCACCGCTCGTCTCGATGAGCACGAGTTCGGCTTCGACACCATGGGCGAGCAGGCTCGCGCGGACCAGTTCAGCCTGCAATAACGCGAGAGGGGACCTGCGCGTGGCGAGGCGGATCATGCTCATAGGTCGAACAACGAACGTGTGGCCTCGTTGAGACGTAGGCCTTGGTCGGTGCCGGCGGCCTCCTTCAGGGCGATCGTCGGTCGGTGGGCGATCTTCGCGATGACCGAATTGACGAGCGAACGTACGAGGACCCACTGCTCTTCGCTGAGGTCGGTGAACTCGTTCTCCCGGCGCAGGAGCTCGACCTCGGCGATACCGTCGAAGCGGTCGCGCAATTCGCTCACGATGGCGGCGGCCCCCCGCGCGCGCTGGTCGCTCAGATACTTCTCGACGTCGCGCTCGACGATCGCGGTGGCGGCGTCAACGGCCTCGTGGCGTTCGCCGAGCACTCGCTCGATACGCAGGCGCAGGTCGTCGATGTCGATGCGACGCACATTTGTGAGTCCGTCGACGTCGGTCGCGATCGCCCGAGGTACGCCGAGGTCCACGAGCAGGAGCGGCCGTGCACCCCCGACCAGTTCATTACTGGTGATGATCGGCGTCGTCGTCTCCGCCGCCACGACGCACAGGCGTGCGTTGGACACACTCGTGACGACATCGTCGAGCGATCCCGCGACGACCCTCGGGTCGCCCACGTCGGTGCGCAAGGCCTCGGCCTTTTCCACCGTGCGGTTGCAGATCGTGAGCTTCGCCACGTTCGCGGAACCACTCAACAGGCTCCTCACGACTCCCCCCGCCAGTTGACCGGCGCCCACGACCACGACCTCGGCACCGTTGATGTCCTCACCGATCTCCTCGAGGGCCATCGTCACCGACGCCTGAGCGAAACTCGTCGTGCCTCGCGCGATAGTCGTCTCGGCCCGCACCCGGCGCCCGGCGGTGATCGCGCGCTGGAACAACTCGGTGAGCTCCGCGCCGGCCGTATTCTCCTCTGTCGCCAGTTCCAGCGCGCGACGGAGCTGTCCGAGTATCTCGAACTCACCGGGCACGACCGACTTGAGGCCCGCGGCGACGCTAAAGAGGTGGTTCGCGACCCCGCGGTCGAAGTGCACCGACAACTTGTCCTCGAACTCGCTCGGATCGAGTCCGGTCACTTCGGACAGCGTCGCGGTGATCTCATCGATGGCCCCGTGAAAACGATCGATGACCGCGACCACCTCGGTGCGTAGGCACGTCGACACGAAGACCGCCTCGTGGATGTTGCGCTGGGAGATGAGCGCGCGAAGGACCTTGCTCCACTCGTGCTCGAGGACCGTCGAGCGCTCCAAGAGATCCAACGAGGCGTGCTCGTGGTCAATACCTACTGATATCAGTGCCACGAAGTCTCCACAATGCACTTCATGTTACGAGGAACGCAGCGGGTTCGCGGTGGCGATGCCGAGCGAGTGCAGAAGCCCGCCGCCGAGTGGCCCCGTACCGTTGTTGAGGTGGTACATGAGGATCTGCAGTTCGATGGAGAAGTCCACGTAGTGCACGGCCGTGCCGAGCGGCACGGTGATCACCTGGGCCGAGAAGTTGAGCAGGGCGTGGATGTCGGCACTCACCATGCGGTCGGCGACTTCCTGGGCCGCCGACGGCGGCACGCAGATGACCCCGACGGTCGCTCGCACCATGGGATCGCTGAGGGGTCGCACGACGTGACCACCGATCTCGGTGCCCACCACCTCGGGGTCGACGTCGTAGAGCGCGGCCAGTTGAGCTCCGCGGATCAAGAAATTGGAGGAGTTGACGAGCGCGCGACCCAGGTTACCGATGCCAACGACCACGACGTCGTACTCGCGGTCATGTCCGAGCGCCTCACCGATGCGCTCGCTCAGCACGTTGACGTCGTACCCGGCGCCCCGGGTACCGAGGGTGCCGAGCCCGGCGAGGTCGCGCCGCACCGTGGTCGCGGTCACGCCGGCGAGTTCGCCGATCTGCTGGGAATCGATCCGGGTCAGTCCTCGCCGCAACCAGCCTTCAGCGATGCGCTGATAGACGGGCAGACGCGCAATGGTCGGCTCCGAGAGTTTTCTCGCTCGTAGACGCGTTGTCGCCATGAAAGGAGGCTACTCGGGAGCTTTACCGGCCCAACTGACGGCTGCGCTCGGCCGCGGCGGCGACGGCTTCGAGAAACGCGGCGCGCACCGCGCGACCCTCGAGCATGCGAAGACCCGCCGCAGTGGCGCCTCCGGGTGAGGTGACCTGCGAACGAAGTTCCTCGGGCGACTCGCCGGTCGCCGCGAGCAAGGCGGCGGACCCCTCGAAGGTAGCGGTGACCATCTGGCGCGACACCTCGCGCGAAAGCCCCTGATGAACACCCGCTTCGATCAGCGCCTCGACGACCATATACAGGTATGCGGGCATCGCGCCCGACAGCCCCGTCACGGCGTCCAGGTTGGTCTCGGTCACGCGCACGACGATGCCCACGGCCGAGAGGATCGACTCCGCCCAGTCCAGGTCGGCTTTGGTCACGTGGGCGCCGCCCGCGATGGCGCTGGCACCCTTACGCACCAACACCGGCGTGTTCGGCATCGAGCGGATGACCGCCACCGGACCCGGGAAAACGGCCTCGATGCGCGCGCTCGACAAGCCCGCGACCACCGAGAGCAGCCGGCGCACGCCGGCGATACCCGCTTCGCGCGCCGCGCCCTCGGCGTGAATGGGTTTCACGCAGAGCACGACGCCGGTCGTCTGATCCACGTGGTCGAGTTCAAGCGACGCGAGGACCGCGACATTCTTGAAACGCTCGGTCAGTCGCGCTCGTTGTTCAACGGACTGCTCGACGATTGCGAGCTTCTCCGACGTGCACCACGAGGCGCCGACGAGCCCCTCAGCGAGCGCCGAGCCCATATTGCCGCCACCCAGGATGATGAGTTCAAAAGCCATATTTCTAGGCTACAAGGTGCCCTTGGCTACCGCTTTGGACGACGCCGGTACAACGAGGCGAGGCCCATTGACATCGCGGTGGGAAAGATCTCGTCCACGTAGTGCACCGTCGCGCCCACCAGTTCGTCGAGTCGTTCGAGGGTCACCTCGCCGATCGGCACCTGCGCGACAAGATAGATGCCCTCTTCTGGACCGATTGCGAGGTGCAGATCGCGAAGCTCTGCGTTCTTCACCAACAGGTAACGAAAGAGCGTTTCGCGGTTCTCTTCGGGTGCGGACATGACCTCAGTTTCGAAATGGACGGTACGCTGGCGCAGCGTGAGCCACAGCGCAATCACGTCCTTCTCCTCGCCGCGCAGCCGGATCATCCAGTGGTGGTGACCCCTGTTGTCCGCGTGGCTCGCGTGCTCGACCTCCCCGACGAGTCCGAGGGCGTGCCACTGGGCCTCCCACTCGCGAACGATGACGTCGAGTTGCTGGGCGGCGTCGGCGTCGCCAATTGGCGCGGACATCTAGCAGTGCACGAGGCCCGAAAGACTGAGTTGCTCGGTGAGCTTCGCGAGCGATTCCGCGGCCGACTTCCAGGTGTAGCGGTGAGCGAGCAGTACGGCGGCGTTCGACATCGACGTCGTCGTCTCGGGGTTGAGCGTCACTTCGACGGTGTCGGCCCAGATCAGCGGGTCACGTTCGGCGACGAGGAAGCCGTTCACGCCGGGCTCGATCAAGGTGATCAGTCCGCCCACTTCACTCGCGACGACTGGTGTCCCACAGGCGGACGACTCGAGCGCCACCAGCCCGAAACTCTCCGAACGACTCGGTACGAGAGTGACGTCGGCGGCGCGCATCCAAGTGGAGAGCAGTTGATGAGCCTGGGGGGCGACGAAGCTCACGTGTTCTATGACGCCCGCCTCGGCGACGCGTTCGTGCAACTGCGCCAACGTCAGTCGCCCGTCGGCGCCCGATGGTCCGCCGATGATGGCGAGCATGGCGTCACGGCCGCGCCGGCGCAGCTCGATCAGTGTCTCCAGGGCCAGGTCCACACCCTTCAGCGCCTGCAGGCGCCCGACGAAGAGCAGCAGCGTCTGATCCGCGTCGAGTCCGAGCGCGCGACGGGCCTGTGGACGATAGCCCGGGGCGAAGAAGGCGTGTTCCACGCCGAGCGGCACGACGTGCACACGCGAGGGGTCCGCGTTGTAGAAACGGATGAACTGATCGGCCTCGACCTCACAGCTGGCGAGCACGGCGTCGGCGCACGAAAAAATCGCGGCTTCCTGGAGCGCCCTCTCTTCGGACTCTCCCTCGAAGTGATCAGCCTTCACCCGCTCCAACGTGTGGAACGTCATGATGAGAGGGATATCCAACTCGTGCTTCAGCCGGTGACCGGCGAGTCCGCTCAACCAGTAATTCGCGTGGATGGCGTCGGGCTTGCCATTGCATCGAAACGACGCGGCGACCCCGTCGGTGAATTCCTTCACGTAGTCCGCGAGTTCGGAGCGCTCGAGCGGACGAGCCGGTCCGGCCGTCACGTGATACACATGAAAGCCCGGTTCGACCAACTCGACGTCGCGCACCTGGGTGTTGTCACGCCGGGTGTACACGCAGACCTCGTGGCCGAGTCGCGCGAGCGCGGACGAGAGTTCACGCACGTAGACGTTCATGCCGCCACCGTCGCCCGTGCCCGGCTGGGCCAGGGGCGCCGTGTGATACGAGAGAACGCACAATCGGGCCATTCACAAAGCCTACCGGTCAAGTCAACAATTGAACAATGGCGGATTCCCCCTCGTTACGTCTGTTTTCTGGGCACGATCCAAATGGCCTCTCGGCTGGACACCAGGCCGAAATCCCGAGAATCGGTAGAGGCGTCGACGTTATCGCCCCGCAGGTCGAGCTGGTCGCCATTTATCCCCACGCAGCGCTTCAGGAGCCACCTATGGCCGTCACGGGGGTCGCGCACGACGACCACGTCGCCCACGCGCACCGAGCGCCAACGGCGCCACGCCGTGAGGCGCTCGCCGGGTACGTAAGTGGGCAGCATCGAGTGCCCCTCGACGGTCACCCGCCGGACGAAGTACTCCACGAGCCGGGACATAGAAATGAACGCTATCCGACCGGTCTGACTAACCTGCGAGTTGGAGAACTGGTTCACGCCCCGGCGTGGCCGCGACTATTGAAAGGCGAAGCCATGACGCTTCTTTCACGTATCAATAAGGCACTCGATGCCACGACCACCCCGCTCGTAGTGTCGGCCCACTGTGACCTTCCCTGCGGTGTCTACGACCCCGCTCAAGCCCGTCTTGAAGCCCAGTCGGTGAAGGCCTGCATGGAGAAGTACAACGCCTCGAGCGACCCCGACTTCAAGGTGCGCGCCACCATCATCAAGGAAGAGCGTTGCGAGCTCGTCAAGCACCACCTGTGGGTCCTGTGGACGGATTACTTCAAGGTCGAGCACCTGAAGGAGTTCCCGAACCTGCACGACCTCTTCTGGATGGCCACCAAGACCGCTGGAGACGCGAAGAGGTCCAATGACGTCAAAATTGCCGACCGTCTCCTCAGTGAGATCGACGCCATCGCTGAACTCTTCTGGGCTACCAAGAAGTAGTCGCCTTCGGGCCGGCGAAGGCTGGCCGAGTACTTGGGATGCCCCACCACCGAGCGGTGGGGCATCCCAACCGTCAGCGCTCGGCTGCGAGGGCCACGACAACGTCGACGTTTGACCACTTCAGGTGGCCAATCTGCGCAACGAATCGGATGCGTACATCCACCTACGTAATGCCCGTCACCGCTCTCGGGAAAGTCGACCGAAGTACGTAAATGTGCTGACGGCGGCACGTACATATATATTGTCGTCAAGCGCGCAGGCTCGTTGCTTTGAAGTCGCGCGCGACGTCCCCGCGCGTACGAAGTTACGCGAGTTCTGGGTGGGCCGGACAGTTGGCGAGCAGTGGATCTGCGATGAGTTCGCCGTCGCCGATTGGCGTATTGCACACCTGACAGGTGCGGTAGGTTCCGACGCGCAGTCGCTCAAGGGCCCGATCCACTTCGTTCAGAGTGGATTCGATGGCGAGCACGCTCTCGTTGCTGAAGTCGGACATGACGTCAAACCTACTCCGTCGCTTCGCGTCATCCGCCGCTACCGCCGGGCCCATTCACGATTTCTCATCGACTGGGGTGCTGTGGTAACCCTGCTGGTGAGACTTAGATAAGGAGGCTCTCGTGGCCCAGCCCGGACGTAACGACTTACTGCAGTGGCGCGAGGCGAAGCCGTCCAACTACTTCGCCACGGTTCTCGACCTCGAGTCCGTGCTCGAGTTGCGAATGGGAAGGCCCCTCGACCTTTCAACTACTGAGGATTTCTCGTCGTTCGGTCTTCGCGTCGCCACGGTGATCGAGCCCGCGGTCCAGATCCTCGAGCGCAACCGTGAGTTCCCGAAGCTGCGCCCCTACGACGAACTTGGCGTACCCATCGACGAGATCGAGTTCCATCCGGCCAACGACGTCGCCGCACGAGCGGCGTGGGCGTCGGGGATGCTCGCAACGCGTCTCGACTTTCACGGCGCGTTCGAACTCGCCACCAAGTTCCTGCTGCTCAGCCACGTCGGCGAGGGCGGCCAGGCCTGCCCGATCGTCTGCACCATTGGAATGCGCCGCGCGATCGAGCACCGCGCCAGCGGTGCCATCAAGGACCTCTACCTCGCGGGTCTCACCGGCACCGATGCCAGCAGCGCGTTGCGCGGTTCCCAGTTTCTCACCGAGGTCCAAGGCGGTTCGGACGTCGGAGCGAACGTGACTCGCGCGGTGCCCGACGAGGTAGTCGCGGGTGCGTGGCGCATCAGCGGCGAGAAGTGGTTCTGCTCGGTCGCCGACGCCGATCTGTTCGCGGTCACCGCTCGACCCGACGGCGCGCTGCCCGGCACGAAGGGCCTCGCCTGTTTCGTGATCCCCCGCTCCCTTGACGGTGTCTCGCCCAACGGCTTTCGCCTCCGTCGCTTGAAGGACAAGCTGGGCACGCGCGCGCTGGCGTCGGCGGAGATCGACTTCGACAATGCGCTCGCCTTCCCCATCGGTGAACTCGACCAGGGCTTCAACATCGCCGTATCAGAATTGCTCAACACCTCACGCTGGCTGAACGCCGTGGGCTCGGTCGGCATCATGTGCCGCTCCTACCTCGAGGCGTCGACCTTCGCCCGGCACCGCGAAGCCTTCGGCGTCGTCATCGCCACGTACCCGGCCGTGCGCGAGCAGTTGGCACTCATCAAGGCTGAGACCGCCGCAGCACTGGCGTCCACGATGGCGCTGACCGAACTGGTGGGCCGCATCGACGAAGGAGCGGCGTCACCCAAGGAAATCGCCGTCCACCGGTTCCTGGTGAACGCCAACAAATACGTCACGTCAATTGCGGCGTCGGACATCGTGCACCGGGCCATCGAGATACTGGGCGGCAACGGGACCATCGAGGACTTCTCTCCCCTGCCACGCCTGTACCGCGACGCCGTGGTGTTCGAAAGTTGGGAGGGAACCCACAACGTCCTGTGCGCCCAGGTGCAACGCGACTGCATTCGCCTAGGTCTGCTCTCGCCGGTGCGCGAGTGGGTGTTGAACGAATTGTCGATGCTGTCCGCTCCCGACAGTTCCGGGGCACAACGCGTGAAGACGATTCTCGAATCCCTGCAGGAGCACCTCACCACGTCGCTCATGGAGCCGGCGCCCCAGAGTGCGAACTTCCGTCGACAACTGACGACCTTGATGGATGTCATCCAAGCGACGTGCTTGCTTCGAGAGGCCGACCAGGCCAGCGCCAGCGACGAGAAGTCCGCCATCGCCGCACTCTTCATCGAACGCCACCTCGTCCCCGACACGATCGTCACGCCACCCGTCTGGACGCGCCATGTCGACGAGGTCCTCGGCGCCACGTTCGCCCTGTGAACCCCAACATTTGCGTTGAGGACGCTCACGACAATCCGACGTCCGAAGCCGGCCGGTAACTGGAAACGGACGCGGCTCCGCCTCACCCTCGGTCGAGACAGGGGCGTTACTCGGTCTTAGAAGACGACGACGGCTCGACCCAAGAGCGATCCGTCGTGCAACTTCTGGTAGGCCTTGGGCGCGTCATCGATTGCGAACTTCTCGACGTGGACCTTGAGCTTGCCTTCCTTCGCGAGGTCGATCACCTCCATCAACTCGTCGCGGTAGCCCCAGTAGGTCGTGCTGACGCTCGCTTCGTAGGGCATCGTGAAGAAGCCCACCGGTATGGTGGCGCCACCCATGCCGAGCCCGACGATCTTGAAGTCCCCGCCGACGGCGACGCATTGCTTCGCGATGTCGAGAGTCTCCTGAAACCCGGCGAAATCGAAGACCCCTTCGGCCATGTGCCCGCCCGTCATCTCTCGAATCCGATCGACGACCAACGGATCGGTGGACAGCAAAGTCTCGTCCGCGCCAGAATCCTTCGCGAGTTGCAACTTCGCCTCGTCGACGTCGAGGGCGATAATCCGCGTGCCCGAGAGTGCCCGCAGAATCTGGATGCCGAGGTGACCGAGTCCGCCGACACCGAGTACGACCGTCGTCGTGCCCGCACCCAACTTGGGGAGCAACGGCTTGATCGCGTGGTAGGGCGTCAACGCCGCGTCGGTGAGCGGCGCCGCGACCGCGGGATCGAGCGTGCCGATGTCGACGAGGTGTCGTGCATCGTCGACGACCATGTACTCGGCCATCGATCCCGGCGAGCCCAGTCCCGGGGCGAAGATGTTGAGGTCGGCGGCGCGCAGACAGTAGTTCTCGTGGCCCTGCGCGCACTGGTGACACATACCGCACCCCCACGGACCGTAGACCGCGACGTTCTGACCGACCTCGACGTTGCGGACGCCGGCACCGAGTTCGACAATCGTGCCGGCACCCTCGTGCCCGAGGGTGAGCGGCAACGCGCCGAGGAAGTACTGCTCCGCGGGGATGCTCATCACGAACACGTCCGAATGACAAAGCCCTGATGCGGTCACCTTCAAGAGGACCTGACCCGGTCCGACAACCGGCTTGTCGATTTCTACGACTTCCGGCGAACCACCAAACGTCCGGTACTGAACAGCCTTCACGGTAATCTCCTTCCGAAGTGCCTACGGGTGTTCGATCACGTAAGGCACAAAACCGGCCAACGTTATACGAACGCCCTACTACTGGACTATCACCAATTACGTGAAGATTCCATACACGAAGGTGGCACTGTTCTCTCCCACGGATTCAAAACAAATGGTCACTAACAAGAGATTCCTGTATCGCCAAAATGAGACTGACCACGGGCTTGATGGATGTTCATGGTATGCACCAATTGTGCGCACTCGTGCAATACAATATGTATGGTTTTTACCATTCGGAATCTTCCGGGGCGGCTTCTGGTAATAAGGTCGACGCTCTTCGAAACCACCGGAAGGCGGCTGATCTTCCGTAGCCAGACGAGGGGAGCAGGGGCGGTGCTCATCAACCAAACCGGGATCGAGGGCGTCGAAGAAGTCGTCGACCTCGACAGTCGTCGGCCGAACACGAACTTCGATCCGAAGACCCGCGTCACAATGACGACACTCCTCCAGGTGGCTTTGACGTCGTTCGCGCAGCCGGATGCTCCGTCGACCTCTTGCGAGACCACTGCGGCCATTGCCAGCGTGACGAGCGTTCCTACCGACCACTCCACTGGAGCTCAGGCGCACGCAGACGTCGCCTGAGCCGTATTTGATTGCCGGCGTCGTCGGTCACGATGCGTCGCTGCTCCGGTCAGAGATGCGTCCGTCCATCGCACCTCGAACGTGGATCTGAACATTCCCTTCGACCGACCATCACCGCGCCTTCGCGGAGCACCCGCTTTTCGTAGGTGTATCCATTGGGACTCGCAATCCAATGAACAACTGTTGTGGGTCCGGGGATTGAGCATTTCAGGATGCATTTGCCCATCCACCGGGCCGCTGGTGGATAGAGAAACGTCTATTTCATTGGCTTTTCGGCCCCGTCTTCGAGTAGCAACCCACCGAATCTGGAACGGATACTGCCCCAGCCGGTCCTCATACCAATTCTGATGAAACAATCCAGGTAACCGTCAATTGAGGCGTGGGAATCCGAGTTTGGCCACCGAGAAGGACTCGAGGTTTGTCAGACCTTCCTGGAGTAGGAGCGAACGGCGAGTGGAATGAAGATCGAGGCGACCGCGGCGCATCCCAGTAGTGCCCATCCGACCTGGGTGGTGACGACGCCATCGTTCATCAGGTCACGCAATGCCGAGACGACGTGGGAGATCGGATTGACCCGCGTTACAGCCTGGAGCCATCCCGGAAGGGTGTCGACGGGAACGAACGCGTTGGACAAGAACGCCAGCGGGAACATGAGCATCATGGACAACCCCTGGACGGCGCCGGCGCTTCTGGCTTTGGTACCGATCCACAGGAAGATCCAGGCGATGGACCAGCCGGTGATGACGGCGAGCACGACTCCGCCGAGCACGCCGAGAACGCCACCACCAGGGCGGTAGCCCATGACGACGCCGACGATCAGGGTGATGGCGGCCGCAATGGCGTAGCGGGCGAGGTCGGCGAGCATCGGTCCGGCGAGCGGAGCGATCCGGGCGATGGGCAGGGATCGGAAGCGATTGAACACGCCCTTGTCCATGTCCTCGCGGAGTTGGATACCGGCGCCTACGCACGCGGTGATGGTGGTCATGGCGATGATCCCCGGGATAAGGGTCGGCAGGTAGTGCGCGGTGCCGCCAGAGACGGCACCGCCGAACATGAGGCCGAACATCACGGTGAAGAGTATGGGCATCGCAGTGACGTCGACGAGCTGTTCGGGATTGCGACTCATCTTTATGAGAGCGCGCCACGCCAGCGTCGTGATCTGGGTGAGCGCCTCGCGCACCGGTACTGACTCGTTGACGGTCCGCGCGTCCGGCCGAGATGCGCTGGCTGAGTTCGTGACGACTGCTCTCATTATTTGCTCACCCCGGGCCTTGGTATAACGGTTTCACTTGTGTGTCCGGTCAAAGCGAAAAACACGTCATCGAGGCTCGGCTGCTCCACGGTGACGCTCGTGATGTCGAGCCGGTGGTTTCGCAGCGCGACGAGGATGTCAGCTGCCTGGTTGGCATCGTTCAGCGCGACACTGAATCCCGAGCCGGCCAGAGGAACAACTGGCGCGTCGCCAGTCAGGCTCGCAGCCAGTGCGACCGCCGCAGCGGTGTCGCCAGGGTTGGCCAACTGGACGCGGAGACTCGAAGTTCCGATCTGGGTCTTGAGTTGACCGGGGGTGCCCTCGGCCACCTTGCGGCCGCGATCGATGACGGCGATCCGTCCGGCTAACGCGTCGGCTTCGTCGAGGTACTGCGTGGTCAACAGGATGGTCGACCCCTCGGTCACCAGGTTGCGGATTGTGTCCCACATCTGACTACGGTTTCGAGGGTCGAGACCTGTCGTGGGCTCGTCGAGGAAGATCAGGGCCGGTCTGGTGATCAGACTGGCGGCGAGATCGAGGCGGCGGCGCATGCCGCCGGAGAACTGAGCGATAGGGCGGTTGGCGGCTTCGGTTAGGTCAAACTGCGCGAGCAGGTCGTCGGCGATGGCGTGCGCCTTCTTCGAAGGCAATCCCTGCGGCCGGCCGAACATCCAAAGGTTCTCGCGGCCCGTCAGGTTCTCGTCGACCGATGCGAACTGACCAGTGACACCAATCAGTTGCCGTACCGCGTGGCCCTGACTACGAACGTCGTAGCCGAATATCCGCGCCTCGCCACCATCAATCGGCAGCAACGTCGCCAGCATGTTCAGCATCGTGGTCTTGCCAGCACCATTCGGTCCGAGCACCCCGAAGATCTCGCCCTCCATGACGGTGAGATCGACGGCGTCCACGGCGCGATTCGAGCCGAAAGTCTTTGTCAAGCCGCGGGCCTCTACGGCTGGGATGGCCAAAGGAGAGTTTCCGTTCGACCGACCCAAATGTGTCAGGCTTTCAGTTGTCATAGGGTTACCTTAAATTAGAGTTACTCTAAATTTAGTATAACTCTAAGATTTGGTTTACACTTATCGGTATGGGTCAAGGTAGCGATTTGGACGTGAGCGCAATCCTTGAGGTCTTCAATGCAGTACGCGCCGGGGAGAACCCTGACCCGGGCGAGGGCCTGCGCGAACGCAAGAAACGACAGGTTCGTCAAAAGATTTCCGATGTCGCGACTGCGATGTTCCTGGTTCACGGATTCGACAGAGTGACCGTCGCCCAAATCGCGACGGCGTGCGAGGTTTCCGAACAAACCCTGTTCAACTACTTCACGAACAAGGAGTCGATGTTCTTCGATCGTACGGAGCCCTTGATCCACGCTGTGGCAGATGCAGTGAGGGAACGTGACAGCGTCTCGCTTATCGATGTAATCGTGCGTTCGATAGCGAGCGAAATCCACCCGCGCCGCTGGGAGGCCTTGCATGATGCGGAACAACTGCGGTTTACGCGCCTCTTTTGCGAGGCCGCCGTCGAGTCGCCAACGCTTGTCGCAGCGCGGTTCGCCGATCTGCCACGCTTCATCGATGAGGTGTCCATCGCACTTGCGCAACGAATCGGCACGGGCCCAAATGACCCCGAGGTGCAGATCGCCACGTTCGTCATCGCCGGCCTCGTCGAAGTCCGGGTGCAGTCGGCATTTCACCATGTCAAGCACGCGACTTCATTCGCAGCGCTGAACGACCTCATTCACAGCGACTTCCTCAAGGCGGCGCAGATCGCTGAGCCTTCCCTCACCGCATTCGACAACTTGCGCAAGACCTTGGACCCGTCGAAAGATGACCTTGGATTGGAAAACGGCGATCGGCCCCCCATGAGGCGAAAGTCGACAGCCTGACGACCATGGCATCAGCAACCTTCTCCGACAACGATTAGCTCTTCGCGAGGTCGAACCGCCAATCCCAAAGGCTCTAACTCAAGTTTGCGAGCTGACCTCATCTCCACTCCATCAAGGAGACATTGTCTGAAGGATTAATATGACCGCACAGTTACGACTCCAGTGACGCAGTCGTCGTGTTTCGCACTGTGGGAGAAATCTCCCGTAAAGCACTTGGGCTAATCTGACGGTTCCGGGGATTGAGCATTTCTCAATGCAAATCTCCTTCCACCGGGCCGCTAGCTCATCGGGAAGAGCAGGAGACTTTTAATCTCAAGGTGCCGGGATCGAGACCCGGGCGGCCCACTGAAGTCTCACAGGCCCAGCAGCAAAAGTTCTGTATTGCGAGAAATCTCACGCCCTATCCCATGCTTGACGCCACAACTGGGTTCATACTTTTCACGATGAGGTGCATGGACCAGACGAATTGGCCGCCAGACTTCGCTGTCACGAATTTCATCTTCCTTACACCTCCTCGTGATCCGCAACGGTCGCAGCAATGGAGAATTGAAAAAGATTTCAAGAGTGCCTTATCAGAGATGACGACGAGGCTCGTCGAACAAGCGAATTGGCCACCATCTTTTGTGACAGTTGAATAAAGAATCACGGGCCTATGCTCACAACTTATGGCATCAATTGCTGAACGGGCGTGGGTCTTCACGACAAAGTCAGATAGCGAACGATCGTGGGCTGCCAATCAAGGCTACGACGACTCTGTCGGCCTCTACTACTCATATGACTCGAACGTAGCTCAGTCAAGACGTGTACGCAAGGGCGACCTCGTAGTAATACGCATCGATGACGATGTGGCCGGTTGGGGAATCATCGAGCACATCGATGTCGTTCCGAATCAACCAAAACTAATCACTCGTTGTCCCGCCTGTAAGCGAACTCGACACCACCGAAGAACGCGAATGTTGCCCACGTACAAATGTGACAACGAGGGTTGCGGCTATGAGTTCAACGACGATGATGCTATTCAGCAATTCGAGTCAGTGACGGCGTTTCGCGCTTACTATGCGAACACTTGGACAGAAGCAGCGCGACCAATTGACTTTCGCGAGCTCGCCGAGATTCAAACAAGTACGAGCACCTTTAATGCAATCCGCCCGCTTAACGACAAGCTCTTGCCGGCCTTCCTTGACAAGCTTTCGGGACGAGATGTTGATATCTCCGTTGACATTCCGCAAGAGGAAGTTGGCCTCATTCTCGGTGGACACACTGAGGCAGTTGTTCGTCGCCGGAGAGGTCAGCGCGCATTTCGTTTCGAAATGATGCGCCGTTATGGCGAGCGATGTGCTTTCTCGGGCCCCCAGCCTCCGCAAGTACTCGAGGCAGCTCATCTCTACAGTTTCGCGAAGC
>PKWW01000043.1:389-18407 GCA_003132165.1 Acidimicrobiaceae bacterium | reverse complement strand
AGCAGCAGTATGCGAGGTTGGTGCAGTACCGAGCACGCGAGCGTGAGCTTCTGACGCATGCCGCCCGAAAGGTCCCCGGCGAGTCGTGTGCGGTCCCCGGCGAGGCCGGTGAAATGGAGGAGCTCGTCGCTCCTGCGCGCCAGCGTGGCCCGGTCGAGCCCGTAGACCGCCCCGAAGAACTCGACGTTCTCATCGACAGTGAGGTCGGCGTACATGTGGAAGCCCTGGGGGCAGAACCCGACCTCGTGTCGACCCGCGCGGCCGGGAAGGACGCTGCCCCGGTCCGGACGGTAGAGTCCGGCGACGCACCGCAGCAGGGTGGTCTTGCCGGCGCCGTCCGCGCCGACGACACCGCAGAGCTCGCCCTCAGCGACCTGCACGTCGACCCCGTCCAGGACGGTACGACCGGCGAAGGACTTGGACAAATCTCGCGCCTCGATCCGCACGTCAGCCGACATCTCAGTCCAGTCGGGTCTTGAAGAAGAGCGTGGCGAGGGAGGTGAAGATTATGGCCATGGCGCAGAGGATGCTGAACTGCGGCCAGAGCACGGAAAAACCGAGGCCCTTCACGAGCACGCCGCGCGTGATCGGCATGAAGTACGTGAGCGGCAGCAATTGACTCACCCAACGGATTCCCCACGGGATCCCCGACAGTGGGAAGAGCGCCCCCGAGAGAAGAATCTGGGGCAGCAGGATGAAGACCGCGGCCTGCATCGCCTGGCGCTGGTTCTGGGCCACCGTTGAGACGAGAAGTCCAATGGAGAGCGCCGCCACGAGGTAGGGAATTGCGAACACCAGCAACTCGATCGGGCTCCCGCGCATCGGGACGTGGAAGAGCGTGATCCCGAGCACGGTGATCACTATCGCGATGAAGAGGGTCAGCACGCTGTAGGGGAAGATCTTCCCCACCATCAGCTCGAGCTTGCGGATCGGCGTCATCATGAGTTGCTCGAGCGTCCCCTGCTCTCGCTCGCGCACCACGCCTATGGCGGTGGCGACCGTGCCGACCCACAGCATGATCATCCCCAC
The DNA here is from genome assembly GCA_003132165.1 of Acidimicrobiaceae bacterium. Lineage (GTDB taxonomy): Bacteria > Actinomycetota > Acidimicrobiia > Acidimicrobiales > RAAP-2 > RAAP-2. The sequence continues at coordinate 17,378 of PKWW01000043.1, read as the reverse complement.
CTCGGCGGGCACCATGAAGTCAGCCGATCGAAGCGTCGGGTTGTACAGCACGTCAACTCTCAGGGGGATCGCGCCCGAGGACGTGGAGAGTGAGCGAAGGTACTGGATCGAGTCTTGAGCGACGAAGGCGTCGCTGCCGTCGATCAGTACGTTGACGGGCAGACCCGACGGTCCGATGATCACGGCCATCGAGGTACGGCCGTTGAGCAGGTCATCGCGCGCGGCGGCCACCGACTTCGCCACCGTGGTCTGCACACTGAAGTGTCCTTGCTCTTCGAGCTCCGCTCGAACGACGGATGAGTTGTGCCCGACCAACTCCACGTCTATATGGTCGACGCTGAGTCGAATGCCATAGCCGAAGATGAGCAGTAGCACCAACGGCATCCCGATCATCATCGCCAGGGTGCGCCGGTCGCGGGCGAGCTGAATGAACTCCTTGCGCGTGATGGCCCGCAGGCGCCGGGCCCAACCGCCTGACGTGCGGCGTACGGAGTTGGGGGGAGCCACCGCCGCGCTTGCTGAAGCGCCAGCATTGTCCTCTTTGTCCGACCGGTTCGTCACCGCGTCCCTTCAGGTTGGTCGTGCCCCGTCGTCACCCTATCCCGATGTGAATCAGCCTTGATCCCCGCGCTGCGAGTGGGCTGCGAACACAGTGAGGGTTCTTCGCGCGTCGTCGCATTTCTTCACGGACTCGACGTCAGACTCGTTGAGCCGGTCACGCCCACCGTCGCCTAGTGCTGGCGAACGGTCCATCCGTTCAAGACGCTGATCGACCCACGAGCTTGTTCAGCAGGTCGGTATCCAGATGCTCCTCGATGAGGTCGGCCAACACATCGAAGGTCACGTCACGGTCGATCGGTTGGGCGCCGCTAAAGGCCCGTAGTACCGAGTGATCTTCGAAGAGGCCGTGCACGTAGATTCCAAGGATGTTGCGATTTCCGAAGTAGAGACCCCCGTCGGTCATCGTCGTATCGGACGTCGCGCCGGTGATGCCGTGACGAATCTCGTAGCCGGCAACTCGCTGATGGCTGAGCCACGACCAAGGAGGATCCATCTCTCCAAATTCCACCGACGTGGCGGCGGTCAACTTGGCGCTCTCAAATCTTGTGATGAGCGGGAGCAAGTGCAAGCCCTCGGCGTCGCCCTCCACGCCCAAGGGATCCTCCAGCCGTTCGCCCAGCATCTGGAGACCCCCACAGATTCCCAGCATCGGCGTGCCCGCATCGGCGGCGGTTCGCAGGCTCGAATCCAACCCGACGAAACGCAGATGCTGCAGGTCTTCAGCGACGTTCTTGGAACCGGGGAGAATAATAAGGTCGTATCCAGCGAGCTCTCCGGCGGATCGAATCCAATGCACTTGCACCACTCTCTGCAGTTCGACGAATTCATCGAGATTTGACGAGTAGGGACCGCAGACGATGGCGACGCGCGGACCATTCGATGAGCTCTCGATCAACGTGGGGCCCTCTTCGTCGGGAAGATTGTGCGCTAACCACGGCAGCACCCCAATCGTGGGCACGCCACAGAGTCGTTCCAGATCCTCGGGTGCCGGGGCCAGCAAGGATTGATCGCCGCGAAATTTGTTGAGGATGAAGCCCTTGAGTCGATGCTGCCACTCGGGCGGAAGCAGCGCCCACGTGCCGTAGAGATGGGCGAAGGCCCCTCCCCGGTCGATGTCGGCCACGAGCAGTACCGGCGCATCCGCCAATTCAGCGACCGCCATATTGACAATGTCATCGGCCCAGAGATTGGTCTCGGCGGGGCTACCGGCACCTTCAATGACGATGACGTCGTAGTCGCCGGCGAGCGATTCATAGGCCTCAGTGACGTAGGGCCAGAGGGACTTCGAGCGGCCCCTCCAGGGTTGACGGGTGAGCTCGTGATTGACGACGCCATTCACCACCACCTGACTTCGGGTGTCACTTTCAGGCTTCAAGAGGATCGGGTTCATTCGAACATCGGGCACCACGCCAGCGGCCAGGGCCTGGAGCCACTGAGCCGATCCGATCTCGCCACCATCGACGACGCGAGCGTTATTGGACATGTTCTGAGCCTTGAAGGGCGCGACGCTCACCCCCTGACGCTGCAGCCATCGACAAAGGGCCGTGACGACGAGACTCTTTCCGGCGTCACTCGAGACACCTTGGATCATCAGTGCGGGCACGGTGGCATCGTACAAGCCAACCCCGTGATGTCCCTAGGGTCTCGTTGAACCGGTGCAGTGCACAGGATGCAGGGCACAACACCGCATCGCTCTCTCAATGATTCGAGATCACTTTCCCACCGCTGATCAGTACGTCACGAAGGGTCGGCCCCTCTCAAGGCATCTTTGACTTCAAGGCCAGGGCTTTGCCATCGACCACGAAGTTCCCGTACCCGTGGTGGTGAATGGTCTTCGGTCGCTTTTGTTGAGGGTCGACCCAAGCCTTGACCACTTCCAAAACGATTATGCCGAACCGGTCGACCAGGCTGGTGTCGACGACCTTGCATTCAAGGTTGGCGAAGCACTCGCCGATGAGGGGCGCTGCGACCAATTCCGCCGGCAGGGGCGTGAGTGCGAACTTCTTGAATTTGTCGACCGTGCGACCAGAAGAATTCCCCACCTTCACCACTACGGGCGCCAGTTTCGCGTCGGGGATCGCGATCACACATTGCCGTTCCGACATCAAGGCCGTGAAACTGTAGTCCGAGCTGCTCACGACGCAGGCGACCAGCGGTGGTACGAAGTCCACCATCATGTGCCACGACATCGTCATGACATTGGACTTACCATTGCTCGCCGTGGTCAAGAGAACGACGGGCCCGGGTTCGATGAGTTGATAGACCTTGGAGAGCGCAAGATTTCTCACGGCGAGGAGACCCCGCGAAGCGGTCGCGCGGAACCTATTCTTCGAATCGTCGACGGACTCATTTCCAAGAGACGATTTGAGCCGGACGCCTCGAGGTCGGCGGCGTCTCGCCATCGGGCCGCCCGAGGGCAATCGGTAGTGCGCAAAGCCAATCTTGCGGAACCTTCAACTCGTCCTTCACGTGTGCTTGATTGAACAATGGGCGGGCAAGGCCGATTGGACAGGTTCCAAGGCCGATCGACCAGGCTGCGAGCATGAGGTTCTGCGCCGCGAGGAAGCAATCCGGAATGCCGCCGGCGCCAGTGGCGTAGATGACGATCAAGGCTCGAGCCTCGTGGAACAACTCAAAGTCCTCACTCGCGGCCATCTGGCGAAGCCGATCGATGTCCGGTAGGCCGCTTTCGAAGACTTCAGCGCTTGGGGGCTCTTTCACAAGAAGCGCTTTCCCCTCGTCGGCGAAGTGAGCGAGGGTTGCGGGATCTTGGATGATGACGAAGGCCCAAGGTTGGCAGTTGACCGCGCTCGGGGCGTGAACAGCCGCGTCGACCAGCAACTGGATATCTTCGCGGCTCACGGGATCGTCGGTGTAGGACCGAACCGCGCGACGCTGATGGATGGCCTTCATGGCCCCGGCGGCCGCCTTTGCATCCGGCGATGGCGAGTGGCCGGTCTTTGCAGGGCTTGTCGCTGGCTCGTTCGTGCTCACGAATCCTCGATTCCTAGAGTCAAGACTGGTGATGTGTTCGCGTTGATTCAGGTTTCGGCGTGAGGACCCTTGATCAAGGTTGCCCGTGACTCATAAGCGGAGCAACTTCAGGCTCTCGCTTCTCAGTCTTCGAGGCAAGGGTCCTTAGTCCTTGTTCCTCGGGTTGACGCGGGAGTTATCGAGCCGACTGGACGCTGTGATCCAGTGACTTTCTGCTCTAAGCGCCCCGGGCCGGAACGAAAGAGACTACCGACGTACCCCCTTCGCAGATTGGAGACCGAGTGCCGGTACGTGCGAACTGGTGTAGTCGTTGCATCGAAGGTTTCGGGACCGGTGATGACCTTCGCTGAGTCCTTTGTCGTTGACGTCGACGGACTCGATGCGCTGGTTCAGGTCCTCATCCAGCGAGGTTACGAGACGAAGGGTCCGACCGTGCACGACGGTGCCGTCGTCCCGGGTCCGATCACCGGTGTGCGCGAGTTTCCCCGGGGCGTGCGAGACGAGCAGGCACCGGGACGTTATCGACTCGGAAAGGGTGACGAGCGCCTCTTTGCCTGGGCCGTGGGCCCCGGTTCGTGGAAGGCCGATTTCTTTCCCGCCAATCAGGTTGAGTGGCGAGCGCACACCAGTGAAGGGGCGTTGAGCTTCGCCGAAGTGGGCACGGCCTCGACGCCACTCGCGATCATCGGCGCGCGACCTTGTGAACTGGCCGCCATCGAAGTGTTCGACCGGGTGCTCGGTGAAGGTGCTCACCCCGATCCGCGCTACGTGACTCGTCGAGACACCTGTTTCATGGTCGTCGTCGAATGCGCAGTTCCTGCGGGCACGTGCTTCTGTTCGTCGATGGGCACGGGGCCTGACGTGAAGAGTGGTTTCGACATCGCACTCAGCGAGTTGAGTGACGCTGATGGTCATCGTTTCCTCGCCCGGGCCGGTTCGTCGCATGGGGCCGACGTACTCGCCGCCATTCCTCACGCGTTAGCGAGCGAGCTCGATCTTCGCGCACGCCTCGAATCGCTCGAGCACGCCGAGGCATCGATGGGGCGTCACTTGGAGACCGAAGGGCTCGCCGAGTTGCTGGCTCGCAATATCGAGCATCCACGTTGGAGCGACGTCGCCGAGCGGTGTCTCTCGTGCGCGAATTGCACGATGGTGTGTCCGACCTGTTTCTGCAGCGACGTCCTTGACATCTCGGAACTTTCCGGCGCCCTCGAACGCCGCCGAGTCTGGTCGTCGTGCTTCGACCTCGATCACTCGTACCTGCACGGTGGTGCGGTGCGCTCGTCGACCTCGTCTCGTTATCGCCAGTGGATGACGCACAAACTCTCGACCTGGTGGGATCAGTTCGATACCTCGGGTTGTGTCGGGTGCGGTCGATGCGTCACCTGGTGCCCCGTCAGTATCGACATCACCGAGGAGGTGGAGGCCATCGTTCGAACTGACGGAGCGGCTCGCGTGACGGTTCCGACGTCGAGGAGCGACTCGTGACGACGTCAGTGAGAGAACTGCTGGCGGCGCACGAGTTCCTCAGAGGATTAGGTGACGAGGTGCTCGAGACCGTGGTCGGTTGCGCGCACAACGTCGCATTCGAACCGGGCGAACTGCTCTGTGTCGAGGGTGCGAGCGCCGACACCTTCTATCTACTTCGTCGGGGACGGGTCTCGCTCGAGGTCCACGCTCCGGGGCGTGGACCGGTCGTCATCGAGACCGTCGAACCGGGTTCGGTCGTCGGCTGGAGCTGGTTGGTGCCGCCGTACCGCTGGACGATTGACGCCAGAGCGATCGACCGGGTAGGTGCGGTGGCGATCGATGGTGCGTGTCTGCGCGAGAAGGCCGAGCGTGACCCCGCGTTCGGTTACGCGCTGCTCACGAGGGTCTCGACGCACCTGCTGGCGCGACTTCAGGCGACTCGGGTCCGGGCTCTTGACCTCTACGGAGCCGGTCATGGTCACTAGCGAACACTCCGTCGCGTCCAAAGACGTTCCATCACCCGGCGCGGGCCCGCTCACCCCGCTCACCCACCGGGTCGTGCGTCGGGTCCAGGAGACCAGTGATGTCGCCACGCTCTTCCTCGAGCCGCTGGTGGGGGATCGCCTCGTCTTTCGACCCGGACAGTTCAACATGTTGAGCGCCTTCGGTGTCGGCGAGGTCGCAATCTCGGTGAGCAGCGCCCCGGGCGAGGGCGGACCACTTCGTCACACGGTGCGCGACGTGGGTGCGGTCTCGCACGCCCTGGTGCGCTGCGAGGTGGGCGACGTCATTGGAGTCCGTGGTCCCTTCGGTACTGACTGGCAGGTCACGAGCGACGTCGAAGGGGGAACTAGTGACACCCGCGACGTCGTCGTCGTCGCTGGTGGCATCGGGCTCGCCCCGCTGCGCGGGGCGCTCTACGAGTTCGTCGCGGCCGCCCGAGGCGGCGGACGTGTCTTCATTCTGGTCGGTGGCCGCAATCCAGACCAGATCATCTTCCACGACGACCTCGCGGCCTGGGAACGAGATGGCGCCACCGTGATGCTGAGCGTCGACCAGTCGACGCCGCAGTGGCGGGGTCGCGTGGGACTGGTCACCACCATGCTCGGTGACGCGGGATTCGATCCACGCAACTCGCGCGCGCTGCTCTGTGGTCCAGAGATCATGATGCGATTCACGGCGCGGGCCCTCGTCGACATGGGGGTCGACCCCGCCGCAATCCTGGTGTCGCTCGAGCGCAACATGCAATGCGGGATCGGGTGGTGTGGACACTGCCAGCTCGGACCGCTGATCATCTGTCGCGACGGCCCGGTCGTCCCCTACGGGGGCGTCGTGGAGCGACTCCTCGCAGAGCGTGAACGATGATCGCGGTCTCGTCCGCGATGCGACCGTCACTTGCGGTGTGGAAGTTCACCTCGTGCGACGGATGCCAGTTGAGCCTTCTCGACTGCGAGGACGAGTTGCTCGCCCTCGCCGGGGCAGTACGCATCGCCCACTTCACCGAGATGTCCAAGGCGATCGCTCCGGGACCGTACGACATCTCGCTCGTCGAAGGTTCGATCACGACCCCCGACGACGAGGAACGAATCAAAGCGGTGAGGGCGAGTTCGAAGTACCTCGTGACCATCGGGGCGTGCGCCACGAGTGGTGGGATTCAGGCCCTGTGCAACTTCACCGAGCCTGGTTCCTACGCGAGGACCGTCTACGCCCACCCCGAGTTCCTCTCGTCGCTCGATACCTCGACGCCGGTCTCCTCGCACGTGAGCGTCGACTACGAGCTTCACGGGTGTCCGATTGACCGTGGCCAGCTGCTCGAGGTGTTGCTCGCGTTCCTTGCGGGGCGCCGCCCCGTCATCGCCGGTCACAGCGTCTGTCAGGAGTGCAAGGCGCGCGCGACGGTGTGCCTGCTCGTCGAGAATGCGACCGCGTGCCTCGGCCCCGTCACTCGTGCGGGCTGTGGGGCGCTCTGTCCGTCGCTCGGTCGCGGCTGCTTTGGCTGCTTCGGACCGAGTGACACCGCCAATGTTCCATCGCTCAGGGCGCGCCTGGGCGCGAACGGAGCCACGGATGGGCAGGTGAGCCGACTCCTCGCCACCTTCAACGTCGCGGCCCCTAAGTTTCGCGCCCGCGAGGAAGGTGTGACGCCATGACCCACGGCGCCCACACGAACCGCACGATCTCCGCCCAGGGAATCGCCAGGGTCGAGGGCGAGGGATCACTGCGCGTCGAGGTCCGCGATGGTCGAGTCAGCGACGTAGCCCTCGACATCTTCGAGCCGCCGCGGTATTTCGAAGCCATGTTGGTCGGGCGTCACTTCCTCGAGGCGCCCGACATCACCGCTCGAATCTGCGGGATCTGCCCGGTCGCGTATCAGATGTCGGCGTGTGCGGCGATGGAGGACGCGTGCTCGGTGCAGGTGAGCGAGCAGGTCCGCGCACTTCGCCGATTGCTCTACTGCGGCGAGTGGATCCAGAGTCACGCCCTGCACATCTATCTTCTGCACGCGCCGGACTTCCTCGGGTGCGCCGACGCCGTGGAAATGGCGGAGCGCGATCCCTCGATCGTCGAGCGCGGCCTCGACATCAAGCGCGTCGGGAACCTGATAATGGAGACGGTCGGCGGACGCGCGGTCCATCCGGTGAACGTCCGAGTTGGCGGGTTCTACCGCGCGCCCGACCCCGATGCGATCGCCTCACTCGCCGACCCGCTTCGCCGGGCGCGCGACCTCGCGCTCGCAACGGTCCAGTGGGTGTCGGGTTTCGAATTTCCAGACCTCGACGCCTCGTACCGATTTGTCGCGCTGCGCGACGAAGGTCGCTATCCGATCGACCGTGGGCGGCCAAGCTCCTCCGACGGACTCGACCTCGATGCGGGGCAGTTCGCCGACGTCGTGGTCGAAGAGCACGTGGCGCGCTCGACGGCCCTTCACGCGCGGCTCGAGGGACGTGATCACTACTTGACAGGACCGCTCGCGCGTTATGCGCTCAACAGCTCGGTCCTGCCCCCCTTGGCGCTCGAGGCCGCGCGCGCGGCCGGTCTCTCTGCGGTGTGCACGAATCCGTTCCGGAGCATCATCGTGCGAGCGGTCGAGTTGGTTTTCGCCTGTGACGAAGCGCTCGGACTCGTCGAGGCGTACGAACCCCCCAACCCACCGGCCCAACTCATCGTGGCGCGCGCCGGTGTCGGTACCGGGGTCACCGAGGCGCCGCGGGGAGTACTGCTCCATCAGTACGAGATCGACGACCGGGGCCTGATCGTGCGCGCGCGCATCGTTCCACCGACCTCGCAGAACCTGCTCACCATGGAGGACGACTTGCGCCGTGTCGTCGAGGGGGGAGCCGCGCTCGACGAGCACGACCTGCAGTGGCGCTGCGAACAGTCGGTGCGCAACCACGATCCCTGCATCTCGTGTGCTGCGCACTTCCTCGACCTCACGGTGGTGCACTCGTGATGGTCTCGACCGAGGCAACGGTGCTGGTGGCGGGGATTGGCAGCGAGTACCGCCACGACGACGGGGTGGGTGCAGTGGTCGCCGCGGCCGTCGCCCTGGCGACCACCTCGACGCGCGACGTCGGGCCGCTCGGCGAGCCACTGGACTTGCTCGGACGGTGCAACGATGCCGACCTGGTGGTCGTGATCGACGCGACAAGGTCGGGGGCGACGCCGGGCACGGTGCAGGTCATAGAACTGGACCTGACCGCTGGCGATGACACCATCACGCGAGGTCCATCGCGCGAGTCGAGCTCCCACGGGATCGGGCTCACGGGTGTGGTGCGTCTGGCGAGAGCCGTAGGCCAGGCGCCCCGGCGACTCGTGGTCGTCGGCGTCGAAGGAGAACGATTCGATGTCGGCGAGGGGCTCAGCCAATCGGTCGCCGCGGCGGTACCCGAAGCGGTGTCGCGCGTGGTCGAACTGATCAGGGAGGTCGACGCATGTGCGTGAGCCGGCTCCATCGGGTCCTCACCAGCGTTGACACCGGGGTGGTCGAGGTGGAGGACCTCACGGGTGTCGTCTCGCGTGCATCGCTCCTGGCCCTCGACGGCGCGCCCGCGATGCCCGGTGATTGGGTCGTGGTGCACAGTGGTTACGTCGTCGACCGGGTCGACCCGGTCACGGCGAAGGAGATCGCGGACGAGGTCCGAGAGGCGTTGGCGTCGAGTTCGACGCCAACGAGGAAGGCGGAGCCATGAACGCAGAGGCCCAACTCGAGCGGCGCGCAACGAGACCCCCTTTCTCGGGTGTCCTCGTCGCCGCGGTCACCGCCATCATCAGCGGGGTGTCGGTGTTCGCCAACAGTTACGGGGTGCACTCGGTGTCGTCGCCGGCGGTCTACACCACGGCGAAGAACCTCGTCGCCACCCTCGTTCTCGCGGGTGCGGCCTTCGGGGCCGCGCGGGTTCGCGCCCGACGGCGCGGATCGATGGCGGCGAACTTCGTCACGGGCGTGAGTGAAGGGCACGTCGCGCTCGGGGTCGGGGGCTGGTTGGGCCTCGCCTACGTCGGCGTGGTGGGGGGAGGGCTGGCGTTCGTCCTGTTCTTCGAAGGCCTCGCGCGCAGCGAGGCGGCGTCAGCGGCGTTCTGGCGTGACACACTCGTGCTCTGGGTCGCTCTGCTCGCCATCGCGTTCCTGCGTGAACGGGTCCGGTGGTGGAACGTCACGGCGATGGCGCTGCTCATCGTGGGCGAGGTGACGCTCACGGGCGGCGTCGGCCACCTCGGCGCCAACACCGGAGAGCTGCTCATCGTCGGGTCCAGTGTGTTGTGGGCAATCGAGGTCGTCGTGGCGCGCACGCTGCTTCGTACGATGGCGCCCGCCACGCTGGCTCTCGTGCGCATGGGCGTGGGGGCGCTGACACTGACGTGCTACTTGGCGACGACGGGCGCTCTCGCTCAGCTCGGCGCGCTCGACGCGAGCCAAGTGCGCTGGGTGCTCTGGACGGGATTGCTGCTCGGTGGTTACGTCGCGACGTGGATGACCGCGCTGGGACGCGCCCGAGCGCTCGACGTCACGTCGATCCTGGTGGCGAGCGCGCTGATCACCTGGTCGCTCCAGTGGGCCGCCGGTACCGTCAGCCCGGCACCCGCGTGGCTCGGGATCGCACTCATCGCCCTCGGTGCGGGGTTGGTGATCGTGGCGGGGATGAGCGGTGGCGCGCGAGGGGCTCGACGATCAGCGTCGACGAGTTGATGAGCGACGTGGATTCGCGCGAGCAGGTCCAGGCGAGGGACTCGGGTCCGGCGATGTTCGCGCGCTACGCCTACGCCCCCAACGCACTGGGCTACTGCGGTCCACCCGATCCGGGCGCCCTGCTCGGGGCCGGCGCCCTGCGCGGGTACGACGAAGAACTGACGCACCTCGCCCGCCAGTTCGAGGGGGCCTGGCCTTACCTCGAACTGATCGCGCACAGCAACGCCATCGATGATCCGCTCGATCGTCGCGTCGTCGAGGCCTACTGGATCGGCAACGGTCTGACGATGCAAGTCGCACCCAAGGCACTCGCGTCATCAATGGACGAGCGCTTCGCGCGTCGAGCCGGGCGTCATCTGGAGTCGCTCGCCGGTGCGGCGCTGTCGGGGGGAGTCGCGCAGCACGGTTTTCACGTGTTCGCGGCCTATCCGTGGCTCGGGCTCTTGCGCGCGGGCAACGAAGGTCCACCCCTGGAGATCCTCGACCAGTGTCGCATCCGATGGGGTCGCGTCCTCGTGGTGGAGGGCGACTTCGTCGCGGTCTCGAGTCGACCGCTGACCTTCGCTGGATCGCGACTGGTCCTAGGTGAGGAGCGTGTCGAGCAGGTCCGACGCAGCCTCGACGGGATCGGTTTCGTTCACGACCTCCACGCGGGCGACGTCGTGTCGCTGCACTGGGACTGGGTGTGCGACCGGTTGAGCGAGACGTCGCTGGCGTGGTTGCGGTTCTGCACCCACCACAACCTCCACGCCGTCAACTTCCAGGCGGTGCCCGGTCCGGCGGTGATCTGCAACGCGAGGACCTGAACGTGGTCCCCCAGAGGTTGGTGGAACTCGCCTGAGAGCCGTAGCGCGGACACGTGAAGGCATGAGACGACGTCGCCTTATCGCATGCGTGCGTCTATTCGAGGTCCGAGCTGCGCGATCACCCAGTGCTTGGCGACCGTACGTCGGACGTTGCGGGCCGCGATAGCGAGCTCGTGTCACGAGGTGGACGCGCAGTAGAAGATGGTGGTGTTCGCGAGAGCCAAGCGAGGATAGCCAGTAGTTCTCAGGACGTGGCAAGTGCAGTGAGAAGCAGCGCCGCCGAGTAGGCGGTCACAGGATGTGCAGAGACATCGCACGCTGAAGTTGAGCACAGAGCGACCTGACGAAGCGTCAGCTTCTCGTGGAAGTAGCGACGTGAGCCGCGTCCTCGGTAATCACGGTCCTTCAGGTCCGGGAGGAAGTCAATTTGCTCGGCGATGCTCCTGCGAGGATGACTTGTCGAAGGGGCGAGAGGGGGACGCTAAGTTCAGGTCGGATTCTCGAACTAGTGAGACGCCGCTAACGTCCTGTCGAGATGCACTAAGGGAGAGGATTGCAAATGACCACGAGGACTCAACTTCATGCGACGATCGCTTTTCTCGGCGTGGGGCGAATGGGCGCACCGATGGCCACTCGACTCATCGAGGCTGGATTCACGGTGCGGGTCTGGAACCGTTCTGCTCAACGAGTGACGCCCTTGGTCGAACGCGGGGCAGTCGCGGCGTCATCACCGGCGCAGGCCGCGGAGGGCGCCGATTTTCTCGTGACGATGCTGCCCGACGGTCCTTTGGTCGAGGCGGTGATGAGCGGGCCGCAGGGCGCTCTCACCACACTGGCAAGTGGCGCAGTGTGGTTGCAGATGAGCAGCGTTGGTGTCGAGTGGGCGTCGCGGCTCGCCGAGTTGGTGGCCAATAACGGCGTCGCGTTCGTCGACGCGCCCGTTTCGGGCAGTGTCGCCCCGGCGCAGACGGGCAAACTACTTATTTTGGCCAGTGGTCCCGATGACGTACAGGCCAAGGTGGCACCGGTCTTTGACGTGATCGGTCGACGTACGGTGTGGTTGGGAGCCTCCGGTGCCGGGAGCAAGGCGAAGCTGGTGCTCAACAACTGGCTCGTCGGTCTCGTCGAATCCATGGCCGAGACTCTTCACTTCACTGAAGCCCTTGAACTCGATCCCCAACTCATCATCGAATTGCTCGACGAGGCTCCAATCGGTTCGCCGTACGCGGTGGCGAAGGCTCGACAGATGCTGGCTGGAGACTACTCGCCGAGCTTCACGCTGAAACTCGCGCTGAAGGACGCGGACCTCGCGGTCGCCGCTGCGAATGCCGTGGGGACCAATCTGATGGTGACGAAGAGCTTCATCGAATCTTGGCACCGAGCCGTGTCCAACGGACTTGGCGAGCAAGACCTCTCGGTCGTCTATACGAACTCTGCCGAGTGATCGAGTCGCACAAGCGTGCGTCGATCTCGGGGGTGCAATGTCGCGCCTCGCACGACGTGCCAACGCCGCTGATCCTGACGAGTTGACGGTATGGTCCGAGGCCGTCGTGGAAAGCTACCTGCAGTAGCGGTGCACATGCTGCGATCGTGACAATGGAGAATCTTCTTCTTCGCATGAGGTGACATGAGTGCCAGAGGACGATTCTCCCCGAGTCACTGCTACCTGTCAATCCTCAAACCGGGCCGTTAATTTCGAGAAGACCTGACATTCCTCCCGACATCGCTGACGACGAAATCGTCGGCGATTGACAACACCGAGCGTGTCTATGTCGTCATGGTCCTCAGTTGCGCTTTGTCGATCTTTCCTATGTGCGAGCGGGGCAACTCGGTCATCACGTAGATCTCGGTGGGCACCTTGAACGAGGCAAGATGCCGTCGACAGTGGTTCCTCAACTCCTCAAGGTCGAGGGTCACTCCCGGCTTTGCGACGACGAAGGCGTTGCCCGTCTCTCCCCATTTCAGATGCTCCACGGAAATGATCGCCGCTTCCAGAACGTCCTTGTGGGCGGTCAGGACTTGTTCGACCTCGGCGGGGTAGACATTCTCGCCCCCTGACACGTACATCTCCTTGGTACGACCACAGATCCGGTAGTACCCCGCAGCGTCGCGTTCGGCGATGTCGCCAGTGCGCAACCAACCATCCGAAAAGGCGTTCGATGTCGCCATTGGATTGTCCCAATAACCAGGGAATACGTTCGGACCGCGTACGAGAACTTCACCGCGCCCAACACCGTTCACGATGGCACTCGTGACGATGTCACACAGCGCAACCTCGACGAAGGCGTAGGGCTTGCCGACCGAGCCGGCGTGCGTGAATGCGTCCTCGGGCGCGAGACAAAACACATTCGGCGAGGCCTCGGTCAATCCGTAACCCTGGACGACTTCAATCCCGCGCCCGTGCCACTCTTCGAGCAGCGCAATCGGCATGGATGCGCCTCCCACCACAACCGCGCGCAAACTCGTGAGATCGGCTTCGGTGAATCCGGGCTGCTGGGCGAGCATGAGGTACGTCGTCGGAACCCCCATCATCATGGTGACGTGTCGGTTCGCGACAAGATCGAGGACTCGTTCGGGGTTGAACGACGGCTCGAGAACGACGGTCGCTCCCTTCGCCCAAGCGAGCAGGGGCTGCACGTTCCACCCTCCGACATGGAACTGCGGAAGAATCTGGAGCACGACGTCGTCACTGTGGATGGGGATGCTTAAGTCAAAGCCAAGATTCGTCCAGTAGCAATTCGCGTGCGTGAGCAGCGCGCCTTTTGGTCCGCCCGTCGTTCCCGATGTCGAGATGAGAAGAAGTCCGTCTTCATCATTAATGTTGGGAAGATCCGCAATGGTCGAATTTGTTGAGAGCGAATCGGCGAGACGCTCGAGACTGACGGGCTCCCCAGCGCCCGCCACTAATGAACACGCCTCTTCGATGCGAGCGGCGTAATCCTCGGAGGCAACGACCAACGAGGGCGTGAAAGCCTCGAGCTGCTGGGCGAGCTCGTGTGCCGTGTGGTGATAGTTGAGCGGGGTCAGTATGAGACCGGCCTTCGCGCATGCGAAGAGCAACTCGACATGTTCGGGTCGGTTTTCAGTAAGTGTGGCGATCCGGTCGCCGGTTGTGAGACCGTGACCCAAGAGCAATCTTGCGAGTTCGGTTGATCGTGCGTCGAGTTCGTCGTATGTGATTTTACGACCGAGGAATTCGATGGCGATATGACTTGGCGTCAGAGTCGCACTGTCAGTGATCCAGCGACCGATGGTATAGGGACCGCTGCCCCCGTCGGTCATGCAATGTCCCTGATCAGATGGCATGTTTCTTCTAGCACGTCGACTCGATTCCGCGGCCTCAGTGTCCCCGACGTCGACCTCGTCGACCATCGTCGACGCCGGTCGTGAATGGTGATCGCTTGAACTTCTCCGAGTGATTTAGTTGCTGACATTCGGCGGCGTACTTCCGGTTGTGGCCTTATCGATGGGTGCAGTTTTCTGATTGGCGCGGCGGGGTGATGGACCCGCATCGTCGTCGACAACATCCGCGCTCGTTGTTCCTCCGAGCATCCTTGCGATGATCGTCATCATCTCTTCGAAGACTTCGGGCGGAACCTCCTTCGCATCATCCCAGACGATCCAGCGCATTCCAATTGCCTCACCAACTGCCATGAGCGACCATGCGAGAATCATTGCGTCGCCCGACGCCACTTCACCGGTCGCCATCGCATCGTGCAGTGGCGGAACATAACCCTCGGCAATCTTTTCGTAGTGATTGCGCAACGCGCCCGGCGACACGAACTCGGCCTGACGAATGACTCGATACAGTGCGGGATGCTGAGTCGTGAATCGGAAGAATCCCGCGAAGCCAAGACGCTCGGCCTCAAGGCGAGTGGTCGCGCCGCTCGCCGCCTCGGTCATCGCGTGGCGGACTTGGCGGTTGAGATTCGCGACAACCTCGTCGAATATTTCCTTCTTGCCGGAGAAGTAAAGATAGAAGGTTCCCTGCGCCACGCCGGCCGCTTCGGTGATTTTCGCGATTGAGGCATCGTGGTAGTCGTAGGAGACGAGCACTTTCTCCGCGGCTTCCAACAGTTTTCGACGGGTGCGCGCCCCCCTGTTTTCATTCGGGGCTGCGACATCCTTCAGGCGAGGCGGCTTGGGGCGAAGATCTGGAGGCCCCATTGCGCCGGGTCGGGGGCGCCGTCCGGTGCTCATGATGCGCCGCGGTACCAAGCGCCAGGCGCACCGGCTACCGTTTCGAAATTGTTACCAATGCTTGAGATCATGAGCCAGCCGTGCTGACGGGAAGATGCCTTCGAAGCAGCAAAAGCTGCGAGTACACAAAGTCCATCGATCGTCGGGGAGGCCACGAAAACGTTTAGCAGGGACATGGTTATGAGAATATCGTTCGCCGGACCAGGAATCGAAGGAATTTATCGCCGTCGGGTCTGGCGAGGTCCGAGTTGGCTGCGTGAAGACGATTGATCGTTGCTGCGACGTGCCAGTTGGTGGGCCTACTGCAAGCCCGGCCACCGAGAAGTGGTTCAGACGAAGCCTTGCGAGACCGGTCACGATCTGACGAACCTGATCATCGACCATTGCTGACTTCGTTACGAACTGGGTCACTGCGGTCGGGGAATTGCGGATCAACACCGATGAGAGTGCAGAAATTGCGGTTCAGGGCGAATATTCGATGGTGGCGCAACGAAGTGATCTGCAAGTGGGGACAACGTTTTGATGCTCACGGGTACTGGCGAAATTCGTGTTCGCTTCCGTGGCGAGCCAGCGCATAATTGAACGTCGCAGTGCAATGCGAGAGTCAATTTCTTCGAGGTTTTGACGACGGCGACTGCGAGGTTCAAGTACGAGAGGTGACAAACCATGCGTGCGACGCGGGCGACGGCTCTGTTACAGTGCCCGCCATGCAGAAACTCGTGACGTTGCGATGCCGCTCCTGGAAGACATCATCAACTCGTTTTCAGTTGTGGTCGCAGCGAAAGAGTCAGCGCAAAGTGAGTGCGCGGTCGAGTTCGGAATGGAATTTGGTGCGTCTCATGACGATTGCGAGTTCGATGTAGCACGCGACCAAGTGGGTTCGTTCGTGATGATTTGTGGAATACGAGACGCAGCAAACTGGAGGCACGATGTCGATTGTCCAAGGCACCACGGCAGCGAGATTCGATCGGCTGCGCGAAGTTTTCGAGCAACAGTTGAGTAGCGGCGATGATGTCGGTGCCTCCGTTGCCGTCTACCTCAAAGGCGAAATGGTGGCGGATCTCTGGGGTGGATTCACGGACGAGCAGATGACGAAACCATGGGAGCGCGACACGATCTTGAACGTGTGGTCAGTCACCAAGACCATGACGTTCCTAGTAGCTCTCATGTTGTCCGATCGAGGGCAGCTCGACTTTCACGCTCCGGTAAAGACCTACTGGCCCGAATTCGCGCAGAACGGAAAGTCGGACATTGAGGTCCGCCACGTGATGGGCCACACAGCGGGGCTGCCGTTTTGGAGTGCGCCAATGGAGTTCGAAGCTCTCGCAGATTGGGAGTACTGCACATCGGCGCTTGCCGCCCAGACCCCACTGTGGGAGCCGGGTACCGTGTCGGGTTACCACCTCGTCACCCAGGGCTATCTCATCGGAGAAATCGTTCGGCGTATCACCGGAACGACGTTCGGCGAGTTCTTCAAGGCCGAGGTGGCCAGTGTGCTGGATGCTGACTTTCACATCGGTCTACCCGCATCGGAGGATTGGCGTGTCAGCTCAGTGATCCCTGCCGTGGGCAGCATTCTCGACGGGCTGGATCCCCAGTCGATCGCATATCGCGCGTGGACCTCACCCCCGCTTGACTTCACATGGCCCCGCGAACGTTGGTGGCGTGGCGCAGAGATCCCCTCCTCGAACGGTCACGGCAACGCTCGATCGGTGGCCACGATCCAGTCGATCATTGCCAACAGAGGGGAGTTCAACGGGAAGCGGTTCT
>PKWW01000043.1:0-243 GCA_003132165.1 Acidimicrobiaceae bacterium | reverse complement strand
CCGCAACCGAGGCCGTGTTCAACTAGACGAACTCCCAAGGGAAATTTTCTTTCAATCCGCCGCTTCTGCACCTTCATTGTTTTCACCCTGAGTCTTGGCGGTCACGAACCTCGTCCGTTGATCGTGCGAAGTTGCGTCACGGACTAGCCGCAGCGAATAGACCAGATACGCGCTCTCACTCCCACTCAATGAGGGTTCCGCAGCGCCCCCTCATCGTGAGAATCGCGAGCGGGAATCGTCGTG
>PKWW01000011.1 GCA_003132165.1 Acidimicrobiaceae bacterium | reverse complement strand
GATTGACGATCTTCTCTTGAAATCAATCGTGCGAAGATCACGACGATGATGCCTCCGACCACGGCCACCATTGTCGCCAGGGCATTCAATTCGGGCAACTGGGCACCTGTGCGCAATGCCGACCAGATGAACATTGGCAGTGTGTTGCTCGCACCGATTGTGAAAATGGTGACCGGGATCTCGTCGAACGACAGAGTGAACGCTAGTAGGCCGGCGGCGATTATCGCGGTCTGGATGGATGGAAGAGTGACGTAGAAGAAGGTACGAAGTGGCGGAACACCGAGATCCATCGAAGCGTGTTCAGGTGACCGATCCAATCTGAGAAGGCGCGCATACACGGTTGTTAAGACAGTCGAAACGAGCGCAGTGCCATGCGCGAGCGTGACCGTGATCAATGACCGTTCGATACCGATCAATTGGAAGAACGTTTGAAATGCCACTCCAGTGATGACTCCCGGCAAAATCAGTGGAAGCAACACAAACTTCTGAAAGACTCGTCTTCCTGGAAACTTGTACCGATCCACGAGCAGCGCACCTGGCACTCCGACGACAGTTGCGATTGCGACCGCTCCCATTGCTACGAACACGGAATTCCGCAGCGCTACGAGAAGCGCCGTGTCCGAAAACGCTTGCCGATACCACTCGAGAGTGAAGTGGTGCAAAGGCAGGACTGAGACCGAGTTAGACGAAAATGAGAAGACTGCAAGTACACCGAGCGGGAGATAGAGGAAAAGAAAAGTCAGCGTGGTCCATGTAACTAGGGCCCAAGTTGTAGCTCGATCCGACATAAACGTTGCTCGTAGTCGATGTTGCAACTTCGCCCCTCCCCCACTCTGCATGTACTGAATGCAAGGTATGCAGTAAGTTATTATGAGTTCGGGGCCAAGTCAAGTTAAATTACAAGAAAGTTTAGTTTTGTTTGTTTTCGCTATATCAACCTCAGTTTGAATCTGCAGGAGACCTCCGAGGTTGAGGAGCGTCTTTCACAATGGCGTCCGACGTGGAATTCCGTCTATTGCCGATTACGAAACCCCGAAATTGTGTGTCACAACCATCCGCCAAATTGACAGGTCGGACGAGCGCGCCAGTCCGGATTTCCATTCTGAGCCTTCTCGCACTTATATGCCCGCAGTACGCCCGCCCTCAGGAATTATTCGGTCCAACCTGTAGTTTGTCCGCTTTGATCAGTGCTCGTGCGCCAAGTCGATCAATCCATCTCTCGCTGCCCAAGCTGAGAACGCGGGTTCGACTCCCGTCGCCGCTCCAAGGATTTTATCGTAGATCCCTTTAATCAAGAAGGCTACGAGTTGACCACGAGCGACCGCGACGCACCACCACTGCCCTCTGTTTGGTGCCCACTAGTGCCCACGTAGTGCTCAAACTGTTCAAGTTTTACTCTTTATTATCTTCAATGCCTTCCGAAACACCCGTCGCAGTTCACTTCACGGTCGAGCGATGGAATCGAATGGTGGAACTAGCGACATTGGTGGGCGGTTGCCATTAATTCGGGACAAGGCGCTCAGTCGATCTCGACCGTGTAGTCCCAGTCGGCGACGACGTGACGGTGATCGGGGGCCCACTGCATCATCCCTTCGCCCACTAGTTCGTAAGCCCGCAGCTTGAACGTCAGTGTCTGTCCGGGGTGCAGTAACGAAGGCAAGGGGCGTTCGCCGCGGACCAGCCCCATCAAAAAGACTGACCCGAGGTGGTCGACCGAGTGAAAATCTGCGACGGAAACCGGTACATCGGTACTGGCGTCCTTCATCGTCACGGTCCACGTGCATGTCGTGGCGTCGGGCTGATACGGCAGGCCCTCGCCGGGCACGACCGGCCCACTGACGTTGATCCAGACTTTGAAGGCCCTGGTCTTCACTTCTACTGGCAGACCTTGGATCTGCAGCGCTGGTTTGACCATCGTGCCATTAAGAATTGAGTCGACCGCCGGGTTCAGGGTCCTCTTTGGAAGGAACGAGGGGTACACACTCGCGGTACCACAGGCCGCCAGCACGAGCGAACTCAGCAGCAGCGCAAGCGAACGCTTGAAGCCGAGTCCGAAGGCCCGACTCCAAGCGTTGGAAGCCACGCGATTATTGGAGCGCAAGCGAACCTGAGCTTCGCGATCAACCATTGGCTCCGTTGGTGCCGTTCTTTCCCGGTCTTCCGGCCACGCCGCTCGTTCCGTTGACAGCATGCCCACCCGGCCTCGAGCCAACACCGTTGCCGCCGTTGCCGCCGTTGCCACCGTTGCCGCCGTTGCCCCTACAGGGTGCCGTGTCGTTAGGCGCGGTCGAAGCGCCGGTGGCGGTCAACCAAACACCGTTGACCCACTCCTCCGGTAGACACGCACCGGCACCACCGTTGCCGCCGTTGCCGCCAGAACCCGCCAACGAACTTCCAGACCCGCCGCCGCCACCGTTGCCGCCGTTACTGGCGCAGCCCGCCGCGCCACCTACGCCACCGTAGGAACCAACACCGTTGTGTCCGTTGGAACCCGCGTTGCCGAGCGAAACGCTGTTCGGACAGTAGAGCGTGGACGATCCTGAGCCGCCGACCGCCTGGTAGCCCGGAGGCGTCGTGACGCTCGTGAACGACTTCGCGTTGAATACATCGGTCCCGAAGTCGGCGAGACCGGCCTGGGCGGCGTAACCAAGGTGGCCCTCACCGTCAAGTCCGCCGCAGACCGTGCCCGCGACAAGCGGGGTGTCAGCGTTCGATGGTTCGATGCAGGTCGCACCAGTGAGCAGGAGGTCCTCCATGGTTCGCAACGTGCTGTAGTGGTTGTAGTACGTACTCGACACGGTGCCGGGCTTGATCAGCGGACTGATCAGCACAGTTCCGGTGTCGCCACCACCCGCGGTGAAGTCGGTCGGATCGTAAAGGGGGTCAATCGTGACGCAACCCGTGCTCGTTGCGACCTCACTGCCGTTCGGGCAAGTGCTCGTTCCGACGGTCGAAGTAGCGCCCTCTGCGCTCAAGGTCACGTTGCCGTTGTATCCGGCTGGGAGCGTGACTGGCTGTCCCGCATCGTTCAAGAGCTGGTAGGTGCCTAGCCACGGCTTGGCGTAGTTGTTCGAAGCCGTGGTCGTCGAGGCGTTGGAGCCGAGCGAAACCGATCCGGTGTCGCTCACTGCTCCGACGAAGGTGTCGGCGGGGATCGCGTCGCCATTGGCGTCGGTGCCTGATACCAGCCGACCGGTGTCATCGGCGTTGATCTTCGAATCGATCACCATGCTCGAGCCCGGCGCCACCATGGCCGGTTCCGTCGCCGAGCCCGGCGACCCGCTCAAGTACGCACTCTCGCCGGTGAGACCAGTCGCTCGGTCAATGAAGCCCGAGGCACCTGGCCCGGGCTGCAGTTGCTGGCCCGAGCTGTTCGTGACTTCGGGGTCATTCGGACCGGTCGGCTCGGTGTTCACGTTCTTCCCGTTGAGGTTCTCGCCCGCCGCGTCAGCAATGAGGCCATACGCGCCGTACAGGGAGTTGGCGCCCGGTGCCGTGCTGGTTGCCGTGCCGAAGGTTGGCTGGTCGGCCGGTGCAGAGGCGGTAGTGACGTCGCCCGCAGCGGGCACATTGTTGAAGCTGTTGCCAACGGTGAAGGGCGGGTTGGCTTCGTCGAACGTCACGTCGATGAGTCCACCATCAGCGAAGGCGGCCGACTTCTCGATCAGCGGGATGTAGTAGTGCAGGAACAGGTCGGAGGCGTAGAGCCCACCGGTGTAGTTGGTTGGCTTCGTCGCCTCGGGGTCATAGGCCGGCAAGCCAGTCGGGGTGTAGTTCGGCGTGCCGTTGGCGCTGAAGGCACCCGAGAGGTTGTTGCCCTGGCACGTCGCGTCATGGGCGTCACTGCAGTTGTTCGGCGTGATCCAGTTGAAAGCAGGGACCTCACTCGCGGGCAGTGTGAGGTCGTGCGCCAAACCGTAGGAGGGGTCGTCCAAGTTCGCGACGTGGTTGGCGTCACAGTTGGTGTCGGTCGCTCCGGACGTCGGAGTGGCGACTCCGTCGCTTTCTGGCGTCTTTGGTTCGTTCAAGGCGGGCTGGGCCGGGTAGGTGACACCATTCTGCAACCCGGCGGACTCACCAGTCAGGGAAGTGAACCAACCCGTTGGGAAGTGCTTGCCCACATACTGGTCAGCCGGGTCTCCGTTGTTGTTGGCGTTGGCGGGCTGGGCGCCCGTGTAACTTGAGACATCGCCAGTCGGAGCCACGAGGTTCGTCGGGTTGGTGACGGGGTCGGCACTCTGGGCACCGGGGTAACCACAGAGGCCGTCATCACGACCGGGAACCGTGTCCGAGATTCCGGGGGTCGTGCCCGTGACGTACGTCGCCGAACCGACGGGCTGCGCGCCTCCGAGGTCCTGCGCGTACCCCTTCCACGACACGCCCGCCGCGTTGTACTGGTTAAAGAGCGTCGCGACGTTGGTCGGATAGACGCAGCCGTTATTGGCGAGCGAAGCGTCGACGCCGCCGTGCACGAGAAGTTGCCCGTAGTTGCCATTGCCGGTTGCGGTCGAGTTCGGCGTGCTGGTGAAGGTGCCACTCGAGTCGGTGGTTCCATCGGTGTCGGTCGAGGTGCCCACCTTGCCAGTGGTGATGATGCCACTGTTGTTATTCGTCATGTTCCCCGTCGTAGAGCAGTCGTCCTGCACCCCGTACGAGGGCGCCTGGCCCGAGACCATCGAGATGTAGTTGTCCATGCTGAAGTGTCCGGTGCCGTAGTAGTTCGTCAGCAACACACCCTGCTGGGGCAGCGTCTGCCACAAGTAGGTGTTCTGGTTCAGTCCGGTGAAGTTCTCGTCGTACGACTTGTTCTCGAGGATGATGAGCCACACGTGTTTGATTCCGCCCACCGGCGTGCCCGTCGACGTGATCACGCACTGGGCCTGGGACGTCGGGGCTCCGCTCTGGACCTGCAGGCTGCTGCCCACCGGACAACTATTGGCTGCAGCCGTGGCGTACGAGGATGTCGAACTCACAAGGGCCACTGAGACGCTCGCACCAGAGACCGCGATGAGCAAGGCGCTGATCATGGTCACGACACGACGCCGGTTCTTAACTAGGGATAAGAGTTTCATAAGGCGCATGGTAACGATGGAAAGTTACGCAAAACCTCTCACATCGACACGGAAGCGCAAAAGTTGAGTGACAACTTCGCGAACCGGATCGAGTCGCGAAGCGACGCACGCCGCGGTCCATCAAAGATTCGCCCGACGACGACAGTCCTCAGAGGTACGCGACGACCGACGCTCTAGCTAGCTGGCGTTGGAAGCGCTGCGCCGAGCTCACGGATCTTGTTCAGGTCCGAGGTTGACAGCTTCGCTTGTAGCGAGGGGCACAACGTGAGGAGTGCCACCGCTTCGATGGAGTTGAGCGATCTCACCGACATCGGTAGCTTGGTCTGCGACTCCTCGCTTCGGGCCCCGACGGCTACGTCCATCATCGCTTCATCGATGCCGCTATCACGCTGCAGGAATGCGCAAAAGGCCGATCCAACCGTGAGCAATGAACGCAGCGCCACATTCCCTGACGCCTTCTCGTAGGCGGCCAGCGAATGATCAACCTCCGTAAGGTCGGCGAGGTACTGCGCGTCTTCGGTGGCGGTGGTTTGCGGGGCTGACAAGGGTCCTGACGGCGAAGTTGGAGAAATCGTTGTGGTGGTCGTGGTGTTGGACTGCGCACCATCGCGAAGGCTCCATGCCACCACCCCCACGCCGACGAGGACGACGAAAAGTGCGCACATCCCGGCCACGACGCTGCGCCAGTGCCGTCCTGATGAAATCATGCCTGCACACTATCCATTGCCGCAAGCCCTTCTGACACGCAACTCCTTGAGGATGCCGCATATTCATCCACGTAATTCTGTCAACACCCTTGTTCGGTCCTACTCGCCTTCATGAATCCAAGGGGCGCCAGTGGAGTTCGTTCGTGGTGTCGCACTGATAGACGCTTGTCCATCACGTTGTGGTTGCAGTGTCTTTTTCACCTGAGTGCACAATGAGGTCGATGAATCGCGACGGGTTTGTTGGAGACCATGACTGATGTTGTTCCGGTTTAATAGACATGGCCGCCTCGGTCCGGGCATTCTTAGCGCCCACAGAGTGCCCAAATGTCATTTTCGAAGAGCCAAACTTGGGGAAGCCTCTGTTATCAGGTCCAGTTCCGGATCCATTCCTTTAGACACCTGCTTCCCAAGCTGAGAACGCGGGTTTAATTCCCGTCGCCCGCTCCAAGGATTTTGCTGTAAATCCCTTAATCACTCTGTGGCGCGTGACATCGGAGGTGTGCTGCAGCAAGATGGTTCGGAGTCCGAGTTCGGATCTAAGGGAGCGACAGTGCCACGTTCGAAACCAATCTTGAGTCAGACCATCGTCGCGACACAATCTTCGGCGAGGCGTGTCGCGACGAAGGAACGCGCGGTCCACTCCTTCCCAGACCTTCTGAAGAAGATTTACCTATGAGCAAGTTGCTCACCAAGACCATCTGGCTCGCCGCTGGATTGATGGTCATCTCATTCAACCTGCGGCCCGCGATCGTGGCCGTTTCGCCACTGCTCACGACGATCCAAACAACGTTCGGACTCTCGGGTGCCGGCGTGGGTCTACTCTCGACGCTTCCGCTCCTGTGCTTTGGGCTGCTCGCACCCCTCGCCCCCCGACTTGTGCATCGCTTTGGGTCTGGCGCCGTCCTACTCGGCTGCCTCTTCACACTTCTCGCGGGTGTGCTGGTTCGTTCACTCCCAAACCTGGCGGGTCTCTTTCTTGGCACACTTCTCATCGGCGTTGGCGTCGCGATCGCCAACGTGCTCATGCCCGGGATTTTGAAGCAGGACTTCCCCGGGCACGTCGGAATCATGACCGGGCTCTATACGATGATGCTGAGTGGTGGCGCGGCGTTGGCGGCGGGAACGACGGTTCCTCTTTACCGGTTGCTTGGCAGGAACTGGCACCTCGCCATTGGCTTCTGGGCGCTACCCGTAGCGTTGGCGATCGTTCTTTGGCTGCCGTCGCGCGCCCTCGGTCGTCGCGCGTCCTCGGTCGTGCACCGACATACGGACAATGGACTCTGGCGCAGTCCGGTGGCTTGGTCGCTCACGATCTTCATGGGCGTGCAGTCTCTCGAGTTCTACGCGATCGTGACCTGGCTGCCTACGATCTTTCACGACCGTGGCACGCCCAGCGAAACCGCTGGATTTCTGCTCGCGCTGGTCAGCATTCTGGGGATGCTCAGTGCCTTGGTCACGCCATCGATTGCCCACAAGATGACTGACCAACGTCTCGGGGTGGCAATCGGTGTCGGAGCCACGGCCTTGGGCATTGCGGGGCTGCTCGTGGATCCCCACCACCTCGACGTCCTGTGGGTGGTGCTGTTGGGTTGGGGACAGGGTTCTTCGATCGGTCTGGCCCTCATGATGATGGTCGTGCGAGCTTCAAGTCGTGACGAAGCGATGGCGCTTTCAGGTATGGCCCAAGGATTGGGCTACTTGATTGCGTCGGTTGGTCCTGTGTTGATCGGTGGCCTCTTCGATTTCTCGCACGGCTGGTCCGTACCCCTCATCGCGCTGCTCGTGCTCCTCGGTCTTCAAGCGATTGCCGGTGATTACGCGGCGCGAGGTCGCACAGTCGGTTCAGCATTGACACAGGTCTGATACCAAAGACCGGCGACTCGCTGCGTGGATTCACTCTCGGTCGGTGTCACCGTGAATCACAAGGTGAACTCAGGCGCTCGACGCACCGCTGTTGTCCTCTGTTCAGTGCCCGTTCGTGCCCAACTAGTGCACGAACTTTTGGACCTTGGTTCTTCACAATCGTCAATGAGTTCGATGGACGTTGGCGTTGACCTTTGGCAACGATGACAACAGATCAGGGGCGACTTGCCATAACCAGAAAGTCCTACCAACCGCCGGGGGAACAACCTTGTTGATCGGGAACCCAGCCCCCGGTCACCTTCATGCCAATGAGTATCTGAACGTCCCGGGGGGCTTGACCGGCGAGAGGCGCGAACCGCGATCCCCCGTATTGAAGCCACGTGGAGTTCGCGAAGCCGATCCCCGAATACGAAGGCCCCAGCATCGACCAGTTCCCACCCACCTCGCACATTGCCACGTGCTGCCATTCCGCGCGCAATTCGCCAATAGTGACCCGAGCGAGGGCCGCGACATCACTGAGAATTGGCGCCTTGTGCGCGCCGGCACGGGTGTGGGGGACAACGTGATGATGTGAAGTCCTCACCGCGTCGGGCGTTTTCACAACCGGTGGCAGGGTATCGGCACTCACTGATGAAGGCAGGATCACGGCACTGGAAAGCACTGCAAGTACTGCACACAAGATTCTTCGCACGGTTTCTCCTTGTACCGCGCAAGGTCCCATAGGCCAAAGGGCGACGGAGTCACCGGCTTAGGGCACATGACTCAGCGAAACAAAAAGGTCTCGCCAAGCGGCGCGGTCAATTGGTCACTTTGTCCACATCGTTGTGGGTGACATCGAAGCAGTCATTGCTGCGTCATCAATTCTACGGTGGCGACCACCAATTGGAGACATTTCTCAGCCTCGTAGCCCAAGTAAAGACCTCTTCACCAGGTTCTATAAGAAATGAATTCCAAGCACGAACGTGCGGAAGAGTCCTTGATCCACCAACTTCTCGCAACCGAATGGCAGCGGTACCTCAAAGGCCTCGGCCCGCGAAAGCGCCCAAGATCTGGATGGTACGAGGGTCAATTCACCCCACCCGCGACCGGATGAACCTCGAATACCTGGACCGATTCAGAATGCCATAATTTGCAATGGCGAGTTACGCGAAGTTCGCAAGGTTCTACGACGCGATCAACGGCGAGCCAGAAGAAAGAATTCTGCAGATTCTGACGTACATCGAGATGTACCGACCCCAGACCGAGTCGATTCTTGAACTCGGGTGCGGAACCGGAGCAATTCTTGCCGGACTCGGATCGGGCTTTTCGCTCACCGGAATTGACCTCTCGCCCGAAATGTTGGAGTACGCAAAGAGGCGCTGCCCTTCCGCCCGATTCATTCAGGGTGATATCACCTCCTTCTCATCCTCCGAAATGTTTGACGTTGTCATTTGCGTGTTCGACACTTTGAACCACGTAACGACATTTGAAGGATGGCTGTCGGTCTTTCAACTCGTTCGAGAGCACTTGGCCGTTGGAGGTCTCTTCATCTTCGACGTCAACACATTAGGAAGGTTGCGCGAACTCGGCGAGGTGGCGCCTTGGGTCCACAGTTTTGAGGAGAACACCCTCATCATGGACGTCGAATTCGATGACGAACCAATGGCGATTTGGGACATTCGTATCTTCGAACATCGAGGGCAGCACGAGTACGTTCTCCACCACGAACGAATTCTCGAACTCGGCGTTGCCCTTGACCGGATTCGAGACGCGCTTTCCCCGAACTTCAATCTGTTGGAGGAGACCGATACCTACGGTTGTGCACCCACGGATGAGTCCGCGCGCGCACTCTTCGTCTATCAACTCACTACCGAGTAGGTGATCACGAGGTTCCATTGCCGTCACCCGACACTGACGGACCAACAGTGGCCGTACCATTGGCCGTGTCGGGTAGATAGATTTGGATGATGGACTACATCTCGCTCGGCGACACCGGCCTCCAAGTCTCGCGAATCTGCCTCGGCTGCATGAGTTACGGCGAGCCGGCGCGTGGCAATCAGCCCTGGTCACTCGACAAGGACGAGGCCAGGCCGTTTTTCCGTCAGGCCCTCGACGCGGGCATCAACTTCTTCGATACGGCGAATGTCTACTCCGCAGGGAGCAGCGAAGAGATCACCGGAGCGACCTTGTTGTCGATGGTGCCACGCGACGAAGTGGTCATCGCGACAAAGGTGCACGGTCGAATGCGCCCCGGTCCCAACGGACAGGGACTCTCGCGCAAAGCCATCATGACTGAGATCGACAACAGCCTCACGCGATTAGGGACCGACTACGTCGACCTGTACCAAATCCATCGCTGGGACTACGAAACACCGATTGAAGAAACTCTGGAAGCGCTGCATGATGTGGTCAAGTCCGGCAAGGCTCGTTACATCGGCGCATCGTCAATGCACGCGTGGCAGTTCTCCAAGGCCCTGTATCTCGCGGACCTCAACGGATGGACCAGGTTCGTCAGCATGCAGAACTACTACAACCTCCTCTATCGAGAGGAAGAGCGCGAGATGTTCCCCCTCTGCGTTGACCAAGGCATCGGATCGATTCCCTGGAGTCCACTCGCGAGAGGTCGGCTGACGCGTCCCTGGAGCGAGCAGACCAAACGGTCCGAGAGTGACGAGTTCGGGCGCAATCTCTATAGTGACGATGACCGCCCGGTCGTCGACGCGCTGCTCGATATCGCGCAGCGTCGAAGAATTGCGCCGGCCCAGATAGCGCTCGCGTGGCTGCTCTCCAAGTCCTACGTCACGAGCCCCATCGTCGGCGCCACCAAGGCCCAACATCTCGACGACGCCGTCGCCGCAGTCGACGTGGAGCTTGAAGGGTCTGAGATCCACGCACTCGAAGCGGCGTATCGTCCGCATACGATTGTCGGCCTTCGCTGATCTTCACGCCGATAGTCGTGTTACTCGGGTCGCCATCCGCCCGGGGATGTCGCAACTCCTACCTCTAGGGTATTAACCGTCATGATTCCGCTCTCCATCCTCGAACTCGCGACAGTGGCCACTGGCTCGTCACCGGCCCAAGCGCTGTACGAGACCACGATGATGGCCCGAGAAGCGGAGCACCTTGGCTATCACCGACTCTGGGTGGCCGAGCATCACGCCATGCCTGCCGTCGCCAGCTCAGCTCCCGCAGTGCTGATGGCCCACCTCGCCAACGCCACCTCGACACTGCGCATTGGCTCGGGCGGCGTGATGTTGCCCAACCACTCGCCGCTGGTGATCGCCGAGCAGTTCGCAACCCTCGAAGCATTGCACCCCGGACGAATTGACCTCGGCCTCGGGCGAGCACCGGGTACCGATCACGTCACCGCGAGGGCCCTTCGCCGGTCAGGCGATCTTCGCGCCAACAACTTTCCCGACGACGTCGTCGAGTTGATCAATTACTTGCTGCCGCGAGAGGAGCCGGTCCATCCGTCGCCCGTTCCCGGCAGCGGATATCTGCCCCAGGTATGGTTGCTCGGCTCCTCCACGTTCAGTGCGCAGCTGGCGGCCGCACTCGGTCTGCCCTTCTCGTTCGCGTACCACTTCGCACCGGCGCTCATCGGTCAGGCACTCGACGTCTACCGCTCCAATTTTCAAGCGTCAATCTTCCTCGAAGAGCCCCACGTGATGATTGCCGTATCGGTGCTCTGTGCGCCCAGCAACGACGAGGCTCGCTGGCTCGCTGGGTCGAATTCGTTGAGCATCGTCCAGCGCAATGCGGGTCGAATGGGCCCCCTCCCCTCTCCCGAGGAAGCTGCGGCGTACCCATTTACTGCAAGTGAATCCGAATCCGTCGCCGAGACGATGTCCTCACACATCATTGGAGATCCCGTCGCCGTGCACGATGGTCTCGTCGCCTTGGCCCACCACACCGGCGCGGATGAATTCATGCTCTCGACTCGCACCCACTCCTATGAGGCACGGCTCCGCTCGTTCTCGCTCATTGCCGAGACGTGGAAGTCGGTCGCCCACATTCCTCAAAATTGAGAGTCCGACTCAGCCACTGCTTCCTCCGAGTTCCTTCGTCAACTCTTCTAGTCAGGAAATGATCGTACGAGAATCGGTTCAGGGCCTCTGACTGGTGCGCGGCTGCCGACACAATGTCTATTCGCCTCACATCGGGGGATCTCGTCCCTCTCAGTCCTGGCGCTCTGACAGTAGTGCTCGCCCAAGCTGCTTCTGTCCATTCGCGCGGAAGGGTCAACCGTCCGACAACGACCACCAAGCCGCGCGACAGACAGAAGCTCAGTCAGTGCTGCTCGAACGATCCCACCATGATTGCTCGGGCCAGCGAGTGCATGAAGAGATTGAATCCCAGATACGCCGGCGTCGCATTCTCGGGCAGACCAAGACTCTCGACGTCGACGGCGTGCACGACTACGTAGTAGTAGTGGACCCCGTGCCCGGGGGGTGGGGCGGCGCCGACGTAGCGCTTCAACCCCGCGTCATTGGCCAACTGGACTGCGCCGGTGGGCAGTCCGCTTCCGTCCTCGTCGCCAGCGCCCGAGGGAAGTGATGTCGTCGTCACCGGAATGTCGGCGACCGCCCAATGCCAGAAACCCGAGGCCGTCGGAGCAATCGGGTCGTAGACGGTGACGGCGAAACTCTTGGTCGCCTCGGGAAAGCCGCGCCACGAGAGTTGCGGCGAGGTATCGGTGCCGCCCGCGCCCATAATCCCGCTACGCAGGGAAGCGGGAAGCGTCGCTCCGTCCACGAAGTCCGTCGATGTCACTTCGAACGAGGGGATCTTTGGCAGATCCTCATAGGGATTCCTCGACATGGCCACCTCTCTCAATTTACGAAACATCGCTCGGGTGGCGAACCTTCGAAACCGCTCGACCACCGTGACCTATTACTACACCGGCGCGCGCGACGAAGCAAGGTGCCGGTACCGAAAGCGAAAAGGGTGGCGAAGCCGTCCAACGAACCAACGACCTCGCCACCCCTTGAACGCCTAGTGAATGAGTACCTTGAGCGCGTTGTGCTTGGCGGCGTTGCCGAACACGTCATAGGCCTCGATCATCTGGTCGAACGTGAACTCGTGGGTCACGAACTTGTCCGCCGGCAACTTGTGCTCGGCGACGAGCTTTAGCAGCATGCCCAGAGTGTTCGTGTTGACGAGTCCCATGGAGATGTCGATGTTCTTGATCCACAGCTCGTTGAGCGCCAAGTCGACTGACTTACCGTGCACGCCGATGTTGGCGACGCTGCCTCCGGGGCGCACGATGACGGTGGCCATCGTGAAGGTGTCCGGCACGCCGACCGCCTCAATCGCCACGTCCACACCCTGACCGTCGGTCAGTGCGAGCACCTGTTCCTTCCAGTCGGCGTCGCCCGAGTTGATGGTGTCGGTTGCGCCGAAGTCCTTCGCTCGCGCCAGACGCGCGTTGTCGAGGTCGATGGCGATGACCTTGGAAGGGCCG
Organism: Acidimicrobiaceae bacterium; assembly: GCA_003132165.1. GTDB lineage: Bacteria > Actinomycetota > Acidimicrobiia > Acidimicrobiales > RAAP-2 > RAAP-2. The sequence continues at coordinate 22,749 of PKWW01000011.1, read as the reverse complement.
TAGAGGCGCGACGTCATGACCGCTGACAGTCCAACCGGACCCGAACCAATGACGGCGACCACGTCGCCAGGATTCACCTTCCCGTACTGCACACCGATCTCGAAGCCGGTGGGCAGGATGTCCGAAAGGAGAATCCCCTCGGCGTCAGACATTCCCTCAGGAATCTTGTACACCGAGTTCTCCGCGAAGGGGACCCTCACGTACTCGGCCTGGGTGCCGTCGATCATGTACCCGAAGATCCAGCCGATGCCCGCAACGCCCTCGGGGTCGAGGCAGTGACTGTAGAGGCCCTGTCGGCAGTTCGAGCACCGTCCGCACGAACTGACACACGAGAGGATCACGCGGTCACCGACGCTCAGCTGGCTCACGCCGTCGCCCACCTCGGTGATGACACCGATACCCTCGTGTCCGAGAATTCGGCCCACCTTCACCTCGGGGACATCGCCCTTCAAGATATGCAGGTCGGTACCGCAAATGGTCGTCGCGACCATCTTCACGATGACGTCAGTTGACTTTTCGATCTTTGGATCGGGAACTTCTTCCCAGCTCTTTTGGCCGGGGCCCTTGTAGACGAGTGCCTTCATGGCGTACCTCCGCATTATTAATCGGGTGACGAAATGTCGCTCGCGAGACCAGACCCACCAGAGATTGGGTCACATGATCCCTAAAGCGACAGTACCCACCCACGACGCGTGCCAAGCAGGGACGAATGTCATCTTCTTCGCGACAGTCCATCAATTGCGACGCGAGAACCAGCCGGAAGAGCCTGACCCACCCAGTCATAATTAGAGACGATCTGATGTGCACGGATCTCGTGGCGACTTTTAAGATGCATATGATCGAATCAATAAGCAAGAAACGAACTGGAGCATGCCATGGCGAATGAATGGGGACCCCTCGAAGGACTGATTGGCGAGTGGGAAAGTGACACCGGAGGTCTCGACACCGCGTTCTCGCACTCCCAGGACAAGGTCCTCGGCAGTTCCTACAAGGAGAAGTGCTCGATGAAGCCGTTCGGCCCCGTCGACAACGGCAGCCAGTCACTCTACGGCCTCGATTACAAGAGCGCGATGTGGCGCGGGGACGAGGAGAACCCCTTCCACACCGAGGTCGGTTACTGGCTCTGGGACGCGGCGACCGGCGAAGTCATGAAGGGTTTCGTCGTACCGCGCGGTATCACGGTGCTCGCCGGCGGCAACGCCGACGCGAACGCGACCAAGTTCACTTTGAAGGCCGCGCTGGATGATCCTCAGTACAGCATCGGCGAGAACAAGTACCTCGCGAAGAACGCCAGCAGCCTCAGTTACGTGATCAACATCACGATTGGCGACAACAGTTGGTCCTACGACGAGATCACGATGCTGCGCATGAACGAGTTCGACGAGCCCTTCGCCCACACCGACCACAACACGCTGCGCCGCGTCAGTTAGACGCGAGCGAACAGCTCAGTTTCGAGCGGCCTGCACCAAGTCGTTCAGGATCCGGCGCAGTTCCACCGTCGTCTTGTCGGCGCGGGTGTGGACCTCGCGCGTGATGTCGAGGGGCAACTCCAAGTTCTCGAAACGCGACTGGAGCGCCAGGTCCTCGTCGACGACGGCCAACTCGAAATCGACCGCCTCCTTCATCCGCTCAGTGGATCCGTCGAGGTCATCGCGCCAAAGACTCGAGTAGATTCGAACGTGCTCGTCGTCGACCGGCGCGAGAAAGAAACCGATCACATTGGTGCCGCCAGCGTCGAGGAACTCGATGGCGAGTTCCAAGTGGAACGGTGCCGTGTAGCGATAGGTCAAACGCCGACGCTGCAAGAGCGGGCGAAGACCCGCTTCGACGCCGGGATCCTCGCGGTTGGCGAATTCGTGCTCGTACGCGGCGGCGAACGTGTAGCCGTCGCGGGTCACCGCGTAATTGGGGACTTCGCGCGCCTCACCGGCTCCGAAGGTGCCCACGTGGACGAACGGGAAGTGCGCCATGTCGAGGAAGTTGTCCGCGAGCAGACCGGCGTTACCCCGGGTCACGAGCACCGGGAGGTCTCCCCGCTGGAAGTTCGGGTCATAGGCCGCGGCGATCGAGGGCACCGGTGTAAGAGGTTGCTCGGGTGCGACGAAGATCATGCTGTGCGATTCGATGACTCCCGAGGGTCCATCGAGTCGCGCTCGCGCGGGCAACGTCGCGCCGTCGCCCAGAGCCGGGATCTCGATGCACACACCGTTCGCGTCAAAGACCCATCCGTGGTACACACAGCGGAGATTGTCACCCTCGCAGGAACCGAGCGAAAGCGGAGCGAGCCGGTGGGGACAGCGGTCGAAGAAGACGCGTACTTCCCCGTTCGGTGATCGGTAGACGACGAAATTCTCGCCGAGTACCCGGAAGGACCTCGGGCTCGACGTCGCTTCGTCGGAGCGACACAACGGGTGCCAGGCCCGACGCAGTTCCGGACTCAGATTTCGCAGGGCGTCACTCACGGGGACCAACTTAGTTGAGCCGAAACTGGCCAGATCATCGCGCGAGGACCATCGCCACGCCGGATTAGCCGTGCCCAACTTGCTTACGCCCGAGCGAACTGGTCAAATGGTGAATAGAGCCGCTTGGTCCGAAATACATTGCCTACACCGGTGGCTCGGGAAGGGTGGTCGTGATCTCATGCCATTCGGATATCAAGATCAAGGATTCGGTTCAGGCCAAGGCATCGTCATGCTGATTATCATGGTGCTCTTCTTCGCGGCGTTCCTCTGGGTGCTGGTCTCATTGCTCGGTCCCAGGGCTCACGACCACCACCACGGCGCCCCCGGGCCGCACGATGCACATCCGGGCCCTCAGGGTTCCGACGCCGTACGCATCCTGGACGAGCGATTCGCGAAGGGTGAGATCGACGCCGACGAGTACCAGCAGCGTCGCGATCTACTGCGCAACCGTCCCTAGGCGAACCGTCACACCTCGTATCTGGAAGTTGCCGGGCGCTGACTGGGATGCGGGGCACCTTCTGAAGCGACGAACCCGAGTCACCACAGTGCCCTCGCCTCGGTGTCTCACTTCAGCGTGACAACCATTACCACTCGCCGGTTCGCAGCTCGACCGGCGGCGGTGGCGTTTGAAGCGACCGGTGAACTAGCACCCTTGGTCACGACACTCACTGACAGGCCCTTGGTGTAACCGCGGGTCTTCAGTTGAGCGAGCAGGAACTTGGAGGCGGCAAGCGCGCGGCTGCGCCCGACCGCGAGGTTGAGAGCCGTCGCCCCCGCGCCGTCGGTGTAGCCGGTGATGATTGCACTCGTCGCACCCTTCACCTTGATGGTCTGGGCGAGTTTGGCGATGCTGGTCATCATGGCACTGCTCAATATCGTCGAGCCATCAGCAAACCGCGAGATCACGAGCGTCACCTTGGGGGCCTTCACGACCACGACGCCCACGCGCACCGCCAACCGCTCACCCGAAGCGGCAAAACCCTGTGACTGAATCGTGTGGTGCCCAGCCGTGAGGGAACTGGGAATCGGGAACGTCGCCTGGTAGGTACCGTCCTGGCGGACTCTTACGGCACCGATGAACGTGCTCGTCGAATAGATGTAGATATCGACTGTCGACCCGGGCAGGAACCCGGATCCCGAGAACACGGCCGTACCGCCGCTCATCACCACCACCGTCGATGAGGACCCGGTCCCGGTGATACCCGACGCAGTGATCGTCATGGAGACCGTGCCGTTCGTAACAACGACACTCTGTCCTCGAATCGAGACTGAAACTGAGGAGGTGGAGCCGTCCGACAGGGTGACCGTGCCGCTGCCGGGGTTCAACTCAGTGGTGCCCCCCGACGTTCCAACCGAGATCGCGACCACTGACGGCGTGACGGCAGAGGTCGCCGTGGAAGTCGGCGACGAAGTTACGGGACCAGTAGATGTCGCGGCGACGGCGAAGACGTAACTCTTCCCGTTCGTCAGACCGGTGACGAGACACGATGTGCTCGTCGAGACGCAACTGACGCCACTAGTCCTTGAGGACACCGTATACGAGACGGCGCTGTAGGAACTCGCATTGAACGGCGCCGACCAGACGACCAGCACCTGGCCGTCACCCGCGACGGCGGTGACATTGGTCGGGGCGACAATTGTGGTCGGGATTGTCGTGACGCTGATGCTCTGGCTGGACTTTGCTGACTGGTACGAAGCGTTGGCGGGCACGTTCGCATCGATGACGCAGGTCCCGAGTCCCGTGAAGGTGACCAGGTTGCCGCTGAGAGTGCAGCCTGAGGAGGAAGTGTCGAGTCCGAATGAGACCACGCCGCCTGGCGCTGTCGCCACCACAGAATACGTGAGACCCACCGTCGCGATGACTGGTGGTTGTGAGGTGAATGTAATCGACTGCGCAGCCAAATTTCCCACCACAATGCTGACGCTCGAACTGCCAGCCAGGTAAACATCGTTCCCCGGAGCGGTCGCGTCGACAATGCATGTACCCGTGACTGTGAACGTGACGAGGCTCCCGCTCACTGTGCAGCCCGCTGACGTTGGGTCAACTGCGAAAATGACCACGCCGCCTGGAGCGGAGGCCTCGAGAGTGAACGTGTCACCAACCCGTACGGCTGCCAGAGGTACGGACAGCCACGTAATCGACTGGGTCAAGCTCGTCGTGCCGGTGCCGGTGCTGGTGACGCCGATGTCGACCGAGTCAGTCGCCGAACTAAGCGCACCGTAGTTGGTGTCGCCCGGATACGTGAAGGCGGCGCTCACAGTGCCGGATCCCGAAGCCGCTGCGGTCGTGCAGGTGTAGACCGCGACGTGACCATCCGAGGCCGTCGGTCCCGCGAACGAGCTACAGGTCACCAGACCCGCGGAGCCACTGATAGTCCAGTTTGAGGCGCTGACCGCGCCAGTCGGGTTCGTCCCGGCACCGGTCACCGTCGCGATGAAGATGACAGTATTACCCACGGTCGGACTCGGCGGTGAGTGGGTCACCGCGACGCTCACGCTCGCGGTGGTGACGGTTTCGGTGGTCACCACCGAATTGGTCTGAGCGACGCTGGCGTAGTTGGTGTCACCCGAGTAACTGGCGCTGATGGTGTGCGGGCTGGCGGTGGTGCTCGCGTAGGTGACGGCGCAGGTGGCGGCACCCGCGACGAGGGTGACGACCCCGCCCGTGCCGCAGGTGGTGATCGCGGTGCCGTTGTCGTAGAAGATGACCGTGCCGGTGGGCGTCGTGCCCGCGCCGGTGACGGTCGCGGTGTAGGTGACCGGCACGCCCACCGCCGACGAGCCGGCGCTGGCGGTGACCGTGACGGTGGTGACGGTCTCGGTCGTCGTCACCGAGTTCGTCTGCGCGACGCTGGCGTAGTTGGCGTCACCCGAGTAACTGGCGCTGATGGTGTGCGGGCTGCCGGTGGTGCTCGCGTAGGTGACGGCGCAGGTGGTGACGCCCGCGACGAGGGTGACGACCCCGCTCGTGCCGCAGGTGGTGATCGCGGTGCCGTTGTCGTAGAAGATGACCGTGCCGGTGGGCGTGTCCCCGCCACCGGTCACGGTCGCGGTGTAGGTGACCGGCACGCCCACCGCCGACGAGCGGGCGCTGGCGGTGACCGTGGCGGTGGCGTGGCCGACATTGAAGGTCACTAACTCACCCATTGCATCACTTTGAACGACCGGGTTGTAGTTAACATCGCCTGAGTAACTCGCGCTCAGAGTGGCGGAGCCGCCGGCGGTATTAGCAACCGTGGCCGAACACGACGCTTCGCCCGAACCGTTCAGGGATACGTAGCCACCTACACCGCATGTCGTCACCAAGACACCCTCCATATAGGCACTGACCGTCCCGGTGGGCATGACCCCGGCGCCCGTGACGGTCGCGGTGTAGGTGACCGGTTCCCCCACCGACACCGTGCTCGGACCCGAGATGATGACGCTGGCGCTCGCGGTGGTGACGCTCTCGGTGGTCGTGACCGAGGCGCCGTTCCCGGCGCTGGCGTAGTTGGTATCACCCGAGTAGCTGGCGCTGATGGTGTGCGGGCTGCCNNAGATGACCGTGCCGGAGGGCGTCGTGCCCGCGCCGGTGACGGTCGCGGTGTAGGTGACCGGCACGCCCACCGCCGACGAGCCGGCGCTGGCGGTGACCGTGGCGGTGGCGCTCGCGGTGGTGACGCTCTCGGTGGTCGTGACCGAGGCGCCGTTCCCGGCGCTGGCGTAGTTGGTATCACCCGAGTAACTGGCGCTGATGGTGTGCGGGCTGCCGGTGATGCTCGCGTAGGAAACGGCGCAGGTGGCGACGCCCGCGACGAGGGTGACGACCCCGCTCGCGCCACAGGTGGTGATCGCGGTGCCGTTGTCGTAGAAGATGACCGTGCCGGAGGGCGTGTCCCCGCCACCGGTCACGGTCGCGGTGTAGGTGACCGGCACGCCCACCGCCGACGAGCGGGCGCTGGCGGTGACCGTGGCGGTGGCGGTACCGAGATCGACCGTGACTGATTCAAACGTGGACTCACTCTGATCGAGGGAGTTGTAGTTCGAATCGCCCAAGTAACCAGCGGTGAGAATGACGGAGCTCCCGGTCGTATTGGCAACCGTGGTCGAGCACGTCGCTTGGCCCAAACCATTCAGCGACTCGTAGCCGTCGAGGCCGCACGTCGTCGTCAGGACACCGCCTTTGTAGAAGCCGACCGTTCCCGTGGGCGTGTCTCCTGCGCCAGTGACCGTGATCGTATAGGTGACCGGTTCCCCCACGTACACCGTGGTTGAACCCGAGATGACGACAACGGGATTGGACTTCCCTACTGTCACCGAAACGCTGATCGAAGTGCCCTCGCTGACGCCGCTGTAGTTTCCATCGCCGGTGTAACTCGCCGAGATCGCGTCAAGGCTACCGGTGGTATTGGAGAAAGTGACTTCACAGGTAGCGGCACCAAAACTGAGACTGAGGCCGCGGCAGGCGCCAATCACGTCCGTATTCTCATAGAAGGTCACTGTGCCGCTTGGCGTCGCCCCGTTCGTCGGACCCGTGACGGAAGCGGTGTAGGTAACGGTGTCGCCGACGCTCGCGGAGCCACGTCCGGTGACGGTAACCGTTGGCGCAATTTTGGAGACGTCGAACGGATCACTGGTCGCTTGCAGGGTATCCCCGGCGTCGTCTGCCACCAGTTGGTAACTCGAACCCTCCTTGCTGAGGGAGCATCCAGCGAAGGACACGACCCCCGACGTGTTCGTACCCACGCAGGTCGAAAGCGTGGCGCCGCTGGTTCCTGTTCCGGTCTTGATCGTGAGAGCGATGGCGTTCGAGTCCGACGTCACCGTATTGCCGTTAGCGTCTTCGATGGTAACGACCGGTTGCACCGTGAATGCGGTCCCGACCACGCCTTCCAGGGGCTCGGTCGTGAAGATGACTTGAGCCGGAGCCCCGAAGGTCGTCTGAACGCTCGGCTCTGTTGAGATTGCCACTCCCCCGACAGTGACGAGGAAAATCGTCGTGCCGACGGTCGACGGCGTGAAGAGCGCTGAGTAAGTGCCGTTGTCGTTGTCGGTGACCGAACTCACGCTTCCCGGACCAGAGACAATGGAGATCACAACCGAAGCCCCGCCGGTCGATATCTCATTGTCGTTGGCGTCGTACGCCTGCACGATGATCCTGGAAGAGCCGTCCGCAGTGATCGAACTGCTGCTCGTGCTCACCGTCGAGTTCCCGGCGACCGAGGCTCCAGGTGTAGTGATTACCGTTGTCGTCGTGGGAATCGCTACACCACCGACCGTGGCGCTGAAGGTGGTGGTGCCAACGGCGCCCGGGGTGAACGTAACAAGGTAGGTGCCGTCACCGACATCCGTTACCGCACCGATGCTCCCCGGGCCCGAGGCGATACGGATGACGACGGTGGCGCCACCGGTGGCGACCTCGTTGCCCTCTGCGTCGTAGGTCTGCACGGTGACCTTGGTCGTCTCATCAGCGTTGATGGTACTCAACGTCGGTGCGATCGTCGAGTACTGCGCCGCCGCAGCACCCGCGACGAATGTGATCGCCGCCGTCGAGCTGATGGCGTAGGGATTTCCGTCGACCGTCGTCGATGCCGAGTAAGACACCGTCTCAGCGTGGGTATCGGACACGCGGAACGTGGCCGTGCCGTCGGCACCAGTGGTTCCCGAGATCGTCTGCGTGATCGAATGCCCGGAATTCGGAACCAGCGTCACGACCTGGCCCGACACCGGGTGCCCGGAAGCATCGTTCAGGGTCACGGTGATCGTCGCATACGAAGTGCCATTTGCGATGACCGAACTGACATCCTTGGTCACTGACGAGGCCGGGTCGCTCACCGTGCCACCCTCGAACGACACCGACGCCGTCCCGAAGACAACACTCGAATCCGAAGTTTCGGTTGCGGTGTACGTAATGGTCTCGGCGTGCGTGTCGGTCACTGTGAAAATGGCTATGCCGTTGTTGTCGGTCGTGACGGGACTCACCGTTGGTACCGAACCGCCCGAGCCGGCGGTCAAGGTGACGCTCTCGCCCGAAATCGGGTTATGGCCCGAATCCAAGACCTTGACCACGATCGTTGCGGTGGACGTGCCGTCGTCCAGGACCGTGCCGCTCGACGGGGACACGGTCACCGACGAGTTCGTGAGTGAAACAGCCCCACCCTGAAACGTCGCGTCAATAGTCCCGATCACCAGGTTCGAGTCACTGACGTCGGTAGCGATATACGTGTCGGTCTCGGCCGTGGTCTCGACGTCAGTGAAAACGGCTTGCCCGTAGATGTTGGTGGGGTCGGTAATGGTTACAATAGTTGGACTCGCGTCCTGCTCGTCCAGTTGCACGACCTTGCCCGCGACAGGATTCCCGTTGGCGTCCTTCAGCGTCACGGTAATCGTCACCGTGGTGACTCCATCATCGAGAATGGTGCCACTTGGTGTCGTCGTCATCGTCGACGTACCGACATCCACCGGACCGCCATTGAACGTCACTGGGACCACTGCGGTCAAGGACAAGTCGGCGGCGGTGACGTCGGTTCCCCAGTAGCCCCCTTCCTCGCCCTTGTGATCGGTGACCGCGAATGTCGCCTGCCCGAGGCTGTTGGTGGTCGGTGCTAGTGCAGTGATCAGCGCCGTACTGACTTCCTGATTCAGATTCACCAACTGCCCCGATAGGGGATTGCCCGCCGCATCCCTCACTGTGACCGTAATAGTGGCCGCGGACGTGCCGTCGTCAAGCACCGAACTCGCATTGGTCGAGATCATCGAGGACGAATTGGACACCGCGCCGCCCTGGAAGGACACGATCGCGGTTCCCACCACCGCGTCCGACAACGTGTGATCGGTCGCGGTGAACGTGACCGTCTCGGCCCTCGCATCACTCACCGCGAACGTCGCCTGCCCGTTGGCGTCCGAGATCCCGACAATCGTCGTCACCGTCGCATTCGGCGAGCTCGCAGTCAGATACACCACGTCGCCCACGATTGCGGCGCCCGTTCCGTCCTTCAGGGCAACGGTGATCGTCGAGGTCGATGCTCCATCGTCGAGCACCGTTGAATTGCTCGACACCACCGTCGAGGACGAGCCCGACACAATAGGGCCGGGTGCAAAGACGACCGCTGCCGTGGACGCGATGACGAAGGGCCCGTCTGCCCCGGTCGCGGTCGCGGTGTAGGTGACACTTTGCGCGGTGGCGTTCACGACGCGGAACGTTGCCGCCCCGCTTTGGTTTGTCGTGGCCGACATCGCGTGAATCGTCGAACCGCCTGATCCTTGGCCGAGCGACACGGACGCACCCGAGATTGGATCGCCGCTCGCATCAAGGACAATCACCGTGATGGTCGAGGACGAAACTCCATCGCTCGCGACAGTACCCTCGCTCGACGAAACAGTAGATTCACTGGAGGAAATCGAACCTCCCTGATAATCCACAGAGGGCGTCGATGAAGTGATCGGTATCGAGTCGGTCGCGTCAGTCGCGTTGTAGGTCACGGTCTGAGCCCGGTCGTCGGTCGCGGTGAAGGTCGCCACACCATTCGCGTTGCTGACCAGCGAACTGGTCGTCGCCAGGATCGATGAACTACCTGATCCCTGGTCCAGTCGGACGACCTTGCCCGACACGGGACTACCCGTGCTGTCCTTCAACGTGACCGTGATGGTCACCAGGGACGTACCGTTGTCCGTGGCGCTGCCAGAACTTACTGCCACGGTTGATTCACTGGCCGAGACTGCACCACCCTGGAAACTGACCATCGTGTAATTGGTCAGCAATAGATTCGAATCGGTCACGTCCGTAGCTCTGTAGGTCACGGTCTCGGCGTGCGTGTCGGTCACCTTGAATGTCGCCAGGCCACTCAAGTTCGTAGTACCGACGAGCGTCGTTATCACCGAACTACCGCTCACGCCAGCGAGGGTGATGACCTTGCCGACGATTGGGCTGCCGGAAGTGTCCTTGAGTGCGACGGTAATCGTGGCGTACGAACTTCCATCATCGCTCACGCGGCGCGAACTGGTGGTGACGATTGAATTCTGCTCACTCAACGGACTCTGCGTGAAGTTCACGGAAGCCGACTGGGTGACCTGGATGTGATTGCCTGGAGTAGTGACATCGGTCGCGGTGTAGACGACGGTCTGCGCTGTGGTGTCGGTGACCGTAAAGGATGCAGCGCCGCCCCCATTTGTCACCGCGGTTCCCGACCCCCTGATCAACGAACTACCCGAGCCGGCACCCAGCGCGACTGTCTCGCCGGCAACCGGGTTGCCCGCGGCGTCCCTCAAAGTTACGGTGATCGTAGCCGTCGTAGTGCCATCGTCAGGGACCGTTCCGCTCGAAGGGCTAACGCTGACCGATGACGCCGAGGCCGACACCACGCCGCCATTGAACGTCACCGTCGCGGTCTGGGTCACAACGACCGAGTCAGTGGTATCGATGGCGGTGTAGGTGACGGTCTCGCCACTGTTGTCGGTGACCGCAAACGTCGCCTGACCCGAACTGTTGGTTTGACGGGAAATGAAATTAATCTGCGAGAGACCCGCTGCTTGATCGAGGCGAATCACCTTTCCGGCGACGGGATTGCCCGCGGCGTCCCTCAAAGTAACGGTGATCGTCGTCGAATGGGATCCGTCGTCGAGCACGGTGCTCGAGCCCGCGGTGACCGTCGAGACACTCGCCGACGCTGGTCCGCCCTGGAATGCCACGGTGGTTGAACCCACGGTCACACTCGACTCCGACACGTCGATCGCGGTATAGGTGACACTCTCGGCCTTCGCGTCCGTCACCGTGAACATCGCCTGTCCGTTAGCGTCCGTCGTTGCACTGACGGCGTGGACCGTCGAGTTGAGCGAACTCGACGCAAGGCTCACGGTGTCACCGATGATCGGGTTCCCCGCCGCGTCCTTCACGGTTACGGTCACAGTCGTCGTCGCCACGTTGTTGTCGAGCACCGTCGAAGAGGTGGCGACGACCGCTGAAATTCCTGAAGAGACTGAACCAGCGACGACGAGTATGGACGGTGACAACGCCAGCGCAGCCAAATTCCCGGAGGAGACCGACTGCTCTCTCGTGGCCCAGGACCCCGACCCCGCGGTACCGGTGGCGGTGGCTCCTGGTCCCCCTTGCGCCTTCGATCCGTAGACAACCGTCAGGGTCTGGCCGGCCAGCAGGGTGACGCCCGTGATCTGTATCTGATGGCCGGTGATTGACACCGTGCCCGTACTCGACGTCGAGTAGCCCGCGGCAGAGCCGGACGTTGATGGTATTGACCATCCACTCGGCACCGAGACGACGACCTCGCCGTTCGCGATCCCACCAGTTGGCGCAGTGTAGGTGAAACTGATCGTATTACCTGTTGAGCCGTTCACCACACTGGTGGTCGGTGTCGCAATTGTTCCGCCGCCGTCAGCCGCGTAGATGTTGACCGAACCTGCTCCTACGGTCGTCAGTGAACCAGACGGCGTCGACTGCTCTTGAACGACGAAGTATGAGGTTCCAGGCACTGTGGTAGCCGTGGCGTCGGTGCTGCTGATCGTTATGAACCCGCCCGCCGCCAGCGTGACGTTCGACACGGTGAACAACTGACCGTTCACGCTGGGGGTACCCGTGCTCACCGTTGTGTACCCGACCGAAGAACTATTGGTCGATGGTGCGGACCAGCCGGTCGGCACGAGCACCGTTATCGTTCCGTTGGCGATACCCCCAGCGGCAGCGGTGTACGTCCCGCTGACCGTGTTCCCGGTGGAACCATTCGCCAGGTTCGTGGTCGGCATAAGAACGGAACCCGTGCCGTCGGCGGCGTAGACGTTGATAGAGGGTGATGAAAGGCCCGTGAGTGAACCCGTCGGCGAGCTCTTCTCTTGGACGCTCCAGATCGCCGAGCCGCCGATGCTCGATGCGGTCGACGCTGCGGCAGGGAACGATCCTGACGACGTGTCACCGTAGGTGATCACTATCGTCTGACCGGACAGGAGTCCGGCGGGCACCGTCACGGCAATCGTCCAGGGACCCGCACCAGTAATCACTTCGTTGGCGGTTGAGGCACCGGCTCCGTTGATGCTTACAGTCGTGTAGCCCGCGGAGCCACTGGACGACGTCTGAGGTGCGGTCCAGCCACTGGGCACCGCGATTGAGACGACACCGCCCGACGCGACGCCGCCGACGGGTGCGGTGTAAGTGAGAACAATTGTGTTGTTCGTCGAGGCGTTCGCCACATTGCTGACCGACGAGGTGAGAGTGCCGGAGCCGTCGGCGGCGTAGACGTTGATGGCCGGTGAAGAGGAGAGATTGGTGAGATTTGCACCACCACTGGAGTCCTCCGCGACGAACCACGTTGCGCTACCCGCCGTCGTTGTCGACGTGGCGCCGGCGCCGGGGTGCGCGCCCGATGTCGTATCGCCGTAGGTAAGCACCACCGTCTGACCCGGGGCGAGACCTGCCGGCAGAGTGACGGTGACTGCCCAGGGCCCAGATCCGGTGATGACTTCGTTGGCGGTAGAGGTTCCGGCACCATTGATGTTGATCGTCGTGTATCCCGCGGCGGTGCTCGATGCCCGCTGTGGTGCGGTCCAGCCCGCGGGTACCTCAATCGAGATCGTGCCATTAGGTCCGATCCCGCCCGTGGCTGCCGTGTAGGTGAAGGAGAGGGTGTTGCCCGGCGACCCATTCCCCACGTTGGTCGTTGGCGTCGTGACTGTGCCAGAGCCATTGGCCGCGTAGACATTGATCGAGGGCGAAGTGATGCCCGTCAGCACGCCGGTGGAGGAGGAACTCTCCTGGGTCGTCCAGGTCGCCGGTCCCGGAATTGCTGAGGCAACCGCGGCCCCGCCCGCCGCACCGTACGTGATCGTCAGCGCTGAATTCGCCGCAAGCGTCAAGTTCGAAACCGTAATCAACTGACCACTCACAGCCAAAGTACCGGTACTGACCGTCGTATATCCGGCGGTTGAGCCGCTCGTAGAGGGTGCCGACCAGCCGGTCGGCACGAGTACCGTAACGGTGCCGTTGACTATGCCACCAGCTGGAGCAGTGTAGGTGAACACAATGCTGTTACCGGTAGAGCCGTTCGAGACGTTTGAAGTCGAGGTCGAAATTGTGCCCGCGCCGCTCGGGGCCAGCAGTGCGATCGGATTCGAGTTGACACTATAGGTTCCATTGGAGAAGTTGAGTACGTACGACGTGCCCGCCTGACCGGACAGGGTGAGTCCGGCGAACGTTGCGACGCCACCGGAGATCGTGGCAGTCGATCCCGCCGTCACGGTTCCGCCGCTGCCCGAGTAGATGGTCGCCGTCACCGTGCCGCTGGCGCCCGTCACCACGTTGCCGCCCGAGTCCTCGACCTTGACGACCGGCTGACCGGTGAGTGCCGTCCCGTTCGAGCCTCCGGTGGGTTGAGTTGTGACAACTACCTGAGTGGCCGCGCCAACCGAGATGGTGATCATGTTCGACTGCGCCGTAGTGAGCGATCCATCCGAGAAGGTCAAGGTATACGAGCCAGCGAGCGCACTTAACGCAAGACCACTGAAGGTGGCCACACCCGACGAGGCAGTCTGACTGCTGTTCACCAGCGAGACTCCACCCGAAGTGAAAGTGACCACGACTGTGGAAGCGTCATTCGCCACGGTGTTGCCGTAGGAGTCCTCGACGGTGACGACAGGCTGCTGGCTGAGGGCGACGCCGTTCGTCGCGCTCGAAGAGGGCTGCCTCGTGATCACCAACTGGGAGGCGGCGCCATAGTTCATTGTGAATGCACCCGAATTCACGCTGAACGTCCCGTTGGAGAAAGTAAGTGCGTAGACCATATTTGTAGGACCCGTGAGGGTCAGACCCGAGAAGGTGGCGACGCCTGAGTTGATGGCGGCGGTCGTACCGGAGGTGATAGTGCCGTTGGTGCCCGAGTAAATGGTCGCCGTCACCGTGCCACTGGCGCCCGTCACCACGTTGCCGCCCGAGTCCTCGACCTTGACGACCGGCTGGCTACCGAGGGCTGATCCCGATGCCGCGCCCGAAGGCTGAGTTGTGATGACAAGTTGGCTCGCGGCGCCGATGGTGAGGCTGAAGCCCGCCGAGGTGACGTTCGCCCCGCCGTCGGTGAAGGTCAGGGTGAACGTGCCGGCGGTGCCGGTGAGGGTGAGGCCCACGAAGGTGGCGACACCCGAGGAGTTCGTGGTCGCGGTCGCCGAGGTGAGCGAGCCGGTGCCCGAGGCGACCGTCGCGGTGACGGTGGCGCCGTTGATGACATTGCCCCCGACGTCCTTCACGGTCACGACCGGCTGGGTCGTCAGGGCCACGCCGTTCACCGCGCCGCTCGGCTGGGTGTTGATGGTGACCGTGCTCGCGGCGCCGATGGTGAGGCTGAAGCCCGCCGAGGTGACGTTCGCCCCGCCGTCGGTGAAGGTCAGGGTGAACGTGCCGGCGGTGCCGGTGAGGGTGAGGCCCACGAAGGTGGCGACACCCGAGGAGTTCGTGGTCGCGGTCGCCGAGGTGAGCGAGCCGGTGCCCGAGTGGACCGTCGCGGTGACGGTGGTGCCACTGATGGTGTTGCCACTCGCGTCCTTCACCGTCACGACCGGCTGACCCGTCAGGGCCACGCCGTCGACGGCCCCTGAGGGCTGGGTGCCGACGGTGATGCTCGCCGGGGCGCCGGCAGTGAGGCTGAAGCCCGCCGAGGTGACGTTCGCCCCGCCGTCGGTGAAGGTCAGGGTGAACGTGCCGGCGGTGCCGGTGAGGGTGAGGCCCACGAAGGTGGCGACACCCGAGGAGTTCGTGGTCGCGGTCGCCGAGGTGAGCGAGCCGGTGCCCGAGGCGACCGTCGCGGTCACGGTGGCGCCACTGACGGCGCGGCCCCCGGCGTCCTTCACCGTCACGACCGGCTGGGTCGTCAGGGCCACGCCGTTCACCGCGCCGCTCGGCTGGGTGTTGATGGTGACCGTGCTCGCCGCGCCGAAGTAGGTATAGGTCGCCGAGGTGGTAGACGTCTCCGCGGAGTTCGTCGTCGTCGCTACGGTCAGCGAAACCGTCCCAGCCGCGGCCGACGGAGAGGAGGCGGTGATCGAGGTGTACGAGGCGGTGCCGGTGCTAGTGACGGCGGCACCACCGAACTTCACGGAATTGAGGGCAGCGGTCGAGGAGAACCCCTCCCCGGTCACCGTGACCGACGTCCCACCCGCAGTCGGACCGTTGGTGGGCGCAATCGATGTCACGATGGGAATGACGGCCAGCGTTGCAGCGTTCGAAGTCGTAGGGGTCGGAGTTGGTGTGGAGGGGCAGCCCACGCCACCTGCGTTGAAGTTGTAGCCCGTGACCGTGAAGCCATACGAACCGGCGACAGTTGTCGACGCACTGGTTGAAGCAGTGAGCGTGAAGGTGGCCGAGTTCGATGTCGTCTGCAAGCACGCGGAACTAGCGGTCCACGTCACGCCAGTGGGGGCCGAGTTAGTGAAGGTGGGCGCCACCGTTGTCCCATTGGTTACGGCGAGACCTACGTAGTCTTGTATATTCGTCGCAATCGTGACCGTATAGGTGGCGGCCTGACCAGGGGTTGCGGGATTATAGGTCGTCTGAGTCCCAATCGTCACACCCGTGATCGACGCAGACGCCGGTGCAGCGATAACGGTCAGGCTCGTGATTGCTAAGGCAAAACCGAGCCCGACTTTCATTGCCCACGCCGACGCGGCGCGAAAGCCACTTCGCTGAAAACGAGTGGCGCTAGTCCACTGCATCATCGCCTCTCGCCCCCTGCTCTCCAACCTCGGTCAATGACTCCTGGAGAACCGAGACCACAATCCTGCATCGACAATGCTTGGGCGCAGGAGCCTTGCCCGAACTAAGGCGCCAATTGGACGCTCGTAGGCTCACCCTCGAACTCCCACCATCGAAAGAACACAGTGCGGCCAAAGAAGAGTCGACAAATCCACATTCACGGTGACGGCGGAGGAAGACATCACGAATGCTCCGAGGTCTCCATTGCCCGACACGGAAACTTCGTTGCTCTTGGACTCGAGTAAGGAAAAGAGCCACACGCTTCATGATCCGTCCCCGAGGGAACCAATCCCTTCAGGTATCGAACCCCGCGCAAGACCCACCTCTCAGCCCACCAGTGAGACATCGGTTGCTCCAAAAGCAACTCCATAAGACCCTCATCCTTACCGCAGAGTGAGAAAATTCGTATATATCCAACAAAATTTTGAATCTGTACCAACCATAGGGTTTAATTTCCCAATTCACACTTGAGAAATCAATGAGAATCAGCCATTTTGCACGGAAAAATCACCATCGCTGGTTAATTTGTGACTTAGTACCTTCACGCAAAAAACAGTAGGTCGCCATCTGGATTCAGGCACTTCGTCGAGCAGCCCATCGCGAGCACTTCGGGTGAAGGGTTTGCACAACCATTTGAGCATTCGATTGGCTTCGTTCCACTTCCAAGACTCAAAGATCCGATTCCTCGTCAACCAAAGCGAAGTAGTCCACCGTGACGCTGCACATCAGCAAGACTGTCCTCGTGACGACATCGAACGAGGACCCGTCGATGACCCTCTTCGACGCCGCGTCCTCCAGTCCCGACAACGTGATGAAGAGTCTCGGGTGTGCCGGGGAGGGACTCAGTTCCGCCGACGCCGCAACTCGTCTCGCGAGGCTCGGCCCGAACGTGCTCACTACGCACAAGGTGAGCGCACGCTCCGTCCTCTGGCGCCAGGTCAGGAACCCGATCCTGCTGCTGCTCTTAGCCGCGGCGGTCATCTCTGGTTTCACCGGAGGCGCAACCAACGCCATCATCATCACCGTGATCGTCGCGTTGAGCGTGGGACTCGGTTTCTTCAACGAATACGCGGCCGAAGTGGCGATGGCCTCGCTCCGATCGAAGATAAGCCGTAACGCGCAGGTCCGTAGAGACGGCAACGTCGTCGAGGTTCCCGTCGCCAGCCTCGTGCCCGGGGACATCGTCCTCTTGCGCATCGGGGCAATAGTCCCAGCCGACCTTCGTCTCTTCGAGGTCAATGAACTCGAATGCGACGAGGGGGTCCTCACCGGAGAGTCGTTGCCGGTCGCGAAGACCAGTGACGTGGTGTCGGACCGCTCGGTGCAGGCGTTCCTGAACTGCGCCTATATGGGCACAATCGTCCACGAAGGGTCCGCCACGGGAATCGTCGTGGAGACCGGACCCCGAACGGCTTTCGGCGAAATTGCGGCCGGGCTCTCAGAACAGACCGCTCAGACCGCGTTCGAAGCCGGTTTGGCGCGCTTTTCCAAGTTCCTCTTCATCGTGGCGGCACTGCTCACGGCGTTCGTCTTCGCCATGAACGTCATACTCTCGCGACCGCTCATCGAAGCTCTGCTCTTCTCGCTCGCCATCGCGGTCGGTATTGCGCCAGAGATGATGCCGGCAATCGTCACCATCAGTCTCGCGTCGGGTTCGAAGGCCCTCGCATCAAAGAAGGTCCTCGTCAAGCGCCTGGTGGCGATTGAAGACCTCGGCAACATCGAGATCCTCTTCACCGACAAGACCGGAACGCTCACCGAGGGTTCGATCACCTTCGAACAAAGTCTCAGCGGTGACGGATCGATCAACGAGCGCCCCGTTTTGCTCGGTCTTCTCTGCAATGAAGCGACGATGACCTCCTCAGGTCCCGTGGGTGGAAACTCACTCGACCAGGCATTGTGGGTCTCTGTTGGTGCCGATGCTTCAAACACTCTCGCCGTACAAGCTTCCCAGTACTCGCAACTCGCAGTTCTTCCCTTCGACCACGAACGTCAGCTGGTGTCGGTGCTCGTCGAGCACGATGGCGTCCAACTCATGATCACCAAGGGAGCGCCCGAGATGGTGCTGAGCCGGTGCACAGAGGTAACGAAGGAGACACAAACGCTCCTCCAGGGACTCTTCTCTGAGGGTGAGCGGGTCATCGCGGTCGCGAGCAAGGCATCGCCGGACGTGCACTTACTCAGTACGAACGACGAGAACAACCTCACATTTGAGGGCTTCCTCACGTTCGCGGACCGTGTGAAGGCTGATGCCGAAGAATCCCTCGCCAAGCTCCAGCGACTCGGTGTCGAGGTGAAGATCATCACCGGCGACAATGGGCTTGTCGCCGCCAACGTCTGCGCCAAGATCGGGCTGGCGAATCTCGGTCTGCTCAATGGCGCTGACCTCGAGAAGTTGAACGACGACGAATTGGCTGACGCAATCGTTCGAACAACTGTCTTCGCGCGCATCAGCCCCGATCAGAAATCACGAATCATCAAAGTTGCACGACGCACCGGCAAGGACGTCGCGTACCTGGGCGACGGTGTCAACGACGCGGTGGCGCTGCATCACGCCGACGTCGGAATATCGGTCGACTCCGGCACCGACGTCGCGAAGGATGCCGCCGACGTCGTGTTGCTCGACAAGGACCTCGGGGTACTCGCCGAGGGCGTCACGGAGGGTCGACGGATCTTCTCGAACACGATGAAGTACGTACTCATGGCGACGTCGTCGAACTTCGGCAACATGTTCAGCGCCGCTGGCGCATCCACGATTCTGAGCTTCTTGCCGATGCTGCCGTCCCAGATACTTCTCAACAACCTGCTCTACAACACCGGCCAACTGGTCATCCCCACCGACCGCGTCGATATCGAGTCGTTGGCGCGCCCGGCCGCGTGGGACATGAGGTTCATCAGACGGTTCATGATCATCTTCGGTCCCATCAGCTCGATCTTCGACTTTGTCACGTTCTGGGTGATGATCGTCCTGCTGCACGCGCACCACGTCGAATTCCGGACCGGATGGTTCGTCGAATCAATCGCCACCCAGACTCTTATCGTGTACATCATTCGTACCCGCAGGGTTCCATTCTTCAAGAGTCGGCCCAGTTGGCCCATGATCATTGTTCCAACGGGCGCCGCCGCCGTGGGAGCACTCTTGCCGTTCACCGGCCTCGCACATCTGCTCGGGTTCACTCCCCTGCCCACGGAGTTCTTCCTTCTACTCTTCGCGATGGTCGTCGTCTACCTGTTCCTGGTAGAGGTCGCCAAGGTCTACTTCTACCGCTCGATGAAGGCTCATCCCGCACCGGCGGCACTCAGTCACACCCAGCGGACGGAGCGTCTCATGCGTCGTCGTGCGTCGCGGTTCATCCAGCACGAGGTTCCGGGCTTACTTCGAAGGGCCGACAAGGGCGGCTAGAGACCTGAGCGGTGAGCGACCGGTGCTCTCCCCACTCGAGATCGTGGCGGCGAAGGCAATCGACAGAATCGCCAGGTTGAGCACGCCAACCACGACCGCACTGACTTCGGGCGGTTGCCGTCCCAGTCGTATCACGCCGAATGTCTTCAAGGTCAACGTGTCCTGAGCACCAGCCGTGAGCGTGGTGACGACGACCTCGTCCAAACTCAACGCGAAGATGAGCAGTGCGAACGCGTGGGACTCGTGATGAAACGAAGTGTCCGCATTGGACGCGCTCGAGATCTGCCGACGCCCCGAGAAGCGACATCGACGTCCATTACCGCCTCAAGATCCCACGGCCGAGTGCCGACTCATCTCAGGCAGGGGCCTCGAAATCCGGTGCGAACTAAGCGAGCGCAGCGTCCAACGTGATCGTCGTACCGGTCAGTGCCTTACTCACCGGACAAGATGCCTTCGCGTCCTCGGCGGCAGCCTTGAAACCAGCCTCGTCCAGACCCTCTACCGTGCCGCGAACGACGAGTTCGATCAACGAGATCCGGAATCCTCCAGCGGGGTCGGGCGCAAGTGAGACCGTCGCGTCGACCTCGAGGCCACCCGGTGTGCCACCGGCACGGGCCACGAAGGCTGAGAGTTGCATTGCGTAACACGCCGCGTGCGCCGCGGCGATCAACTCCTCTGGGCTCGTCGTGCCTTCGGCGTCCTCGGCGGCGCGCTTGGGAAAAGAGACGTCGTAGGAACCGGCGCCACTGCTGGTCAGGGTAACTCGACCCGATCCATCCTGGAGACCCCCGGTCCAACTCGTGTGAGCACTTCGCTTTGGCATGTTTCCCCTAACGTCGGTTTCACTTCAGTGTAGGGGTGCAGTCCCGGCTCGCGCCGCCTCAAAGGCGGCGCTAATTCGAGGGCGGATAGTACCCGGCGACGAAAGCACCACCTCCGAAGAGCGCGCCATTCGAGCCGTTGACGCGTGTGTAGTAGCCATCACGAAGTCGGTACGCAGTGATCGCGACATTGGCGCTCTGCCACGTGCCACCTGCGCAGTCGGGCGTGCAGTCGTTCCACGATCCCACACCGGTACCGGTCGCTTTCGAGCTGCCCCACTTGGACCAGTGGATGTTCTTCACCATGGAGTTCGCATCGGCGCACGAAAGGACCAGCGTCGATGGCGCGACACTGGAGGTCGTCGAACAGTCGAAGATAGCGACGGTGCTCATCTTCGACTGGTGGTACGAGAAGATCGCGAAAGAGCCTGACGCCACCGCGAGCACGATAAGTATGAGGAAAGGGATTGATCGGCGCACGTCTGAATAGTAGGCCTGGACGCTGCCCTCGAAAATAGGGTCTTTGGTCAGGAAGAGTCGTAGAAAAGCCCTGTGCATCCGGCCGAGGTTTCTGGCGGCGGTCGTTACAGTTGTGCTTGATGCCCACTTCCCGACACGACCTACCGGCCAGCGCACGCAGACGCGAGATCCTGGTCGGCATCTGCGCCGGTGTGGTGGCAATCGGGGCACTCGGTGTCGGATCAGACGTCCAGAAGTTCCACTCGACGGCGTCGCACGCCAAACTCGTGGAATGGCTGGCGGTGGTCGGGCTGCTGCTGGCTGGTGGTATCGCCGTTCGACGTACCGCAAGCGTGCTCGGTCGAATTATCACCCGTCAATCGGTGCAGTCGGCTGGCGCCGTCGTTCGCCTCGTCGCGACCGGTATTGGCTACGTCATCATCCTCTTCGCGATCTTCGCGGTGCTCGGCGTGTCGCTCCAGCACCTGCTTATCGGCGCGGGCGTCGCGGGCGTGGCGCTGGGCATCGCCGCGCAGCAAAGTCTGGCCAACATCTTCGCGTCCCTGGTGCTTCTGTTCGCTCGGCCCTTTGGCGTCGGCGATCGCATCCGTATCCGCTCGGGATCGCTCGGCGTCATCGACGTGTGGGTAGTCGGGATCGGCCTCACGTACGTGACCGTTCGAAACGATGAAGGCGTGATGAAGATTCCCAACTCGGCCATGCTGGCATCTGGAATCGGACAACTTCCCACGGATTCTGAGGCCACCCACCTCGAATCAGGTGATGCTGACGGCGGCAAGGAACACTAACCACCAGTACGTGCGGGCACCAAGGTCAAGAGTCCCGAGAGAAGCCGTCCGGGCTACGGCTAGCGTTGCCGCCCGATTGAATGAGGCACCTTCAAGCTCGTGAGGGCACCAAATCCTAAGAATCTGATAAACGTCACGGTGAGGGGCGCCGCTGACAGAGGGCTCCAAAACCTTCTTACTTATACTGACTGGAAGCGCGGACTCACGTGAACCGGCGGGTTCGCGTGCGCCTCGCCCGACCATGTGTCCATCTCATTGAACGAACAAGCGGAGACCTGATGAAGATTCAACGCACAGCACTCGTGATCGCCACGCTGGTGACGATGGCGAGCGCCGTGCCCGCTGGAGCCGTCGCCAATCCCACGTGGCAGAGGGCCAAGGTCGTCGCCTTACCCTCGGGCGCGACCGGCATCTACGGAGGTTATCTCCCGACACTGGCCTGTCCGTCCGCGAACAACTGCCTCGCAAGCGGCGGCTACGCCGATGCCAGTGGCAACGCCCGTGGATTGCTTGCCGAGGAAGTCAACGGGGTCTGGAGGACGTCCCAAACAGTCGTGCCGCCCGCTGGCGCGGTTACCGCTGACGGCGTCACCATCTCGGGCGCGTCCTGCGGATCGGTGGGCAACTGCAGCGTCGTCGGCACCTACTACGACGCGCAGTCGAATCAACTTAGTTTCACCGAAGACGAAGTCGCCGGCGTATGGGCCAAAGCCTCGCCAATTCCCATGCCCGCGAACGCAGTCACGTCCGGCGCCAACAACGTCGTTCGCGCGCTCGCTTGCAGTTCCGTGGGCAATTGCAGCGCGGTAGGTAACTACCAGGTGAATGGTGCCAACTCACTGCTCCCCACCGAAGGCTTCGTCGTTGACGAGGTCAATGGCAGATGGTCGAACGCGATCGAGGTCACGTTGCCCGGTGGCACCAACGCCGATCCCTTCGTCTCCCTCGGACAGATCGCGTGCTCGTCGGCGGGCAACTGCGCCGCCGTGGGCTCGTTCATCGATGCCAATAGCGTCACGAGGGCCATCTTTCTGGTCGAAGTTAACCGCACGTGGCGTAGCGCCACCGCGAT
>PKWW01000036.1 GCA_003132165.1 Acidimicrobiaceae bacterium | reverse complement strand
CGGTACTGGATGAACGAACCGTGACTGATGTGCGCCCCGTGCACCGCGAGCACGTAAAACCGCCGCCCCTGGTCATTGAGCCGCGCGACGATGAGGGCGCGCCGCACACGCTCGCGCGGCAGTCGACCCAGCGGTTCGACGCGTATCTCTTCGATGGGAAACCTCGTGAAGAGACTGAGACCCCATTCACCACCCTCGAGTGTCCCGTGCGCTTCGCGACGGGCAATCTGGGCGGCGGTGAGTGACCGGTGTTCGCTGAAGTAGAGGCCGCGTTCGCCCGTGAAGTGGGCGAGGCGCGGCTGCCAGGTCCGCCCACCGACGCCGGTTGTGAGCCGCTCGCCGCGCGCGAGCGGAGCGAATGCGCCCTTCATGCCGAGTCGCTGGGAGAGTTCCTCGAAGTAATTGGTCCCGTCATCGCCGCACCACGTCTCGGGACAGACCAGCACGTCGGCTCCGATCGAGCCCGCGAAGTCCAGCACCCTCGTGGGGCGGCCCCAGCCGTCGACACCGGCGTGAAGGTTGAAGGTCGCGACACGCACCCCAAAACCCTACGTCGAGCCGGGCTCGTCGTGTGAAAGGCTGTACCGGTGGACTCAGTCAATGTCAGTTTCGGTCATCGCCTGTGGTGGGTGGACGCATTCATTGGCAAAGCGGAGCGGGGCAATCCCGCGGTAGTCGTGCTGCTCGAGCGTCCGATGGAGGATCACGAGCTCCAGCAGATCGCGTTCGAGCTCGGTGTCTCCGAGACGGCGTTCGTTCGACGGGTCGGCGACGCCTGGTCGCTGCGCTGGTTCACCCCCACCGTCGAGGTTGACTTGTGCGGTCATGCGACCCTCGCGACCCTGCACGTACTCTTGAACGAACTGGGTGTGCCCGGGGGGGAGCTCTATTTCCAGACGCGCTCGGGCGTGCTGTCGGGTCGTCGTCTGCGCGACGGACTGCTCGGAGTCGACCTGCCGCGTTCGTACATCGAACCCCTCGACGCCTCGGTGCTGAACGGTACCCTCGGACCGGTGAGCGAGGTGTACCAGGCGGGTGCCCAGTGCGTGCTCGCGGTGGTGGAGGATTACGACACCCTGTGTGGGCTGTCGGTGGACCCTATGAGTTTGTTCCTGGTGCCGTGTTCGATCGTTATCGCGGCGTGCCACGGCGGTCCCGACGTGGACGTCTCGATTCGAGTCTTCGCCCCGCGACTCGGGCTCGCCGAGGACCACGTCACCGGAAGCGCCATGTGCGCGGTCTCGCCCTGGTGGGTCGAGAAGGTCGGCTCGCCGGTCGTGTCAGTGCGCCAGGCCTCGGCGCGCGGTGGCGTCATGCACGCGAGGCTCTTCGAGAAGAATGTCGAAGTCGCCGGGATGGCGAGGACTTTCTTCGGCGGCGACCTGCGCGCATGACGGCTCACAAACTCGGGCCGGGCCAGCACACCCAGGTGCGTCGACTCGCGAAGAAGGCCAGCTACGACGCCGTTGACATCGAGGCAATACTCGATGAAGCCCGCATGTGTTACGTCGCGGGGGTCGTGAACGGTCTCGCCATGGCGCTGCCGACGCTGCACGCCAGGGAGGGCCGCACGCTCTACCTGCACGGGAGCAAGTCGAACGCAATCATGAAATCGGTGCTCGATGCCGAGCGGGCCTGCGTGACGGCGACTCTCTACGACGGGCTACGGCTCGCGAGGAGCGGCTTCGAGTCGTCGATCGCGTACCGCTCGGTCGTGGTCGTGGGTGCCGCGCGTGAGATCACCGACGAAACCGAAAAGGCACGCGTGCTGGACCTTTTCGTGGACGCGGTGTTGGCTGGTCGCGCGAGCGAAGTACGCCCGATGTCCGACACGGAGCAACGACTCACGATGGTCATCGCCGTGTCGATGGACGAGGCTTCCGCCAAGATTTCTTCGGGCCCGACCGAGGATTTCGAAGAGGACCTCGACCTGCCGATCTGGTCCGGTGTGGTGCCCGCGCGCCTCCGATTCGATGCGCCAATCGCCAGCTCTGACGGGGCGATGGCGTCGGGAAATATCCCAATGCCCGAGTCGGTACGACGCCTGCTGGACGGACAGCATTGACCGACCTCGACCAACTGCGCCGCCAACTGGCCCGCATCACGCCGGTCGACGAACGCGAAAAATCATCCCTCGCACGTACCCTGGAGCGTCTCACCTGGCCGGGCGATCCTTTTGACGAGCATTTCAGCGACCACCACCTCACGGCGTCGGCGTTCGTCATCTCGTCACGAGGGGTGATCCTGCACCGGCACAAACGTCTCGGCATATGGGTGCAGCCGGGCGGTCACGTGGACCCCGGCGAGACGCCCGAAGAGGCCGCCCTTCGTGAAACGATCGAGGAGACCGGTCTCGTCGTGCGTCATCTGGATCCGGTCGAGTTGTTCAACGTCGATGTGCATCCCGGTCCGCGCGGCCACACCCACTACGACTTGCGATACGTGCTGGTGGCGCCGCCGGTCGAACCCGCGCCGCCGGTGGGCGAGAGTCCCGACGTCTATTGGTTCACCTTTGACGCTGCCGTGGAGCGTTGTGAATCCTCACTCGTCGCGACTCTCACGAAGTTGGGCGAATCAATTGCGGGCTTTGACGTGAAAGAATGACCACGTGAGTGAGACCGACGCCCTGCGGGCCTTGATGGAAGCTGATCGCTGGATCGATCGGGTCACCTCCCAGCGGAGCCACCTGCCCGAGATGGCCGAACTCGCCTCGCTCGAGGAGGAACTTCGATCCTTGGCCAAGG
>PKWW01000060.1 GCA_003132165.1 Acidimicrobiaceae bacterium | reverse complement strand
CGCAAGGCACGACGGGCACAACGGGTACGCAGGGTTCGAACGGTCTCGGTTACTCAACGTTCGTCTCGACCGCATCATTCACAATCGGAACTGGCTCGAAGGTATTCACAGGAATCGCTAATACGGGTGCCTACATCGTTGGCGACAGAGTTCGAGTCGTTTACCCGACAACGCCCTCCGATTACATGGAGGGTTTGATTACATCGATTACAGCGAATACGTCGATTACGGTGAACGTCGACACAGTTGGTGGTTCAGGAACGTTCGCTTCATGGTCTGGTTCGATTGCCGGCAACGTTGGCAGCCAGGGTGCCCAAGGCGCCCAGGGTGCCCAGGGCGCCGTCGGAAGCCAAGGTCCAGCTGGATCACAGGGAATAACGGGCACCCAGGGTTCGACCGGTGCTCAAGGCACGACGGGTACACAAGGCACGACCGGCGCCCAGGGTGCCGTCGGAAGTCAGGGTGCCGTCGGAAGTCAGGGTGCTCAGGGCTTCCAGGGTGCTCAGGGCTTCCAGGGTTCGCAGGGCTTCCAGGGTGCTCAGGGCTTCCAGGGTGCTCAGGGCTTCCAGGGTTCGACCGGCGCCCAGGGTGCCGTCGGAAGCCAAGGTTCAGCGGGCACGCAAGGCACGACCGGTGCGCAGGGTCCACAGGGCTCCCAAGGTAATCCCGGCACTATGACGTACGCTGCTGGATCGCAAGGCGGTCTGACGGCAACCTCAAGCACGTTGCACACGGTGACGATCACACCTACCGGTGTCGGCACAGTCTCATCGGATGTAGTCGAGGTATCGTTCAGTGGTACCGGTGCGATAACGAGTAATTCCTCGGTTGGAGTGCAAGGGAGTTCGTCTACGACCTTTACAATCTCGTACATCCAGGCTCCGACGGGCGACACTATCGACTGGTTCGTAATTGGAGCGCAGGCGTAGTTCACTCGGTCAGTGCACCGAGTTAGAACTTGGTGTCTGTAAAGTTTCACTAGGAGTCTTCGAAAGGTCCGAAATGGCAAATCATGAGAAAGTTACCGATGTTACGAGCGAGCCCGCGAAGGTGAAGAAGCCGTCGCGTCTCAAGTGGTGGCTGATTGGTCTTGCCGTGGTTGTCGTGCTTGGTGGGGGAGCAGTGGTGCTCGTCGCCGTACACATCCATTCCACCAACAATTCACCCAAGGCACTCATGCAAAAGGGTCTGTTGGCCCAGGAGAATGGCGACAACACCCAGGCCGCCAGTTACTACAACCAGGTGATCGCCCAAGACACGGCAAACACCGGCGAATTCGCGACGTACGCCTACTACAACCTTGGCGTGATCAACACCTCCGAGGGCAATACTGCAGTCGCCATTGGCGATTACACCAATGCCATCCAGCTCGACGCCAAGTACCTACCCGCATTGTTCAACCTGGCGGTCGTTGAGACGACATCCGACCCCACGTTGGCCCTGACGGACTACGACAAGATCCTCGCCATCAAGCCCAACGATCCCAACACGCTCTTTAATGCTGGTCTCTTGAACAACCAGCTGGGCAATGTTGCATTGGCGAAGAAGGAAGTGAAGCTCGCCATCAAGTTCAACCCGTCGCTGGCCACCCGAGTGCCGACGAACTTCCCGTCGCTGAAGTAACTTGATGCCCACAGTCTCGGTCTTTACCCCAAGTCATCGGACAATCTTTCTCGACGAGTGTCTGGCGTCGCTGCTCGCACAGACATTCGACGACTGGGAGTGGATTGTTCTCTTAAATGGTGGAGCTTCCTGGACGCCTAAGGTCCAAGACGAGAGGGTGCTGATCTCTGCCACGTCCGAGAAGATGGGCGTTGGCGCAGCGAAGCGCGCTGCCTGCGTCTTGGCGAAGGGGGAGTATCTCGTCGAACTCGACCATGACGATATTCTGACTTCGACAGCGCTCGCGGATGTAGTTGCGGCGTTCGAGGATAATCCCTACGTTGGCTTCGTGTACAGCAATACTGCCCAGATCAATGAGGATGGCACCCGCAACGGCGTGATGTTCAACACCGACATGGGCTGGCGTAACCGCGACACGGAGGTCGATGGGCGCCTTGTACTCGAGTGCCGCGCTATGAAACCTCTGCCGAGCAACGTGAGTTACATCTGGTTCGCTCCCAACCACGTCCGCGCCTTCCGCAAGGACCTCTACGAGGCGGTGGGTGGGTACAACGCTGACTTGGGCGTGCTGGACGACCAGGACATCATGTGTCGGATGTACCAGCAGACCGACTTCTTTCACCTTGACAAATGTCTGTATCTCCAGAGGATGCATCCGTTGAACACCCAATCTGAACCTGAGACGAACCAGCACATCCAGCGTGAGACAACACGTATATATGACGAGAACATTCAGGCGAACGCGCTCGCGTGGTCCAAGCGCCGGGGGCTGCTCGCCCTCGACCTCGGCGCGGCCCACAACAAGCCCGAAGGCTTTATAGGCGTTGACCTGTACGCACACCCCGATGTAGAGATCGTGGGTGACGTGACGAAGGGCATTGACCTTCCCGACGGGTCAGTGGGCGTGATCCGGGCCAGCGACTTCATCGAGCACATCCCCGACAAGGTGGCCCTCTTCAATGAGTTCTATAGGCTTCTCGCTCACGGGGGGATACTGCTGACGCTCACTCCGAGCACCGACGGCCGTGGCGCATTTCAAGACCCGACCCATGTTGCGTACTACAACGAGAATTCCTTCTGGTACTTCACCTCGAAGGACTACGCCAATTTCGTGCCGGAGATCAAGTGTAAGTTTCAGAGTTCGCGGCTCTACACCTTCTTTCCTACGCAGTTCCACGAGGAACACAACATCTCGTACGTCGTAGCGAATCTCGTGGCCGTGAAGGACGAGAGCGGACCCACCATCGCGGGGTACCCGTTCGAGCCGCGCACTCCTTGACCGAATTCTCTAACTTTACATAAGGTACATTATCGGCGATACTCGCTGGTAGAATTGATATAGTGTGTTTTATGCGTCGGCTGATTTGTGCTGCTCTTTTGGTGGCTTCCAGTATGGGGTTCTTGGCGATTCCGGCAGGAGCTGACACGTCGCCGCCCAACAAGTTGGCACTTTCCTTCGATTACAGCGACAACAGTTCGCCGGCGTCGGCCTCGAACGGTTCGTTCAACATCATTGTGGATGTACTGCCCGAACATACCCAGGGCGCCGTCAAGATTGTCGCGGTGGCTCCTGGCGTCTCTGATTCGCCGAATCTGACGTGCTCCTACCAAGCAGTGGTGCAAGGTCAAGTCGAATGCGCCTTCAACTTCCCCTCAAGCGGTGTGTGGACGATTCGCGGCCAGTTCGCCGTGAACAACAAGACCGACGTCACTGCCTTCGCATCGGCCAGCCTGCGTGTCGGTAACTAATTGAGCGGTTCGCAGCCGTCCTGCTTCAGAGTCCTCTGGGGCGATGTCTTCAAGGGTCTCGAACAAGAAATCGTTAGCGCCTATGACGTCGACGAAGCTTTGGTAATCGCTCACGAGCGCCGTCCCGAACTTCCGCGCCCCCGTACGGCGTACCTCGTGAATTGACCTTATTACTGTATTACCGTCTGCTCGCCTACACTTCGCCACATGAACGCTCTTTTTGATGTCAGTGGCAAGGTCGTACTCGTAACCGGCGGTAGTCGCGGTATTGGCGAGATGATCGCTCGCGGATTCGTCGAGGCGGGTGCCAAGGTCTACATCTCCTCACGCAAGGCTGACGTGTGCGACGCGCTGGCCAAAGAACTGAGCGAGCACGGTGAGTGCATTTCGCTGCCGGCCGACTTGTCGACCGAGGCTGAGTGTCAGCGCCTCGCGAACGAGATTTCGAGTCGTGAGCACCACTTGGACGTACTGGTGAACAACGCCGGCGCCACGTGGGGCGCGCCCATGGCCGAGTACGACGAGATGGCGTTCGAACGCGTGTTGGCACTCAACGTGAAGGGCGTGTTCCACCTGACCAGGTTCCTGCGCCCTCTACTCGAGGCCTCTGGTACGCCAGAGAGTCCGGCTCGAGTGATCAACATCGGCTCGATCGACGGCATCCATGTACCGACACTCGAGACCTACGCCTATTCAGCGTCCAAGGCCGCGGTGCACCAATTGACCCGTCACCTCGCAAAGGCCATGGCGCCCAACGTGACCGTCAACGCAATCGCGCCCGGCCCCTTCGAGTCCAAGATGATGAAGGCGACGCTCGAGGCGTTCGGCGACAGCATCGCCCAGAGCGCGCCGATGAAGCGAATAGGTAAGCCGTCGGATATGGCGGGCGCCGCTATCTTTCTCGCCTCACCCGCCGCGAGTTACATCACCGGGGTGATCCTTCCAGTGGACGGCGGCATCGCCACCGTTGGCTGAGTTTATTTAGGTTCCGTGCCGAGTGTCACGTGCAGAGTGATGTGTTTGGTGCCGCGAACGATCTTGAGCACGACGACGTCACCTGGTCGCAATGACGAGATGACGCTCGAGACATCCTGAGCCCCGCTGATTGTCGTCTTGTTGATGCCCACGATCACGTCGCCCTGCTTGACCCCGGCGTTGGCGGCTCCCGTACCGGCGATGACGCTCATGACGACGGCGCCGCTCGAGACCGAGAAGTTGTATTCAGCCTGCAGCGTCGGAGTCATCGATGAGATCTCCACACCAATGAACGCTCCGTGGTTGACGACACTTTCGCCGGCCTTCAGGGTCTTCAGTAGTGATTCAATGGTGGCGACAGGGATCGCGAACCCGATGTTCTGCGCGCTCGTGCCGTCGGACAGGGTCCCCGCGACCGCTGTATTCATGCCCACGACGTCGCCCTCGGCGTCGAGCAGCGGACCACCCGAGTTGCCCGGGTTGATCGCAGCGTCGGTCTGAATCATGTTGGAGAGGGTCTCGGACGATGAACCCGTGCCCGCGGTGACCGTGCGACCGAGGGCCGAGACGATACCCGAGGTGACGGTGGGCGTGCTGGCGGCGAGTCCGAGCGCGTTGCCAATGGCAACGACCGCATCACCCGCGACGAGGGCGTTGGAGTTGCCGAAGGTCACGAAGGGAAGATTTGTCGCCTTCTCAATTCTGATGAGCGCGACGTCGTCGATCGGATTGGTCCCCACGAGCACGGCCTTCAGGCTCTTGGTCGTACCGGTGCGGGTGACGGTGATCGATCCCCCATTGACGGCGGCGGCGATGACGTGATTGTTCGTGACGACCAGACCGTTGGCGGTGACGATCATGCCGGTACCCTGATCCTCTTCCCCACCCCCCTTCACGTCGATGGAGACAATTGAGGGCTCCACTTTGGCGACGAGGCTCGGGATGCTGAGTCCGCTCGATAGTTTCGCCGCTCCCGGTGCCGAGCTCACTGCGTTGATGGTGATGCCGTCATTGCTTGTAGACGATGAAGAACTGAAATGTCCGGCGAGTCCGCCGACGAGGGCGGCGATGAGCAGCAGCGAGATCCGTGACGACCATGGCGTGCGCGAGGACCGGCCCTGTGATGAGAGTGGCATCTCGTCAACGATCGGCGCCTTGTCGCCGGTGCCATGGACCCCGTGGTCAGGGCCTTTGGGCTCGTTGGCGTGCCAATCGTCGTAGGTGTCGTCATCGGGCGCGTTCGCGATGTGCGGTGACGCGAAGGGCTCAGCGGCGTCGTGCGCTTGCGACCGTAACGGATCGTGCGTGCTCGGTGTCTCGTCGAAGTTGTCAGTGGGGTCTTTGCTCACGACGCCATGCTAGGCAACACATTCTAAAAATCGTCTAAATGTGGGTGAAATGTTTGCTCTATTCAAAGCGAGTAGATTGGAAACCTATGTCTCGCCATATTGAGATCGAAATCACCAGCCTAAACGGGGACGTTGCCACGTGGCGTGCCGCGGGAGCGAAGCTTCCCAAGGGCGTACTCAACGCGTCCCTCGTGCCGGGCGGCCCAGTGGTCGGCACGGTCTACCGTGCCGACATTGAGCAATACATGGAGGGAATGGAGGTCTTGTCGGTACTGCCGGCCAAGACCGCCTCGCCACTCGACCCGCGTAAAGAGCGTGTCGAGTTGATCCCGAGTGCGAAGCAGGGTCCCGACGTCGTCGTCACCTACGCGCCCAAGGGCCGCGGTGGTGCTCGACGTGAAGGCGGTCGTGAAGGCCGTGACGGTGAGCACCGCGAGGGCTCCAAGCGTCCTTCCGGTCCTCCCAGGGCCAAGGGCACCGGTGGCCCGTCGGCTCGACCCGATAGAGGACCACGGTCTGAAGGCGGCGCTCGACCCGATAGAGGACCACGGTCTGAAGGCGGCGCACGTCCCGAGCGCGCACCGCGTACCGAGGGCGGCGCACGTCCCGAGCGCGCACCGCGTACCGAGGGCGGCGCACGTCCCGAGCGCGCACCGCGTACCGAGGGCGGCGCACGTAACGACCGACCGACTCGCGGACCGCGCACCGGCCGCCCCGAGCGTCCTAGCGGGCCCATCGCTCCCCCGATGACAACCACGTTCCGTAACGCCTTGCTCGCGACACTTTCGCCCGAGCAGCTCCCCGTTGCCGAGCAGTTGCTTCGTGGCGGAATGCCCGCTGTCCGCAGCGCGGTCGCCGAGCAGAACAAGAACGCCACCGCCCAGGGTCGTCCCACGATTGACGCCGGCACCATCGAGCGCATTGCTGAGGATCTTCTCGCGAAGACCAACCTCGCGCTGTGGAAGGACAAGGCCGCGGGTGCTATCGGCGCCGGACGCGAAGTTCGCCTTCGTGACCTACGCGCTGTCGTCACCGCCGCCAAGACGGTTTCACTTGACGACGAGGCGCGCAATCAATTGAAGGAACTGCAGGTGAGCCTCACCGCCCGCCTCGAGATTCTGCGTACCCAGTGGAACGAGAAGCTCGAAGCGGCCGTTAATTCGAAGAATGTTCCCGAGGCGCTTCGCCTGGTCGCTCGCCCTCCGGACATGTCGACGCGCGTCAGCGCCGAGATGGCGGTAAAGGTCGTCGCAATCGTCTCTGAAGCTCTCACGGTCGATCTGGATCCTGCCAAGTGGCAGGAAATCGTGACCCTGACGGTCGACACCTCGATTCGACGCAACGTGAAGCCTCAGGGCATTCCCACCGACGACGTATCCAAGGCGCTCGCAGTGAAGAACGCCGGTGCCATCCCCGAGTTAGCGAAGCTGCTCGGTATGAGGGTGCCACCGCCGCCACCGCCCACGCGCGCACCGCGCCGGCCGGCTACTCGCCGCGCATCGTAAGAAGTCGCGCCTTCCAGCCAAAGGATTCGTAGAGCGACTTCGTCGCGCGGTCGCCCGGTAACGCGTACGCGTCAAGGATGTCGTCCGACGCGTCGACTACGGCGTGGACGAGCTTTCGACCGAGTCCTTGGCGCCGGTGCCTCTTTTTGACGTAGACGGCCTCTAGGACACCATTTCGGCGCAGGGCGAACCCCACAGTATTGTCACCGTCAATTGCAATCCAGAGGCTTCCGTGGGCCACAGCGTCTGCGAGGACGCTGTTTGGTTCGCTGCCGGCGTAGATCGCCGCGAGTAGTTGCTCACCACCGCGGTGAGTCGACGCGGCGCGCGTCGCGCTCTCCAATAGTTCAACGATGTCAGGCGTTGCGGCACTGGCGACACGGATACTCACGTCAAGCCCATCCTTCTCGCCGAGCGGCGTCGCCGTGGCTGATCAGACGCAGTCGCGGCAAAGACCCTTGGGACGGTCAGCGAGCTGGCTCGTCTTCTTCAAGAGCCGACACGAATTGCATCGGAATTCATCGTCCTGCTTGGGCAGGATGGTCTCGGCCGGATCGACCGATGAGTCCACTTCGCCGACGATCTCGTCATCGTCTTCGGGAGTGCTGGTGCGACGGATGGTCTCAGCGAGCACTTCGTCCAGAGCGAGTTCGACGTCAGCGTCGTCCACGACGTCGTCGTCTTCGGGCACGGCAACCTCTACGAGAACCTCTTCGTCGACGTCCACGACGTCATCGCCCTCTACGTCGACGTCGACGTCCTCAATCTCTTCTTCCCCACTGACAACCTCCTCATCGAAGCCCTCAGCGAGTTCTTCTTCATCAAATACTTCTTCTGTGTCGCCATCACTAGCCATAAACTTCCTTCTCTGTAGCGCTGGCAGTGTAGAGCCTTTTCGCCTTCGTGTGGAGCCATTCAGTATAAACAATGCGTAATGATTGCGAAACGCTAGCGATTTAAGCGATTTCGCTCGGCGGAACGCTCCGCTTCGAGCCTTTCGAGGTCGGTGTCGGAAAAATCCACATAGCGCATTGCGTCGGCGACAGCCTCGTGTCCTGCCTGATCACGGATCAGCCTCGCCATCTCGTGAGCGACTCGTCGGTAACTGGGATGACCCTGTGGACCCGAGCGGAGTTCGATGAGGTGCATGGCCTCGCGGGCGTTCATCTGCATGACGTAACGGATGCGAAACGCCAAAGCGACCGCGTACTGGCTCTGCTCGGGAAACTCCTCGCGCATGTCGTAAAAGAGCGAGGCAGAGCGCTCCAGGGACTCCTCGTAGCGATCGGCGAGTCCCGCCTCGCGTATTACCTCGGGCACGTCGTAACCGAGGTCGACGTTAAGAGGTTGCCACTCGAGCGTCAGCAGTCGGTGGCGCTGCAGATCACGGAACGCACCGTAGTCGGTGACGAGTTCGAACCGGTAGTCGGTACTCTCGAAGGCCCGTCCCGGGCGGTGCCGGCGGTTCATGCGATTGCCCACGTAGGTTGCGATGAGCTTTGCGCGCTCCCCCGGGTTCATCGACTTCACACGCGACACGGCCTCCTCGGTCGAGACCGCGGTATTGGCGAAGACGATCGCTTCGAGAATCCGAGTCTCGCCCTCGGGATCGAACCCGACGAGCCGGACCTGCTCACCCTGGTCGATGGTGGCGACGTTGTCCCACATCGAGTGCAGCAACTCACGCGTGGCACCCTTGGTCTCGGCGAGGTAGTTGGTCCACGCGACGCCGCGCTCGGCGACGTCAACGCGCTTGAGGAATGAAGGGATGACCTTCATGAGTTCTTCGAGCATCATCTGGGAGTACTCGCGAACCTCGGGCAGAGGATGGGCACGCATGCGTAACAGAAGCGCCTCGTACGCTTGACCCGAGGCGTAGATGCCAAGGTTCGAAAGCGCGCTCGCTGGCAGTAGCCCGCGCACGGCGTCGAGCGCCTTCGCCCGAATCGCCTGGCGGTAGACGAAATCGGTGTCCTCGGGGGTCTTGGGATACTTCTTCGCAATCCAGTCGGTCAATACCGGCAGCATCTCAGCGTAGGTGTCGAACATGCGGTCCATGTCACCGACGTACCGCGCACCGAGCCGCGACTCGAGCACGTCGTGGTCGCGGTAAAAGCGGTATTGGCCGTTACCGAGCCGCTTGTCGTAGCCGAGGTACCTCGTCGACTGCTCGAGGTAGCTCATGAGGCGGCCCCACTCGAGCACCTTGGTCAGGATGTTGCTCGCCTGCTCGCAGGCGAGGTGTACTCCACCTAGTTGGGCCACGGAGTCGTCGCCGTATTCGTAGAAGATCGTCCGGTAGAGGTCGTCAGCTCGGCCCAGCCCGACCGTCGCGTCGATCGAGGCATCGCCGGTGAGGTCGAGGTCGCCCACGAACTCATCGAGAAACAGTCGGCGCAGACTCTTCGATGACCTTGAATAGCGGGCGAACAGTGCACCCTTCACCACCTCGGGTAAATTCACCAGGGCGAAAACCGGACCCTCGAGGTTCGTGAAATAGCGTCGAAGAATCGCTATCTCGGCGTCTGAGAACTCTTCAACGACATAAGGATGCATGGAGTAACGAGATTAGAGGCGAAATCAGCCCTGCGGGTGGACGCTGGACGCACCCGCCACCACGCTGCGAAGAACGGCGTCACGGGCTTGTGAAGCGACCTCAGCGACCTTTGTGAGATGGCTCATGCGAGCCACCTGCTCGCAGAGGTCTGCCACCTGCTTGGCGTTTCGCACAAAGTCACCCGGTGAGGTCTGACCGATCTCCACGTCGGCGACATCGAGCACAGTGCCGAGTGACGCCCCCCTCGCCCATGCGGCGATGGTGGTGGCGAACTTGCCGTCGGGCTCTTTGGCATGAGGCACGCCGAACCGATCCTCGACCTCTCGAATCGTCGCGGCGGTCACGCGGATCTCGTTAAGCCGCTCGGCGATGCTGCCGCGCCGTTCCTTTCCGAGTCGGTCGTTAAGGGACTTCTTCTTCTTGGTGGTGACCTGCTTCGCGGCGTTGGGCACCCGCGAGGCCCGCTTCGACTCGAAGACGAAACACGATAAGAGTCCGGCGAGTTGGGCTGGCTCGAGGTCCTCGAACACGCCGCTCGTGATTGACTCGGCGATGAGCAAATCGCACTCGTGATAGATCGATCGCAGCAACTGACCCTGCTGGTTGAGCTTCCAGCCCTCGGCGTAGCCGAGCTCTTCGAGCACGTGGTGGCGCGCGACCATTTGATCAGCCAAGGGCCGCTTGTTACCGGTCGGACGGTGGTCGGTCTCGAACTGCGCGTACGAGCGCTGGACCACCTCTATCGCCGTCTCGAAGTCGAAGTGGTTGATCAGGTTCGCGGTGAAGTTGTAGGTCGGGCGAAACGAGGAGTGCAAGTCCGACGGCGGGGCCAGAGCGACGCGGCCGACGTCCTGGAGAGCCACCTCTTGGGCGAAGCAGACAATGGCGTGGCCCTCGTCGTCGAGACCGCGTCGACCAGCCCGCCCGGTCATTTGCGAGAACTCGCCACTGGTGAGAAATTTGCGCCCAGCGTCGGAAAATTTTGAGAATTTCTCCAGGGCCACCGAACGCGCGGGCATGTTGACCCCGAGAGCCAATGTCTCGGTCGCGAAGACGACGGCGAGCAGGTTGCGTTCGAAGCAAGCTTCAACGATCTCGCGAAACGCAGGAACCATTCCCGCGTGGTGCATTGCTAGTCCGCGGCGCAGACTGTCAAGGAAGTCCGCGTATTCCAGGGCGTGCAGGTCGTCATCAGTGAAGCCAACGAGACGCGACGTGGCGATCATCTCGATCTCGCGCCGCTCGTCGGGGGTCGTGAAAAGAAGCCCGTCGCGTCTGCACTGGTGCACGGCGTCGTCACACGCCGCCCGCGAGAAGATGAAAACGATGACCGGCAGCAAGTCCTCGCGTTCGAGCGCTTGAAGCAACTCGCTGCGTCGGGGCGCACGAAACGGCGGAGGTGGCGCGCTCGATTTGGGGCCTTTCCACTTCGGTCCCGGCCGAAAGCGCCGGGTCGCCTTCATCATGTTGTCGATACGGCGCGCTTCGTCGGCCAGTCGCTCCCCGTCGAGCAGATCAAGGATCTCGGCATTCGGCTGGCCGCGTTTGACTATCGCGAGGTGGTTGTGGAGCTGGATCGGTCGGGTCTTCTCGACGATGACGCTGGTCGGGCCACGAACCGAGCTGAACCAGTCGCCCACGAAGCTGGCGTTGCCGACCGTCGCCGACAAGGCCACGAACCGAACCGACGGGGGTGTCAGGATGAGAACTTCCTCCCAGACTCCTCCGCGAAACGGGTCCTGGAGATAGTGGACCTCATCGAGCACGACGAGCCCGAGAGTCCTGATCTGCTCGGAATCGGTGAGCAGCATGTTGCGCAGCACCTCGGTCGTCATGACGATGACTTCCGCACTGCGGTTGATCGACGTGTCACCGGTCAAGAGTCCGACTCGCTGGGAGCCAAAAAGGTCGCTCAGCTCCTTGTACTTCTGGTTCGAGAGCGCCTTCAGCGGCGTCGTGTAGAACGCCCGCTCGCGGCGTTCGAGAATTCGTCCGATGGCGTAGTTGGCGATGAGGGTCTTACCCGAGCCAGTCGGCGCGCTGACCAGGACGTTGACGTGCTCGTCAATCGCATCGAGCGCGTCGAGTTGGAACGGATCGGGCCCGAAACCGAGTCCGTCAATGAAATGTCGTCGATACTCCTCGGAGGTCACTTCTTCAGCAACTTACCGATGCCAATGGCGAGGAAGTAGAAGACCGTGAGTGGGATGGCGAGCGCCAGCATCGAGAACGGATCGCTACTCGGCGTGATGACGGCCGACACCACGGTGATGGCGATCAACGCGTACCGCCAGGTCCGCAACAACTGGCGGGGTGTGACGATTCCGGCGAGTTCGAGGGCGACGAGCACGACCGGGAACTCGAACGTCACCCCGAAGATGAACATCATCAGCACGAAGAGTCCCAGATACTGGTTGGGGTTGTAGTCGGTGATCAGCGAGTGGCCGCCAATCGCCTCGAGGAACTTGATGGCCCGACCGAAGATGAAATAGGCGACCGCGA
The DNA here is from genome assembly GCA_003132165.1 of Acidimicrobiaceae bacterium. Taxonomy (GTDB): domain Bacteria; phylum Actinomycetota; class Acidimicrobiia; order Acidimicrobiales; family RAAP-2; genus RAAP-2. The sequence goes on along the minus strand of PKWW01000060.1, from coordinate 98,546 downwards.
CGCCGCCGCAGAAGAAGAGGATCGACGACCCGACGAACGGCAACGCGTAGCGACGTTCCTTGGCCTTGAGCCCCGGAGTCACGAATCGCCAGGCGTGCCAGAAGAGAATGGGCGACGCCAGCAAGAAGCCCCCGAAGAAGCCGATCTTGATACGCAGCGTCAAACCGTCCAGGGGATTGGTCACGAGGAACGTGCAGTGCTTGGGCGTCGCTCGGCAGTACGGCTGCTGGAGAACCTTCAGAATCTCGGGATAGAAGAGAAAGGCGATCGTGGCGAACACGATGACAGCGAGCGCCGACAGCATGAACCGATGGCGCGCCTCCGCGAGATGCTCGGCCAAGGTCATGCCGGTAGCGGCTTTGCGGAATTTTGACATCGACGCTCTAGTTGAGTGAGGGGTCGGGTGGCAGTGTCAGATTGTCAGTCCGTGGCGATGGCGGAGGAGTTTCCGGAGGCACGATTGGTGGCTCCATCGGTGCAAGAGTCGGGGTTTCGGGAGCCTTCGCGGCCTCATCCTTGGCGTCGACGCGACTGGCCAACTGGTTCAGCATGTTCACGGGGCTGCGTGCCATGCGCGCCAGATCGCCCGTACTCGGCAAATCGGGGATGACTTCGCGCACTTCACTTTCGACGCGTTCTTGAATCCTCTTCAGCGCGCGCCAACTCGATCCCAACTTGTGGGCGACCTCGGGGAGTTTGTCGGGCCCAAGCAATAACAGCACCACGACCACGATGAACATGATCTTTATTGGACTCAAACTGAACACAGGCCCATTGTAGGGGCGGGGCCGGTCCGCCTACAGGAAACGGAACCGGGAAAGCGGCCAAATACGGATAAAGGCCTTCCCGATGATCGCCGACTTGGGCACGGTGCCCCAGTAACGGCTGTCACAGGACTGTTCGCGGTTGTCGCCCATGAGGAAATAGTGGTTGGCCTTGACCCTCACCGTGCCAATTGGCGTGCCGAGGATCGGGTCGTGGGTGTAGTTCTGGACGAGGACATGGTGGTTCACGTAGATGGTGTTGCCCTTGGACGTGACGACGTCACCAGGAAGCCCGATAACACGCTTGATGTAGATCGGCTCGGCCGGCGGTGCGCAGGTCGCTTGTGCTTTCTTGGACGAGTAGAACACGACGATGTCACCGCGGTGCATCGTGCCGAGGGTGGCGCTCAGTTTGGAGACGACTACACGGTCGCCTACCAGCAGGGTGGGCTCCATCGATCCCGAAGGGATGTAGAAAGTCTGGACCACGTAGGCTCGCATGACGAGTGAAACCACGAGTGCCGCGACGACAATGGCCCCCCATTCGAGCAAAGAGCGGTTGCGCTTCTTGCGTGCACGACCGCGCTCATCCGACGATTCGGTCAAATCGCGCGGCTCCTCGGCTGGTGGTGATTCCGTGGTGGTGTCATCTGGCACAGAGCAAGGCTAGTCGGCTTATCCGTGCCTCTCGAGAGAGACCAGCAGCTTCTGGAACCGTTCGTCATTGCTCTTGAAAGGGTCCTTCAAGAGCACCGTTCGCTGCATCTCATCGTTCAGCTTCAAGTGCACCCAGTCAACGGTGTAGTCACGACGCCATTCCTTGGCGGCCTTGATGAAGGTGCCGCGCATGTGTGCACGCGTCGTCGTGGGCGGCGTATGCGAGGCGTGTGCGATGTCCTCGTCGTTGACCATGCGCTCGAAGTGTCCTCTCGCCTGGCGGCGGTAGTAAAGACCGCGCTGGAAGTCGGTGTCGTGATACAGCAGGTCGATCAGAGCGATCTTCGGATCGTTCAACTCGAGACCGTTTCGCTCGCGCTCGCGCTCGATGATCTGCAGTTTCGAGATCCAGTCCACGCGGTCGGCGAGTCCCATCGGGTCACTGCGGTACTGCTCGATCACCTCGCGCCATAGGGCCACGGCGTGAACCTGGTCGGCCGGGAGGTCGCGACTCTGAATGAATTGTTCTGCGCGCTCACACAGGTCCTCTTGGATCTCGAGGGCGGTCATGTCGCGACCGCTCTGCAGCTTCACCGGTTCCTTGCTCCAGAGGTCGTAGGAGATGTCGCGCAGGGCGTTGATGGGTGACACCATGTTGTAGTCACGAAGGATTGTGGTCTTGTCCTCGATCATCGCGAGCACGACTGAGGCGGTGCCAATCTTCAAGTACGTTGCGAACTCGCTCATGTTGGAGTCCCCGACGATGACGTGCAATCGCCGGTACTTCTCGGGATCAGCGTGGGGTTCGTCGCGGGTGTTGATAATCGGCCGGCTGCGGGTGGTGGCCGAGGAGATCGCCTCCCAGATGTGTTCGGCGCGCTGGCTCATCGAGTACGCGGTGCCCTTCACGTTGGTGACGACCTTGCCGGCTCCGGTGAAGATCTGGCGACTGATGAGGTACGGGATGAAGACCTGCTCGAGTCTGGTGAGGTCCTCGATGCGTTCAATGCAGTAGTTCTCGTGACAACCGTAAGAGTTACCGGTCGAGTCGGTGTTGTTCTTGAACAGATAGATGTCACCGCGGATACCCTCGTCGGCGAGCTGACCCTGGGCGTAATCAACGAGTTCTCGAAGGATCGCCTCGCCCGCCTTGTCCTGGGCGACGACATCGTGCAGCGAGTCGCACTCGGCGGTGGCGTATTCGGGATGGCTGCCGACATCCAAGTAGAGGCGGCTACCGTTCTCGAGAAAGACATTGCTCGAGCGTCCCCAGGCGACGACCTTGCGAAAGAGGAATCGTGAGACTTCGTCCGGGCTGAGCCGACGCTGTCCCCGCAACGAGAAAGTGATTCCGTATTCAGTCTCTATACCGTAGATTCTGCGGAGCATGATCTCGCCGTCGCCGATTTCTCAGCTCAGGAGTTCGCTCACTTCGGCATCGGTGAGGCGCACGAAAGTCCGACGATTACCACGGTCCTCGAGAATGCCGACCTCCAAGTCGGTGACGTCGATCTTTCGATCGGGACCGGCCAGAGCCTCAACGGCATTCTTCAGGGTCTGTCCGAGCGGGTGAATCTGTTCTTCTGAGGTCGCGAAGCGGCCCTTGATCGTCTCGGCGTCGCCACCGAGCACCGCGTAGCGGGTCTCGTCGGTGATGGTGCCCTCGTAGGCGATCCGGTACAACTTGGTCGGGCGAATCTTGCCGCCGAGTTGGGCGACGAGGATCTCCACTTCGAGGGGTTTTTGCCCCTCAGTGAACATGTCACCCAAGTGCTGTGCGTAGTAGTTCGCGAGCGCTCGCGCGTCCACGTCCTCTCTTGAGTAAGTGAAGCCCGTGCCGTCAGCCCAACGGATACCCGCTTCGCGAAGTCGGTCGAACTCGTTGTACTTGCCGACTCCGGCAAAGGCGATGCGGTCATAGACCTCGGAGATCTTGTTCAGCGACGCCGAGGGGTTCTCCGCGACCAACAGCACACCGGTGTCATAGATCGCACCGACCAGAGATCTGCCTCGAGCGATGCCCTTCTGGGCGAACTCCGCCCGGTCACGAATGAGCTGTTCGGGAGCGACGTAGAAGTAGTTGCTCATCGCAAGGTCCCTCCGGCCACGCCACCCGACTGGGTGCGGCGGTCGTTGATGGCTCGGAATCTCGCACCCACCTCGTCGGTGCTCAGCTCCTGGAAGCCTTCGTCCGTGATGGTAACCATCATGGGAAAGAGATTGCGCACGAAGTCCGGTCCCCCGGTGCTCGGGTCGTTGTCGCCGGCCTCGTAGAGCGCCAATGCGCCGAGTTCCAAGGCCGCTTCGCGATCGAGGTCGGTGCGAAATCCGAGGCGCAACGCGCTTTCAGCGAAGGGCGAACCCGATCCAATGGTGGCGAAGTCGAAACGCTCGTAACATCCGCCTGCGCCGTCGTACTCAAAGATGCGCCCCACCAGGTGACTCGAGTCCCAACCCGCAAGGAGCGGCATCACGATGAGCGGTGAGCTCAGGTTGTTGCGCTGGATGATTGGTGACAGATAGTTGGCCTTACCTTCAAGGCTGAGCGCCGAGTCGGTCATTTTCTCGTAGTGCTCAAACGACAGCTGGGCCATCTTGACGAACTCGATGCCGCGCGCCGCCGTGCCCGAGATGGCGATGGCCGTGAAACGGTCAGCGGGCTCGATCTTTCGGACATCACGGCTCGCGATGTAGTGGCCCGTCGCCTGACGATCGCCGACCATCACGACGCCGGCATTGAAACGCACTGCGATCACTGTCGTCGCGTGCGGCGACTCGGCGGTTCCCGCCATTGTGGGCGTGGTGATGCCGGTGGCCTCGGCGAAGTGAAAGAACGATGGGCCAGGATCGTTGTGCGCGTCGAATAGAGGCAGACCCACTGCTATTCGCCGCCCTTTTGCACGTAGTTGCGCACGAACTCTTCGGCGTTCTCCTCGAGCACTTCATCAATCTCGTCGAGGAGGTCGTCAAGTTCGGCCTTCAACTGGTCCCCTTTGGTGGCGTCGACCGACACGTCCTGCGTCGTTTCTTTCGCGCGCTCGGTCCGCTGTTTTTGGATTCGTTCTCGTTCAGTCATACATCTGTTCTACCTGTCCAGAGCCTCAAGAAGGTCATCAGCCGTTGGGCAAACTTTTAGCAAATCTTCGGTCAAGGCTGCGGTACCCCGCAACGGGTCCATCATAGGAACCCGCTGGAGGGGCCCGTCGCCGAGGTCGAACACGACCGAATCCCAGTTCGCTGCGGCAATTTGATCGGGGTAGCGAGCCACACATTGGCCACGAAAGAAGGCCCTCGTGTCCCTCGGGGGATTGTGAACTGCTTCACGAACCTGATCATCGTCGACGAGCGCGCGAAGTCCAACTCGTTGCGCCAAGGATCGTTGCGGTCGAATGTCGTGGTACTGGAGATCGATCGCCTGCAACTTGACGTCGTCGTCGTTCAGCTCGTGACGGTCCCGGTATCCCCTCACGATGCGCAGTTTCGCCACCCAGTCAACGCGGTCGGCGACACTGTCAGGGTCGTAGCGTACGCCGTCGAGCATCTCGCGCCATTGATCGAGGATCATGGACACCTCGGCGGGGTCGCCGACCGCCGCTCCCCCATTTGAATCGACGAACCCCAGCGCGAGCGTCCACAGTTCGTCCTGGAGATCCCAGGCGGTGCGCTGCTTGTCGTCGTCGCAGAGTTCGGTCACTTCGAGTGAGGTGTCGAGGGCGTAGGCGCGCACCGCGCGAACGGGGTGACGCGGAGGGCTCGGGAACACGTCAGGCCCACGCTCTTCGAGGAGCGCGAGGAGCAGTGCGGTGGAGCCCAGCTTGACGAATGTCGCATATTGGCTCATATTGGCGTCACCAATGATTACGTGCAGGCGCCGAAACCGCTCGGCGTCGCTATGGGGTTCGTCGCGAGTGTTGATGATCGGCCGCTTGAGTGTCGTCTCGAGCCCCACGATCTCCTCGAAGAACTCCGCTCGCTGGCTCAGTTGGAAGAACGGACGTGACTCCATACCGTGTTCAGTTTCGGCGCCCACTTTGCCGGCACCAAGTACCACTTGACGCGAGACGAAGTGTGGCACCATCGCGCGGATGACGTGGGCGAAGTCGGTCGATCGGCTGAGGAGGTAGTTCTCGTGAGTCCCGTACGAGTTGCCCTTGCCGTCGGAATTATTCTTGTAGAGGGTGATCGCCTGATGGGGCTCGAGCGACTCGTTAGCGACCGTGAGTGCTCTGCGCATCACTTCTTCGCCAGCGACGTCGTACAAGGTTGCTTCGCGCGGTGTCCGGCACTCGGGCGAAGAATATTCGGGGTGGGCGTGGTCCACGTACAATCTTGCCCCATTGGTCAGGACCGTGTTGGCGAGATGGGTCTCGACGACTGGTGCGAACGAAGTCAGACCTGGTAGACCCCGTGCGTCGAGATCGGGTGTCTCACCGTGGAAGTCCCAGTTGATCCGTGTACGGCCTTGTCGGGCGTAAGCGTTGACGATGATGCTCGATGATGTGATGGGGTCCAGGTCCGGGCCTCCAGCGATGCCATACTCAGTCTCGATACCGACTACCTTCTCGACGGCCATGGCTTAGAGGTACTGACCAGTGCCAACGTGTTGAATCGAGCGGCCGCCCTTGACGTCGGTCTCCTCCCGGTTGATGAGGGTGCGGATGAAGATGATCCGCTCGCCCTTCTTTCCAGAAATGCGCGCCCAGTCGTCGGGATTCGTCGTATTCGGCAGGTCCTCGTTCTCACGGAACTCCTGGCGGATCGACTCGATGAGGTCGAGGGCGCGAAGTCCTCGACCCTTGCCGGCGATTTCGCGCTTGACGGCGAGCTTCTTCGCACGTCGAACGATGTTCTCGATCATGGCGCCCGAAGCGAAGTCCTTGAAGTACAGGATTTCCTTGTCGCCGCCCTGGTAGGTGACCTCGAGGAAGCGATTGGAATCGTCAATGCGATACATCTGGCTGACGGTGTCTTCGATCATGGCGCGAATGGCCTTCTCGCGGTCGCCACCACCCAGCTCGAGCACGAGGCTCTCGTCGATGGGCAGGTCGGTGTGCAGGTAGCGCTCGAAGATCTGTGCGGCCGCATCGGCGTTGGGTCGCTCGATCTTGATCTTGACGTCCAGACGCCCTGGTCGGAGAATCGCCGGGTCGATGAGGTCCTCACGGTTTGTCGCACCGATGACTATGACGTCGCGCAGCGACTCCACTCCGTCAATTTCAGCGAGCAGCTGAGGGACGATGGTCGATTCCATGTCCGAACTGATGCCGGTTCCGCGGGTGCGAAACAGCGAGTCCATCTCGTCGAAGAAGATGATCACCGGCACGCCCTCCTCGGCCTTCTCCCGGGCGCGCTGGAAGACGAGTCGAATCTGGCGTTCGGTCTCGCCGACGTACTTGTTCAGTAATTCGGGGCCCTTGATGTTCAAGAAGTAGGAGCGTACGTTACGGTTACCTGTCAATTCTGCGACCTTCTGGGACAGCGAGTTCGCGACCGCCTTGGCGATAAGTGTCTTGCCGCATCCCGGAGGACCGTAAAGAAGGATCCCCTTGGGCGCGGGTAGTTCGTAATCCTGGAAGAGTGCCCGGTGCAGGTACGGTAACTCCACGGCGTCCATGATGGACTCAATCTGCTCGTCGAGACCTCCCACATCGGCGTACGTGATGTCGGGAACCTCTTCGAGCACCAACTCTTCAGCTTCTTGTCGAACGAGTTTCTCGGTGAGCAGGTTTGAGCGCAGGTCCAGCAGAAGTGCGTCACCACTTCGCAACTTGATGTCGCGCAGTGAATCCGCCAACTCGACGACACGCTCCTCGTCGGCACGCGCGTACACGAGGACGCGCCTGGCGTCGATCACTTCCTTGACCGTCACGACCTCACCCTGCCCGTCCGCGTCGCGAACGCCGATGACCGAGAACGACTCGTTCAGCACGACTTCGTTGCCCCGCTCAATCTGTCCGGGGTCCAGACCAGGGTGCAGCGCTACTCGCATCTTTCGCCCCGAGGCGAAGATGTCGACCGAGCCGTCGTCGTTGAAGTCGATGAAAGTTCCGTAGACCGCGGGCGGCTGAGTCAACTTCTCCACCTCGTCGCGTAATGCGGCGATCTGGTCGCGCGTCTGTTGAATGGTGATGGTCAGCTTCTCATTGCTGGAGCGGGTCTGGGCCAGTTGACCTCGTGCCTCGAGGAGCTTCTCTTCGAGCATCTCTATACGCCGGTTGGCCTGATCGACGTCGCTGAGCGTGAAGTCCCGCGGGCTGTTGATCAAGATCTGGTCATCGTCTTCCTGATCCCCTGGCTGGTCGAAACGCCCTGAACGGTCCATATGGTCACCATAGGTGAGAGTTTGACGCCTGTTCATCAATTTGATAACTGAGTTCTCCCGCTAATGTAAATGAACCAGTTACCCACGGAGGGCAAAAACGATGAAGGTTTGGATCGACCAGGACTTGTGCACTGGTGACGGACTCTGTGAGGAGATTTGCCCTTCAGTGTTTACGCTTCTCGACGATGGCTTGGCCTACGTGAAACAGGGCGACGAGATCAAGAGTTCACCCGGCGGCGCCGAAGGCCTCGCCGACGTGCCAACTGAGTTCGAGGACGCGGTCACCGAAGCCTCCGAAGAGTGCCCCGGCGAGTGCATCTTCATCGAAAAGGGCTAGTCCTTCTCCACCCGGCGCACGAGGCGCCGCGCGGAGGTCAGGAATCCCGTGTGGGCAACCATCCGATGGTCCGGTCGCACTGAGCGGCCGTCAATATGCCACGTGCGCCGCAGGATTTCGACCGTCTCTTCCATCCCGAACGAATGCTGGCGCAGGGTCTCTCGAAGCAACTGCGTCTGATTGATGGTCGGAAGGTACGCGAGGAGAATGCCTCCGGGGCGCAGCGCCTGCTCGGCGTGTTTGACCACGTCCCACGGCTCAGGCATGTCGAGGATGATGCGATCCAGGTCCTGTTCGTCGATACCTAGGGTGACGTCGCGGATCTGGATGTCGTAGGCGACGTCGGGACCGAGCATGTCGTGCACGTTCTTCGTGGCTTGCTGGGCAAAATCCTCGCGGATCTCGTAACCGGTGATGAGCGCTCCGGCTCGTAACAATGTCATCGATAGCGCGCCTGATCCTACGCCCGCCTCGAGCACGCGCATGCCGGGCCCGATGTCGGCTTGCATGAGTATCGTGCCAAGGTCCTTGGGATAGATCACCTGTGCGCCGCGGGGCATCTTCAAGACCACGTCGGACATGGTCGGGCGCAGTACGAGAAAACTCCGCTCGGTGTTGCCCTTCACGAGCGAGCCCTCGAGGGCACCGATGACATCGTCGTGCTGGATAATGCCGGCGTGGGTGTGAAAGGCCGCACCTTCGCGAAGATTGATCAGGTAGTGGCGATCCTTCGCGTCGATGAGCATGACACGCTCTCCCACCTTCAGTTCTGCGTTGCTCACGCGCTCTTCTTTCCTTTGGCACGTCGACCAGCATTGGCAGCGCGATTATCGATAAAGCGAAACAGGATCAGGCCCAATGCGACCGAGACCCAGCGTGGACTCCTCTGGACCCAGGCCCGTGCGAACGACGAAGTGACGCCGAGACGAAGGAGGCGTCTCAGGATCAACGGTTACGCCTCGGACGAGCTCGGCGACCTCGGATCCATCCCCAGGCGTAGCCCGTAAGCAACCCGCCGACACCCAGGACTGCACTGGTCGAAGACTGGGAGGAAGCCGACTTGCCGAGCGAGAGATGATCGGGCAGTAAAGCCCGAATCGAGCGCTCGAGCTCCTTGCGGGTCGCCGATTCCTCTCTCACTTGGACGCCTTCAGGCGCCGCTTGGCCGCACCGCTCGCGATGCGCCAGAGAGTAAGACCCATGACTGCAGCCGCCACAACGGCGATGATCAGATACGGAAGCCACGACAATGAGCCGTCCAGTACCGGAAACTGCTCCTGGAGGAAGCGCAGGGCACCAAGCAGCAGCATGGCGGCTCCAAAGCCGACGAAGACGCTGCCGAGGGCGCCGAAGAGGACGAACCGACCCATCTCCTTCAGGGGCTGAACCGTCTCTTCCTTGACGTACTTGATGAAGAGGTCACGAATCTCGTCGACGTCGCGCTGAATCGTCGCGCCGCGGGCAAAGTTGCGCCACTTAGGTTTCTTCACGTTTAGAGCCTACTCCTGGCGTTCTCGAATCAGGTACGAGGAACTGGCGGTCGCGACGAGTTCAGCGCGGTCGTTGACTATCCGTCCTTGGAGAAAGGAGATGACGCTGCCGGGCTTCAGCACGGTCGCCGTGCAGGTCAGCACATCGCCGAGGTGAGCGGGACGAAGGAAGGAGACCTTCATCTCGGTATTGGCCACGTAGACCTTGCGATCGCCGGCACCGGTCACCGCGGAGGCGCCCATCGAGGAGTCGAGCATCGCGGCAAGAAATCCCCCTTGAACGATCCCGGCGGGGTTCAAGAAGCGGTCATCAACGGTCATAGTCCACACGGTGGTGCCTGGGGTCGACTTCTCGACGCAGACCAGACCGAGCGTTAGGTCGCAATTCGGCGGTATTTGTATGGCCATGGGGCAAGGCTACCGTCGAAGTACTCCCCGACCGGTCGGGCGGAATTCACTACTCTCGTAGCCATGGCTGATGATTTATTCCACGGTGCGACTGAATTGGAAGGCCGTGCGATTCGCGAAATATCGGCACTGGCGATGGACGCTCCGGCGGCCGCCAAGTCCGGTCATAGCGGTACGGCAATGGCGTTGGCGCCCCTTGGCGTCATGCTTTTCTCTCGAATTCTGCGACACGACCCCACCGACGCGCTCTGGAGCGATCGTGACCGCTTCATCTTGAGTTGCGGCCACGCCTCGATCTTGCAGTACGGCCTCGCCCACAGTTTCGGGTACGACGTGCAGCCCGAGGACCTGCGCGCCTTTCGCCAGCCACATTCGCGGACTCCTGGACACCCCGAGAATGGAGTCACACCGACCGTCGAGGTGACGACGGGACCACTCGGTCAGGGCATCGCCAACGGTGTGGGTATGACGATCGCGGAGCGAATACTCAGAAGCGACTACGGCGAGGACCTCGTCAACCACCGGACTTGGGTCATCGCCGGTGACGGCTGCCTCGAAGAGGGCATCAGCCACGAGGCAGCGTCGCTCGCCGGTTCCCTCGGGCTCGACCGGTTGACGGTCTTCTACGACGACAATCACATCACGATCGACGGCCCCACTGAACTGGCTCTGCGCGACGACGCTGGTGCCCGCTTCGCCGCTTATGGCTGGCACGTGATCAATCTCGGCGAGAAGGCCAACGAACTAGATGCACTCGAAGCGGCGACCCGCGAGGCAATCGCCGAAACGGCGCGCCCGACGCTGATTATCGTACGCTCCCACATAGGATTCCCGTCGCCCGAAATGATGGACCGTCGTGAAGCGCACGGTTCACCCTTCAGTGCGCCCGCCATCGAAGAAGCGAAGAAGATTCTTGGCGTCGCGAACGAATCATTCCTGTTCGACCCCGAGCTTCCCCATCAATTGATCGAGGCGCTTGGAGATCGCAGGGCCGAACGAGCCTCGTGGGAGTCTCGGATCGCGGCATCGGGTCGGAAGGGAGTTGCGCTGCTCGAGCAACTCGAATTTGACGGTGCTGCGGTCGTGGCGGCTCGACCTGAACCGTTCCCGGGTGGTTCGATGGTCGCCACGCGTAAGGCCTTGCAGCGCGCCATGGACGGATTCGCTCCCGTCACCAAGGGTCTCACCGCTGGTTCAGCCGACCTTACGGACAACACGGGTGTAGTGCTGGCCCACTCGTCGGCCCAGAGCGCGGCGAATCCCGGAGGGCGACAGATCTATTACGGCATCCGCGAATTCGCGATGGGCGCGATCATGGTGGGCCAAGCTCTGCACGGAGGATTCCGCCCGGCCGGTTCGACATTCTTTGTCTTCAGTGACTACATGCGCCCCGCGATTCGCCTGGCGGCATTGAGTCACGCCGGCGTATTGTTCGTCTTCACGCACGATTCGGTTGGTGTTGGCGAGGACGGCCCGACGCACCAACCCGTTGAACAACTCATTGCTCTGCGCGCGATGCCACGTCTGCACGTCGTGCGTCCGTCGGACGCCAACGAAACAATCGATCTCGTCGAGAGATTTCTCACATCCAAAGAGCCCGAGACGACGGCGCTGATCTTGTCGCGCCAGGACATCCCGGTGCTTGAGGGTTCTGACGCGCAGGCCTCGCGCGACGGAGCGCGGCGCGGTGGTTACGTGGTTCGCGAGCGCGAGGACGCGGTCTTCACCTTGGTCGGGACCGGCTCGGAGCTCTCGCATTGTCTGAGGGCGCAGGAACTGCTCGCGGGCGAGGGCATATCGACCCGAGTGGTCGCGTTGCCGTGCTGGTCTTGTTTTGACGAACAGCCGCTCGAGTACCGCAACACGGTGCTTCGCCGATCGCTGCCGTCGGTATCGCTGGAGGCCGGTGCGACTCTGGGTTGGACCAAGTACGTCGACCAGGCCATCGGCATCGACACCTTTGGGATCTCCGCACCGGGCAGTTACGTGTTTGACTACTTCAACATCACGCCCAGCACGCTCGTCGAGCACGTGCACAACGTATTAGGAGACACCAAGTGACCACGCTCGAGAGCCTTTTTGACGATTACGGACAGAGTCCCTGGATTGACAACATCCGACGCGACTGGCTGAACGACGGCACGCTGCAGGGACTTGTCGACAAGGGCGTGCGCGGGGTCACTTCGAACCCTTCGATCTTCGCCAAGGCCTTTGCCTCCTCGAGCGCGTACGACAAGTTCCTCGTGGGCGCGAAGGCCGCCGACGCCGAAGATCTTTTTGAAGAGCTTGCCGTCAAGGACGTGCAGGACGCCTGCGACGTGCTCGCGGCGTTGCATGAGGAGTCCCGGGGTTCGTTTCAGGCGGGCCAGCGTCGCTACCTGGACGGCTTCGTTTCGCTCGAGGTCTCGCCGCGACTGGCCCGCGACACGCAGGGTACGATCGACGCCGCGAAACGGTTAGCGGCACAGGTCGGTCGCAGCAATCTGATGATCAAGATTCCCGCGACGGTTGAAGGACTTCCGGCGGTTACCGCTGTCCTCGGCGCCGGCATCAACGTCAACGTGACACTGATCTTCTCGCTCGCCCGCTACGACGAAGTGATCTCGGCGTGGATGGAGGGACTCGAACTCGCCCTCGCCAATGGTCACGACCTGGGAGAAATCGGTAGCGTCGCCTCGTTCTTCGTTTCGCGCGTTGACGCCGCGGTCGATCCGCTGCTCCCCGAAGGTGACGCCCGAAGGGGCACGACTGCCAACGCGCAGGTCTGTGGCGCCTACCAGTTGTACCGTGCGCGCATCGCGAGTCCCAGGGCGGCCGCTCTGCTCGCGTCCACCGCGCAGGTTCAACGTCCGCTGTGGGCTTCCACCTCGACGAAGAACCCCAGTTACTACGATCTCTTGTACGTGGACCCGATCATCGGGGATGAGACCGTGAACACGATGCCCGACGCCACGCTCGAGGGCGTTCTCGATCACGGGTCGTTCGCGTCGTCTCTCCTGCTCGACGATGAAACGATCAGTCGCGAAGCATCGCGACTGACTCAATTACCCGACGGTGTCTCATTGGATGAGGTGACTGCCAAGTTGGAGATCGATGGCGTGAACTCGTTTGTGAGCTCCTACGAGGAGCTGCTCGCCACGGTCACTGCCAAGATCGAAAGTAACCACTGAGGATGGCCGACTCCACCACGGTCCAGCGACTACTCGCCGCTGATCCGACCCTCTTCGAAGGTGCGACGGCAACACACTCGCTCGGGTGGTTGCGCCATCCCGAGCGCTACCTGGGCTCCTGGCTCGACGAGATCGGGGCCGTACTACCCACGCGCTACTCGCGGACCTTCCTGCTCGGGATGGGTGGTTCCTCGTCGCCGGCCCGCCTCTACTCGGACTGGCGGCCCGACAACGAACTGACCGTGCTCGACACGTCCAATCCGGACACCATCGCCGCACTCGACTTCTCCGGGTCGACCGTGATCGCCAGCTCGAAGTCCGGCGGCACCATTGAGACCCAGACGTTGTTGGCGCACGCGCTCGCGAACGGTCTGGATCCGGCGGATCTCGTAATCATCACCGACCCGGGTTCGCCAATGGTCGAACTGGGCTCGTCGCTCAACGCCCTCGTGATTGAAGGCGACCCCAACACCGGCGGAAGGTTCTCGAGCCTGTCGCCCTTCGGCCTCGTGCCCGCGCTCTACGCCGGATGGAGCGTGGACGACCTGCGTACCGAGTTGGCACCGTGTTTTCTCGACGAGAATCTGGTCATCCGCAGTCTCGACGAAGCCGCGCAACTCGCGACGACGGTCGTGGATGGTCACGGCTTCTTCCCCCTCGTGGCCGACCCGATCACGTCGGGCGGCGCGTTGTGGCTGGAACAACTGGTTGCGGAGACCACGGGCAAGTCGGGACGAGGCATGATTCCGGTGCTCGAGGAGCGTGGCGGTTCCTACCGACCCGCTGACATGCAGCGCCACCACCTCGTCGCTGCGCTCCTGGCGTGGCACCTGGGCGTGGACCCCTTCAATCAGCCCAATGTGGAAAGTGCCAAGAAGGACGTGTTCTCGCTGTTGAAAGGAGCGGTCGCGTGGACGTCGAGAGACGAGGATATCGACGCGATGCGCAATTTGCTCGCAAACTCGACGTACAACGTCTTGCAGGTCTACGCCCCCCTGGACACCTCGGATCAGTTGAGCGCCCTTCGTACGCGAACCGAAGTGCGATACGGCGTCACAACGGCGAATCTAGGTCCGCGTTACCTGCACTCGACCGGTCAACTGCACAAGGGCGGACCAGCGAGCGTGGTGGGGGTGCAACTTGTACAGCGTCCGCGTAGTGAGCCGATCCGCATCTCGGGTCGCAAGTACTCATTCCACGACCTTCACATGGCGCAAGCCACGAGCGACTACCGCGCAATGCAGAACGCGAAGCGACCGGTGTTTCAATTCATCGTCGACAACATCGACGAAGCCGCAGGGATTCTCGACCTCTAGGCCTAGGATGCCACTATGACGACGTACGAGAAGTCGATATCGACGCACGATCTGCTGCATACGCCACTTGACCTACTCGCCGCTGCGGCGTTCGCCAAGGCCCGCGCCGCACACGGCTACGTGGTGACGTATTCACCCAAGGTCTTCATTCCGCTCACCAAGTTGTGTCGTGACCGCTGTGGATACTGCACGTTCGCTCAAGCACCCGCCCACGTCACGTCGCCCTACCTGGGTCTCGACGAGGTCATGGAGATCGCCCAAGCGGGCAAGGACGCCGGCTGCACCGAAGCCCTGTTCACACTCGGTGAGCGACCGGAACTGCGCTACGACGAAGCCGCGCGTTGGCTCGCGGCTCGCGGTTATCAGTCGACGGTCGATTACGTGGCCAGCGCGGCCCAAATGGTGCTGGAAGGGACCGGTCTGCTCCCGCACGCGAACGCTGGTGCTCTCTACGCCCACGAGTTGCGCCAGCTACGCGGCGTCAGCGCGTCACAGGGAATGATGATCGAGTCGTTGGCCGAACTCGACGCTCACCGCCTCGCGCCCGACAAGGATCCCCAGCGGCGTCTTGACACGTTGCGTTTCGCGGGCGAATTGAAGATTCCATTCACGACCGGTCTCCTGGTCGGTATCGGTGAGACCAGACTCGAGCGGATCGAGACACTCGAGGCGATTCGCGCGTCACACGAGGAGTTCGGCCACGTGCAGGAAGTCATCATCCAGAACTTCTTGCCCAAGCCCCGCACTCGGATGGCGAAGGAGCCGCCCGCGAGCGACGCCGAGTTTCACTGGACCATCGCTGCAGCGCGACTTATTCTTCCCGATTCGATTCACCTTCAAGCACCGCCGAACCTGAGCGATGACCCGACGAGACTGCTCGCCTTTGGCATCGACGACTTCGGCGGCATTTCACCGGTCACCCGTGATCACGTGAACCCCGAAAGGGCGTGGCCCGCCGTCGATTCACTCGCGAGTGAATGCGAGGACAGGGACTTCTTCCTCGCCGCGCGTCTGACGGTCTATCCGGAGTTCATTGGTCTCACCTCGGACTTCATTGACGAGAGTGTGCGGCCCTACGTGTTGTCGCACTCTGATTCGACCTTCCTCGCGCGCGAGGATCACTGGTTCTCGGGCTCGGACGAGACCCCTCCCCCGGCACCAGTGGCCAAGCGTCGTTCGAGCGCGGTGATGGATCTTCTCAATCGCTACATCCCGGGTTACGAGTTCGATCGCGAAGAGCTGGTCACGTTGTTCGCGGCACGGGGATCGGATTTCAATGCGGTCGTGGAATACGCCGACGAGGTCCGCAAGGACTTGGTTGGTGACGCCGTGAGCTTCGTCATCAACCGCAACATCAATTACACCAACGTCTGCACGTTCAAGTGCCGGTTCTGCGCCTTCTCCAAGGGGCCGCTTTCGCTCAACCTACGCGGTGATCCTTACCTACTCACGCTCGACGAGATCAGCGAGCGCGTCCGCGAAGCGGAGCTGAAGGGCGCCACCGAGGTCTGCTTGCAGGGAGGCATCCACCCCAAGTTCGATGGCGATTACTACATCGACGTCGTCGCCGCGGTTCGCGCCGGGTCACCGTCAATTCACATCCACGCCTTTAGCGCCCTGGAGGTCTTCGAAGGAGCTCGTCGTTCCGAGCAAGATCTCACGACGTACCTGACTCGACTGCGCGACGCGGGACTCAAGACATTGCCGGGTACCGCCGCCGAGATCCTTGACGATGACGTGCGCGCAATCCTCTGTCCCGACAAGATCAACACCCAGCAGTGGCTCGACGTACACCGCGCAGCGCACAGCGTCGGGCTCCACTCGAACATCACCATCATGTTCGGCGCAGTTGAGGGACTCGACCACTGGGCGACCCACTTGCTGCGCACTCGCGAGCTGCAGAAGGAGACCGGCGGTTTCACCGAATTCGTTCCTCTTCCCTTCGTGCATATGGCGACGCCGATCTTCTTGAAGGGCCGTTCTCGCCGAGGCCCGACCTTCCGCGAAGCGATGCTGATGCACGCTGTGCCCAGACTGCACTATGCGACGCTGATCGACAACATCCAGGTGAGCTGGGTGAAGATGGGCGTCGAGGGGGCGAGGAGGATCCTTCAGGCCGGCGCCAACGACCTTGGCGGGACGCTGATGGATGAAAACATCTCACGCGCCGCCGGTGCGACCCACGGTCAGGAAATGGACCGCGAGACGCTGAGGATGCTGGTCGCTCCGCTCGATCGGCCGTTGCACCAGCGAAGCACCCTTTACCAGACGTTGTAACCATGACCGAGTTAGTCGAACAGTTCCTCGCCGCGTTGAACGACGAATCCGCGCAGTCGCCCGAGCGGCTTGAGATTCTTCGTGGGCTCGTGATGCGCGTCGTCGAGTTGGCCGAGTTGGACTCGGACACGGCCGATCTGCGACTCGCTTCCACGGCGCTGAATGAACTGCTGGAAGCCTCGGAACTCTTCGCCGCCTGGAGGGACCGTAGGAAGTTGACGGTCTTCGGCTCAGCGCGCACGAGCCCCGACAGCCCTCTCTACGAGATGGCGAGGGAATTCAGTGCAACCATGGCCGAGCACGGCTGGATGACCGTTTCGGGAGCCGGACCGGGCATCATGGAGGCTTCTTCGAAGGGTGCGGGTAAGGACAACACCTTGGGCGTCAATATTGAGTTGCCCTTCGAACAGGGCGCCAACCGCTTCATCGATGTCGACCAGATGCACGTGGCGATGACCTTCTTCTTCACCCGCAAGGTCGCCATGACCCGCGCGTCCCACGGGTTCGTCGCCTTTCCTGGCGGCGTGGGCACCATGGACGAGCTCTTCGAGATCCTGACGCTCGTGCACACGGGAAAGACCGATCCCGCGCCGATCGTGCTCGTGGACGAACCCGGCGGAACATTCTGGTCCAGGTGGATGGCGTTCATGGACGAAGCGGTCATCGACGCCGGGTACCTCGACCCGCAGGATAAATGCCTTTTTGCCGTGTGTAACTCCGTCGAGGACGCGATCGCCGAGATCGAGCACTTTTATCGTAACTACCGAAAGCTTTCGATTCAGGGCGGCCGCGCGGTGATGCAAGTCCTACGCGTGCCTTCGCCGACCCAGTTACAGGAATTGATCGCACGCTTCCCCACGTTCACTGCGGGTGAGGGTTTTCGTGTCGAGGGCGAGAACCATGTGTCGTTCAGTTTCGATGGTCGCAACTACGTCATGCTGCGTCAGTTGATCGACGTCGTGAATTCCTGGTCCGGTTAATCGGCGTCCTCTCGGCGCAGCAGTATCTCGGCCTTCTGCAGGCTGCGGCGCACCTTCGAAAGCCGCCGCTCCAACTCTTTGGCACGATCATCATCACCGCGTAGTTGCGACCGCACCGCGTCAAAGATGACGTCGGCGACCCTTTGCTCCAAGGAGGCGATCTCGTCCGCCAACGATTCGAACGATTCCATCAGTCAAGGACGATGACGTTGAGTTCGCCGTCGTGATACTGGGCGCGAAGGACCTTCTTGTCGAACTTGCCGACGCTGGTCTTCGGTATTGCCTCGACGAACGTCCAACGTTCTGGCAGCCACCATTTCGCCACGCGTTCGGCGAGGAAGTCGCGCAGTTCCTCGGGTGTCGCTGTCGCGCCGGGTCGCAGCACGACGCAACAGAGCGGACGCTCCTGCCACTTCTCGTCGGGCACCGCCACCACGGCGGCTTCGAGGACGAGGGGGTGGGCCATCATCGTCACTTCGAGTTCGACCGAACTGATCCATTCGCCCCCAGACTTGATGACGTCCTTGGTCCGGTCACTGATCACCATGAATCCCTCGGCGTCAAGGGTGCCGATGTCGCCAGTCTTCAACCAGCCGTCGTGGAACTTGTCAGGGTCGTCGACACCGAAGTACGACGCGGTGATCCACGGTCCGCGAACCTCGAACTCACCGACGGTCTTACCGTCACGCTCGAGCACCTTGCCGTGATCGTCGGTGATGCGCATCTGCACACCCGCGACGACGCGCCCGGCCTTCACGCGGTAGTCGATCTCCAACTCCGCTGGAGTTCCGGCTGGCGGTATCGACACCGCCGCGAGTGGGCTCGTCTCGGTCATGCCCCAGCCCTGGATCATGTTGATGTTGTACTTGTCACGGAAGGTCTCGATCATGACGCGTGGCACGGCCGATCCGCCCCCGAGGAGACCACGCAGGCTCGAGAAGTCCACGTCGGGGTCGACCTCGGCGGCGCGCAGCACGTCGTTCCAGATAGTCGGCACGCCGAGTGAGATCGTCGGACGCAACTCCCTGATCATCTTCACAATTGGCTCGCCCTGCAGGAACATCTGGGGCATGATGAGTTCGGTGCCGGCGAAGAATGACGTGTAGGCCGCTCCCCAGGCGTTGACGTGGAACATCGGCACGATCAGCAGGCATCGGTCACGTTCGCAAAGGCCGATGGAATTGGCGGTGGTCGACGCCATCGAGTGCAGCCAGGTGGAGCGGTGTGAGTAGATGACGCCCTTCGGATTGCCGGTCGTGCCCGAGGTGTAACACATGATGGCGGCCGAGCGTTCGTCAACGACTGGCCACTCGAAGCCGGGAGATTGGGCGCCGATGAACGTCTCGTAGTCGATCGTCTCGCCGAGCAACCCGGTGGTCTCGGGGCCGTTCACGATGATGTGTTTGACGGTCGGCATCTGGTCACGGACCTTGGCGAGTAGGGGCACGAGTGAGTTGTCGACGATGATCACCTCGTCTTCGGCGTGCTGGATGATGTAGGCGAGCTGCTCGGGGAAGAGCCGGATGTTGAGCGTGTGCAGCACCGCTCCCATGCAGGGGATCGCGAAGTACGCCTCCATGTGAGTCTGGTTGTTCCACATGAACGTGGCGACGCGGTCGCCCGGCTTGATACCGAGTTCGGTGAGTGCGGCGGCGAGCCGCTCGGCACGCTTTGCCACCTCGTAGAAGGTCGCGACGTTCACACCCTCGGGTGTGACAGTGAGGATCTTCTTGTCCCCGTAGACCCACTCGCCGTGGTGAATGATGTCGCTGATGAGCAGCGGCGCGTCTTGCATGGTGCTTTGCATTGTTCCCCCTTGAAGATCAATCTCTGACGATGATACAAAAGCGCGAGGGATCACCGTATCGTCACCAGGAAAGACCATAGGGCTCGACCGGCGCTGGCAGCACGGAGGCTTCGCCGCCCAAGAAAGTGTCAATCGCGTTCGCAGCGCTACGACCTTCGGCGATGGCCCACACGATGAGGCTCTGGCCGCGCACGGCGTCGCCACAGGCGAAAACCGGGCTCGCACCGGGCACCGCGGCGATACGCCAGTCGCTGCCCACTGACAAAGTGGCGCGAGTCGTGGTGAACGGATCGACATTGAGCCCAAGGCGTTCCAGTTCGGGGCCCACAAATCCGGCGGCGATGAGGACCAGGTCGGCGGCCGCACGGATGGTCTCGCTGGTCGCGTGATCGGCCAGTACCAGCTCTTGTACCTTGCCGTCACCAATGAACTCAAGGGTCTCGGTGGAGAACCGACGCTCCCCACCCTCCTGGTGCGCTGAGGTGGTCTTGAAGAGTCGTGCCATGGTCGGCCACGGCTGATCGTTCGGTCGATCGTCGGGCGGACGGTCCATGATCTCAATCTGCACGACCGACGCGGCACCCTGGCGGTGTGCGGTGCCAAGACAGTCGGCGCCAGTGTCGCCGCCGCCCAGAATGACCACGTGAAGGCCCTCGGCGCTCAGCGGTGAGGGCTCGCCGTCGAGTACGGCACGGTTCGCGGCTTCGAGGTACGTCATGGCGGGCATCACGCCCTCGAGGTCCGCCCCGGGCACGGGAATGAGCCGGGGAATCGTGGATCCGATGGCGAGGAGCACGGCGTCGTGGTTGCGCTGCAGGTCCGCGAGCGGCGAACCGCCCGAGCCAACCGTCACGTTCGTGTGGAACTTGATGCCCGAGGCGCGCATCACCTTCAGGCGCCGGTCGAGCACGGACTTCTCGAGTTTGAATTCGGGAATCCCGTAACGGAGCAGCCCACCGAGCGCGTCGCTGCGCTCGTAGACCGTCACCGAATGCCCGACGCTACGCAACTGGGCGGCCGCGGCCAGGCCCGCGGGGCCGGAGCCGACGACCGCGACGTTTTTGCCCGTTTCACGCGCGGCGCTGCTCGCGACATCAAAACCGTGCGTAAAGGCGTGCTCGGCGACCTCGTACTCGATGCGCTCGATCGTCACCGGGTCGCTCGCGATGCCGAGCACGCACGCTGATTCACACGGCGCCGGGCATAAGCGTCCCGTGAACTCGGGAAAGTTATTGGTGCTGAAGAGTTGTTCGGCGGCCTGGGCCCACCGGGACCGGTAGACGTTGTCATTGAACGCCGGAATACGGTTTCCGAGCGGGCAGCCCTGCATGCAGAACGGGATACCGCAGTCCATGCAGCGAGCGCCTTGCTCGGCGATCGAGGCGTCGTCTTGGGGTTCGTACACCTCTCGCCAGTCGCGCAGACGCACCGGCACCGGACGGTACGCGGGACCCTTGCGCTCGAATTCCATGAAGCCGGTGATCTTACCCATTTCGCAACTCGTCTCGTACCCGCTGGTACTCGGAGGTCTCAATGCGCACGAAACGCATCCTCTCGGTCCGCCAATCCTCCACGATATCGGCGGCCTTCTTCGACGCTGTCTCGTCGCGGTAGCGCTCGAGCAGCGTCAATAACTTCTCGTCGTCCTCGTACTCGAGCGGATCGATCTCGTAGACACCGGCGCTCAAGTGGTCGTGCACCCGGCCCTCGGGGTCGTAGAGGTAGAGCGTGCCGCCGGACATACCCGCAGCGAGATTGCGCCCGACGTTACCCAGAACGACCACGACGCCGCCGGTCATGTACTCACAGGCGTGGTCGCCCACGCCCTCTACGACAATGGTCGCTCCGGAGTTGCGCACGGCGCATCGCTCGCCCACCACCCCGCTGATGAAGATCTCGCCGCTCGTGGCCCCGTAACCAATCACGTTGCCCGCGATGATGTTCTCGTCGCTCGCGAACGTCGAGTCCAGCGACGGCTTGATGATGATCCGACCACCCGAGAGCCCCTTGCCGGCGTAGTCATTGGCGTCGCCCGTCAATCGCAGCGTCATCCCACCGGGCAAGAAGGCACCGAGACTCTGGCCTGACGAACCTTCCAGGTCGATCTGGATGTGGTCGTCGGGCAGTACCCGTTCACCGAGAGCTCGGGTGATTGCGCTTCCACAAAGAGTGCCCACCGCACGGTTGACGTTGCGGATCGGGCTCGACAGTTGCAGGGCCGTACCCTTGGTCGCGGCGTTCACAACGGCGTCCATGAACTTCCAGTCGAGCGCGGCGTCCAGACCGTGCTCCTGCTTGACGCTCTGGCGTCGCTGGTCAACCGCGACCGGCTTCAGAAGCGACTCGAGGTTTAGGTCGTTCGTGGGGTCGAGTGACGGCTCGACCGAGATCTTGGACACGTCGCCGATCAGTTCGTCGAGGGTCCGTACGCCGAGCATCGCCAGGTGTTCGCGAACCTCTTCGGCGATGAACTCGAAGAAATTCTCGACGAACTCGGGCTTGCCCGTGAATCGCTCGCGGAGTTTTGGGTTCTGGGTAGCGATACCTACCGGGCACGTGTCGAGGTGACACACCCTCATCATTACGCAGCCCGACACCACCAGTGGTGCGGTTGCGAAGCCGTATTCCTCGGCTCCGAGCAGCGCGGCGATGATCACGTCACGTCCCGTCTTCAACTGACCGTCCACCTGTACGACGACTCGACTTCGTAGACCGTTCGCGGCGAGCGTCTGGTGCGCTTCGGCGAGGCCGAGCTCCCAGGGGGTGCCCGCGTGCTTGAGCGACGTCAGGGGTGCGGCACCGGTGCCGCCGTCGTGTCCCGAGATCAGGATGACGTCGGCGTGCGCCTTCGCCACCCCGGCCGCGATCGTCCCCACGCCCTGCTCGCTCACTAACTTCACGTGGATTCGTGCCTGATCGTTGGCGTTCTTGAGGTCGTAGATCAATTGGGCGAGATCTTCGATCGAATAGATGTCGTGGTGGGGCGGCGGTGAGATGAGGCCGACACCTGGTGTCGAGTGGCGGGTCTTGGCGACCCACGGATAGACCTTCGAACCCGGGAGTTGTCCGCCCTCGCCGGGCTTGGCCCCCTGAGCCATCTTTATCTGGATGTCATCGGCATTGACGAGGTAGCGGCTCGTTACCCCGAATCGACCCGACGCGACCTGCTTGATCGCCGATCGTCGGTTGTTCATCGGATCGGACGTGTCAAAGCGCTCGGCGTCCTCGCCGCCCTCACCCGTATTGGATTTACCGCCGATACGGTTCATGGCGATGGCGAGGGTCTCGTGGGCCTCCGCGGAGATCGAGCCGTAGGACATGGCCCCGGTCGAGAAGCGCTTGATGATGGACGACGCGCTCTCCACCTCCTCGAGTGGCAGCGGCGTGAGGCTGGGGATCAGGTTGAAGTGGCTGCGCAACGTCACCTTCCCGCTCGCCTGCTCGTCGACCAGCTTCGTGTATTCCTTGAAGATATCGAAGCGCTTCTCACGGGTGGCGTGCTGAAGTTTTTGGACGGTTCGGGGATTGAAGAGATGAATCTCACCGTCACGGCGCCACTGGTATTCACCGCGATTGCTGATCTGGATACGCTCGCCCGCTAGGGGCTCGTAGGCGCTCGCGTGCAACGCGAGCACGCTCCGGGCGATGTGTTCGAGCGTGATGCCACCGATGCGCGAGCGGAATCCTGGGAAGTAGCGGCGAAGTACTCCTTCGGAGATCCCGACCGCCTCGAAGAGTTGTGAACCGACGTAACTCGCGACGGTGCTGACGCCCATCTTGGACATGGTCTTGACGATGCCCTTGTTGAGTCCCTTGCCGTACTGGTAGCGAGCTTCGAACGCCGTGAGTTCGGTGAGTTCGCCCTCTTCGACGAGTGCGTCGATTGATTCGTACGCCAAGTACGGGCATACCGCCGACGCACCGAATCCCAGGAGCAGCGCCACGTGATGGATTTCTCTGACGTCACCCGCCTCGATGATGAGAGCGGCACTCGTGCGAAGGTGCTCGTCGACCAGACGGTGGTGTACGGCTGACGCCAGCAGCAGACTCGGAATCGCGGCGTTGTCGTGCGAAATGTTGCGGTCCGAGAGAATCACGACGTTGGCGCCGTGGCGGACCTGGGCGACGACCTCATTGGCGACAGAGTCGACGGCCATCGCCAGTCGCTCGCCGGGGCTTTCGTCCCCGGCCGCCTGGAAACATCCGTCCACGACGACGGTCTTGAAGCCCTGGAACTGGTCGCTCTCTTCGATGTAGCGGATCTTGGCGAGCTCGTCGGTGCTCAACACGGGCGACGGGAGGACAATCTGGTGGCAGTGCTCGGCGGTCTCGACGAGGAGATTCTCCTCGCCGCCGATGGCGACTCGAGTCGAGGTCACTAACTCCTCACGGATGGCGTCGAGCGGAGGATTGGTGACCTGGGCAAAGAGTTGGGTGAAGTAATCAAAGAGCGGACGGTGCTGTCTGGAAAGTACGGGAAGCGTGGCGTCAGAACCCATTGAGCCGATCGGCTCTTCACTCACCTGGGCCATATGGCGGATGATGAGACGCAGGTCCTCTTCGGTGTAACCAAAGTTCTTCTGGTGACGGACGATCGACGCGTGACTCGGCGTCAGCATTGGTCGCGCCTCGAGCTCGTCAAGCGAGACCTGCTGTTCGCGCAGCCACTCGCCGTAGGGGGCGTTGCTGGCGAGCGAGGACTTCAATTCCTCGTCGTCGATGATCCGACCCTGTTCGATGTCGACGAGAAAAACGCGACCGGGCTGGAGGCGTCCCTTGCGCTCAATGTTCGAGGGTTCGATTGGCAGTACGCCCACTTCACTCGCGAAAATCACCCGCTGGTCCTTCGTGACCCAGTAGCGCGCCGGACGAAGCCCGTTGCGGTCGAGCACCGCGCCAACGACCTTGCCGTCGCAGAACGTCACCGACGCCGGTCCGTCCCACGGCTCCATCAAGGCCGCGTGGTAGCGGTAGAAGTCGCGTCGGTCCGCGCTCATCGCGGTCGAACGTTCCCAGGCTTCGGGAATCATCATCAGAACGGCGTGCGGTAGCGAGCGCCCCGACTGCACCAGCAATTCGACCACTTCGTCGAAACTCGCCGAGTCGCTCATGTCGTCAGTGATGATCGGCGTGAGCTCCTTCATCGGCAGTGCCAGATGGTCACTCTCGAGGGTAGTTTCGCGAGCTGTCATCCAGTTTCGGTTGCCTCGAACGGTATTGATCTCGCCATTGTGGGCTATGTAGCGAAAGGGCTGAGCGAGGTCCCAGCGGGGCATGACGTTGGTCGAGAACCGGCTGTGCACAACGGCGATGGCCGAGCTGAGTCGCTCATCGCGCAAATCGGTGAAGTACAACCGCAATTGGGGTGACGACAGCATCCCCTTGTAGATCAGCACGTTGGGCGAGCACGATGAGGCGTAGATGTCCAGCTCGTGTTCCAACACCTTTCGAGCGCTGAACAGGGCGCTCTCGAGACGTACGTTCGGTGCACTCTTCCCAATCAACTGCTGAACGAAACGAGGCTCGCTGGCGGCCGACGTGGGCCCGAGGATCGAGGAATCGACGGGGACTTCGCGCCAGCCGAGTTCACGAAGCCCGACGCGGGACAAGGTAGCCGCAATGGACCCGCGGACCACGTCGGTGTCGCTGTCGCGAGGAATCATCCAGAATGCGACGCCGTATTCGCCCGCTGGAGGCACGATGTCGCCAAAGACGTGACGCATGAACGAGTCGGGCATCTGGATGAGTAGGCCCGCGCCGTCACCGGAGTCGACATCTGCGCCGGTCGCGCCACGGTGCTCGAGGTTCTCGAGGATAGTGAGCGCGTCGTCCACGGTGGCGTGGCTCGGGTTGCCGGTGAGATCCGCCACCATCCCCACGCCGCATGCGTCGTGTTCGAAAGAGGGGTCGTAAAGAGAAAGAGTGTCTGTCATAGCGTTACCTGGTGGGGCAACGCTGACCCTCTCCAACTATAACGAAAAATCCAACCTGTATCGAGACCTACGCTGTTGGGGTGAGTTCAACTAAGCAATCAGTCCTTGTCGTGGGTGGCGGCATCATCGGTCTCGTCAGCGCATTTCGTCTGGCTCAGTGCGGACACGAGGTCACCTTATTTGACCCCGATCCGGCCAAGGGGGCGACCTGGGCAGCGGCCGGAATGGTGGCGCCCGGCGCGGAGATCGCGCCCGGTGAGCAGGCGAACTATCAGCTCGAATTAGGGGCGCTCCAGGCGTGGCGGGAGGTCTCATCGATGATCGAGTCGTTGATCGGCGAGGGCCTCACGATCGAGGCGACCGGCACTTTGTTCGTCGGATGGGACGCGAGTGACCAACGACTCGTCGACAGGTACGCACTCGTCGCCAACGACTTCGGGGCCGTGCTGCGCGTCGTCATGCGCCACGACAACGAAGCCATGTTCGAGGGGATCACACCACGCATCAACGAAGGCCTGCTGGTCGAGGGTGACGCCTGGATCAACCCCGATCAGATCGTGCGGCTCATTCTCGCGTCGCTCGAGAAGTTGGGAGGCCGGGTCATCGCCGAAGAAGTCCTCTCGGTGAGCGGTGGGCCCGACGGTGTTCAGGTTCGAACGGCGAACGGTGACTTTCACGCAGACAAGGGAATAGTCGCCACCGGGGCGAGTGGACTGCCCGACGGAGCAACCTCGCTCGTGCATCAGGTTCGTCCAGTGCGCGGGGTCACCGTTCGCGTGCAAGGACTCGACCGCAGTCGCCAGCCCGCCGTGCGGGCGTTCGTGCGGGGCCGTGCCTTCTATTTGGTGAGTCGCCCAGGGGGCTACTGCGTGCTCGGCGCAACTGCTGAAGAAAAGGCAGAACCCATCATCGAAGTTGGCGAACTGCAACGACTACTTCGCGACGCACTCGACGTCGTGCCGGAGTTGGAAACCGCGCCGGTACTCGAGACACGGATCGGGCTTCGTCCGGCCACGGCCGACTTGGAGCCGTTTTTCGAAGTGTTGCCTACACCGGGTTGGGCGTGGAGTTCCGGTCACTACCGCCATGGTGTCATGCTTGCTCCAATCGCGGCAAGCCACGCGGTCGAGTTCGTTGGTGTTGAGAAGTGATCAGCGTCAACGGCGCCGATCACGATTTCGACGAGGTTTCCATTGACCAACTCATCGACGCCGTAGGCATCGAACGACGGGGCATCGCCGTTGCTCGCAATGGTGAGATTGTTCGTCGCTTCGAATGGTCGTCTACCCTGGTGCGAAGTGGCGACCAAATTGAGATCGTGACGGCCGCCGCCGGCGGCTGAAGGAGAAGGTTGAACCATGTCGGTAAATGAACTCGTAGAAGCGCTGGATGAACGAATCCTCGAGGCGCTACGCGCTAAGGCGACCGGCGAGACAATCGCCTTTCTTTGCGAGGCACGGGCGTGGCTGACGAATCCCGATCAGCACCACGGAGCGCACCGACAGGCCAACTGATTTGCCAGCGACTAACATTGTTTCTTCGCGGGCTGTGGCTTAGTTTGGTCTAGAGCGCTCGGCTGGGGGCCGAGAGATCGGGAGTTCAAATCTCCCCAGCCCGACCAAGGCGTGTTCGCACGTAGGCGGAAAAGTGTTCGCGGTTCCCTTCGGTTTGATGGCCCGCCGCGTTACAGCGCCGGTTTGCTATCTGCCAGACGGATAATTGGTACTGCGGAGAGCAGCATGCGCAGACGCGAGGGTGATCAACGTCATACTGGTTCAATTTGAACACGCTGACCCCGCCCGAATGGGGCGGCGTCGTTCACGTCAGGATTCGTTCGTTGCTAGCCCGGCGAACTCGTACCAGCGAACGGTGGCAGGTCATCGTAGCGGTGAACCCGCGAGCGTCGCTTCTTACGCGTACGGTGGGACTTCGCTTCGAGGCCAGATTAGAACGTCGGCAAATCGGGGTCCGCCGCCCCATTTGACCTGATGGCCTCACTTCGGGCGATGTGCGACAATGACCCAATGACCGACCGCGGCGGGGAGATTGAGGACAAGCGGCGGCGGCGTCGCGGAGCGCATTATCACCTACCACTCTCACGACGCGTCCAACTTATCTCCCTCTTCTTCCTCGCCGGAGCCTTGCTTCTCATTCCCTGGACAGTATTCCTGGGTTTAACGCTTCCCCCGAGGTACAACGCGGGGCACTGGGGGTTTCTTTGGACCGGCTTCGACGTCGCATTGATTGGCGTGCTTCTGCTCGCGGCGTGGGCGGCGAAGTATCGACGTCAGATACTCGCGGCGATTTCCATCGTGGCCGGGACACTGCTCTTCTGCGACGCCTGGTTCGACATGGTCACCTCGATCGGCCATCGAGACGAGTGGCTGACCCTGCTTACGGGTTTTTGCGGCGAACTGCCGCTTGGCGTCTTCTTCTTCTGGCTGTACCACCGCATCGTCATGAACACCTTGCCGGTGCTCCATCGAGAGACGAACGAGAGACCGTGGTCGAAGCGGCTCCGCGACTTCCGGATGGTCCAGCCGAAACGTGAATTGTTCGGCCCCGAAACCGACGCGACGAGCGACCCTTCGACCGAGTCGGGCTTGGACCAGCCACCACCTCCGTCAAACTGAATTGTCGAGTTTCTCTGAACACGAGTTAAGGACGCGCGTAGCCTGTCGGGCACAGCGTGCAAGAACGTCAACCGTCCTCTTGAGTACCCATTTCCTTCTTGAGACTCTCCAGCGTCGGCTCGAGAAGAGTGTGACGAATCACGCGCGAGGGATGATGTTCTTCGAGTTCCCTCGCCATCTCGTCAGTGTCGCTCCTAGCCCCGATGAGGAACAGGGCCGAGGTGCCCGGGGTCAGTACGGACTTGACCTGGTCTACGAATGTCTCGTCGATACCCGATCGTTTCATCGCTTCGCCAATCAGGGCACCACCACCCATGCCGCCCAGCCACCCACCGAAGAACCACGCCGGCGGAAACCACCAGAACAGCAGGAGGCCGATCAGACTGCCGTAGAATGCGCCTCGCAAAGCTGAACCGTGCGGCGTGTGAAGCGCTACGAAACCGCCCTCGTGCTTCTCGACCGTCGCAACATCGTCCAACCATGCGTAGTGCAACTGGTCAAGCGCGCGCACGTCCGACAGGGCCTGCTGTGCGCCGTAAGGACTATCAAATGTCAGCATTATCAATTCAGTCATTGGTGCTTTTGCCTCTCGCAGAGCAACATCGTCACCCTGCAAAATGCCCTCCCTCTGGCACTGTAGCCTGCGTGCAAATCATTCGGATCCATCAAACCCACTCACCGGTGCACAGGACTTCTGGCCCTGGTCGTGCCGGCGCAAAGAGGGGTTAAACAAATAGATAGTCAGTTGCTTTTTTGTACAGTTCTGGAGGTCGCTTGCACATGTCGGACACGGCCCTACGCACAGAAAGTTTGACGGAGCACTTCGGCGATGTCGTCGCTCGCGATCACCTGGACCTTGAAGTCGCCCAAGGCGAGGTAGTCGGATACCTCGGACCAAACGGGGCAGGCAAAACGACCACTATGCGCTTACTTCTTGGGCTAGGTCGCCCGACTGCGAGTCAGAGGTTCTTAGGCCAGTAGTCCCAAGGGTCTCAGTGGGATCTACTGCATCCAAACGGATACCCCCTCTTTGGAATGTGTTCCCTGATGCTCCTACGACTGTCAAGTCGTTGGCCTGACGTCAACTCGCGCTCGGCGCAACCTGACTCAGAATGGCAGTGTCGACTTGTGGAGTTACCCACAGTTATCGTTTGGAGTCTTCTCAATCCATGGCTTGAAGCTCCTGGTTGGATGCAACTGCGAACACGCCACCAAGGCGCGATCTCGCCTGCAGTGAGATATTTTGACGCCAATTCTGAAGCCCGTTTGGATGTTCACCGGCGATAAAGGGGAATTCGGGACTAAATACCCACATGCGCCCCTTCGCGGCGGCGTTCCCGAGGTGCATACTTCGAACAGTACTGTCACCATCGAGAACGATCACATGGGGGATGTCATGGGCGCATATCAGGACGCGTGGAAGCGAAGCATCCAGGATCCCGAGGGTTTTTGGGGTGAGGCCGCCAAGGGCATTGACTGGTACCACGAACCTACGATCATTCTCGATCGTTCCAACGCTCCGATCTATCACTGGTTCGCTGACGGTGTGCTCAACACGTGTTACAACGCGCTCGACCGACACGTGGCGAATGGCCTCGGCGAGAACCTCGCACTGATCTACGACAGTCCTGTGACCGGCGTAAAGGCCACCTACACCTACCGCGAGCTCCTGGATGAGGTTGCTCACTTCGCGGGAGTCTTGAAGGGCCTCGGTGTGGCGAAGGGCGACCGCGTGGTCATCTACATGCCAATGATCCCCCAAGCCGCCATCGCGATGCTCGCCTGCGCGCGCCTGGGTGCTGTGCATTCGGTCGTCTTTGGTGGTTTCGCCGCTCACGAACTGGCTCTACGCATTGAGGATGCTCAACCCAAGGTCGTGGTCTCGGCGTCGTGCGGAATCGAAGTCAATCGGGTCATTGAGTACAAGCCGTTGATCGATGCGGCCCTTGAGGAGTCGAAGCACAAGCCCACCAACTGCGTGATCTTCCAGCGGCCAGAATGCATCGCCACGATGGTCGAAGGGCGCGACGTTGATTGGCAGGAGGCCATGGACCGCTCGACACCGGCCGAGTGCGTACCAGTGAAAGCCACCGATCCTCTCTACATCCTCTACACCTCGGGTACGACCGGTCGTCCCAAGGGCGTGGTTCGCGATAACGGCGGACACGCAGTGGCCTTGTACTGGAGCATGACGAACATCTACGACACCCACCCCGGCGAGGTTTTCTGGGCGGCCTCGGACGTTGGCTGGGTCGTCGGACACTCCTACATCGTCTACGCGCCCCTGCTCGCGGGCTGCACGACGGTACTCTACGAAGGAAAACCGGTGGGCACGCCCGATGCGGGCGCCTACTGGCGCGTCATTGCAGAACACGGCGTCAAGACCCTCTTCACCGCACCGACCGGATTTCGCGCAATCAAACGTGAGGATCCCGAGGGCGCGCTACTCGCGGACTACGACATGTCCAACTTCCGCTACCTCTTCCTCGCGGGCGAACGTCTCGATCCCGAGACTTACACGTGGGCGAGCGATCTGCTGGGCGTGCCCGTCGTTGATCACTGGTGGCAGACCGAGACCGGTTGGCCGATTGCGTCGAACCACTTGGGCCTCGATCCCATGCCGACCAAGGCCGGTTCACCCACCGTGCCGGTACCGGGTTTCGATGTCCGCATCTTCGACGAGGCCGGCCAGGAAGTCGAGGCCGGGAACGAAGGCCTCATAATGATCCGCACTCCCCTACCGCCGGGGGTAATGGCGAGGGTCTGGGGCGATGACAACAAGTTCTTTGACGCCTACCTGAGCCATACGGATGGCTACTACTTGACCGGCGACGGTGGACACTTCGACGAGGACGGTTACCTGTTCGTCATGGGCCGGGTCGATGACGTCATCAACGTCGCCGGACACCGTATGTCCACCGGCGAGATTGAAGAGATTCTCGCGTCGCACCCCGACGTTGCCGAATGCGCGGTCATCGGTGTCGCCGACCAACTCAAGGGTCAGATTCCTCGTGGTCTCGTTGTCTTGAAAGCGGGCGTCGACCGTGACCACGAGGTGATCGCCGCCGAGCTCGTCCAGCGCGTGCGTGATCAACTCGGAGCAGTCGTGAGCCTGCGCCAGGTCGACGTTATCAACGCCTTGCCGAAGACACGCTCGGGCAAGGTGCTTCGCAAGAACATGCGATCGATCGCCGATGGCGTCGATATCCCGGTCCCCTCCACCATTGACAACCCGGCAACTCTCGAAGCTTTGCGCCTGGTGCTGCGCTCGGAGTAGTCGTAGGTAGTGGTGGTCAGTGTTGAGAGGTTCTGGTGAGGACGCTGTGTTCGGCGCGTGCGCGCACGACCAAAGTTTGATTGACGACGGGATTCAGCGCGCGCGCTTCATCGTGGGTGAGTTGCACCCAGGTCGTCTCGCCTCGTGCGTTCTCCAAGGTCACGCGAACTTCGAAACCTAGGCGGGTGACGTCGGTGACGCGCACATTCTCACCTGCTTCGCCGAAGGCACCGACCTCAAGTTCGTGCGGGCGGTACGCAATGCCATCGAGGTACGTGAGCGGTCCGAGAAAACCCGCGACGAAGTCGGTCGCGGGATGGTCGTAGACGAACGACGGCTTGCCCGCCTGTTCGATCTTTCCGTCATTCAAGATCACCAGCCGGTCGGCGATCTCCATTGCTTCACTCTGATCGTGGGTCACGAGGATTGTCGTGATGCCGAGATCTCTCTGCAGAGACCTGACCCAGCTGCGAAGCTCGCTGCGCACCTGGGCGTCCAGAGCGGCGAACGGCTCATCCAGTAGCAGGACGTCGGGCTTCACGGCGAGGGCGCGGGCCAGGGCCATGCGTTGACGCTGACCGCCGGAGAGATGATGCGGGTACTGATTCGCGAAGTCCTCAAGTCGCACGAGGCCCAGCAATTCCTCGACCTGACGGCGCCTCTCGTCGCGCGGCACTCTCTGGACCTTCAAACCGTAGGCGACGTTGTCAAAGACGCTCAGGTGGCGAAACGGCGCGTAATCCTGGAAGCAGAACCCGATGTGACGATCACGCGCGGGGGCGTGCGTGACATCCCGGTCCCCTATGACCACCTGGCCGCTGTCCAGTGGCGTCAAACCCGCGACGATCTTCAAGAGAGTTGACTTGCCCGATCCGGAAGGGCCGAGCAAGGCGGTCAACTGTCCGTCAGCGAAGCTCTCGGTGATGTTGTCGAGCACCAGCCGGTGCCCGAAGGTCTTGGTGACTCCATTAAGCGAAACTGTCATGACGTTTCCTTTCCATTCGGTGCCGGGCGACGCCAATGAAGACGAGCACCATGACCGATACCATCGCGAGCAAGAGTGCTCCGACGAATCCCTGATAGGCATTGAAATTCTCGAAGTTGGCACCTATGTTGAGCGTCAACGTCTGTGTGACGAGTGCGATGTTGCCCGAAACGATGAGCACCGCACCGTATTCGCCAATGACGCGTGCGAGCGTCAGGGTGACGCCGTAGGCGGCCGTCCACGCAATCGAGCGCAACGTGATCGTGAAGAAGATCCGTGTCGGCTTGGCACCGAGCGTCGCGGCGGTCTGTTCCTGATGGTCGCCCACCTCGCGCAGCAGCGGAATCACCTGACGTGAAACGAGTGGGAGCGACACGAAGATGGAGGCCAGCACGATACCCGGCAATGAGAACATCACCTTCCAACCGAGTCGCGCGAACGTCGAGCCGAACCACCCGCTCTGGGCGTACGCCAGCTCGAGGATCAGGCCGACGATGATCGGCGAGATGGCGAGCGGTACGTCGATGATGACGTCGACGACGTGGCTGAGCCACGAAGGGCGCCGCACGATCCACAACGAAACCCCTATACCAAAGACCACGTTGAGGGGGACTGCGAGTAACGCCACCTTCATGGTGAGCACGATGGCGAGGCCCATGGCGTGATCGTGCAAGGCCGCCCAGAGGGCCGCCCAACCGTGGCTGAAAGCCTGCTGGAAGACGAAAAAGAGCGGGAGTCCGAGTAACGCCATCACGTAGACGAGTACCAGGCAGCGAAGAACAATCGACGAGCGCTTCATCCGTGCCGCCTCGAAAGTCGGCGACCAATGACATTGCTCGCGATCAGCACGAGAAGAGCCAAGCAGAGCAGGACCACCGCAACCGACGCGGCGCTCGCCACCTGACCCGAGGAGACGAGGGAATAGACGTACGAGCTCGCTACTTCCGAGTGGTAGGGCAAGTTGTTGGAGATAAAGACTACCGAGCCGTATTCACCCAGTGCGCGTGCGAAGGCGAGCCCGGTGCCGGTGAGCAGCGCCGGCAGGATTGCCGGCAGGGTGACAGTTCGAAAGATGCGAAAGGACGAGGCACCGAGTGTCGCGGCGGCAGCCTCGGCGTCGAGGGACAGGGATTCGAGCACCGGCTGCACCGAGCGGACACTGAACGGCAAGGTCACGAACATGATTGCCACGGTGATACCGATCCAACTGCCAGTGATGTTCACGTGGAACGGGGAATGGGGACCATAGAGGGCGTAAAAGGTGATGCCGGCGACCACGGTGGGTAACGCGAAGGGAAGGTCGATGATCGTATTGAGGATCCCCTGCCCCGGAAACTTGTCGCGAACCAGCACGAAGGCAGTGGCCGTGCCGGCGACGGCGTTGAAGGCGGCGGCGAGGAATGAACACACGAGGGTGAGCTTCAGCGCATCGACGGATTCGGTACTTATCGCCGCCCTCCAGAACGCACCCAGTCCTCCCTTGAAGGCATTCGTCAGCAACGCCGCCAGGGGGATCATCACCAGCAAGCTGATGTAGCCCACCGCGACGCCCTTGGCGACGGAGGCACGGACAGGCCGAAGCGGCCGCCACTTTAGTGGCGGCCGCTTGGCGGCTTGTTCCGCTGATTCGTTAAGCAGTTTGACCGGCAAATTGCTCCAGGTAGGTCACGATGCCCGCGTTCGGATGGACTTTGTCCTTCTTCGGGAAGGTGATGGTTGAACCGAAGAATTCGGGGTCGAGTCCAGCCCAGCCCTTCTTGTTCAGTTCGTTCACCGTCACGATGTCAGTCGCCTTCTTGAAGGGTGCGAAGTTGGCGCTGGTCTGATTCCAGACGTTCTTCAGCACTGATCGGTACCCGAGGCTCGCGAAGATCCCCTGACCGGCTGCCGAGAAGAGGTACTTGTAGAACGCCGTCGCGCCCGAATTGGTAATGCCCGTGTTGGTAAGGGCGATCGGGTTTTGAATGAGAATCGTGGTCGGCGGGACCACGATCGAGATCGGGTCGTTGGCATTGAACGCGGCGAGCGCGTCATCCTCGTAGTCGAGCAGCACGTTGCCGGTGCCGGCGAGGAACGTTGACAGCGCCGCCGAACCACTGGTCGGCTGGGCGATCGTGTTCTTGATGAGCGACTTCAAGTAGTTCTGCGACTGAGCAGGTGTGTGCTTAAGGGCCAACCAACCGGCGTAGCCGGCGAGCAGGTTCCACTTGGCGCTGCCCGACGTCGCGGGGTTGGGTGTGACAATCTGCACTCCGGACTTCGTCAGGTCGCTCCAGGTCTTGATGCCGAGTGGATTGCCCGCGCGCGTGATGAACACGACGGTCGAGTCGGTCACGATGCCCGGGGCGTTGTAGGTGGTCTGCTGCCTCTTACCGGTGAGAGTGGGATTCACTCCCCCTTGGTTCAACTCCTGTGACGTCCAGTTCGACGGCACGAGTTGGTCGTTGACCAGCGTTTGCACGTTGGATTGATAGGACAGGTTCACCAGGTCGGCGGCCTGGCCGTTTGCGACGTTGTTGGTCACCGTGTCCGACGCCCCAAAGGTGTTGGTGAAAGTGACATTGGAGCCGGCGGGTGTAGCCTCAAAGGCCGCTTCGAGGGCCTTGTAGGCTGGTCCCACGACCGAATAGCCAACAACGTTGACATTGGTAGTGGCCGCGCTTGCTGGCACCACGAACGACAGGCAGGCCGTCGTCACGCTGACGCCAAGTGCAAAAATCTGGGGCCATTTACGGGAATTCAACTTCATTGAACTACTCTCCTCGCTTATATCCTAGTAAGTCACTAGTAATAGTAGACAATAGTAGGAAATACGAGTGGGAAAGTCAAGTATTCAATGTTGCTGCGACTCTGTTTCTCTGTTTCTGGCCTTTGACCTGCGATATCGTCCTGCGGATTTTCAGTTAGTGGGCAGACGCTCGTCACCAGGGTGCAGAAGTCCTAACTTCTCAGCCCCTTCGTATAACTCTTGGCGCGCTCGTGGATGTGCGGTCTTCTCGATGAGAAGTCTCGCCTGAGCGTGTTGGCTGCGACCGAAGAGCAGTGCCGTGCCCTGCTCGGTCACCACCACCGAGTGCTGGAACGAGCACACGGGATCGTGGAGGATGGGAACGATATTGGATGAATCACCCTTTTCGTGCCACGATCGCATCGCGAGGACTGATTGACCCTTCGCCGAGTGCAAGGCCCCGCTGACAAAGTCCGGTTGCCCCCCGTAGCCCGAGTAGATGGCGCCACGAACGTAGCTGGCATTCGCCTGGGCGTAGAGGTCGACCTGGATGGCGGTGTTGATCGAGAGCATGGACGGGTGTGCGGCGATGTTGGCGGGATCGTTTACCGTCTCGGTACGACGCATCACGAGTCGGGGGTTTTCGTTCGCCCACTCGTAGAGTTCGGCGGTTCCAAAGAGAAAGGTCGAGGTGATCAACCGAGAACGATCGAGTACCCCCGCGCGTTCCAGGTGCATCACGCCGTCACTCACCAATTCGGACCAAATCCCCATGTTGCGCAGTTTGTTCATTCGATCGAGCGCGGCATCGGGTAGTTGTCCGATCCCCATCTGCAGCGTCCCGCCATCCGCGGCGAGCGCCGCCACCCGTTCACCAATGGCGATGGCGTCGTCATCGGGCTCTCGAGGTGCTGGCGAAGGGAGGGTTGCGTCCACTTCAATCGCGAGGTCGATCAGATCGACACTCAACTCGCCGTCACCTCGCGTGTGGGGCATCTGCGCGTTCATCTGCGCGATCACAATTCCTCCCCGACGCCGCACCTCCTCTATGGCGGCCGGCATGATGTTGACCTCGATGCCCAAGGAGACCTTGCCACTCTTGGGTGTCGACGTCTGAATCAGCACCGCGTCGGGCGGACGGTTGAGCGCGAAGAGCCTCGGGACCAGGGAGAGCCGCATGGGAAGGTAGTCGAGGAGCGGGTCCTTGCGGGCACCGGGCCCCACGAAGGGGGTCTCCGTGACGAAGCCTTCGCGGATTGGCCAGCCATCTTGAGGATTGAGTACGAAAGCTCGACAGCGCGCCAATGTCTTTTCGAGGATGCGAACCAATTCCCACGGTGTCGCATAATTGCCCGACACCACCACGCGGGGTTCAATGCCCGGCAGCGACCGTAGGGCTTGAGCGATGGTTTCTTCGCTGACGATCTTCATGAGTTCGACCCTCTTCCCTCTCGAATCACGACAGCGCCTCGTACAACTCGTAACCACAACCAGTCAACGCGCTGTGCGTTACCACCGCGAACGCCCTCAGTATAGAAAGCCACACTTCAGACACCAACCAAGGAACGTTTGTATTTCTGCCCCTCTAGTTGGTGGTTTGGCGGTGCGCGGGATCGGCCGACTCGAGCAGCAGTCGCCATTCCGCTCGCGATATTGAGGCGCGAGCAGCGTCGACGGCGTCGGGGTTCACCGACACTGACGTGATGCCGTAACGGACGAGGTGCTCGGCGAACTCCGGGTGGTTCGACGGAGCTTGTCCGCACAGCGAAGAGGTGATACCCGCCTGGTGACTCCCGGTGATTATGCGCTCGATCGCATCAAGCACGGCGGTGTCGGACTCGTCAAAGAGGTCCGAGCAGACCTCAGAGTCACGGTCCACCCCGAGCATCAACTGAGTGAGATCGTTGCTGCCAATCGAAACACCGCTGATGCCCATTTTCGCATACTCGGGAATCCGGTACGCCACGGAGGGCACTTCAGCCATGACCCACAACGGAATCTCCCCGCCCACCGGGCTGTGGGCAACCAGATCCAGACACGCTTGCAATTCCCACTTGGTTCGCACGAAGGGAATCATCAACGTGATGTTCGCAGTTTGTTCCATGACCTTGGCGAGTACCTCGAGTTCAAGACGGAAGACCTCGGGGTCGCGCACGTATCGAAAGCACCCGCGGTAGCCGATCATCGGGTTGTCCTCTACGGGTTCGAACCGTGATCCGCCTTCGAGATTAGAGAACTCGTTACTGCGAAAGTCGATGCTCCGGTAGACGACAGGTCGGTTGCCGAAGGCCCGCGTGATCTTGAGGAGCGACTCGGCCATCTTATCGATGAAGACCTTTTGGTCACCTCGCTCGATCAACAACTTGGGGTGCACTCCACCGAGCGCGTCGGTGACCATGAACTCGGCGCGAAGTAGTCCGACCCCGTCAACCTCAAGGTCCGCCACTTCCTCAGCGTGCTCGGCGAAAGCCAGGTTGACGTAGAGCTTGGTCGCCAACGGCATCGAGGGGCGCTCTGCGTCGTGCGCGGCGACCCGTACTGCGCCATCTTGGGGCTGGACGGCCGGTTGTCGTTGCGCCACCGCACCCTCGTAGACCGCTCCCTGACTCCCATCCACGGTCACCACTTCCCCGTTTCGTAACACGGTCGTGGCGTTGCGCGCTCCGACTACGCACGGCACACCAAGTTCACGCGAGACAATCGCTGCGTGGCAGGTCGTCCCGCCGCCGTCGGTGACGAGTGCGCCAGCGCGGCGCATGGTCGGTACCCAGTCAGGACTCGTCATCTTCGCGACAAGAATCTCGCCTTGGAGCAACTGGTCGCCCTGGTCGGGGGAATCGAGAATGCGCACAACACCGGTGACACGGCCCGCAGACGCGGCGAGCCCCTGGATCAGCGGACGGGGTGCGCCAAGACCGTCAGTGGACGTCTGCGTCGTCTGCAGTGTTGTAATGGGTCGCGACTGGACCATGTAGACCTTGCCGTTGGCCATCGCCCATTCGGTATCCTGAGGCGTTCCGTAGTGGGCTTCGGTCGCGAGACCCAGTCGCGCGAGGACGATCGCATCGTCGTCGCTCAGCACGCGCATCGAACCCTCGTCCGGAGTGAGATCCACGTGCAGGTCTTTCCCGTCGTGTCCGCGAACAAGTTTGAAATTCTTCACGCCGACACGAACCTGCATCAGTGTCGGGCCGTCCTTCGAAAGGATGTACGTGTCGGGCTCGACTTCACCGCTCACGACGACCTCTCCCTGCCCGAATGCGGCGTCGATCACTATGTGATTCGTGTCCCCCGTTGACGGGTCAGCGGTGAACATGACGCCCGATCGCTCCGAAGGGATCATCTCTTGGACGATGACGCCCATTGCCGGAACGTCCCCGATAGCCCGCGTAAACCGGTACGAAATGACGCGCGCGCCGTACAGCGATTCCCAGCACCGGATGACGTTGCTCAGCAACTCCTCGTCGCCACAGGTATTCGTGAAGGTCGCGTTCATGCCCGCGAAGGAGGTGTCACCCGCGTCTTCACCGGTGCCTGACGAGCGCACCGCGACCCTTGTCTCTTGGCCGAGTTGGTGATAGGCGTCAAGAATGGCCGACGCAAGGTCGTCAGGCATCCGAATCGAATGGATCAGCGACTGGGCCTGTTCGGACACTTTGGTCAGTTCCGCAGTCGTGGTCGCACCACCGCCCGTGAAGAGCGCGGCGAGCTTGGCGTTGATACCGGCGCTGTCGAAGGCGTAGCAGTACGCGTCCGAGGTCACTACGAAGCCCGGAGGCACCGGAAGTCCGGCGATCGTCAACTCACCGAGGTTGGCCCCCTTTCCTCCGACGAGCCCGGCATCCGTGAGGCGAATTTTGTCAAACCAACGTACGAATTCCATCGGGGCTCCATTCGATCACACAACACCCAACCAAACTGAAGTATGGCCCATCACTCGCCAGTGCTACTAGGGCATAAGGTCATACGAACCTGCACTAACACTGTCCGTATCACCGCAAGTGATCCTTTGAAGGGCTCGGCTCAACCCCTCGCACGCGCGACATTGCGCAGCGACCCGAGACCCTCGATGGACGTCTCGACGACGTCGCCGGGCTTCAAGAACAACGGAGGGATCTGGCCCTGACCAACACCGTGTGGGCTACCGGTGAACATGATGTCGCCGGGACGGATCTCGCAGACCGACGAGATATACGAGACGAGTTCGGGCACCGTGAACGCCATGTCGCTCGTGTGCGAATCCTGGCGGCGAACGCCGTTGATATCGCACGTGATGGAAAGGTTGTTGGGGTGGGGAATATCGTCGATGGTCGTGATCCACGGGCCGATGGGCGCGAAGTTCTCGTACGACTTTGCGAGCGAGAACTGAGCGGGTGAGCCTTGGAGCTGAAGTTCGCGGTCGCTGAGGTCCTGGCCCACGCAGTAGCCGGCGATGTACGAACTGGCGTCCTCTACGGACACGTCACGACCACGCTTACCAAACACCACGACCAACTCCGCCTCCCAGTCGGTGCGCTCGGAAGGAAGGGAGAAACTCGCGTTCGCTCCCGTGACAGAGGAGGGAAACTTGGTGAAGACCATGGGCTTTCCTGGAAGAGCCAGACCCATCTCGGCGGCGTGCGTACGGTAATTGAGACCAATCGCGAACACCTGACCGGGCTGCTTGATGACCGGGCCGAGCAGGGGGTTGCGGGCGAACTCGTCGGGACTGATGGCTTCGCTTACCTTGATCCTCGCCGACGAGAGCCATTTGACGAGTTGATCGAGGTGCCCGAGCAGCTTGTCCACATCACTCGAGAATGCGCCGTTGGACGCGGTTGCGACATCGACCACGCCCTCGTCGGTCACGAGCACCGCTCTACCGTTCAGATTCGCCAGTCGCATTCCGCTTCCTTTTGTTCGTCGTGCGG
Source organism: Acidimicrobiaceae bacterium (assembly GCA_003132165.1). GTDB lineage: Bacteria > Actinomycetota > Acidimicrobiia > Acidimicrobiales > RAAP-2 > RAAP-2. The sequence continues at coordinate 58,552 of PKWW01000060.1, read as the reverse complement.
CCGTGAGGCCGTCGGACAATTCTAGGACGTGCGATTCACCGCTCCCTTCGCGGTTCATGAACCAGGTCGTGGTATCGAGGACCGGCCGCTAACTTGAAGTATCGCTCTACGAGAAATCAGGTACGCCGGTGTCAACGATCTTCACTCCCCTGACTCTTCGAAGTGTTGAGTTCTCCAACCGGGTCTGGGTGAGTCCCATGTGCCAGTACTCAGCCACGAACGGCGTCGTCGGTGTCTGGCATCGAGTGCACCTCGGATCGTTCGCAACCGGCGGCGCGGGGCTCGTTTTCGCCGAGGCGTCAGCCGTGACGCCCGAAGGCAGGATCTCCATTGCGTGTCCGGGTCTGTGGAGCGAAGCTCACGTGGACGCGTGGCGACCGATCACCGATTTCGCGCACTCCCAAGGGACGAGGATGGGCATTCAATTGGCCCACGCCGGACGAAAGGCGTCGACGATGGCTCCGTGGGACGACCACTTGATGGCGAGTGCCGACGAAGGCGGCTGGATGGCGGTGGCACCGAGCCCACTGGCTTTCGAGGGGTATCCGGTGCCCCATGAGCTCAGCGTCGAGGAGATTGCCGACATCGTCCGGTCGTTTGCGGGCGCCGCACGGCGCGCGGTGCGTGCTGGTTTTGACGTGCTCGAAATCCACGCCGCTCACGGATATCTGATCCACGAGTTCCTCTCGCCGATCTCGAACACTCGCGTTGATGCGTACGGCGGTTGCTTTGAGAACCGGGCCCGCGTTCTCGTCGAGATCGTCGACGCCGTGCGCTCCAGCGTGGACCCCGGCACACCTCTCTTCGTACGGATCTCCGCGACTGATTACGTCGAGGGCGGTTGGGACCTCGAGCAGTCGATCGAACTGGCCAAAGTGCTCAAGACGAAAGGTGTCGATCTCATCGACGTCTCGTCGGGGGGCAACGTCGCGGGCGTGCGCATCCCCCTCGGACCCGGGTATCAGGTACCGTTCGCCGACGCGATACGTCGAGAGGCGGCTATTGCGACTGCAGCCGTCGGTCTGATCACCGAGCCCGAACAGGCCGAGGAGATCGTCTCGTCGGGAGAGGCTGACGCAGTGCTGCTCGCTCGAGCGATGCTGCGAAATCCGCGATGGGCGCTGGGCGCCGCTGAACGGCTGGGGGACGTCATTGCGTGGCCCCGTCAGTTCGAGCGTGCCAGAACATTGAAGGCTTGAGCACCTGATCGGACGGTTCGTTGGGTAGAATCCAACGAAGAAGGTCGGGGTGAAAGCCGACGTTCGCGAGAAATACGTGACGCGAAAAGAGAATTGCCGAGAGAGGGTGATTCCAACCATTGGTTGGACACAGCATGGACAAGAAGGATCCCTTCGTCTTACGCCATCTCGCCGACCTGCAGCCCGAGCTGTGGTGGCTGGATTCGGACCCCTTGGAGCCGGCGTCGCACTCGGCACTCGTTGGTGACATCGGCGCCGACCTGTGTGTCGTCGGCGCCGGGTACACGGGCCTGTGGACCGCGCTCCTCGCGAAAGAACGCGACCCCGACCGCGAGGTCGTGGTCGTTGAGCAGTACGAGACGGGTGCGGGCGCGTCAGGGCGCAATGGTGGCTTCTGCTCGGCATCACTCACGCACGGCTTCGGTAACGGCATGCACCGCTTCCCTGACGAAATGCCCGTCATCGAACGACTCGGTCGCGAAAACCTCAACGAGATCGAGGCGACCATCGCGCGCTACAACATCGAGTGCGATTGGGAGCGTACCGGCGAACTACGTGTCGCCGTCGCTCCGTGGCAGGTGCAGGACATGGCCGAAGAGGCTCGACTGCGCAATCAAATGGGCGACAACGTTATCGTCCTGAGCCGCGAAGAGGTTCGCGAGCGCATTCACTCGCCACTGTACGAGGGGGCACTCTTCGACAACGACGGCACGGCATTGGTTGATCCCGCACGCCTGGTCTGGGGCCTCGAAAAGGCGTGCATCTCTCTCGGCGTGAAGATTTTCGAGAACTCGAAGGTCGAGTGGCTCGAGGACGTCGAGGACGCGGTGCGCGTCCACACCCCTTACGGTGCGGTGACCGCGGCGCGCGTCGCACTCGCCACCAATGTGTTCACGTCGCTCATTCGCAAGGCCCGCAAGTACGTGGTGCCGGTCTTCGACTACCAGATCGTTACCGAACCACTCACCCCGGGCCAATTGGAGAGCATTGGCTGGGCGGGCAGAGAGGGCGTGGCTGACGCCGGTAATCAGTTCCATTACTACCGTCTCACTCAGGACCACTGCATCCTCTGGGGTGGTTACGATGCGATCTACAATTTTCGCGGCAAGGTTCAGCGCGAGTACGAGTTCAACGCCGAGACCTATGCCACGCTCGCCGCTCACTTCCTGAGGACCTTTCCCCAGCTGGCGGGCATCAAATTCACCCACGCTTGGGGTGGCGCCATCGACACGTGCACGCGCTTCTCGCCGTTCTGGGGGACCTCACACCGCGGCAAGGTGGCCTACGTCCTCGGCTTCACCGGACTGGGAGTCGCCTCAACACGATTCGGGGCCGCCACCATGCTCGATTTGTTGGACGGGCTCGAGACCGAGCGCACCGAGTTGACAATGGTGCAAAAGAAGCCACTCCCGTTCCCTCCCGAGCCTCTCCGTTGGATCTTCATCCGACTGACCCAGGCGGCACTGAAGCGTGCCGATACCCACGAGGGCAAACGGAATCTCTGGCTGAAGTCGATGGACCTCTTCGGTCTCGGTTTCGACTCCTAAATGCACAACACCCCCGGCTGAAACCGGGGGTGTTGTCATCAGCGCCTACTCGTCGCCGCTCGAGTGCGTGTCCATGAGGTCCGCAATCATGTTGACGACCGTGGGGTCGGTCAATGTGGTGACGTCGCCCAACTGCCGATTCTCTGCCACGTCGCGTAGCAGTCGTCGCATGATCTTTCCCGAACGGGTCTTGGGCAGATCCGGGGTCAGGATGATCTGGCGCGGCTTGGCGATCGGACTGATCACCTTGGCAACGTGCTGGCGCAGTTCTTCGATCATCGCGGCCTGGTCCTTCTCCTCGTCACCCGCGCTCATCCTCAGGGTGACGAAGGCGACAATCGCCTGACCGGTGGTGTCGTCACTAGCGCCGACGACCGCCGCCTCAGCTACCGCCGGGTGTCCCACGAGCGCGTGCTCGACTTCCGTCGTCGAGAGACGGTGGCCCGAGATGTTCATGACGTCGTCAATTCGACCGAGCAACCACAGATCGCCGTCCTCGTCACGCTTGGCGCCGTCGCCCGCGAAGTACTTACCCGGGAAGCGCGACCAGTAGGTCTCCCTGTACCGCTCGGGGTCACCGTAGATTCCCCGGGTCATCGATGGCCATGGGTGCGTGATGACGAGATACCCGCCTTCACCGTTGCCCACCGAGTCGCCGTTGTTGTCCACCACGTCCACGCCAATGCCGGGGAACGGGCGCATCGCCGCTCCGGGTTTGGTTGCCGTGATCCCGGGTAGCGGCGTAATCATGATCGCGCCGGTCTCGGTCTGCCACCAGGTGTCCACGATCGGACAGCGACTACCACCAATGTTCTCGCGGTACCACATCCACGCCTCGGGGTTGATGGGCTCACCGACCGTGCCGAGCAGACGCAGGCTGGAAAGATCGTGACCGGCGGGGAATTCCTTGCCCCACTTCATCAGCGTGCGGATGGTCGTGGGCGCGGTGTAGAGGATGGAAACCTTATATTGCTCGATGATCTTCCACCACCGATCCTTGCCACCAGAGTCGGGTAGACCCTCGTACATCACTTGCGTGATCCCATTGATCAGCGAACCGTAGACGATGTAACTGTGCCCGGTGATCCAACCGATGTCCGCCGCCGTCCACAAGATGTCCGTGTCGGGCTTGAGGTCAAAGATGTAGTCCTGCGTTGTGGCCACCTGAGTCAAGTAACCGCCCGTCGTGTGGTAAATCCCCTTGGGCTTGGCGGTGGTACCGGACGTGTACATGATGAACATCGTGTGCTCGGAAGGGAAGAATTCCGGCACGTGGCTCGTCGACTGACGATCCACTGTCTCGTGCCACCAGTGGTCACGCCCATCAGTCCAGTGCACGTCGCCGGCCGTGCGTTTGACGACGAGCACGGCCTTCACGTTCGGACACGATTCCAGCGCCTCGTCAACCGCGGGCTTGAGCGCCGATGCGGCGCCGCGACGGAACGCGCCGTCGGCGGTGACGACGAACGTGCAGTCAGAGTCGAGGATTCGACTCGACAATGCGTCCGCGGAGAAGCCGGCGAACACGACCGAGTGAATCGCGCCCAGTCGAACGATGGCGAGCATCGCCACGACCGCCTCGGGAATCATGGGCATGTAGACCGCCACGCGGTCGCCCTTCTTCACACCTAACTCAGTAAGAGCGTTGGCGGCCTGGCACACCATGTCCTGGAGTTCCTGATAGGTGATGGTGCGCGAGTCGGATTCCGCGTCGCCCACCCAGTAGTACGCGACCTTGTCGCCCTTGCCGGCGGCGACGTGACGGTCGACGCAATTCACGCTCGCGTTCAGTGTGCCATCACTGAACCATTTGGCGAAGGGGATCTCCCACTCGAGAGTGTTGGTGGGCTGCTTGTGCCATACCAAACGGTCGGCCTGCTTGCGCCACCACGATACGGGATCGGCTGCGGCGTCGGTGTATATCGACGGCTGCGCGTTCGCTTGCTTCGCGAACTCGGGACTCGGCGCGAAAACCCGCGTCTCGTCCAGCCAGGCTTCAAGTTTTGCTTCGGTCATAAAACCCCCTACTCAAGTCCTCTGGACATCTGTCCCGAGGACGAACATCACAACTAATACCACTTCTACTTCTACTTCAAAAACATAGGGTGAACTCGCGTTTTGGCTCAGAAATGCCAACACCGCCCGTGCCGTTAGGCAGGGGCGGTGTTGGCGGTTGGGTCCGGTGTCAAGACACCAGTGACACGTACGTTAGCCGCGCGGGCCGACTGGCAGCACCACCTTGCCGTGGGTTTCGTTGATGACACCCGCTGCAGACGCGTACCAGGCCAAAGCAGCCGTCAAAAGGCCCAGCCACCCTCCGATGTGGGTAGCGGTCGTGTGACCAGCGCCCCAAGCACCGATTGTCAGGAAGATGAACGTCGCATCCAAGACAACGAATACCAATATCAACGCCATGCTCGTCCTGAGTGCCGCCACCGTCATGTAGAGAGTGAAGATCGTCCAGGCCAGCAGGTAGATACCTACGGTGTCCGTGCCGAGCGTCAATGACTTGTCGTTCAGCAGGATGTAAAAGCCAATCCAGAACGCCCCATACGAGGTGAACGCCAAGGCACCAAAGGTGTTCTTGCGCACAAACTCCCACATACCTGCGGCAAACTGAGCGGCGCCTCCGTAGATGAGTGCCAACGAGAGGGCCGCGGCCACCCCTGCACCCTTCCATAGGTTGGCGTTCGCAGTACTTAGGCAGAACGTCGTCATGGCGAATCCAGCGAGTCCTAGAGGACCTGGATCCGCAACTTTCTGATCAGACATTTAAAAACCCCCAATATTGGAATACATCGAGATGCCGGGTTTGACGCCTCAGTAATGATTTAACACCTAGGAAACGATGCGAGTTGGGATTGTCCGTCAGTAGTTATGTGAAACGAATCACAAAGTTCCGCAGTAGAAAACTGACGTTTCGTCAGGATTCATAAGAATTTGAGAAGATTCTCAGAAAAAATAATCCTCGCGTCCACGCACGCGAGCGCTATTCGTCGATCGCGCGCCGGAATCCGCCGACGAAACTTTCAACATCGTCGGCGCCGCCGCCGTTCAAAATTATCTGCACTAGAGCCGATCCCACGATCACTCCGTCACTGACCGAAGAAGCCGCACGCGCTTGCTCGGGGGTGCTGATTCCGATCCCGATATAGGTCGGAACATCAGAGACCGCTCGAATCTCGCTTACGACGCGTGCACCTTCGCCGGTGTTGTTCGACTTGCCCGTTACGGCCATGCGCGCCGACGCGTAACAGAAACCTTCGGTCGCTTTGGCAATGCTGCTGATGCGGTCCGCGGGCGATGACGGAGCCACGAGAAAGATGTTGGCGACGTCGTGGGCCGCGCAGGCGCTGCGCCATTGGTCGGCTTCTTCGAGGGGAAGATCGGGCACGATGGCGCCCGACATGCCGCTCGACTGCAACTTGCCCGCCGAGCGTTCCAAGCCGTAGTGGTGGAAGATGTTGAAGTAGGTCATGGCGACCAGTGGCACTGACGTCGAGAGCTTCGCGAGGTCAGTGCACAGCGAGTCGAACGTTGTGCCCGCCTGCAGCGCCCGCAGCGCCGCCTCTTGAATGACGACGCCATCCATCATCGGATCAGAGAATGGGATGCCGATTTCAATGGCGTCAGCGCCCGCGTGCACCGCCGCTTCGACGTGCTGGACCCAGTGCGGTGTCACACCGGCAACAAAGTACGGAACCAGGGCCTTGCGCCCTGACGCGCGAAGCGCCCGCAGGTAGGTCTCGAGCGACTTCATGACTGGGCCCGCAGAATCTCGCGAACCTGGGCCACGTCCTTGTCGCCACGACCCGAAAGGTTCAAGAGCACCGTCGAGCCGAGTGGGATCTGCTTGCCCGCCTCCTGGAGAATCCAGGCCACGGCGTGTGCGGTCTCCAGTGCGGGGATGATGCCCTCGGTGAGGCTCAGGACCTGCAGTGCGTTGATGACGTCTTCGTCGCCGATTGCGAAGTATTCCGCCCGCCCGCTCGCGGCAAGATACGCGTGCTCGGGGCCAATTCCCGGATAGTCGAGACCCGCGGAGATCGAGAAGGCTTCTTCGATCTGACCGAACTCGTCTTGCAGGAGGAGTGATCTCATTCCGTGCAGTACGCCCGGTGATCCCTTACCAACGGCGCTGCCGCCGGCGGCTTCGATACCAATCAGTCGGGTGGACGAGTTGGCGAAACCGGCGAAGACGCCCGCCGCGTTCGAGCCGCCGCCCACGCAGGCGACCACGAGGTCGGGCTCCTCGACACCGAGTTGTTGCAGTTGCTGTGAGGCCTCGGTGCCGATGATGCTCTGCATCTCGCGCACCATCCAAGGGAACGGATGTGGTCCCATCACCGAGCCCAGGCAGTAGTGCGTGTCCTGCACGCACGTCACCCACTCGCGCATCGCCTCATTCACCGCATCCTTCAGGGTCCTGCTGCCCGACGTCACGGGTACCACCGTCGCTCCGAGAAGCTCCATTCGAAAGACATTGAGCGCCTGGCGTTCGGTGTCGATCTCGCCCATGTACACGGTGCACTCGAGGCCCATTCGCGCGGCCGCGGTCGCCGTGGCGACGCCGTGCTGTCCCGCGCCGGTCTCGGCGATGACCCTCGTCTTGCCCATTCGCTTCGTCAGCAAGGTCTGGCCGATCACGTTGTTGATCTTGTGTGAGCCCGTGTGCGCGAGGTCCTCGCGCTTCGCAAAGATACGAAGCCCCAGTTGTTCTGACAGCCGATGCAGTGGCGTCACCGGTGTCGGGCGACCTCCGAATTCGTGCAGCACCTTGCGGTACTCGTCAGTGAAGTGAGAATCGCTCCAGGCCTCGACGAACGCCGTCTCGAGCTCCAGACACGCCGGCATCAGGGCCTCAGGAACGAAGCGTCCGCCAAACGTCCCGAAGTGTCCCCGCTCGTCCGGGGGCGTCATGAACACCTTGGAATCGGTCACTTCAACTCTCCTTTGGAAAACGCGCGACGGGCGCGCTCTATGAAACTACTTACCAGCACATGGTCCTTCACCCCGGGGGCTGCTTCAACGCCCGTCGAGACGTCGACACCCCACGGTCGTACGGTAGCGATCACGTCGTCGACATTGTCGGGCGAGAGTCCGCCGGCGGCGATGAGAGGAACTCGAAAACCTCGTGCGGTGACTTCGGCCCACGAGTGACTTTCGCCGCTGCCCGGACTCGGTCCGTCGACGAGAACCGCGTCGACAAGTGATTCGTCGAAGTGCAGAAATTCGTCATCGGTGATCGAGAGCGCCTTCACCACCAACGTTCCTCTCGATCGAAGGTCGACGAGGAGTTGCGAACTCAAGTTGCCGTGTACCTGGACGACGTCGAAGTCAGCCTGGTCCAGAGCGTCGAGGATGAACGAGTCCGAATTGCCACGAAACACGCCCACCCGAAGCACGCGGCCCGCCGTCGCCTTCGCGAGGTCGGTCGCGGCCTCGATGGTGATCTGGCGTTTGGACTCAGCAAGAATCAACCCGATTGCGTCTGCACCGTCACGGATTGCTGCTTCTGCATCGTCAATATTCGTGATGCCGCAGATTTTGACAAAGTGGCCCTTTGTCGCGAATTCAGGCACGGTCGACCTTCTCGACCGTGGTGAACGAGTGAACGAGGGCGACCGGGTCGGTGGCGCGCACGAAGGCCTCGCCTACGAGGACCGCGTCAAAGCCAGCGGCCGCGGCTCGTTCCACATCGGCGCGCGACGTCATCCCCGACTCGGCAACCGTAAGCACCCCTGCATCGAGCCCGGCGATCACGTCGGCGGCGTGGGTCGAATTGACCTCAAAACTACGGAGATCACGCTGGTTCACCCCTATCAGGACTGCACCGAGGTCGAGCGCGATGCTCGCCTCATCGGCGTCGTGCACCTCAACCAGTGCGTCGATACCGCACTCGGATGCGAGGGTGATGTAGTTGGCCAACTCCGCGCGCTCGAGGACGGCCACGATCAGCAGTACCGTGCTGGCGCCCATCTCCGCGGCATCGAGCACGTCGTTGGCGCTGACGGTGAAATCCTTGCGAAGGATGGGGATCTCGACGGCCGCACGGACCACCTCGAGGTCGTGGCGCGATCCGGCGAAATGAGGCTCATCGGTGAGCACCGACAACGCCGCAGCTCCCCCCCGTTGGTAGTCACGCGCCAAAGTGGCCGGGTCGAGATGCTCGTCGATCCACCCCTTCGACGGCGAACGTCGCTTGACCTCGGCGATCACCTTCACTCGTGTGCCCGCACGCAGTGTCTGGGACATTGAAGGACCCGAGTAGTACACGCGTTCCAGGCGGTCCTGCCACACTCGATGGTCGGCGCTGGCGCGTTCGCGGTGCCACGCCACGATGTTGTCCAGATACGTTGACGCCATCGACAAATCGTAGTTGTGCCGAAGAGTCCCCCACTCACGACTAACTTGTCTCTATGCCGAATCGTCCTTCCGAGTGCACTTCATGAGTACCACATTCGCCAAGGATGTCCTCAATCCGCTCGTACGGGGAACGAATCTGGAACGACTTGAAGCCCGTGACGCGCTCTTGGAGATTCTCACGGGTCAGGTCGAAGGCGTCATGATCGCCAGCTTTCTCACGGCGCTTACCGCAAAGGGTGAGACCGCAGATGAGATGACCGGCTTCATCGACGCGATGCTCGCGTCGGCGAACACCTTCTCGGTGGGCCCCGACGCGATCGACATCGTCGGCACCGGCGGCGACCAGTTGCACACCGTAAATATCTCCACGATGGCGTCGCTCGCAGTCGCCGGATGCGGTGTGCCCGTCGCCAAGCACGGCAACCGGGCCGCTTCGTCACTGGTCGGTTCGGCCGACGTCCTCGAGGCGCTCGGTGTCCGTCTGGACGCCAATGAGGAGATCGTGCGGGCTTGCATCGAAGGCGCCGGCATCGGTTTTCTTTTCGCACCTACCTTTCACCACGCTCTGGGCTATCTAACGCCGATTCGACGGGCACTGGCATTTCGCACGATCTTCAACGTGCTCGGCCCCCTCGCCAACCCGGCTCTGGTGGAGAGGTCACTCATCGGTGTCGCCCAGCGACACCTGCTCGATCACATGGCACACGTGCTGCACGCTCGGGGCATCAGGTACGCAATCCTGGTAAACGCCGACGACGGACTCGACGAACTCTCCCTGGGCGCCGATTCCACCCTGCACCTCATCACGCCCGAGGGCGTCGACGTCCAACGTCTTGACGCCGCCGGAGAGCTCGGCCGTCACCATGACGTGTCAGCGATTCGAGGCGGCGACACCGAGCACAATCTTGCCGTGGTCTACGCGTTCCTCGAGGGACAGCAGGGCCCGGTCTTCGACGTGGTCTGTGCCAACGCCGCGCTGGCGCTCATGGTCGCAGGAAAAGCCGAGACGTTGAGCGAGGGTTTTCAACTCGCCAGCGACAGTGTCCTCGGCGGGCACGCCGGCGTGGCGCTCGAGCGGCTCGTTGCGATTTCCAACAGCTAGAGCTGGCGGAGCTCGCTCTTGTAGCGGCGCGCGTTGGCAACGTAGAGTTGCGCTGCGGCGACGATCATGGGCTCCGAGCTGGCGTCGAGCTTGATCTGGGCCGGAACGCCCACGGCCAAGGCGTTCACGGGCACCTCCATCCGATTACGAACGACAGCGCCCGCACCGACAGTAGCGCCACTGTGCACGTTCGCCTGGTGCAGCACGACTGAACCGCTGCCGACGAGCGATCGATCGTGGATGACACAACCTTCGAGGTGTGCAATATGGCCAACCACGCAGTCATCACCCACGACAGTCGGAAACTCCGCCACCGCGTGCACGACTGTGCCGTCTTGAATCGAGGTGCGCGCGCCGATGATGATCGTGCCGTAATCGCCACGCAGGACCGCGCCGGGCCAGATTGAGGAGTCTGCACCGATTCGCACGTCGCCAATGACGACCGCGTCGGGGTGCACGAAGGCATCAGGGTGAATCGTTGGGACCCGGTCACCGAGTGCGTAGATAGCCATGACAAACCTCCTAGTGGGACAACCACGAAATTAACTGATAAATGCGCCAAATCAGATAGATGGCCGAGGTGACCAAGAAGAACCGCCACATCCACGGCATCGGCTCCCTGGTGGGTTCCGTGACGGGGTTGCCACAGACCTCACAGACATCGCCCTCGACGGGGCGGTCGCACGTCTCGCACCACTTCGCCACTATTCGACTCGGACGCGCACTCGCAACGGTGAAGAGCCGAGTTGAAACCGCTCCCGGAGTGACCGTTCGACGTAGCGCAGGTACGTCTGGGGAAGACGACCGGCGACGAACAACGTGAACGTCGGAGGCTCGGTGGCGCCCTGGACCGCGTATCGGATTTTACCGGTCGGCGCGGGTTGCTTGATCTGCAGGTCGCGAATGGCGCGGTTGAGCGCACCAGTGGGGACACGCTTGACGTAGTCGGCCGCCGCGATCGACAAAGCGGGAAGGATGCGGTGCACGCCCTTGCCCGAAGTCGCCGTCGTCTTCATCACCGGTGCGTCACCGAGGAATGCGAGCTTCTCCCCCACGGTTGCGAGCACGGAGTCACGTTCTTCGGTCGGTACGAGTTCCCACTTATTGAGTACCACCAGCGACGGACAACCCGCCGCGGAGATCCGCTCCGCAAGGCGCTGATCCTGGCCGGTTGCCCCGATGGTCGCATCGATCACGAGTATCGCGATATCCGCGCGGTCGAGCGCGTCGAGGCTACGCAGCACGGCGTAGGTCTCGAGTCCGGCCTCGGTCTTGGCCCGACGCCGCATACCGGCGGTGTCGATGAAACGAATAAGGCCGACTTCGGTCATCACGACGGTGTCAATGGCGTCACGCGTCGTCCCGGGCATGTCGTGTACGACCGAACGTTCTTCGCCAATGAGCTGGTTGAAGAGGGTCGATTTTCCAACGTTGGGTCGTCCGACGATCGCCACACGAAGGGCACCATCATCGTCCGCCTCGGCGGCTTCTTCGACCTCAATCTGCTCGCCGAGTTCGTCGACGATGTAGTCGAGTAGATCGCCCGCTCCCCTGCCGTGCAGGGCGCTGACGGTGTGGGGGTCACCGGCACCGAGTTTCAGGAACTCCCAGCTGTTGGCTTCGTGCTGGGCGTCGTCGACTTTGTTCACCACGAGCACCACCTGGCGACCGCTGCGCAGCGCCCATCGGGCCGCGTGGGTGTCCTCGTCGACCAGACCCGTCGTCACGTCGACCACGAGTAACACGAGGTCCGCCGAGTCGAGCGCGGCGTTCGCCTGCTTGGAGACCTTGCTCTCGAGGGTGTCGCCCGCTTCGAGCCATCCGCCGGTGTCCACCACGTCAAAAGTCACTCCGCGCCACTCAACCTCGACGGCCTTGCGGTCACGGGTCACGCCGCGGTGCTCTTCGACCACGGCCAGGCGCTTGCCGGCCAGGCGGTTGACAATTGAACTCTTGCCGACGTTCGGACGTCCCACGATGACTACCTGGGGCTTTTTCATGATGAGACCAGTCCTTTTGAGCGCACCGTCTCGAGGGTGCTTCTGAGATCTTGACCCGTCGTGCGAACGGTGATCACGCGATGAGGTAAGTCCTCAAGTGTAAGGCCGTCGAGGAAGCGCCCCTCCGAGAGGCACACGTCAGGTAGCAGACAGACCACCGAGTCGTCAACGTCGGCGAGTGCCCGGATGAGATCCTGGCCGGTCAACAGCCCCGCCACCTTGATGTTTCCCCCGAAGTAGGTGTTGGTGACCGGCAGTATCCCGACGTCCGAAAATCCGTAGGTGTCGAAGAGTTCACGCAGGATCGGTGTGGCGTACTCGCCCGTCACCACGAGCACATCGTCGCCGGTCTCGGTCGCGTCGCTCGCGCCCTTGGGCGCCCGGTAACCCCATTCGGGTGCGCCGTCGACTGACTGGAAGAACCCGGTGCCGAGTTTCTCCATGCTGGCGCCCCCGGCGAAGCTCTCGCAGAACGCCGCTACCAGGCCAATGCCGTTCTCCGCCTGGTCGAGGCTCTCGAACTTCGTGGCGGGTGGCGGGGTCATGCCCGCGACCAGATAAAACTCATCACTCGCGAAGACCGAGACCCGCCCGAGTACCTCGAGGGTCAACTGCTGGAACTTCTCGGCGAGCGCGACCACGTGACGGGCTTCATCGACCGTGTGTGATCGCATGGTCTCCTCGAGTGAGAAATCACTGACCCCTACGGGCACCAGCGCCACGGTCATCAACTCCGGGTACAGGGAGATGACGTCGTGCAGCGTCCGCTCGAGTTCCGCGCCGTCGTTGACGCCCGGGCACACCACAACCTGTGCGTGGACTTCAATGTCCGCCCTGAGAAGTTCGCGAAGCCAACGAAGGCTGGTGGCCCCGCGGGGATTGCGCAGCATTTCCGCCCGTAATTCTGGATTCGTGGAATGGATCGACACGTACAGCGGTGAGAGACCCTCACCAACGACGCGCTCGAGATCGAACTCGGTGAACCTCGTGAGAGTCGTGTAGTTCCCGTAGAGGAAGGACAGCCGGAAGTCGTCGTCCTTCACGTAGAGCGAACGACGCATTCCCTTGGGTAGTTGGTAGATGAAGCAGAAGGAGCAGTGATTGTCGCACGTTCGGATTCGGTCGAAGACCGCTGAATCGATCGAGAGCCCGAGGGGCTGACCCACCTCTTTTTTGATGGTGACCTTTCGCGAGAGCGCCTCGTCCCCTCGTTGCACCAAGAGCGTCACCACGTCGCCGTCGATCAGTTGTTGGTACTCAATGATGTCGGTGGGTTCTCGCCCGTTGATTGAGATGAGCTCGTCGCCCACCGAGAGATCGACCCGCGAAGCCGGGGAATCATTGGAAATTGCGGAAATTTGGGCGCCCGACACACCACCAGCCTAGGCACTGGACGCTGAAATCGATTACTAGGCTTGATGCGTGAGCATCGACAGGGTAGTTCTAGCCGCACCACGAGGATTCTGCGCTGGCGTCGAAAAGGCCATCAAGGCGCTCGATTGGATGACGAGGGTCTTCGAACCTCCGGTCTTTTGTTACCACGAGATTGTCCACAACCAGTTCGTGGTCGACTATTTCAAGTCACTCGGCGTCGTCTTCATCGATGATGTCGCCGATGTCCCCCCCGGGGCGCCGGTGATGCTGAGTGCCCACGGATCACCGCCTGAGGTGATCGAAAGAGCTCGTAAGTCCGGAGGGACCGTGGTGGATGCGGTCTGTCCGCTCGTCACCAAGGTGCACCACGAGCTGAAGGTCCGTGCCCGGAAGGGGTACACCGTGCTGTACGTCGGGCATGAAGGCCACGAGGAAGCGGTGGGCACTATGGCTGTGGCTCCGGATTCCGTGCACCTCATCGAGTCAACCGAGGATATTGATCGTCTGGTTGGCGAAGTGGGGCCTTTCGCGCTGCTCAGCCAGACGACCCTTAGCTTTGACGAGTGGCAGCACCTGCGCGAGTACGCCGAGGAGAAGTTCCCGGATATCTGGATGCCCAACCGCAGCGATCTCTGCTTCGCGACGACCAATCGCCAAACGGCCCTACGCGCCATCGCGACCCACGCCGACGCGGTCATCGTCATCGGGTCGGCGAACTCATCGAACACCGTTGCGTTGACCAAGGTCGCCGAAGCGGTTGGTTGTCCGCGTGTACTTCGCGTGAACGGCGCCTTCGAGTTACCAGACGACCTTTCGGGAACCGTTGCGGTCACCGCTGGCGCCTCGGCACCCGAGTCACTCGTCAACGACGTGCTCGAGTTCCTGAATCCGGACCAGGGCGTCACGATCGACACGGTGACGGTCGAAGACGAGTACTTCCCTCCCCCACCCGAGCTTCGCGAGATGTTGAAGGCCCTTTCCGCGGTACTCGATCTCGCACTCGCGACGCCCATCGTCTCCACATTCGACGGCCAGGCCGACCGTGAGTTCACCGCGGCCCAGGTCCTGTCCGCCACGGGTCGCTGAAAAAGTCAAATTGTCGACGCTTGGCTATCATTTCAGAGTGAATTCATTCTCGAGCATGGACGTCTCCACGCGTGAGCAGTGGATGACCATCGGGACAGCGGTGGCCCAACCGCGTGTCGGTCGGCACCTGGGCCAGCCCCGGTACGAACTTGCCAAGACCTTCGCCGACGAGTGGGCCCAGAAGGCCTTCGATGCCGATTACGAATCCGAATCACTCGAGCACTCTGAGCCCGTGGTTCTTCGCGTGTTCGCGCGAGCAAAGTCCCTGTAAGGAGAATTATGGCCAAGGTAGATCTAGAGAAGCGCCGTGGCGCACGACTTCGCGCGTACGCAATTGATCAAGCGCTCACTCAGCTCGAGAGTGCGCACCCCGGATTCCAGCCCGAGGCGATCGTGGCGTCGATCTGCGCCTACGAGGAAGAGGGCAATATCGGTGGCGTCCTCGACAAGATGCCCGCAACCGTCGACGGCGCTGCCTATACGACACTCGTGGTCGTCGATGGTGGCGACGACCGGACCGCCGAGATCGCACGCTCCTATCCGGGGGTCATGGTCATCGAGTTCCCCGTCAACCTGGGTCACGGCGTGGCGTTGCAGGTCACGTACCGTTACTGCATCGATCACGGCGTCAAGTACGTCGTCACCCTCGACGCCGACGGCCAGAACGACCCCGCCGAGATCCCTCAGGTTCTCGCACCACTCCTGAGCGACGAGGCCGACTTTGTCGTCGCCAGTCGCCGACTGGGTGTCGACAAGACCTCGGACCGATTCCGCAAGATCGGCGTCTTCTTCTTCTCGTTCATCATGAACCGGATGACCGGAGCCACGTTGACCGACACCTCAACGGGTTACCGGGCGCTTCGCGTGACGATGCTCGCCGACGTCGTCGACCGTTTGACCCAGGAGCAGTACCAAACCGCCGAGTTGCTGATCACGTGTCTGAAGCGCGGATGGCGTGCCGCTGAGGTACCGACCGTTTGGCACCCCCGTTTCTCGGGCACCACAAAGAAGGGCAAGAACTTTCTCTTCGGCTTCCGTTACACGAAGGTGGTCTTCTCCACCTGGTGGCGCGAGCGCTGATCAGCCGCCCAGGCTCCGTAGATACACCTTTTCGAGCTCCACTCGCAGCTCTTCGCTCTTGGCGCTGATGGCCGAGCGCGACACGCGGCCCTGCGATGACGGCGGCGTGATCGGCGGGCCCACCACAATACGGATCCTCGTGGGCCTCGGGAACTTGGCCCCTTTGGGCATTGCCTTGTCACTGCCGCCGATGCCCACTGGCACGACCGTGGCGCCGGTCCTCGCCGCGACGAACATCGCGCCGTCGTGGAGGGTCTGGACCGTTCTACCCTCCTTGCGAGTTCCCTCGGGAAAGAGCACGAGGGCGTGACCCTGACGTAAAACCTCTTCGGCGGCACTCATGGATTCGCGGTCTGCGGAGCCGCGCTTGACTGGAAATGCCCCTAGGTGCGTCACTAGCGGCCCGAGCAGGGGCACCCTGAAGATCGAGTCCTTCGCCATGAAAAAGACCTTGCGGGGTGAGATGAACAGCGTAAAGGCGAAGTCCACGTTCGAGCGGTGAATTGGTGCGATCAGAACTGGACCCTCGAGCGGTATGTTCTCACGTCCGACGACCGTGGGACGAAAGAGCACCCACGAGATGCCCGAGATAAGCGCCGCGACGATCCGGTACGTCAGACTCTTCGAGACGTTCAGTTCGAGGTGATGCTCTTCAGACACCGGATGACCTCCCCCACGACATCGTCAATACTTTGACCCGTCGTGTCTAGCACGAGCGCCCCATCGGCCTGGCGTAACGGCGACGTCGTCCGGGTGGAGTCCGCTTCGTCGCGGCGCGCGACCGAGTCAACGCCCTCTTCACCTCGACGTCGTGAACGTTCTTCGAGTGACGCCGTCAAGAAGACCTTCAGCGTGGCGTGCGGAAAGACGACGGTCGCGATATCACGGCCCTCGACGACCGTGCCCGTCGACTGGGCTCCCGCGATCTCACGCTGGCGTGTGACCATTGACTCACGAACCAGCGGATTGGCGGCAACGATCGACACCGCGAGGTTGACGGGTTCAGTACGTAGCTCGTCTTGCACGTCACGTCCGTTCACCGTGACCCTCGGCAGTGTGGCAAGGGTCACGGTGCGCGCGAGTTCGCCCATCGCGCGCTGATCGTGCACGTCGACGCCTTGAGACAGCGCCTCACAGGTCACCGCGCGATACATCGCACCGGTGTCCAGGAACGCCCAACCGAGTTGCTCCGCGACCGCCTTCGCGACGGTGGACTTTCCCGAGCCTGCGGGGCCGTCAATCGCGATGATCTCGTGGCTCATTGCAATGATGTTAGGTCGCGAAAAAAGTGTGGGTAGCTCGACGACACCGTCGAGGCGCCAATCACCGTGCAGCCAGCGCCCGCACAACCCGCGACGGCACTCGACATCACCATGCGATGATCGAGATCAGCCTCGGCCCTGAACTCACTGAAGCGCTCCGCGCTCCCCAGACCCTCAACGAAGAAATCATCCCCTTCACTCCACACCCGACATCCGAGTGAGCTTGCGAGAGTCATGGAGCCCGCGAAGCGGTCCGACTCCTTCAGTCGCAGCTCGCCCATGTCACGAAAGGACGTCGTTCCCGTGGCGGCAGCTGCCGCAACCGCTAACACCGGCACCTCGTCCACCGAAGGAATCTCGTGGGCGTGAATTTCGATCGCATTCAGTTCCGAGCTCCTGGCGACCATCGAGATCGTGTCGCCTCTCGTCTCGAACGTCAGATTCGCACCCATGCGTTGCAGGACGCTGACGAAGCCCGTTCGTTCGGGTGCGCGGTCAATGTCGACGATCTCGATGTGCGCGTCGGGATGAATCGCACCGAGCACACAGAAGAACGCGGCCTGCGACGGGTCCCCGGGTATTCGCCACGCCGTCGCGATGGGGCGCCCCGCCAGCAGGGTCACGACTCGACCGGTACCGACGTCTTCACTCGCAATTGCGATGCCCGCTCTAGTGAACATCTTCTCGGTCGTGGCGCGGGTGCGGACATCCTCGTGAACCACGCAGGGACCGTGCGCGTTGAGACCGGCGAAGAGAATGGCGGACTTCACCTGGGCGCTGGCGACGGGCACGTGAAAATCGATGCCCTTTAAGGACTTGTGTCCCTCAATCGTCAGCGGTGCCGACACGTTCGTTCCGGTACCCGTCACCGACGCCCCCATCAGGCCAAGCGGCACCGCGATGCGGTCCATCGGTCGATTGGACAGCGATGCGTCGCCAACGAGGTGATGCGTGCCAGCTACGGCGCTCACCAGACCAGCGAGCAGTCGCATGGTGGTGCCGGAGTTGCCACAGTCGAGCACGGAGGTCGTGGCCGTGAGTCCCCCTTCGGGTCCGGTGATGATGACCAGATCGCCGTCGTCGTGGCGCGCGGCCCCGAGCTGTTGCATTATGACACTCGTCGACGCCACATCATGACCGGGCGAGAGTCCTTCAATCGTGCTCGTGCCACTCGCCAGCGCACTGATCATCAGCGCCCGGTGTGAACCGCTCTTATCACCGGGCACACGAATTCTGCCGTGCAACTTCGCCGCCCGTGCCACTTCGACCGAGTCGCTCATTTCTCCTGTGCCACCTTGAAGTCGAGTTCGGACAGCGCCTCTTGTAGTCTGCTCGCCTGTTGCGCGTCGACAGCGAGCAGCAACGTACCGCCCACACCCTCGATTCCGTGTGCAATCTCGATGTCGTAGATATTGATCAGCAACTCGGATGCGGCGCGCGTCACCGCGGCGAGCGAGCCCGGTTGGTCGGAAATCACGACGCGAATGTAGGCCAAGTTCTCCGAGTTGAGGGCGCGCCCGGGAAGGAGCCGTCGGGCTTCAGACGCGGTGTGGAGGCTCTTCTCGACCATGTCGCGGCCGTTGGTTTCGAGTGCCAGGCGTAACTGCTCGAGTCTTGCCTCGAGCGCCTCGAGCGTTCGTGTGATCGCAACCCGGTTCTCGAACAGAACGTCGGGCCACATTGAAGGGTCTCCCGCCGCGACGCGGGTCATGTCACGAAAGCCGCCTGCGGCCAGTTGCAGGAGCACGGCGTCCTGTTCCGCGGCCTCGGCGGCCTCGTTCATCAGCGCGCCGGCGAGCAGGTGCGGGACGTGGCTCGCGAGTGCAACGAGACGATCGTGGTCGTCGGCACTGACGGCAACGACGTTCGCTCCGATCTCACGAAGGATTCCGTGCAGCGTGCTGTACACCTCGGGACGGGTGGCGTCGGTGGGCGTGAGTACCCAGTTACAGCCCTGGAAGAGGTCGGCCCTGGCGCCTTTGAGTCCGCGTTGCTCGGATCCGGCCATGGGGTGTCCACCGAGAAATCGGGGATCTTTCACCTGCGCGACGATGGCACTCTTGACGCCGGCGACGTCGGTCACCAGCAGCGCCGGATTGGCGTTCGCGGCGAGGACCTCATTGACGATCGTCGCCACCGCTCCGGCGGGCGTCGCGACAACGACCAGCGTGTGATCGGCGCCCAACTCGCGCCCTTGGATGATTCCCGCGTCGAGCGCCGCCTGGACGGTCTCTGGGATCAGATCATCACCGGTCACGGTCCAACCGGCGTCGCGAAGCGCCAGGGCGACCGAGGCCCCTATCAGCCCGAGGCCAATGACGTGGCCGTACCGATTATTCGGGGAGATCATCACGGAGTGACTGCGCCTGGCGCAGGTAGACGTGTCGAATCTCGTTACGATCGCGCGTGGAGTAAACGTGCATCAGGACCCGAACGCACCGCGGCATCGAGCCCGGCACGGCAATCTCGCTGGCGCACAGCAGCGGAATATCACCGAAACCGACGCCCCTGGCCGCGGTCGCGGGAAACGTACTGGTCAAATCAGTCGAAGTCGTGAAGATCACACTTACGACGTCATCGTGGTCAAGGTCGTTACGCTCCATCATCGTGAGCAGTAGTTCCTGGGTGGCAGCGGTGATCTCTTCTGGCGTGTCGACACCGCAGGTCGTGGCGCCTCGGAGCCCTCGTAGAAGTGGCGAAGTCATGAAGGCATCGTAGAGGCGATTTCGTCGGTCATCCCGACGGCCTCCATCAACCGGCGTACTTCGCCCAGTGACAATTGGCGTGAGGACCCGGGACTCAGCGTCGCGTCCTGGATCGGGCCGATCCTCGTTCGCACCAGTCTGGTGACGTCGTGGCCCACGGCCGAGCACATCCTTCGCACCTGACGATTACGCCCCTCGTGGATCACGATACGAAGCAGACCCTCGCTGACGCGACTCACCTGGGCGGGACTCGTAATTCCGTCTTCTAGCTCGACGCCTTCACGCAGACGACGAATCGCACTTGGCGATGGGTCACCTTCAACCCTGGCCAGATATTCCTTGGCGATACCCGAGCTGGGGTGGGTCAACAGGTGAGCGAGTCTTCCGTCGTTGGTCAGGATCAGCAGGCCCTCGGTGTTCATGTCCAGACGCCCCACCGGAAAGATTCGCACCGGCGATTCCACCAGATTGAGCACCGTTGTGCGGCCTTGAGGATCCGATGCCGTCGTCACGACACCGTCGGGCTTGTTCAGGAGGTAGTACACGGTGTTCTGAGCGGTCGGCGCCAGGGCACCGTCAACGCAGATGACCTGCTCGGGCCGGACCCGATTACCGAGTTCGGCCACGCGACCGTCAATCGTCACCCGTCCCTCGGTGATCAGGATCTCGCACGAACGACGAGACCCGAATCCAGCTCTCGCGAGCGTCTTTTGCAACCTCTCACCCTCGTCCAACTACGCGTCCTCTGAAAGTTCAACGACGTCAGCGAACATCTCGTCGACAAGTTCGTGCGCAGTCTCGACCGGTGGCATGAACTCTTCGATCGGCGGCAGGTCGTTGAGCGACGCCAAGCCCATGCGGTCGAGGAAGAGCTCGGTCGTGCCGTAGAGGATCGACTGACCCGGTCCGGCGGCGCGACCCTTCTCCTCGATGTAGCCGCGCTGCTCGAGCAGGCGTGCGACACCGTCAACATTGACGCCTCGAAGGGCGGTGATCTGCGTGCGCGAGACCGGCTGTCGGTAGGCAATGATCGCGAGGGTCTCCAACGCGGCCGAACTCAACCGGTGCGACACGTCTCGATTTGCGAACTTGGTCACCCACTCGGCCACTTCGGGTGAGGACTGCATGACCCAACCGCTCGCCAGCTCAGCGAATTGGAAACCTCGCCGCTCGTCGACGAATTCACTTCGCAGGGCGCGAAGTGTCCCGAGCACCAGTTCGGCGTCAGCGTCCACGACGTCGGCTAATTCTTCGGTCGAGATCGGCTCGAGCGCCACGGTGAGCATCGCCTCGAGCTTCTGTTCCAATGAGAACTCATCCCTCATAGCTGTCAACCCTTCCAAGATCGAGGCCCAACGATACGTCCAGCCACTCGATCTCAACGTCGCCGAATGTCGAACCCTGTCCGAGATCGATGTGGCCCAGTTTGCAGAGCTCCAGCAATGCCAGAAAATGCACGATGACCTCGATGCGACTTCCGAGACCCTCGGTGAGCGTGCGAAACGAAAGTCGACCCATGCTCGGGAGACGCTGGGACAACGACACCACCGTCTCGGCGACCGTCACCGCATCAACGGTTACGTGGTTGAGGCGAACCACGGGGACCGGCTTTTCCTCAATGCCGCGTAGGTACGCGCCCGCCAGCTGCGCGGTGGTCACACCGGCGAGCAGGTCCGGGGGTCGCACGAGGAAGCCGTCATCGATACCGTGCAGACGCGGGAAGGCGCGACTCGCCCTCTCGAACAACGAAACAAAGGCATCCGACAGCGCCGCGTAGGTTCGAAGTTCGAGCAGGCGTGCGAGCAGGACATCGCGTTCTTCCCACCCAACGAATTCCTCGTCGGGCTCGGTGCTGTCTCGACCCGGTAGCAAGCGTTGACTCTTCATCTCGAGGAGGATCGCCGCGATCAGCAGGAACTCCGAAAGCTCCTCGACCTCGATGGTCACGGCCTCATTTCGCAGTGCCGCGACGAATTCGTCCACAATCGGGGCCAAAGGTATGTCGAGAATGTCGACGTCGTGACCGCTGATCAGCTGGAGCAGCAGTTCTACTGGGCCGCTGAAGGACGGCGTCGTCACGACGAAGGTCACGGGACAACTCTACTGGAAGCAGAGTCCGAGTCGAACCCTCCTCTACCATTGGATGATGCGAATTCTTTCCGGCATCCAACCTTCGGGCACCTTGCACATTGGCAACTACCTGGGAGCCGTGAAGCAGTGGGTGAGTTCGCAGAATGCCGACGCCTTTTACTGCGTCGTTGACTTGCACGCGCTCACTCTGGAAATCGATCCATCCGAATTGCGCGAACAGACGACCGACCTCGTCGCGACGCTCCTCGCTTGCGGTCTGGACCCGGACGTCTGCAACCTGTTCATCCAGAGCCACGTCGCGTACCACGCCCAGATGAGCTGGCTCTTGGAGTGCGTCGCGTCCTACGGCGAACTCAGTCGAATGACCCAGTTCAAGGAGAAGGCCGATCGTCAGGGGGGGTACCGGGTCGGGCTACTCACCTATCCCGTACTGATGGCAGCGGACATCCTGTTGTACAGTGCCGAGCAAGTGCCGGTCGGCGACGACCAGCGCCAGCATCTTGAACTCGCGAGGAATATCGCCGAGCGATTCAACAACCGCTACGGCCAGACCTTCACCGTGCCCGTGGGCGTCCATCCGCCGGCGGCCGCGCGGGTAATGGACCTCCAAGAGCCCTCGCGCAAAATGTCCAAGTCGATTTCGAGTCCGCTGGGATCGATCTCCATTTTCGATACTCCCGCCGACATCGAAAAGAAGATCAAGAAGGCCGTCACCGACACCGACAATGAAGTCCGTTTCGATTGGGAGAACAAGCCGGGGCTCTCCAATCTGCTCGAGATCTACTCGAGTTTGAGTAACGAAACGCCCGCGAATGTCGCGGCCCGCTACACGCGTTACGGCGACCTGAAGAGTGACCTGGCGATTCTCGTCGTCGAATCACTTGCGCCGATCGCCGAGCGGTACCGCACGCTACGCGCCGACCCCGCCCAGCTCGATGCGATCGTGCGCCAGGGTGACGCCAAGGCCGCCGTGGTCGCCGGTCCGGTGTACCAACGCGCGGCTGCAGCGATGGGCCTCATCTAGAACAAGAGGTGCAGCCACCAGTTCTCAACGTCATACAAGGCGTTATTGCCGAAGTGGAATACGAACGTGCCAAGGATCACGACGACCATCACAATCGGTAGCGCCCTCGCTCGGAATTGGTAGTACGAGCCGAGCTTGCTGCGCGGGACAAATCGCTCGATGATCGCTGAACCATCGAGGGGTGGAATTGGCAGCAGATTGAAGACCGCCAGCATCAAGTTTACGAGACCCAACGCTTCACCGATGTTGAACATGAGTTGGCTCTGTGTGAAGTGGATCGCAATTTCACAGAGCACCCAGCCGAATGCCGACAGCACGATGTTGACCATGGGCCCAGCGAGCGACACGTAGAGCGACTGTGACCGGGGATTACGTAATCGCGAGATGTTGACGGGCACCGGCTTCGCGTACGCGAAGAAAGGAAGACCCGTGAATACCAGGATCAACGGGAGGATGATTGTGCCAAAGGGGTCGATGTGCGCCAGTGGGTTCAGGGTCAGGCGACCCCGTTCCTTCGCTGTCGGGTCACCGAAGTAGTTTGCTACGTACCCGTGACTGACCTCGTGAAGAATCACCGAGGGGATTAGGGCCAGAAAAAAATATAGGGAATTCAACAATCTCTTCTTGCTAGTCGTGGGCGCGCGGATGCGCACTGTGATATTCGCGCTTCAATGAGGTTACTGAAACCGCGGTGTAGATCTGGGTCGTCGAAATCGACGCGTGACCCAGTAGTTCCTGGACCACTCTAATGTCGGCCCCGTGCGCGAGCATGTGCGTCGCACAACTGTGACGAAAGACGTGTGCACTGATCGTCGAACGGTCGATACCCACCGTAAGCGCGCGCTTATGGACAATGAGATCGACACCCTGTCGGCTCAGGGGACCGCCGCGTGTGTTCAAGAACAGCTTTGACGACCTCTTCGGATTCGTGAGTTCGGCGCGACCCCCGGGCCCGAGGTAGTTCAGGAGCGCGTTGCGCAGCGTCGCACCCATCGGTACCAGGCGCTGCTTGGACCCCTTGCCGGTCACGAGGATCAACTCCTCGTCGAAGTCGAGGTCCTCCAATGCGACGCCCACCGCCTCGGATACCCGAGCACCCGTACCGTAGAGCAGCTCCAGCAGCGCGCGGTCACGCTTGTCCACAGCGGCCGCCTCACCAATGGAGTCCAGCAGGGTGGTCATCTGCTGCTCGCTGAGGGGTTTGGGCAGTGAACGACCGCGGCGCGTGCCCTTGACCTTTGACGTTGGGTCGGTGGACAACTGGCCCTCGTCGACCATGAAACCGAACCAGCCCCGCAGGGATGAAACCGCCCTCGCGACCGAACTGTCCGCTCGCGCCGAACTTCGAAGTTGTCCGATGTAGCGCTCGAATTGGGCATCACTCAGCGAGTCGACACGGATTCCCTCTTCGACCAGCCACTGGCAGAAGACGTCGATATCGCGTTGATAGGCCTCAATAGTCGCTGGGCTTCGACCCTTCTCGATGGTGAGCCATTGGAGATATTCTCCGCTCAGCGGATTAGTCGCCATCGAAGAATGAGCCAAAGACCCGATGCAGGGCGATTGCCGCCGTTGAATCCATGGCCGGCTCACGGCGGAACGTATCTTTCAGTTTCGCGATCGTTACCCAGTGGATCGTCGATGACGTCTCTTCAGGACCAGCCGGACTGCGCTCGACCTCCACGAGGTCGCGCGCCTCGTAGATGTTCATCAACTGGTTTGTCCAACCCGGCGACACCATGAACTGACCGAGCAGTCGCCACTCCCCCGCCTCACAGCCCAGTTCCTCTCGCAGTTCCCGCTTCGCGGTCGCGAGTGGCGCTTCACCCTCGACGTCCAGAGTGCCAGCGGGAATCTCCCAGGTGTAGGTGTCGAAAGGCGAGCGGTATTGACGGATCAGGCCCACCTCGTCGTCACCATTAATTGCCAGGACGGCGACTGCGCCGTTATGGGTCACCACGTCTCGTTCGAAGAGTTCTCCGGCGTGCTCGACAGTACGACGTTCGACGTCAAATACGTATGAATGCAGCAGCGACTTCGTTCCTACGATCCGGAACGACTCACTCACAGGGTGGCATCGACCGACAAGGGATCGATGATGTGCGGCTCACGACCTTCGGCCCTCGCGTCCGCGGCCTTCACGAGACCGAGGAACAGCGGGTGCGGACGGTCGGGACGCGACTTGAACTCGGGGTGCGCTTGAGTGCCAATAAAATACGGGTGTCCAGGCACTTCGACGAATTCGACCAGTCGACCGTCGGGCGATGTTCCCGAGCAACGCATTCCTGCCGCCTCGAACTGCTCACGGAAGCGTGAGTTGAACTCGTAGCGATGGCGGTGACGCTCGGACACCACGGTCGCTCCGTAGAGGCCCGCTACAATCGAGCCCTCGTCGAGCATTGCCGGGCACGCGCCGAGGCGCATGGTGCCGCCCAAGTCGATGACGTCCATCTGCTCGGCCATCAGGGCGATCACCGGTGCGGACGTTCCAAGGGAAATCTCGGTCGAATGGGCATCGCTGAGCCCGAGCACGTGGCGGGCGAACTCGATCACCATGACCTGCATCCCGAGACAGATCCCCAGATAGGGAATGCCGTGCTCACGGGCAATCTTCGCCGCGGCGATCATCCCTTCGACGCCACGCTCACCGAAACCGCCCGGAACGATGATGCCGTCAAGTTGACGAATCCGCTCCGCGTCGAGTTCGGAGGGTACGCGTTCGGCCTCCAGCCATTCAATTTTCGTCGTGGCCCCAATGGCGAAACCGGCGTGACGAATTGACTCGCCAACCGATAGATAGGCGTCGGGCATCGAGACGTACTTGCCAATGACGCCGATGCGAAGTGTGCGCGTCGTGTTATGCACCCGACGCACGACTTCAAGCCACGGCGAAAGGTCGATCGGATGCTCGTCGAGATCGATGCCGAGGGTGTTGCAGACGATTCGGTCAAGTCCCTCGTTGTGCATATTGACCGGAATGTCGTAAATGCTCGCGGCGTCGATTGCTGAGATGACCGCCTCATTCGGCACGTCGCACAGCAGTGAGATCTTGCGCTTCAAACCGTCCGAAATTGGCTGGTCACTGCGACAGACAATGATGTCGGGTTGAATACCGCGAGAGCGCAGTTCGGTCACCGAGTGCTGGGTGGGCTTGGTCTTCTGTTCGCCCGACGGAGCCAGGTACGGCACGAGGGTGAGGTGTACGTAACAAACGTTGCCGCGGCCCGCGTCACGTCGGTATTGACGAATCGACTCGATGAACGGGACGATCTCAATGTCACCGACCGTGCCACCAATCTCGACGATGACGACGTCGGCGCCGAGCGTGCCGAGGCGGCGGATTCGCTCCTTGATCTCGTCGGTGATGTGGGGAATCACCTGGACGGTCTTTCCCAGGTAGTCACCGCGACGTTCCTTGGCGATGACGTTCGAATAGATCGAGCCGGTCGTCGTATTGGACATTCGTGACAATGACTCATCGATGAAACGTTCATAGTGACCGAGGTCCAAGTCGGTTTCGCCACCGTCATCAGTGACGTAGACCTCGCCGTGTTCACCCGGATTCATCGTGCCGGGGTCGACGTTCAGATACGGATCGAGTTTGCACATCGTGACTTTGAGTCCACGGGACTTCAACAGTCGACCTAGAGAAGAGGCGGTCAGACCCTTACCGAGTGAGCTTGAAACTCCACCCGTTACAAAGACGAATTTAGTCATTCGTAAACTGCCGCATCCACGGATACACAGCATAGCGAACGATTATGAACTTGAAGAACTATTAAAACTGTGTTTCGAGAAGTCGATGGGCCAATGCCTTGGCCTCATCGGTAATTTCGTCACCCGCGAGCATTCGCGCGATCTCGAGAACACGCTCCTCACCGGCGACGGGGCGCACCGAAGTCGAAGTACTGGCACCCCGAATCGTCTTTTCGATCACGAAGTGGTGATCAGCCTTCGCCGCGACCGACGCCAGGTGCGTTACCGCGAGGACCTGCTGTTGCTGGCCCACTTCTTTTAGGCACTGACCAATCTGCTGGGCTACCTGTCCGCCCACACCAGCGTCGATCTCGTCAAAGACCGCCACGACGTCCTCGTGGGCCGTCTCGAGTGAAAGAGCGAGCAGGACCCGACTGAGCTCACCTCCGCTCGCCAGCGCCTGGAGGGGCCCTTCAGGCAGTCCGGGGTTCGGCGTGAACAGGATTTGTGCTTCCGAACCGTCGTCGCCGTCCACATCGAAGCGCAACGAGGCGTTGGCGAGCGCCACCCGGGGCAGTTGCAGTCGTACCCGCTCGGTCAATTGCACCGCGGCGAACTCCCTTTCCCGGCGAACTTGACGGGCCAGGTCACGCTCCTGCACCTCGAACCCCGCGATTTCTGCGTCCAAACCGCCAAGTCGGTCCATTTGGTCGCGTTGGGAGGCCAACTGCGAACGCAGCTCCTCCAGAGTCGCCACGGCGTCGGCGAGCGATCCCCCGTACTTCCTTGCGATAGTGCGCAGCGTCAGCGACCGGTCGTCAAGTTCCTGAAGTGCCGCTGGATCGAATGCGTCCGGGTCGGCGAGCGACGCCAGCTCGCGAAGTCCATCCCTCGCCTGGGCTAGGGCGTCGCGCAGCGCGGCCGTCGCCTCAACGTACGCATCACCCGACGGGATTCGCGCGATGGCGCGAGCGAGGCGAGTCAGGACCGCATCATCGCTGTCCGAATCCAGCTCCCCAAGCACTTCGACGAGCGCCGTCTGTCCGTCACGAAGCGTCGTCAATCTCGTCAAGGCTTCCAGGGTCTCGGCGAGTTCCTCGGTTGAAGTGATCTTGGTCGCCTCGAGCTCACCGATCTGAAAGACCAGGAATTCCATCTCGCGCTCACGCCGAGCCCCATCGCCCCCGAACGATTCGCGCAGGGCGAGAGCCTCGCGTAGCGCCGAACGAATCTTGTCGAGTTCGGTCGTAGAGACTCCCCCTGCCTGGTCGATGATTCGTAGGATCTCGACGCGGTTGCGAAGGGACAACGAATCGTGCTGACCGTGGATGACAATGAGCTCACTCGCCAGGGTGCGCAGTACCTCGGCGCTGCTCGACACGCCGTTCATGGTGCTGCGCAAGCGTCCCGTGGCGCTCGCCTCGCGGGTCAGCACTAATTCGGTGCCATCGTCTTTTTGGAAGACCGCGGCCGCACGCATGTCGCTCAGCACCGCGTAACGCGACGCGCCCGAGTCACTTCCGAGGCACAGATCGAGCGCACCGAGTAGCAGGGTTTTCCCTGCGCCGGTCTCACCCGTGATCACGTTGAATCCCGGTCCCAACTCCAAACGGGCGTCCTCAATCACGCCCAGACCGTGTGCGTACAACTCGACCAACTGCGATTTAGGCATGGCCCTCTCGGAGGCTCTCGCGAAGGCGAAAGCCCAACTCGAAGCTGCGCGTCGCCACGACCCTCACGGGCTTCGGGCTCCTGCGCACCTCGATAGCCTGGCCCGGTTCGAGCTTCCCGATGGCCTGGCCGTCGGCGACGATCACGGCAGGTTTATCGTCGGCGACCAGGCGCACGACCTGGTCGCCGTCGACAACGATCGATCGGTCGATCGTGAAGTGCGGAGCGATCGGGGTAAGCACCATGACCTGCAGCGTGGTGTCCAGCACTGGCCCTCCGGCGGAGAAGTTGTAGCCGGTACTGCCCGTAGGCGTGGCGACCATGACGCCGTCGGCCGAGTACGAGAGGAATGCGTCGTCGCCCACGTACGTCTTGACCCGCACCATGTGCCCGACGCGTGCACGCTCGACGACTACCTCGTTGAGAGCGAACTCGTGGTCCGATCCTCCGTCGAACGAGATGTTGAGGGCCAGACGTTCGACGACTTGCAGGTGCTCAAGCGCGTCAATCGCGCTCTCGACGATCTCGGTCGACGGCACGTTCAAGAGAAATCCCAGCCGACCCAGGTTCACCGCCAGCACGCGCGCACCCGCACTGTGGGCGAGGCGTGCGGACTGGAGAAACGTCCCATCCCCGCCGAGACTCACGACCAACGTCTCTTCGTCGATTTCGGCGGCGGTGTCAGAATCCAACATGTGGAGCGACGACGAGATTCCCTTCGTCTCCAAGCCCTCAATTGCCTCACGGGCGACTTCCAACGCGTCAGTACGGTTGCTAAAGACGGCGAACAACAACTGGGACACGTTTGACCTCGTGCGCTCAATGGTAGTAACAAAGGTCGCACGGGCACGCTCAAAGGGGTTCCTATGTTCCACGAGATTTCCCAATCGATGAAGACTGTCATGGACCGACTCGAAGAACGCGATGCCCAGGATCGCCACGACGGAACTCCCCATTTGCAACGCCTTCGCCAGATTCCTCCCGAGACCGGACGGTTCCTCGCAATCATGGCGTCGTCGGCGCCCGCGGGCGCGTGGATCGAAGTCGGCACCAGCGCGGGTTACTCGGCGATGTGGATCTCGCTGGCGTGCCGGGTTGCGCGCAAGCAACTGACCACCTTCGAGATCTTGCCCGCGAAGGCCGCCTTGGCGCGGGCTAACCTCGCCGAGGCGCAGGTCAACGACGTCGTCACTTCGGTTGAGGGTGACTTCCTTGTCGCCGCGTTCGAGCTCGGTCCCATCAGCTTCTGCTTCCTCGACGCCGAGAAGGACGTGTACGAGACGTGCTACGAGGTCATCGTGCCCCTGCTGGTCCCTGGGGGCCTGCTCATCTGTGACAACGCCATCAGTCACCAGAGCGATCTACAGCCGCTCATCGACGAAGCAATGGCCGACGTCAGGATCGACGCCGTGCTCGTGCCCATTGGCAAGGGTGAGTTGGTCTGTCGAAAACTGTAGCAACACCCTCATGGCCATCGCTACCAGGACTTCTGGCCCCAGGCGCTCACCAATGGTGACGTCGCCAGATCGAGACGGTGCGACCTCACGTTGTCCAGGTGTCGTTCGATCTCATCCTCGGTGGCAAGTCCCTCGCCGAGCAGCCGATCGCGAATCTGTTCGACGGTAGAGCGTTCCAATTCGTCGCACGCCTCGCCGCTCATGGGGAAGTAAGCGTCAGCGCCGACGTTGATGAGGCCCTCGGCCTTCAGACGGCTCGCCAGGGAGCGCCCAAAGGCGAGATCCACCCCTCGTTCGAGCATCAAGGTCCTGAACGAGGCTTTGAGCTTGTTCGCGAGTCGTTCGTCGTCACCTCTCTCGTCCGGACACACCAATGGTTGGAGACCCGGATCCGCGTCTTCTACACAAAGCCAACCCCCCGGACGAAGGGCGTTCACCATCGTCGAGAGTGCCCTTTCACGATCCTTCACGTGGACGAGAACGAGACGAGCGTGGACCAGATCGAAGTCGTTGCCGGGTGCCGAGTCACGGCCTACGTCGTGAACAATGGTCTCGAAGGGCTCCGGCCCGTCCTTGTTGAGTAATGCGGTATTGATATCAGTCGCCACCACCTGGCCCTGGCGGCCAACTTTCTCGCTAAGCCATCGCGGCACGCTCGGCCCGCCGGCTCCCACTTCCCACACCCGCCAACCGCCGGCGAGTCCCAACTTCTCCAGATGCCGAAACGTGGTGTCATCGAAGATCGCCGCAAGAGCTCTCAATCGGACGTCCGCCTGCGCATCAGCATTCTCCAACAGATACGAACCCTCCAAGTCGGGGCGTCGCTCTACCATGTCGGGCAAGCCGCTCGTCTCGGATTCAGTCTTCTTGGGCGTCATCGGCGGGCACGTAGGTTGCATCGATCGTGTTGTCCTCTGGTTCGTTGGTTGGCTCGAGACGTATGGCGAAGCCGTCGACGACATTGAGGATTTGGACCGCATCCACGTGCGCCCGCGACTCCCCGCCCCACTTGGCACGAGCGGCCCTGCGCGCCTCTTTGAGATTCGCGGCGACCACCGTGACAACTTCATGGTCCTCGCTAAGGCGACCCGGCGAAGGGTCACCGCCTAGGTACACGACATATAACTGGGGCTCGGTGCCCACGGTCTCGTCGCTCATGGGCACCGATGTTACCGGTGGCGCGACGCGTGCTCGGTCAGGAGTGCGATCACTCGGTCCCAGTAGTTCGGCGCAAGATCATGGCCCATGCCCTCGATGGTGACCAGCCGCGCACCAGGGATCACCTCGGCGGTCCTGACCCCACCACTGTGGTTCACCAGCGTGTCGTTGCTGCCGTGCAGCACCAATGTTGGTATCTGTGACGTCGAGAGTCCCTCGCTCCGGCTTCCCGACGTAAGAATCGCCTTCATCTGACGCCCGACGCCCGCCGTCTTCGGGCTACGGTCCAACGCACGATTAGTGTGCTCGGTGATCCTCGTAACGTCATACGCGTCAGGGCTCCCCCAGGTCCTCGCCCCCGCCAATTGCAAGGCGATGGCGCCTTCGCGGTCGGTGGGCATGGGAGAAAGCAGCACCTTGAGCGCTTCCTCGGAGGCCTGTCCGACGTCGACGTCGCCGGTCGTCGACATCACTGAGGTGAGGGTAATGAAACGCTCGGGATGATCAATGGCCATGGCCTGGACGATCATGCCGCCCATCGATAGCCCCATGACGTGGGCCCGTTCGATGCCCAACGCATCCAGCACGGCGACGGCGTCGTTCGCCATGTCTGACAACGAATACGGTGCGTCGCCCGATACGCCACCGGCCGCTTCAAGGTTCGCACCTTGAGCTTCGTCCCAGCGTGACGAAAGGCCGACGTCGCGATTGTCGAAGCGAATCACGAAGTAGCCGAAGGCCGCAATGCGGTCGCAAAACTCATCCTCGTAACTGATGCATTGGCTGCCCAGCCCGTTAATCAGAAGCATCGCCGGGTCGGCGTCGTCACCGAACGTCTCAAAGAAGATCTCGATGATCCCGTTTCGCGTTACAGCCACTGTGACCTCGTTCCAGTCAACTGAATTGGGACAGTACCACAGCAGACTTCGTCTCTTGCGTCCGCTCAGCTGTAACGAAGCGTCCCGTCGTCGAGGTCCGCCCCCGCCAACTCCACCTTCTCAAGTTGGTAGTTCGGTGAGTGGCGCCAGGGCTCGCGGTCCCCCTGCTTGGGTAGGAACGGCAGACTCCTGGTGAGGTAACCGGGATTGAAATCCTCTGGGTCTATCCATGGGTGCAGCGTCATGCCCTGATCCTGCTCGCGCAGCGTCGGCGTCACCACGGTTCTGCCGAGCTCGGTCATGTGATTGAGCAATCGGCAGACGAAGTCACCAATGATATCGACCCGTAACGTCCAGCTCGCACGGAAATAGCCGAAGACTGCGATCATGTTCGGGATGCCGGTGAACATCATGCCGCGATAGGTCACAGTCGTGGCGTAGTCGAGCGGAACGCCGTCGATGTTGAAGTCGATGTCGCCGAGCACGTTCATGTCAAAGCCGGTCGCGGTGATAATGATGTCCGCTTCGAGCACGGTGCCCGACTTCAGGAGAATGCCGTCTTCGACGAACCGATCGATCTCGTCGGTGACGACAGAAGCTTTGCCGCTCTTTATACCGTGGAACAGGTCACCCTCGGGGATAAAGGCGATGCGCTGCTGCCAGGGCCGGTACTTCGGATTGAAGTGCTTGTCAATGTCGAAGTCGTCGCCCAGGATCTCGCGAATTGGCTTCAACAGTTCCTCTCTCGCGAAATCGGGATACTCGAGCGCGATCTGATTGAGCGCGCCAAGGTCCGCGATCAGCTTTCGTCGCACGATCTCGTGTACCCACTCCTCGGGGACGTCGAGTTCGCGCAGCATGTCGGCCACTTCGTTGACGTTGCTGCCAATGATGAAGAACGTCGGCGAACGCTGCAACATCGTGATGTGTGAGCAGTCCGGGGCCATCGCGGGTATCAGCGTCGCCGCGGTCGCGCCGGAGCCGATCACGACAACGCGCTTACCCGAATAGTCAAAGTCCTCGGGCCAGGTCTGAGGGTGCACGATCAGCCCCTTGAAGGCATCCATGTCTTTGAACTGCGGCGTGTGGCCCTCTGAGTGGCGGTAATAACCCTGACACATCCAGAGAAACGAGGCACTGAATTGCAGATGCTCGCCAGTGTCGCCCCTTGTCACGTCGAGTATCCAACGCTTTTGCGCACTCGACCACGTCGAGTTCGTGATGGTGTGTCCGTACCTGATGAAGGGCTCGAGCTGCTCGCTCTCGATGACCTCGCCCAGGTACTTCATGATCTCGTCCTTCGAGGCGATCGGAGCGCCGGTCCAGGGTTTGAAGCGGTAGCCGTAGGTGTACAAGTCGCTGTCCGAACGCGCTCCGGGGTATCGGTGCGTACGCCACGTGCCACCAAAACTTGGCATCGTCTCGAGTACTGCGAAACTCTTGTCGGGGCACTGTTCGCGCAGGTGGTGCGCGCTGCCGATCCCCGAAATGCCCGCGCCGACGATCAACACGTCGAAGTGCTCGATCCTCTGGTCGCTTGCCGCCGTCCTCGTTGCCGTATCGGTCATGGAAACTCCCCCCACTCGCCCAGCGCCACGGTGCTATTCCCCGACGCCAGCCCCTCTTCCACTCAATCGTTCACAGCGTAAACCACGCAAGGAGGAGCGCCCCATCGACGTCGGGTCACCTCGATCGAACTCCGTGTCGCTCGGCCGCGACGATGCTTCGTAAACTTAGACGGTGCATTCACTCATCATCTTCACCGCCAAGTACTTGCTGTTCCTATGTGTCGCAATTGTCGGGGCCTACTGGCTGTTCGCTCCGCGTGCGACCAAGGTGATCCTCGGTTGGCAACTCATCATCGGCGGGATCATCGCCGTACTGCTCTCCACCCTGGCCGGACATCTCTACTACGACACGCGCCCCTTCGTGAGCGAACACATCGTCCCGCTGATCGCGCACGCGCCGGACAACGGTTTCCCCTCGGACCACGCTCTTCTCTCCTCGTTCCTTGGCTTCACGATGATGAGTCACTCACGTCGTATTGGCGTGTTGCTCCTGGCGGTCGCGGTCCTGATCGGTGCGGCGAGGGTCGCGGCGCATATCCATCAACCAATCGACATTGTCGGCTCCTTCGTCATCGCTGCGGTGTCCGTGCTCATCGTCAATGCCTTCACCAAGTGGCGGCGCACGAGAAGCTCACACTTCCCCGACTTCTAAGCCGCTGCGGCGACCGTCCCGGTGATTACTGCGAACTGCGCGCCAGCGCAATCGCAGCGTACAGAGCAATGCCCTTGGCCATGGCCGTCTCGTTGAGGACCATCCGGTTCGAGTGGTTCGGGGCAGCCGTCGTGAATTCAGCGTCATCGGGACAGGTGCCGAGGAACACCATGGCCCCGGGTACGTTTTCCAGTACGTAACTGAAATCTTCGGCGCCCATCACGGGCGTTGGCATCTCCAACACCTGGTCCGCGCCAAGCAGGTCCACGGCGACACTCACGGTCCACTCGGCGGCAGCCTCATCATTGACGGTCACTGGAAAGCCCGGAAGCACGCGGAGCGTCGCCAACGCGCCGTGAGCGTCGCCGATACCGGTGACCAAACGCTCGAGCTCGTCCTGGATCAGCTGGCGGGTCCGAGCCGAGACCGTGCGCACCGTGCCGTGGATGTGCGCAACCTCGGGGATGACGTTGCTCGTAGTGCCGGCGGTCACGTGGGCAATAGTGACGACCGCAGGATCGAATACATCAACCTTCCTCGTCACCATTGACTGAATCGCGAGCACAATCTCGCACGCCACAGGGATCGGATCGATGGTTTGATACGGCATCGAGGCGTGGCCCCCGCGTCCCTTGACATCGATGAAAATCTCGTCGGCGGACGCGAGCAAGGTTCCACCCTTGGTGAAGACCATCCCATTGGGCAGGCTCGGACTCTGGTGGATGGCGAAGGCCATGTCCACCGGGCCGGCCGCCTCGAGGACTCCCTCGTCAATCATGAAGCGCGCTCCGTGATCACCCTCTTCACCGGGTTGGAACATGAAGACCACGCGGCCTCGCAATTCGTCATCATGCGCGCGAAGTAGGTGCGCCGCACCCACGAGCATCGCCACGTGCGCGTCGTGTCCGCAGGCGTGCATCACTCCTTCAACAGAACTCGCGAATTCGAGACCAGTGTCCTCGGGCATCGGAAGCGCGTCCATGTCGCCGCGCAGCAAGACGGTCGGTCCGGGTCGTCCCGAATCGAGTATTGCGACGACACTCGAGAGTGACTTCCCAGTCGTGACGTTCAGGCCGAGACCGTTTATCGCCGCGAGCACCGCAGCCTGGGTTCGAGGTAGGTCCAGCCCCAGTTCTGGGTGCGCGTGCAAGTCCCGGCGCAGTCGGATGGCTTCAGGCAGAAGTTCATCGGCTTCGCTGAGCAGGTTCGGGAATTGGTTCATTGACCCAGAATAGGCAAACGATAAGGTCAAAAGGGCAGGCCGCGAAGGATTCCACCTTTTCCCTGCAACTGTCAATGCCGGGTGTTCGCCTCGTACTGCACTCGCCACTAACGACGATGACAACCTGATTCTTCTTGCCTCCGGCTCTCTTCACCACGTGCAACGAAAACGTTCACCAGCCCCGCACGCCAGTCACCATTCCCAGTCCTGGTTCTTCCGTGGTCTCAGTTACTCGGATAAGTGGCATACCGCTTCGATATTGTTCCCGTCGGGGTCGCGCACAAAAGCGCCAAAGTAGTTCTCGTGATACTCGGGCCACAGTCTCGGTTCATGCAGCACCGGTGCGCCGGTCGCCACCGCAGCGCTAAAGAAGGCCTGGACCGCACTACGGCTAGAGGCGCTGAAGGCAATATGAGATTCGCGAAAGCCGTCCCCGCTGTCGAGCGGACCAATCCAGAAGACTGGCTGCGAACCCAGCCCGTAACCAACCACTTCGCCGAAATCCATCAACCGCACGGCCCCGAGCGGCCGCAGCACCTCGTCGTAGAAGTGTGCGCTCGCCGCCGCGTCGGCGCACTGAATTGCTATGTGATCAAGCATGAGCCGATTGTGCCACACCAGGGCGATTGGTGGCGGAACGCTTCATTTGATACCTGCCATTGGGCCCTAGTTCGTCCCTCAGAGCCTTGGGCCAAATGGGGATACCTTGGATTCAAATATCGCCGGTTGAATCGAGGTCCCGATGGCCCTTATCCCAAGTCACCCGCAAGCTCGCACGGTCGCGCTCATCGGTCGGAGCGGCGTCGGCAAGACCTCGTTACTCGAGGCGCTCGTAGTCGCCACCGGCGGACTGAACAAACCCGGCACCGTCGAAGACGGGTCCACTCTTTGTGGCAACGACCCCGAGGAGCGCAAGCACGGCATGTCACTCGGTCTTGCGATGGCGCCAATCTGGCTCGGCAAGGACAAGTTGACGATCCTCGACACGCCTGGCTTCATCGATTTCCACGCTGAGGTGCGCCGGGCCCTCGACGTCGCAGACGTTGCGGTACTGGTCGTGAGCGCCGTGGACGGCGTGCAGCCCGACACCATCGTCACCTGGAACCTCGCGCGCGAGGCCGATGTGCCGGTCGTCGTCTTCGTTAATTCCATGGACGCCGAGCGAGCCAACTTCGAAGCGACGCTTGGTGCGCTCGAAACCCTGGTCGGGCCGATGTTGGCACCCCTCGAGCTACCGATGGGTCAAGGAGCGACGTTCCAAGGCATCATTGACCTTCTCGCCGATGACGCCATAACGTACGGCGGCGGTTCGCCAAGTCACGGCCCGATACCCGCCGAGTTCGCGGCACTCGAGGGACGAGTCCGGTCGAGCCTCCTCGAGGCGATCGTCGTGGGCGATGATTCGCTCACCGAACGGTATCTGGATGGCTACGTACCGGCAATGGACGAACTCGAAGTCGAACTCGGTCATCTGATGAGCAGTGGTCGCATAGTGCCACTCGCCTGCGGCTCAGCTATCCGCGCGGTGGGGATCGACCGTTTGGCGTCACTGCTCGACGAGATCGCCGAGAGCCGTCCGATTCCATTCGTCGAGGACGGCGAGCCAACGTTGCTCGGTCGTGATTCGGACGCGGACCTCGTGATGCGCGCATTCAAGGTCATCGTTGACCCCTACGTCGGACGCATCGTAATCATGGAGATTGTGTCGGGAACCCTGGCGCCTGAGACCACCCTTACGAATTCGAGGACCAAATCCGACGAACGTCTGCACGGGTTGCACTTTGTGAACGGGACCAAGTTGATCCCCTTAGAAAAGGGTGTGGCGGGTGACGTCGTCGCGGTCGCGAAGTTGAACAACGTCGTAGTTGGCGACGTGCTGACACGCAAGGGACGAAATCTCGTGCTGCCCTTGGTGACGCGACCCTTTCCCGCAATGTCAGTGGCTCTGGTCGGGTCATCGCACGATGACGACGACAAGATCGCCACGGCCCTGCACCGCCTCGCTGAGGAGGATCCGTCGTTGCACCTGCGCCACGACCCCGTGTCACGACGACTCGTCATCGATGTCATGGGCGACGTCCATCTCCAGGTGACGCTCGAGCGACTGCGTCGTCGGTTCAACCTCGAGGTCGCGACGGAGCCTCTTTCGGTGCAGTTGTTCGAGACCATCGCTAGGAGTCGCGAAATCGAAGGACGCCTGAAGAAGCAGACCGGCGGTCACGGCCAATACGCCGTTGTCAACCTCAAGATAGAACCTTTGGAGCCGACGGTGCCGTTCGAGTTCGTCGACGCGGTGGTTGGGGGTGCGGTGCCGCGCCAGTACATTTCCGCCGTACGCACCGGCATCGAAAAGGCGATGAACCACGGTGGCCCCAAGGGTCACCCGGTGGTGGGACTTCGGGCCACGCTTTACGACGGCAAGTTCCATAGCGTCGACTCCTCCGAGGCCGCCTTCGAAGCCGCCGCTTCGATTGGGCTGAAAGCCGCGCTCGAAGAAGCGGGCACCGTGGTCCTCGAACGGATCATGGTGGTCTCGACCGCGGTGCCGCCAGAGCACCTCGGTAGCGTGTTGAACGACCTCTCAGTGCGACGGGGAAAGGTCATCAGCACCGATCAGGACGACGAAATGACCGCCACCGTGACGGCTCACGTGCCCGAAGCGGAACTACACCGCTACGGTCTCGAGTTACGCAACATGACCGGCGGACGCGGTCGCGCCACTATCGATCTGCACCACCTCGCCGAGGCATCCAAGGGCGTCACCTCCAAATAATCCACCACAGTGCCAGTCGATTGCTCTGGCGTACGTCAGATGCAGGCGCTCGGGCACGCTCGCACTGGGTCGCTAGTCATTACCGCATTTCTCACCGGCCGGGCGCTTACAACAACCAACGAGTTGCCATTGGCCGACCTATCTAGGGAGCATTGTGATTGCAATATGGCACTGGTTGTTGCAGGTCAGCGGTGTCGACGACGAAGCCAGCAAGTGGTACGCATTCTGGAGTGGTTTTGGCGCTGACTTCGGCGAGGGTGCGATCCTTTTGAGCATCGTTGGTCTCTACCGTCGCCATAAGTGCCAGAGTTGCTGGCGTCCGGCGTTGAAATCTGGTCTCGGCCGCGTCGAAGGGACGCATTACGAAACGTGTCACAAGCACACGAACAAGACGGACCACGAGGCTCTGAAGGAGCTGCACAAGTTGCGTCACCCGCAGTTGCACGAGCATCTGAACAGGGAGGGCGCATGATTGGCTCGTCGTTCTTCGAGCGCTGGGTCTGGCCCGCGGGAGGTTCCGGCGGAATACCGGGTGACGTGGTTGCTACTCTGATCTGGGTCGTTCTGGCAGCGATTGCAACGACGCTGTTCTATCCCCCGATGCGGCGAGCAATTGAGAAGTTTGTCAAGCGCCATTTGGAAGCCAGTACGGCCGAACTCCACGCCAAACTCGACCACATCATCAAACACCATCCAGATATTCCACCGTTCCCCAGCAAGAACAAGGACACCGAGTGACGAACTTGGCGAGTGACCAATCAGCGTGAGCTGGCACTGATCCGGCTCCACCCATCAGCGCGGATCTGAGAACGCCTCGATCATTCACTGGCGGACCATCGGATTGGGCTTCGGGGCTTTCAATCCTCGTCGAGGTGCTGCGGTCCAGAGACTGGCCTCGTCGACTGCGACCCACCACTTCGCGGATCGTCTCTTCTTCGTGGATCCCCGTGCTCTCCGCATTGATCATGATGTGGGGGCGGACTCCCGCCAAGGGCGCTTGACCGCGAGAGATGCTTGGCGAGAAGATGACCATTTCATTCGAGGGTTCCCAGCGCCGAGCTTGGTGTTACGGGTGTGGTGTTCAACCCGTGAGGAACTTCATTGCGTTCGTCTTACGATCAATCGGTTGGAGTTCATATCGCTCAACGAGTGCACCACGTTGGGATTCTTGGAGGAGTGGACGGTCGTCGACGCCTTGGCTACCCTCCTACACTCCCGCCATAGGCGAGAGTGGCCCGATATTGGCGAGCGAGTCAACACATCACCGTCGTGCTCGGTATCGGTGTCCTCACCACAAGGATGGTTGCAGTCGGGTAATTGAGATGTACAGCCCTCTTCGTCCGTCATCAGACCAGAACCTCTCTGAAGCTAGCGAAGACTCGCTTGCTGCCCTCGTCGCAAAACAAACGAATTCAGTTCGACAGCTTCGCGAATATTTCCGCGGGTCTTGCGAACGGGAATCCGTGCCACCGCAAGCGTCACAAAATGATTCAATCTTTTGTACACCTCGCGTTGAAATGACTGTGTTTACTACCTCCGAAGCGACTTGAAACCGAACAATTCATTTAGTTCTTCGGCCGTTGACATTCCTCAATCGCTGCGTTACTTTCCCACTCCATGTTAACGGAGGGGACCAGTCGTGAAGGATTGTTTCTTGCTCACACGATGACGGTGCTCGGTCGACACGCCACAGTTACCGAAGCTCGTGGAAAGCCAACGGTAGGGATTGTTCGCGCTTTCACCGCGCTCGACGACTCCTCATTTTCGACAATTCGCCGCGCTGAAGCGACCTATCACCGACCGTGTGTTGATTCCAATCCTGAATGACCCAAACAACGTAGTTGGGATGGAGCGATGTGACGAGCAGGTTCCGGGCTTCTTGTACGACGGGCAGCGCCGACGCGATGTCCGAGCGATCACGTCGCTCGGCGTCGCGAGGCACAAGGCAGGGAGTAGTCAGTCGTGGAGCACTGACGGCTGCACTTCACCACTCGCGCCGCCTGGGCACCACGGTGATGACGTTCTCGCTCCTCGTGGCCGGTCTTACGTTGACTGTTTCCCAGCCAGCAAGCGCGTCGCCGACAACCTTCTACGTGTCGATGGGCGGCTCGGACGGCCCAACCTGCGGCACTTCTGGGTCGCCGTGCCTGACGATCCAGCAGGCGCTGGCCAATGCCAATGATGGCGACACGATCTCGGTTGGTGTCGGAACCTACGTCGGCACCGATATCGCCATCAGCAAAGCGGTCACGGTCTCTGGCGTCACGGGGGCTGTCATCACAGTTCCCGACAGCGCCCAGGTGAACGGGTTCGATATCACCGCGAACAACGTGGGAATTTCTGGCTTCGTCATCAACGGTCCAGTGAGTTCGCCCTACACCAGTTACGCGTGGGGTAGCAATATCAGCCGCGGCATTGACGTGGCGAGCGGGGTGACGGGCTTCTCGATCACCAACAACACGATCGAGAACGTCCGTAACGCCATCCTGATCGACGGCCGCAACAGCACCGGCAGCCTCACGAACAACGTCCTCGAGAACACGAAGTCGGCCATCTCCGTGCAGTACACGGACGGAGATGGCATCGCGATGACGGGCAACACAGGGGGGGTTGGAAACGCGTGGGGGGTCAACCTCCACCTCAACGGTTACTGGGATGGCACCAACGTCCACTCCAACCCGTATCCAGGTGGGGCTGCGCCCACCGGTGTGCAACAAGCCCTGCTCGCCAACAGTTCGGCCAACGGCGGTTGGACGGTTCAAGACCAGGCGTACACGGCGAGTAATCGCACGCAGGTCCACGTCGCGACCACCGGGTCGTCGGGGGCACAGGGCGATCTGCTCTCACCCATCAGCACCATCCAGGGTGGCGTCGACGCCGTCGTGTCGAGTGGCGTTGTCAACGTCGCCGCAGGCACTTATAACGAGCAAGTCGTCATAGACAAGGCACTCACCCTTCGAGGCGCGCAATACGGAGTCGCCGGGGACCTCCACAATGGGGCCGAATCAATCGTCGACAGTCTTGACGTCACGAACGCCAATGTCACTATCGACGGGTTTGAAGTGGACCCTGGCTCAAACAACGACGGCGTGGGACTTAGTTTCTCCGGCGGCACATCGGAAGCAGTTCAAAACAACATCATTACCGGTTACGGGTACAACAGCGCCGCCAACCACGGCACGGAGGGCGTGGTGTTTGATGGCACGAGCGGCATGTTGTTTCAGCACAACCTCTTGAAGAGTCCTACGCCAACCAACCAGGCCCAGTTCAGCAACGCCGCAGCCCAAGACGGCATTTTCGCCGGTAGCGGAATTTCCGACAACACTCAGATTCTCAACAACGTGTTCAGCGGCGCCAGCACCTACCCGGGCACCGACATCGGTCTCTCCTACTCCAGCGGTGCCAATCCGGTAATCAGTGGCAACGTGTCGACGGGCGGCGCAACGCTTGTCACGTTGTTCAACTCTACGGGGGGTCAGATTACCGGCAACACATTCACCGGTGACCCGGACGAGACCGGGTCAATCATCTACATCGGAGGTGGCGATACCAATACGACGATCAGCGACAACAATGTCAGCGGCGGTTATTTCGGTGTGGCTTTGCGCAACGTCTACGGTGATGGTCCTAATGGGACGACGACCGTCACCGCTAATACCCTCCTCGACAACTACGGCGGCGGCGTTAGCCTCAGCGGTGCCTCCATTGACAGCAATTCGACGGTTGTCATTCACACGAACGACCTCGGAAGTTATTCCTTCACTTCTAACGACACCACCTGTGGTGACGACGTCGCCACGTGTGGCCTCAGCAACTCGACAAGTTACGTCGTGGATGCGACAAACAACTACTGGGGAAGCGACAGCGGGCCCTACAACGCCAGCACCAACCCTGGTGGGGCTGGCTCGCCCGTGACGGCGCTCGCAACCTTCTCCCCGTGGTGGACAACGGCCACCGGGGGTCCCACCGCCCCGACGGCGATTTCAGCGACGGCGGGCAATGCGTCGGCGACCGTGCGATGGACGGCACCAGCACTCACCGGGACCAACGAAAGTACGATCGCCTCGTACACGGTGGCGGCGTCTGGCAGCGGGGGCCAAACCTGCACGACAACCGGAGCGACAACCTGCACGGTGAGCGACCTCACCAACGACGACAGTTACTCGTTCTCGGTCACCGCGACAAACTCGGACGCAAGTATGGGCGCTTCGGCGGTTTCGAACCCAGTCTCCCCGGCCCGACCTCCAGTAGCTCCAACGACAGCACCTCCAGTGGCTCCAACGACAACACCTCCAGTAGCCCCACCGACAGGACCTGCGTACGCCCCGCCTCCGGCCGGCGTACCGTCCTCCTCGTTGGGAGTGCCGACGTCAGTGACTGCCACATCCACGGCACCAGCCACCGTCTCGCAGAGTTCCAATGGGGCGAGTGAAACTGTCACTGTACCGCCGGGTGCGCTGCCGAGTGGCACGACGGTGAGCGTCTACGCCGTGACCGATACGGCGCCACTCGTCGCGCAGGTCCCTTCGGACCAGACCTACGTAGTGTCGTTGGCCGTTGCCTGGCAGGCTCCCGATGGAACGTCGCCAACGGCCACTGCACCGATCACGATGAGCATCACTGACCCTGGCATTGTGGCGGGTGACGTGGTCTACGAAGTGACCGCAGCCGGGCTTGTCGCGGTGGGCACCGCGGATGCAGACGGGTCAGTGACCATCACCTTTTCTGTCGACCCAATCTTCATCGTCGCGGCGCCAACGCAAGTCGCCCAAGCGCCGCTCGTGGTGACTTCGCTCTCCGGCACCCCCGGCACGGCCGTTAGCATCACGACCAGTGGCGGCTCCGGCACCGGTGCACTCACCTACACGGTGACCAATGGAACAGCCCGGGGGTGCCAGGTCAACTCCTCCGGTCTTCTTACGGCCTCCAGTACCGGAACGTGCGTCGTGATAGTCACCAAGGCGTCCGATGAGTCTCATGAGGCCGTCTCCTCTGCGCCGACGTCTATCACCATGGCCCCTACGGTCACACCCGCGTACACGTCAACGCTCAACGTGAAGCTCGACTTTCCCTTCGCGTATTACAGCAGTATTCTGAGCCCGACAGAAGCGAAGGCGCTTACCGCGTTGTCGAAGAAATTGACACCCGGAACCCTGGTTACCTTTACTGGTTACGCCGACCTCGATACTGCGCTGGCACTGCGTCGAGCGACTGCCGTGTCGCACTTCTTGTCCAAGCTCGTGCGTATCCACGTTGTGATACGCACGGTGACGGATTTGGGAGTGCGGTTGACGACCGTCACCTGTAAAGAGCTTGTACAAGACGTGACAACGGCGAAGTAACACTCTTAGCGCACTCCCTAGAGATCCTCCGTCTCTCGCCCGTCTCGGCCTATTCGGTGCGGCCCTGCGTCCGTGCATGATCTCGACCACCTCGAGCGATGTCGGTTCTGCGTGCACGAGAGCACCCATCAAACCTGCGTGGCCTGCGCCATAGAAAAGACGAGTGTGAGCGGCGGCCGAGAGTCGTCAGCCGCCAATTCTAGCCTTGAGAGCCGCGTAGTCGTTATTGAAATCGGTGACAGTTGACTGGAATTTCCCGTCCACGATATTGAGCTGCGATTGGACCGAACGTGACCTCTCCACTTCGAGTACCTCGTCACCCAAAGCATTGATGGCAGCTTCGTAACGAATCGACGCACCGAGCGCGTCGGAGGGGAAGAACGAGTCCCTACTAAGAAGTGATGTCTGCTGACTTAAGGCGTCATACAGCGCTTGGGATGCGAGCATCATGCAGTGTGTCGACGTCGACGATTGACACATTGATGCTGACGAGTCGAAGGAACTGATCGCTGAGGAGATCTGCCTATAGGAACCCTCGACCACAATTCGCGAGAGAGCCGACTTGAGTGGCGAGAGAAGCACGTTGTCCGCCTTGCGCTGAAACGCATAGACCGGCGCACTAAGTATCAACGCGATCACGACGAAAACCTTGGCCGCCTTCACCACGCTCCATCTGGTGGGAAGCGGGACCACGTCGGACCCGAGCGGAGCGCTGGTGCCGATGTCATCCTCGTCGCCGAGGAACCCTTGAAACGGCTGTGTTGGCGTCAACAGGAAGAAATAGGCCTCAAAGCGAATTGTGTAGCGAAGGATCAGTGCCAGCGCTTGGTGCAGCGCGCGCGGCTCCCTCCCGGTCACAATTCCCACGATCCACATTGCCAGTAGCAATGGGTACGAGCCCAAAGAGACCGCTTGAGCCACGATGAGACCCGGGAGCGCGAGTATCAGTCGAAAGAACACACTCGCTCGGCGCAACTCGACCCGATCGACTTCGATCCGAACCTGATCCCTCGCCTTCTCATTCAATGTGATGCCCGGCCATCTAGGTATCAGGAGATCCTGATAGGCCAAGACATTCGCGTGAAATCGAAGGGCACGAGTGAGGAAGCGTTGCATCCCTTCTGGGACTCGCTTTGTGGCCAGTGCGGCGAACCAGGCGACGACCGCAACGAAGAACGCCGCAATCAAGATCGCCGCCAACACA
This sequence comes from Acidimicrobiaceae bacterium, assembly GCA_003132165.1. GTDB lineage: Bacteria > Actinomycetota > Acidimicrobiia > Acidimicrobiales > RAAP-2 > RAAP-2. Next base: position 14,095 of record PKWW01000060.1, on the reverse strand, counting down.
AAGATGAGCGGCAGGAGCAAGACGACCCGAAATAGCACTGACCATCGCGACTGTCGGGGTGGAACCAAGTCGATGCCGACGAGAACCTTGGCGTCGCCGACCGCGCCCTTCGGTCGTGCCGGAGCCGGGGCCCTGACGGACTGTGCTCCACAGACCGGACAAAAGTTCTGCCCGGCAGTTTCTTGGGTCCCGCAACGTACGCAGTACGGCACAACTGGTCCTCTCCAACAACAGCGCGATGAATCGACCTTAGTGACCGAGAGGATGAGGAATTGCGTTCCCCGCGGTCCGCAACAAAGGAATCAGAAGGCGACGAGGACACCCGACGGGCCTACGATCTCGCTGGTGGTATCAGGACCGTTGACGCTGCGGAACAGTACGCTGCGCCCCGAAATTAATCGAACGTCGACGAATTCGGATCTCGCCGACTCGGACTCTGCGGACCGTTGTCAGCGTGCCATTATCATCCGTGCCTAAGAGGAGTTCCATGCGGCACTTCAGTCTCAATGAGCTTTTGGGTTCGTACTCAATGAGGGCAACCTGGCGCGGTCAATTGAAGGAGCGTCGGCGTCGGCGCATCACCTTTGGTGCCTCTCTGCTGACTATTGTTGCGACACTGGTCGTACCAAGCGTTCTGATCGCACCGCAAAGTGCCGATGCGGATCACGCACGTTCAGTCACCCAAACTCCACTTTTCGCGGTTGGTCTTGCACGATGCACATTCGTCGATCGCACGCGTCCCGTGATCAACTACTCGACGACGCCGTTCTCGGTCTTGTCGACCAGTCGAACCCTTGTGACCGAAATTCGGTACCCAACCCAGTCGGTCGCGAGCGGGACTAACGAAATGGCCGGAGCGCCTCCCGTTGAGCGAAGCGGCGGGTATCCAATGATCGTCTTCGCCCACGGTTACGACGTGACTCCCGACACGTACGCAGCCCTGTTGGACGCATGGACTCGAGCGGGTTTCATCGTCGTGTCGCCGTTCTTCCCCGACGAGAAGTCTTCGGAGGTTGCGGCACAGCACGGCGCGAACACCGAGGGTGATTTGGTGAACGAGCCCGCTGATCTGACCTTTGTGACCAAGGCGGTTCTTCAAGCATCGACGATCGAGTCGGCATCGTGCCCCATCGTCAACGGTCTGGTGGAGACCTCGGAAATCGCACTCGCGGGGCACTCGGACGGCGCCACGGCCGTGGGGATGCTGGCGTACGACCACGGTGATGATCCGCAGGGCATCAACTACGCCGCATTGCGCACAGGTATCGATTACCGTGCCGTGATCATTCTGTCGGGCGAGGAGGATTCGGCGCAATCGTTCGCAAACGAGGCCAGGCGACCTGCACTTCTCGTAGTCCACAGCCTGGCCGATCAGTGCAATCCGATTCGTAACGGTGTGAAGCTTTACGACGATATTCATCAACCCAACAAGTGGTTCCTCGAACTACGTACCGCCCATCATCTTCCGGCGTTCGATGGCGCCGACCCGTCCGCCTTCAAGGTGGTGGTAGCAGTTTCAATTCGGTTCATCCAGATGTCACTCGAAGGTGTGACGGCTTCGACCAGTCTCCTTGCCTATGGGAATGAGCAACCTTCGGTTGCACGAATGTACGGCAATGGACTCGGACCGACACTTGCCAACTCGCCGAGGCTGGTAGAGAGTTGCGGTCCAAATTGACACGCGAAATAGACAAATTATCTCGTTCGAATGTGTTAAATGGCGATACGAATCTGCGCCGGACACCCGACGCCACAGGGATGCCGGCTGGCATTGGCGACTGTTAACTCACGCCTTTGGTCGACGAAAGTAATGGATGATCGCAGTAGTTCTACTGCCGGATATGCCCGGAATGAATGCCGTCAGTCCAATTATGGGAACAGCCATGAACAGTTCCCATCCGTCTGCGGGCAAGTCAACGAGCGCGGACCCAAGTTCTTTCCAGCCCTTCTTGCCCACGGGGATATACAACTCAGTGTATTCGTAGCTCATTCGCCAACCGTAATCGAGTGACGACGCGAACGAGGCCCCGTGTCAATCACAATAGGTTGAGACGCCTGCCGACCTGGTGTCCGAGGTTCGACGTGACAGATGCCACTTTGGACTGGTCACTTCTCAGGGCAGACGACATCCTCTTTGGTGGTCTGGCCCTCGGACACAGTGACCCTGACCCTCGCGAAGCATCCGTACTGACCACCTCCGAACTGGGGCGAGGAGCCGACCAGGGAGTAGGTCCCAGTCGGAACCTGAAGCACGAAATCTCCATCCTTGGGCACGGATGTCTCGAAAGACCTTCCCCTAGTACTTGTTGCCCTCACTTGACCTTCCAACGGTCGCCCCTTCAGCGAGACCGATATCCCCCCGTACGCAAGGAGTTGGCCTTTGATGGTTCCGGTCGACGAAGAGGGCAAGCCACAAGCGCTCAAGAGCAGCCCGGACGTAACAAAGGCCGCAGAGAGAAGAGTCCGAAGGGTTCCCCAGCGCATCAACTAAGTGATTGCAGGAACAAAGTAAAGACACTGAACATCGCGCCGGCATCAGAAGGTTCATCGCCGACGTAGACCGCACCAAGTCCTTTGGCGAGATTCACCGAAGCCAGATTGTCGGCAAGCATCTTGATCACCGCCCTCCTCGTACCCATCGACCTCTCGGCATATCTCAGCGCCAGGAGCGCCGCCCCACGCGCGACGCCGTCTCGGCGAAACTGCGGAAACACCACGTACGAAAGGTTCACTTCATCGTCGCCAAGATCGCGCACGTCGACACCTCCGAGCAGAATCTCAGAACCAGTCCTTCGGATTCCCCAGTGACGATACGTTCCCATCGTGCTCCATGACTCCTGGCATTCAGCGATGAAGCGCTGAACATCTGATAGGCGCGAAGATCGCGGAGCTTCGAACCAGCGAATTTGCCCGTCGTCCTCTCCGGCGAGCCACTCCGAGGCTTCACCAGCAACAAGTGGCTTGAGAACGAAGACCCCGTCCGTTGACGTCTCCTTCGAGGATTTCCGCAGTGGACTAAGTGCTTGACAACAACGTCAGGAATCCGTGGACACCGGCTCGACCCGGTACACCATGAATGAGGTCAGAAAGAAGCCTGCGGCGCCCACGCCAAATCCAAGTGCGTCAATCCAGAATGGCGCACTGAATCGATTAATGAAGAACACATGGTCAGCTCTAAGTAGTTGGCCAATACACGAAACCGAGAATTGCAGACCCAGCACCACGAATGCCTTCACGAGAAGAGACCTCTGCGCGGAGTCCCCGGTCTTCAACTGACACAGAAACCACCAACCGCCCGCGGCGAACAGTGACGAGAGTGCCGCCAAGATCAGTTGGGCATATGTGCTGGCACCAGTCCCACCTGAATAGGTTTGGCTCAAATAGTTGTAAGTACTGATTACCATCGACAGCGCGAGCAGAGCAAAGCCTCCGAATATCAATCGTCTCGATAACGTTTGTCTTGACCAGGTCACGGTTGAAGCATACGAGTCGGCTCGAATCAAGAACGGAAACTCTCCGATGTTGGTTCGATGGTTTCGGAGGCGGTCGGAGGCGTCAGGGTTTCTGGGTGTCGGAGGTTCGACGCAGCAGATCTGCCACCTTGCACTGGAGGTTGCGCATTTATTGAGTCAATACATAAGAGTTGCCACTTCAAACCGGCAACTCTTCATCTTTTGGACGTCGAACAAACGTTAGAACCCGCTCCTCGGCCAGCGGCCGCACTTCCAATTTGGCTTACGAGGCGTGACGACGGGCCTGACGACGGGCGCGCGCGATCATCCGAACGGTCATGAAGGCGACCACGATCACTAAGTTTGCGTTCACGGCGGGAACCCAGCGCACTTGTTCGTCCTTGACCACGTAGACGCCAACGGGCATCACCAACCCGCCAAAACCGCCACCGGAACCACTCGGCGCTTCAGCGTCAGTCCCGTTGTCTTCACCCTCGAATCCCCCGTCGGCGATCGAATCGGTCGTCGGTGATCCGGACGTGCCTTCGCCTCCACCGCCACCGCCGGCCACGAGCGCTACGGGGATGACCAAGGATCCACCCTTTTCGTAGGCCGTGCCAAAGGCACGCCTCACCGACAGGTGTTCGGCCACCTTTCCCAGCAGTTCTTGAACGTCCACGTCACTCCAGTCCCTGTTCGTTTGGGACAACTCCAGCATTGTAGGCACCGCTGCGGCCTCTTGTCGAAGTCAACGATCCGAGCGCCACCGTGTCAGGTCGCGCCGGGACGGACCGATTACTTGTCCAGCTCGGCTAAGACTTCGCCAATGATCTTGGTCATCTTGTGGGCCGGGAGTGGTTCGCCCCCTTCGGCTTGCGCCACTTCTTCGGAGAAGGCCTCGACCGAGTGAGTCCCTCCAATCAGCACGTGTCGCAGCGCCTCGCCACTCGCTTCGGAGTCGTTGACGTCTTTGAGCGCGCCGGCAACGTCATGGTCGGGCGACTCGGCGAGGGTGTGCACGACGTTCATCGCTTCTTCTCGCCCACTCGCGGTCGAGACCGCGGGGGCGCGATCGGGATCTTGTTGAAGATCCCATTCGGCAAGAGCCTCGCTATAGCCTCCTTCACCGGGATGCAACAACCGAGTCGTCGGTTCAGCGACCACGTCAACGCTGTCACCGGTCGGAGCCTCGACTGCGTCGTCGCTGTCGTGATGCCGCCCCTCTGGAATAGGTACCACCAGGCTCCCGTCGGCATTTCGGATGATCTCCATGTCGTCACTCCTTTTGGACACCACTTCGTGCCCGTCGCTCCCAACCTAAAGGGTACGTCTCGAACCACAATCGTTACAGATATCGACTATCGATTGTCCGTCGATAGTCTCAAGGGGTCGGGTTCTATTAATGTCGATAGCCCGACGCAACGGGAATGCCACCTTGCACTGGCGCCTTGAACCGAAGTTATCGACTCGCGCCCATGCCCCTATCATTCACGACCACACAGTGACTTCCCGTGGAGCATGAAATTGCCACGCCCGCTACGTACCCTCCGGGAAACACTGTCAAGGGACTTGACCATCGTTCGGATATCCACGATGTCACCGCACCGCTCAGCCCAATGACGGAACACTCCGCTGCGGATACGCAGGAGACCGAGTATGCACCAGCATTCTTGAAAGCGGGGATGGGCTTGGGCGGTGACCAACTCCCACCATGGAACGTCGTTGAATCTCCAGTGGTGGTGACGGCCATGCAGAATCGTGAAGCAGCGCAGGAGACTGAGATCAGCGATTTCGGTCCAGAAACGTGGCTCGGCAACCATCTCGTCCCGTTGAACGCCAAGATCTGACCATCAAAGTTGGTGGCCATACAGAATTGGGGTGTCGAACACGACACACTCAATAATCGGTCATTGAGTGTTCCCGTAGAGGTGGTCTTGTACGTCGTCCAGGAGTGTCCATTGAACGTCACCAAGGCGCTGGGCTTCCCCGGAATACCATTGGCGCCGACTGCTGCACAGAAGGTTGACGTCGGGCACGAGACCTTGTATTGATCTCCCGCGGGTCCCATTGGAACAGCGGACGACCAGACGTGACCGTTGTACACCGCTGCCTTGCCCGCGGCAACCGCAACGCAGAACGCCTTGTTCGAACATGAAACAGAATCTATTGACCCTCCTAACGCAAGTGACTGAGGCGACGACCACACTCCGCCTCGGAAATACAACACCTGTCCATCTCCATTCACCGATACGCAGAATGTGGATGACGGGCATGTGACTGAGTAATTCACCTGTGTCGCGGAAGAACTCTTCGAACCAATGAGAACTGCTGGAGACCACTTGTCCAATGAAGTTGCGGCAGAGGCGCCGCTTGTGAACATCGACAGCATTGTCGACATCATGATGAAACTTGCGATTCCCAGCCGAGCCACAGAATCTCCGCGTCGAATCGAGAGCCAACTTCGAAGGAACTGCGCCATCGCTCTTCCAATCCGGCCACCATCGCCAACCACGTCAGCGCATCCCAGCTTGGGGCTCAAGGCCAAACCTACCGTCAAAGGATGACAACTGAGGCTCAGCGCCTGACTTCGTATGGCCATAGGAGAGTCCAGGGCTTCACACGTAGGGCTTCAACTGCATCAGATCACGTGCGATTCACTGAGTATCGAACACTCAGTGATTGTTCGAGTCGGAGGGCCGATATCCACAATCTACGAAGGGAAATCGAGTCGTGGTCACGACGATGAAAGACTTTCTATGGAATCGCAATAAAAATCAGTTTCGACTCGTCGAAGAGAGAATTTATCGATCCCGAGCCGCCGAGGAACACCCGCGTATCAGCAGTCACCGAGTCAGCCACTCGAAGTCCGTGCCCGACGATTTATTTGAGCGACACCTCACTTCAGAAAGGTGACTCGAATCACGCTGGCTTCAATCACGTGTCCGTCTTTCGGGGAGATGGTGCGGAACGAAAGCGCACCGGCTCTAGACGATGGCGAAGCGAATACAATCGACTTCTTAAAGGGACCCATGACTCCCATCGAGCCACCCACCACCACATCTGTCTTCAGTGGAACGAACGTACCATCCTGGAGTATCTCGACATTGACAACGGCTTCATACGCGGTGCTGCGGCCTTGGACTACTACCGGTGAAGAAATACGTACAGGCGACGAAGGAGCCGTCACGATGATGTCCGGGCATGACGCGCCGAGCACCCACCACGAGTTCGCCGGAGTCAACTGGCGCACCATTACCGTGGTCACGGGACCGGTCGGCGTGGCTCTGACTAGAACTTCACCTGAGTGAGAATCGCCTTGTTCAAAGGCACCCATTATTGGATTGACGAATCCCAGGTAGGCCGTGACGAATGCCTGGGCTGCCAGTACCGGATCACCAAACCGTGTCACGGTCGAAGCGAAGGGCCATATTGCCGTTTCGGGTTGTGTCGTCGTGCCAAGCGTGGTGGTGGTCTTCGCTGACGTCGATGGAGTTGACACTGAACCCCATTGACGCCCCACCACGACACCCAATGCGGCCACCACTACCAACGCGCTGACAACAATGCCGACAACTCTCCTGCTCATACGTTCAGGTTCGCCTGTCGACTTTGACAACACAAGGGCCAAACGTCACAGAAGTGCAGCCTCGCATTGGCGGCTTCAGGATTAGACCAACGTCGGTCGTAGTCTTACCGGTATGCAGCGAAGGATCCTGGCTCTCGCAATTGTCATAGCGGTGGCAGCCACGGCGACGGGGGCATTCTTGGTGATAACCGCTGATCGGGCAACGAACCAAGCTCCGACGAACACGGGGCAGGCAACTTCGATGGCCAAATTCATCGACTCCATGAAACAGGCCAATGGCACTCGGTTCGTTGTGACCTACCGCCTAAATCGCTATCTGTTCTTCCAAGACGGGACAATCGTCATTGCCCAGATCCCTAGTCCCCCTGGAACGAAAGTCAAGACGAATGTGGATGGATATTCGGGCACCGGTCGTTACGCCTACATCCTTCGGGGGCCCACTGGACGAATTATCCAGTGGATCAAGAACGGTACCAATGTGAGCGCGTGCACCAATGTCCCCATTACCGGCAACTACGACAACGGCACCTTTGGGCCGTTACGATGCTCGAGACCGAGTCCTTACATTCCGTCGAACGGTTTCGCCGAAGAGGATGCAGGGTTTGTTCCGACTTACGTGCTGCAGTCGGTTACTGAACTTGTCGGAGTTCACTCGCAGAAGAAGGCAATGATAACGACGAGGGTGTCACAGGAATTCGGCCCCTTGCGATGCCTCACTCAGTATTCAGGTCCCACGACCCAGACCACATGCATTGACCAAGCGGGGTTCATTGTCTCTTGGCTCTTACAGAATGGCTCGGGCTACTCCTCGCGCTCGACGCTGACTTCCATCGACCATCATCCAACCGCAGACGATTTCACGACTTTGCTCCGGCCGACCACGTCATTACTCCTTCCCGCAGTGTGATCTGTCATCACCCGTCGCGGGTGATGCAGCACCAAGAATTACTCAGATCGAGCCTGCTGGTGTCGCAGCCCGACGCGACAGTTATGCCACCATCCATTGGCGACTTGTTGATTGATCCAACGTGGTGTCGAAGTACGAGCAAACTCGTGCCGAGGAGAGATTCCTACTGTCGACGTTGCTTGGTCGAATCAATCCAATGCAGCACTCGAGCCGATCGGTCATCATTTCATAACTCTGACCTGGCCGTGCCCCCAGAAGGTCGAAGCACCAAAGAGGATCCACCCCACCTTCGTCATGCCGCTCGGTGCCTTGGTTGGTATTGCCATCTCCATTTCGTACGTGACTCGGCCATGGGCCGGGATAGTTCGCACGCTTTGACAGTTCAATCGGTACACAAGCTTGGTGGGGATGCTCGAATTTTCGAGGTAGGCCGGGCATGGCGACAGCGCCACTGGCTGGCTGGCGGGGTTTGTCAAGGTGACTACGTAGAACAACGTGGCGCCGGCCGTCACCGTGGCGGGCAACCGCAGACGAGGGATCAGTCCAACAAGAGGGTTCTTTGGATACCTCGGCGCCGGTGTAGGCGTGAAGAACGGCGTCGTCGCCATTCCGCACGGAAAGGCGAGATGGGGCTTGTGAACGACCGTGGACACGCCACTGGAGGTCGAAATCGTCAAGCCCTGATACTTGGAGAAGGTGGCCGATGTGCCGCCCGGGTAGGTCTGGCACGCCGCTGGGATATCAATTTCCAGTTCAACCGTCGCACCGGGGACCGTGTCAGTAATCTCACCATACGACGGTAGGTTCTCTGTTGAGGCGAGCACCGTCGCCTCCCCCGGTGAGCTGGCGACTACCCGAGGCGTTCCCTTGAGTAAGCAGACGGTCGAGCCCGTATTGCGAAGCGAAATCATGAACCCGTCGTTTTGAGAAATTCCGAGTGGCCGAACAGACACCACTGACAACTTGTCCGCGGTGCACGCGGGTGCCCCTACTCGTGGCGGCGCCGCAGGAAGGGGCTTCGGCAGCAATGAAATGAGCAAGTCGGAGGACGCTGGCTCGTCGAGCCACGCGACTTGACCAGTAGCGTTTCTCGAAGAGCGAACTTGGGCCAGAGTGAGCAAGGCGCCAACAAGTACTGCGATCAGTGCGACCACTGCGATGAATCGTAACCAAGTGCTTCGAGTTGTTGCACCCTGATCGCCCATTGCTGCTCACTCTAGGTCGGAGGCCCGACGCAACAGAAATTCCACCTCTCAGTAGCAGCTTGTTCCAAGTACAGGATGTTCAATGTCAGAGAATCAGTACCCTGGACACGCGACTGCCGTACCATGCAGTGAAGGTCGGCTGGCGGAGGCGTAGGGAGAGGCAATGACTCTGCGAAACACTGAGTACCGCATCACATTCCGTTCCAAGGCTGGCCGTTTCTACTACTACTACGCGAAGGACGACACCGGCTGGTATCAGATGACTTCGGCGGGCAACAGGCACAAGGCGACGGCAGAACAAGTTCTCAATCACATCTTGCCCGCACTCTCTCAGGTGAAACCTGGCGTGAAAGTCAGTGTCGAATATGTGCCCGAGGTTTCTGGTCCGGATTCCTTCGACGGAGGGGTCCAACCGCCCTATCTGTTATCAACGGGCCACGTGTCAATTCAAGATCCAACGTCTCAATACTGCTGGGGCCGGAGGCCCGACGCCTCAAACAGGCCACCTGATGCCGGCGGCTTGATTCGGCCGGACCTTAATTGGTGTCGGAGGTCCGACGTTACAGGAATGCAACCTTCCACTGGCGGCTTCGAACCAAGGAATTACAATCAGTGATCAATTCGAGGCATCTCGGAACGAACGCGAGCTGACGCCCCGTCAGCCCAAGTTGAAGACCACCGTCACGGTGGTCGACACGGTCTTGCGAATGGTCGTCGTGTCGTAAACGCCGCCGCTGGAGACCTCGACGGTGCCCACGGCATTGACCTGGAACGGTCCACTCCTGGCGCTGCGAACCGACCCCACCGAGCCGCCCGTGGCGGAAGTGAGCGCGATAGCCCTCGACTTCGCGTCGCGCACCGCCGCAGCGATGAGCCGAGGTCGGAGTTTCTGAAGGGTGCTCACGTAGTACTGCGGCCCCGAGGAGTCGATGTTTGCACCCGTCTCCAGAACCTGGCCAATGCCTTGGCTGAGCTTCCGAATGAGATAGACGTTGTCCGAGTTCACCGTGATGTTACGGCTCGCCTGATAGTTCAGGATCTTGCCCGTCGGATTGCCATTGATGTACTGCTCATTGTTCGAGGTCGAGACGCCACTCAGCACCAACTTCGAGACGTCGATCCCCCCACTCTTGAGGTACGCGCTGAGGGACTTCACGTCAGCGGCCACCATTGAAACGGCCTCTCTGGCGGTGGGGGCGATCTCCTGCGCCATCAACGTCCACACCACTTGGTTAGCGGAGACGGGAGCCGACGCCTCGCCGGTGATGGTGATACCGGTGTTGCTGCCGCGCACCGACACCCCGCGGCCGACGGCAACCAGTCCAATGACGAGCGACACCGCTACGAGCAGTGAACTGACCATCAACGCAACGCCGGTCGGTACGCTTCGCTTCTGATCGCTCACGAGGTCAAACTACTTCAATATGAGACGTAGAATCCGAAATGAAACATAAACCGCTTCGAGAGTACGTACACGCTTTTCGACATGGTGTCTGAGGCCCGACGCAACAGTTCTGCCACCTTGCATTGGCGGCTTGACCTAGACCGTGTGGGTTCTGGTCTGGGGGCCGACGTGCACAATCTAACGGGACCCGACATCGTCTTTTGGGAGATGATGTCATCAAGCCGCTGGGGCTCTGAATCCGAAGAAGCCTGTCCACCCAGCGAAGGTCACTGCCGAGGCGCGTTTGAGGACTAGGGCGTGAAGCGAGCACTGACCGATTGAGCTCCACTGAGTGTGGTCGCACAGCGCGGATCCGGAGCATCGATGTCGCCAACCTTTGGTCGAGGGAGGACGCGTTGAGGCTGATCGCCGACTCCTGCACGCCCGAGAAAGTGTTAGTCACGATGAGCCTGTCGTTGATCGTTGCGTTTATCGCATTCCCGTCAAGCGTGACACCGATCTCACCGCCAGAAAACGTGTGTCCAACAACTTGGGTCCCAAAAGGCGTGGGCTCAGCAGTGTGTCGGCGAGCTCGACGCGAACCGATCCTTGTCAAACGTGTTCTCTTCGATTACGACACCCTTGATGGTCACGCCGGGTCGCCTCACCGACCGCCGAAGGAGATGAATGAGTGGCTTCGTACCTGGTGGGAAGGTATGAAATCACCACGACACCCCGCGGATGTGACATCACAAGATCTGTGATAAGTGTTTCCTAGGTCAAATACGCCCGCCAGGTCCCAGCGGGGAGGTGTCGCAGGGTTCTCCTCCACGATCGGACGAAGTGCGGCCGGAGTTACCTGGTCGGGCCGGCCAGCGAATCTCGGCTGACGAGGAGCGTTCTAAGGCAGCGGTGTTGATGGCGTCGAGCGAGGGTGGGTCAGTGGCGTTGGATGAGCGGACAGTGGCACTGGCGGCAACGGTGGTGAACGTAGATGAGGGTCGCCAAGTGACCGGTGACTGGGCCGCATGTTACGAAGGTCCTTGGGGTCGCGAGTTCGGTGGCGCTCAATGCGTGGGATGTCCGTCGGCACATGCCCATGCCCAGATGGTGTCACCTCTCTACCTCGGACCGACTCCCAGCGCACGGGGTCCGCTCTTACAGATGCTGAACCGAGTCTGACCGGCACGAGGGCAACCTGCTTGATGTCTGCCTGAAGGAGGGGTTTGTCATGAACAAGAAGAGAGCGCCGCTGACAAGTCGGCACTCCGCATTCGGTTTTGTCACCTGCGTACTCCTGGTCGTCGCATTCCTCACTGTCACTCCGATCTCGTCGGCGGCCGACGCCGCTCCGTCGACCCTGTGCCACGGCTACGTGGCGTGTAGCAGCGGCACGTTCACCACGCACGGCTACCCGGCCCATTTCGAGACGCCATATTGGAGAATGTACGCCGGCAACAATTGCACGAACTACGTCGCGTACGTCGAATCGACCACTTACGGCGTCACCACACCTCCCAACCTGCTTGGCAACGCCGGGCAGTGGCCCACGACAGCAACCCTTGACGGGGCGCTGGTGAACCAGACGCCGACGGTTGGCTCGGTGGCCGAATGGAACCCTGGCAGTCCCGGAATACCCTTCCCCGGTCACGTCGCGATCGTCGAACAGGTCGGTCCCACCAGAGTTACATCGTGATATCCCAGCAAGACATCCTCGATGTCGATAGTTACGACTGGATCAGGATCAATGCGGATAGTTCCATAAACCAATGGCAGCAGTGGCCAAGCCACTTCATACATTTCCCAACTGGCGAACAAATTTCCCATGGCGGCACAAACCCGGCAATCGTGGAGATCATGGTTCGTGATGTTCCCAATAGTCCTGGTAGAGAGAAGTTCGAGTTCTTCGACGGTCGTGAACAACTCGTGACGTCCGACCTGATCACCGACCTCACAATAAGGGGTGTGTCCACTGACTATGACATTGCCCTTCACCGCACATCGCTTAACAACCGCTACGTACTGAGCGTCGCCGTCAAAGGATCCAATATCCGAATCCTGCACCAAGGAGGGCCCAGCACAGCCTCAAAGCCGAGGATTCGCATTACTAACGTTAGCGACCACGAGGCGCCTGGCATTGTGACCATCACGGTTCGACCGGCACCGCCAAGTCCTACGACGACGTTGCCCGTCTCGACCTCGACCACGTCTCTCCCCAACGACGATGTCGGTATTCCCATGGCCCCTACGCCGCGACAGTCACCCTGATGACCGTCGCGATCCTCTGGCACTACCAGTTAGGAACCGAACTAATGCACGCGTGGCGCACCCTCGCCAAGACCAACGAACCACGTTCATGATCGTAAATCCTGCCCACGTCTTTCCGTGCCCTCCCCACGGCGAATAGAGCAGGACGCTAGCAACGTAACCCGTGCCGATCCCTCAATGTCACGCCCTCGCGAGCCAGGATTCGACGGCCAAGCCTGGTTTCAAACATTGACATTATGCCCCGTCAACGGGGTCAGGGCATCGAATGCGTTCGCGAGCGAACGTATGAACCAATCTCCGAGCGAGACCTCCGTGCTCCGGCGTTCAGTCCTTCCCGGCCGCCCAGTATTCGGTCTTCTGCTTCGACTCACTCAACGCTTCTTTGCTCTCGAAGCCAGGGGCGAGAGATGCGGACGAACCAGCCATGACTTCGTGGTGATCGATGTTGAGCAACCGAATCCAACTCTGTTGACCCATGGTCAGCGCGATGAAGCACGCCAGCTCCACCAGTTCCTCCTCCGAGAAGTGCGAATGTAGCCGGTCCCAGAAACCGTCCCCAGTTTCGGACCGCCAGGTAATCGCCTCGGCGTACGAGAGAGCGGCGCGCTCGCGATCAGAAAACGTCGACGAGGTTTCGAAGTTCATGAGTTCGTCAAGCTTGCCCTCAGAAAGGTTCGATGACCGCGCCGCTTCGCTTCGCTGATTGCCGCAGTACTCGCACTTGACTGAACGCGACACGTAGACCCTACACAACTCCTTGATACCGTGATCGACCACACCATTACGGAACAACTTCTCCCACGCATCGTCAAAGGCCCAGAATGCTGCAGGCGAATGGGCACGAATCGCGGAACTCTCGGGTCGCGGCGTACCCTCTTCGGCGCAACGCTGCATCACTTGCATCATCCTGTCGTCCATTTGTGACAATGGAAAATAGGAGATCCTCTGCTTCGACCCGACCATCACATCCTCCATCGCTGACACCTTTGGCTCCCCCAATGTTACCAACTGGACATTCGAGACGGAATCGCATTAGAGGGAGTAAGAACGACAGCACATTCGAATGGATCAGACCTGTGCGCACCTCCCGACGCCACATGGTGGTTCCGAATCCACCGACACCTCTGCCAAGGACAAGCCGATGAAGTTTGGCGTCATCATCCTTCCTTCGCACCGCTGGAACGATGCGCGACTCCCGTCGGAGTGGGCAGATGAGATTGCACTCATACCCCGCTGCTCTGCGAAGTGCCAGTTAACCGGTGTGGAAGGCCCGGCGTGTAATTCTCTCTGGGC